>ONHF01000002.1 GCA_900317555.1 uncultured Lachnospiraceae bacterium | reverse complement strand
ATACGGGTTCTCGGCGATCTCTTTCACAAGCGCGCGGTCGGACAGCTTTTTGCGCTTCTGGATAATGAGGGCCCCAAGCGCCATCCTCAGAGGTTTCGCAGGGTGTCCTCTGTGGGAGGGAAACAGACTGGCGTACAATTTTTCAAGCGCGCTCCAGTCGATTCGTGTTGAAAGGACAACCCACTCGTTCTTCTCCTCAAGCTGCATCCCGCAGCTCTGATTGAAGTCGAAAAAGGTGATTTGGTGCTCTGTAACTGTTTTATACATGGCTGGCTGACCCTTAAATGCAAAGATAAACAGCAATAGTTAAAATAAATTTGCATTCATTATAACATATATGATGATAAAATCCATATTTTATCGATAAACAGCAATAGTTAAAATAACTTTGCATTCATTATAACATATGCGATAATAAAAACCATATTTTATAGCGCTATTTAATTAATCAGCAGTCACTAATTTAGTTTTTCCATTTTGGAACCCCTTTCCGTGTATAGATTTTTGCTGAATGCCGCAATGAAAGCCGGCCGTCCTGTCGGACTGACCGGCTTTCATTTACCATTTACCGTCAGATGCCGAAATAACGTACCGCGTTCTTGTAGCTGATGCCTTCAACGATCTTCTTCAGAGAAGCATCGTTATCGGGATATTCGCCCTTCTCTACCCACTCGCCGATCAGGTTGCAGGCAATGCGGCGGAAGTAATCATGCCGCGTGTAGGAGAGGAACGAACGGGAGTCGGTCAGCATGCCGACAAAGTTGCCGAGGATGCCAAGACGCGCGAGAGACTTCATCTGCTCTTCCATGCCGTCTCTGGTATCAAGGAACCACCATGCGGCGCCGAGCTGCATCTTTCCCGGTACTTCATCGGACTGGAAGCAGCCGAGGCAGGTCGTAATCTGGTTAAAATCGCTCTGATCCAGAGAGAAGACAATGCACTTGGGCAGCTCATTGTTTTCATCGAGCGCGGAGAAGAAGTCCGCGAGCTGCTGATAGCAAAGGCTCTTTGCGATCATATCGAAACCTGTATCAGGGCCTTCCAGACGGAACATTCTGCGGTTGACGTTTCTGGAGCAGGAGTAGTGGATCTCCATGACGATGTTTTCCCGGTGATACTTGCGCGCAAGGGACAGCAGAACAGTTGTCTGGTACTCGTCAATTTCCTTCTTTGTAAGCGCTTCGCCGGCCATTGCCTTGCGGAAGACGCGGTCTGCTTCCTCCATTGTGCAGGGCTCGAACGGAACATAGTCAAGACCGTGGTCGGATGCCTTGCAGCCATGCGCCTTGAAGAAGTCAATTCTCCTGTTCAGAGCAGTGCAGACATCTTCCGCGGACTGGATTTCCATGCCGGCTGCCCTGGACAGCTCCGCGATATATTCGACATATCCGGGTCTCTGGATATTGACGGCCTTGTCAGGACGGAAGGAAGGGCAGACCTTGAAGCCGAGGTCCTTTACCTCCGCGAGCTTCTCGTGCCACTCAAGCGAATCGACAGGATCATCGGTCGTGCCGATGAAAGCGACATTGGACTTTCTGATGATGCCGCGGACCGTCAGATCGGGATCATGCTGCAGCATGTCGGTTGTCTTGTCCCAGATCTGCTTCGCGTTGTCCACGGTCAGGGGCTCATTGATGCCGAAATACTTCTTCAGCTCCAAATTGCACCAGTGGTACATCGGGTTGCCGATGGACATTTCGAGCGCCTTTGCCAGCTCTGTGAACTTGACAAACGGATCTGCGCCGCCGGTTACTTGGTCTTCGCCCGTGCCGTTGGAACGCATCAGTCTCCATTTGTAATGATCTCCGAAATATGTGCCGTCCGCGTTTCTGCCGCCGAGCCAGACTTCCGCGATGTTGTTGTAGCGGCGGTCTTCATAGATCTCCTTCGGGGAGATGTGGCAGTGATAATCGACGATCGGCAGGTTCTCTGCATAATCGTGGAAAAGATGCTTCGCTGTATCGTTATACAGCATGAAATCCTTGTCCATGAAACTCTTCATGACTTATAACCTCCTTATGACCCAGATACATAATAATCAGCTTTGTAACCGCTTACATTAAAAATAAACCAAAACACCTGTATTTGTCAATTGTAAACGCTTACATTTTGCGGAAAATTGTAGTAAGCGCTGTTTTGACAAACGATCAGAAATCCGTCGTGTTCCGGCGGACCAGACGGCAGGGGACAGTGACATCTTTTTCGACGTCATGATCGCCGCCCAGTACCCGCATCAGGCGCTGTACTGTCTTCTCGCAGATTTCCTTCAATCCGTTGTCAATGCTCGAAAGCTCGGGCTCGCAGCACTCGGCAAACGTCGAATTGTTGTATCCGACGATGACAAGATCTTCGGGAATCCGCAGGCCGCGCGCGCAGGCGTACTTGACCGCGCCGACCGCGATGCTGTCGTTTGCCGCAAGCACCGCGTCGAACGAAAGATTCCGGTACTGCAGAAGAAGATCACGCACGTCATGTATGCCGGACGGGACGTGCATTCTGAGCTCGCCGAGCAGCGGCAGAGAGGACGCAAGGAGCGCCTGTTCATAGCCTTCCAGCTTTTCATTCGCGCTGTATGAGCGGGAGTCGGAGAGAAACAGAATCCGTTTCCTGCCGCTCCCGATCATCGAGGTGACGACCGAATAGACTGCCTTTTTATCATCGCTGACGGAAGAGTAGATGTTCTCGCCCTCTACGGACCCATTGATGATAAAGACAGGAACCTGCGCCGCCGCGCTCCGCACAAAATCCGTGTCGCTCTTTTCATGGCCGGCGTAGGTGGATCCGACCAGAAGGAGGGCGTCAATCTGCCGGGAGAGCAGAGCTCTCGCGCAGGCTTCCTTTTTGTCCTGCGCGAAACCGCTGCTGGAGAGAACATAATTGTAGCCGTGCGAAAGAAGCAGGGATTCGAGATAAGAAACGCAGCTTGACATGAACAGGTCGGATATTTCGGGGACCATGATGCCGATGGCATGCATCGTACCCTGACCGAGCCCCTGCGCGAGAAGATTGGGAGTATAGCCTTCCTGCTGAATGACGGAGAGTACCTTTCTGCGGGTTTTTCCGGAGACTTTGTCGCTGCCGTTCATCACGCGGGAGACGGTTGCGATCGAAACACCGGAAAGCCGCGCGATATCATAGATATTCATAGCTTTTCCTCGGAGATTCCGCCGCGTCCGGTTGAAAGAACAGGTGCCGGACGGTAGAAATGTAAACGCTTACATTCTGATAATAAGCGATGAAACGGGCTATTGCAAGAGGAAAGAAAGAGTTTTATGAATGGCATAAAAACACCGCCGCGCGGCATTTCGCTTACGCGGCGGTGAGAGGGCAGGCATCAGATCATGCCGTGTTCCTTTAATAATTTTTCCACTTCGGTGCCGGAAACCTTCTTGAGAGTTTCCTTGAGGGCTACGCGCTCCTTGAAGCCGAGTTCCATATCCGTGAGCTTTTTGCCGTCGCGAAGAGCAACGGCTGCATCCAGAAGATCGCGCAGATCATAGACGCTTCCCCAGACTTCCGGTACGCCTCTGTCGACATTCAGCAGAGTATAAACTGCTTCCATACCGGTACGGATCGAGTATTCGGTCGTGAAAACAGTATCCCGCGGCGTCTCCGCAAAGTTGCCGATGAACGCAAAATTGACCGAGCCCTCCGGAACGACCTCCGGTCTGTCGCCTTCTTCGCGGGGCTGGAAATACGCGCTTGCAAACGGCATCATAACGGGGACCGTATTGGCACTCTTTGTCGCCAGCTCTTCAATCTGATCTTCCGGTACGCCCAGATGATACAGCCACTCTTCACAGATCTCCGCTCCGGTGCAGTCCCGCATCGGTTTCTTTACATAATCGCCCGGACGGTCGGAGAACATGCCGTACAGCCATACAAGGACCTGTCCCTCCGGCTGACTGCGGTACTGCGGCTGGCGGTTGATCGTCCAGCTAAGGAGCCATGCGGAATCTCTGACCGTAACAATGCCGCCGGTTACAACGCCGCCGGAGAGAGGATCTCTCTTGCAGATCCTGCGGATATAAGGAAGAATCTTTTCATCCAGTGTGTTGACAGTCGCGCTGACCCAGTTGCTGTCTTCCGGGTCCATGCAGAACTTTTCGGGTCTTCCGAAGGAAGGGTCCTGCGCCGCGATTTTGCGCCAGAGATCGAATGATCCGCCGGGGTGAATTTCACCGTCCATGCCGGTGGCTTGGGTCTGGCTGCCGTAGGTCGAATTCTCGACGTTGCTTCCGTTTGTATAGAATACCAGATCGTTTTCGGTCAGGCCGATTTTCTCTTCGCCGCTTTCGCTTTCAAGAATGATTGTCTTCGCCTGCTTCTTTCCGTCATGGATATCGAACAGCACATTTGTAACCTTGACGCCGTACCGGAAGTTCACGCCGTGGTCCTTCAGGTAGCTGACCATCGGAAGAACCATCGATTCATACTGGTTGTACTTCGTGAAACGAAGGGCCGTGAAGTCCGGAAGTCCGCCGATGTGGTGGATATAGCGCTGCATGTAGCGCTTCATTTCAAGCGCGCTCTGGTCGTCCTTGAACGCGAACATCGTGCGCCAGTACATCCAGAAATTCGTATTGAAAACTTCATCGTCGAAGATATCCGTGATCTTTACGTTCGCCAGATCTTCGTCCGGGGTCATAAAGAGCTGCATGATCTCGAGACTTCCCTTGTCGGAAAGGCCGAATGACTTGCCGGTGTTCGCGTCCTGTCCGCGGCTTACCGTTGCGCGGCAAAGCGAATAGTTCGGATCTTTCTTGTTCAGCCAGTAGTACTCGTCAAGGACCGAGATGCCTTTCGTTTCGATGGAAGGAATCGAGCGGAACAGATCCCACATGCACTCGAAATGGTTGTCCATTTCACGGCCGCCGCGCATGACATAGCCGACGCCCGGAAGGTAGTCGCCGTCAAGGCCTCCGCCCGGATGAGAGTCCTTTTCGAGAATGTGGATGTGATCGCCCGGCATCTGTCCGTCACGGACAAGGAAGCAGGCGGCGCTGAGCGCGGCAAGGCCGCTTCCGATCAGATATGCGGATTTGTGATCTACGCCCTCAGGTTTTACAGGGCGTGCAAACGCTTCATAATTACCACTTGAATAATACATATGCAGTCCTCCTGTTCTGGTGTTTTTTGTATACTACCAGTCTAGAAAGATCAGCAGGAGGGCACAATAAACAAAAAGAACGCGGTGATGCATTTTTAATCAAATGGCGGGAATTGTCAAACAGGTTATGTTTTGTCCGTGCGGTATGCTTCCAGCGCCCGCGCAAAATTTCCCTGCATCAGGAGCGTCAGCCGCTCGATGATCGCTGCCGGATCTTCTTTCATATCGTCCTGGATCCATTCCAGCATAAGGCCTACAAAGGCGTACTGATAGAAATGCGCGATGAACGCCTTGTCTTCTTCGTCGACTGACATTCCTTCGGCTTCCTCGTTCACGACATTTAAAAGAAGCGCGTACGTCACCTTATATAAGTACCGTTCCAGCTGACTGCGGCTGACCGAGCGGTAGACGTTCATAATAAAGGGCTTGTTGTTCCGGACAGCCTCGAAAATCTGCAGGAAACCCTGCTGCCATGTCTCATAGGTTTTGTTGCCGGCGAGAGCCCTTGCCGCGTCTTCCTCGCAGGACCATTCCACAAGATCGTAAATATCCCTGAAATGATAGTAGAAGGTCATGCGGCTGATGCCGCAGTCGTTCGTGATGTCGCTGATCGATATTTTGTCGAGAGGCTTTTTTAAAAGCATATGTTTGAGGGACTCTTCGAGAGCCCGTTTGGTGGTGTCGGACATGGGGAACCTCCTGCTCAAAACATGCCTTATTATATCATTTCCGCGGCCGGAAACCATCCCGAACCGTAGTGCCCCGCGGCTGCGAACGGTCCAGCATGTCACTGTAGCAGACCGAGGGCACAAGCCAGTAGCTGTTCATATCGTTCTCTTCGGAATAATAGACTGTAATATCCCCCCAGTTTTTTTCGGCTTCCTTTACGGTATCAAACGGAATCTGCGTCAGATAGTACGGCTCTGTCAGATGATGTTTTGCAAAGACCAGCTCATCCATCGCGTAATGGTCAATCCAGCTGGTAAAACAGATGAAAACTGCCACGCACAGACCTGTGCCAAGGGTAAGGAGCACGGTTTGACCGGAGTCCGCAGCAGAAGATTCCCGTCGCGGGAAGAGCTGACCGGAAGTCATGCCAAAGAATTCGAAAGCCGCTGTCAGTGGAAGCGCGAAGAGAAACGCCAGCCCGTAGCGGATAAAGGGCGCTTCCAGAAACCAGATGCCAAGAGAAGCAAAAACCGCCGCGTAATATATGGCATAATCCCGGCGGAACCGGAGCCCGCGGCTGCGGCGGCCGATAAAATCGATGAACAGCAGGGGAACCGAGACGAACTGGGCATAAAACAGCATGATTTCATAATGCTGCTGTCCTTTAAACCAGACCGGAAACCACTGGCGGATGGACCAGTCCTTCTTATTTACATCATAAAGACATTTCGCCCAGACCGAGATCTGCGCCGAGTCATGTTCAAGATAAGCCGCCGGGACCTTCCAGTCGACCGCAAACAGATCCAGACTTTTCACAGGGTAGAGAAGCCAGCCGGAAATCAGGATGTTCCTGAGAAGAAACGGCAGGAAAGCAAGAAATCCTGCAAGCAGAAAACGAAGGATCAGCGCCGGCTTTTTCTCTTTGATCAGAATCGCCAGAGGGTATAAAGCAAGAAGTACGACCGCGGCGGCCGAGAGCTTGATGCTGACGATGAAGATGGAAGATACGGCAAGCAGACCGTAGTATCCTGCCGGATAAAAATCGCCCGCGCGGTGCAGCGCCCGCAAAGCAGAGCCTTTCAGCCACTCGGAGAAAAGAAACAGAGCGCACAGCATGGCAAAATAGTCCGTCGCCGGTGATTGCGCGTAGTAGATATCGGTCAGAATATAGATCAGAATTCCGCATTGGCAGGCTGCGGAGCCGAAGGCACGTGTTTTACGCAGATTCAGCAGTCCATGAACAGAATAAAGTCCCAGCACCGTCATCAGAAATCCGGTAGTTCCATGGAAAGCGCCGGGCAGAATCCATGAAAACGTAAACAATGCGGCAAAACATAACGAACTGCTGTTATAGGCAAAATGCTGCTGGATATTGCCACTGCCAAGGAGTGTTCCGTATTCTTCAATCAGGCGGATTGCCTGCGCATGATAAATACCGGTATCTGTATGAAATTTGCCGCGGGAAGTGTAAAATGCGGCGGCCGCAGCGAACAGAAGGATCAGCAACCATTCGCGGGAGTATAGAATCCTGCGGAAACGGGAGAATATCGGACGGACTTCATCTTTATAGAAATAGCAGCCGGCTGCCAGCAGCGCCAGCATCAACAGGTGCGCTGCGGCTCCGACACCGGCAAAAAGGCTGAAGTATTCCGCGTATATTGTAAGCGCAAAGATTCCGGTCATCACGCAGGAGGCGGGACCGAGTATGGACGGTTTCGGAGTGGAAAGAATTCGGGAAAGCAAAGACAGCACGACTGTACCGGCAGTCATGCAGACGAGCAGCATGTAACCCCAGAGAATCAGGACTTCGAGCATAGTGGCTCCTTATACTGTTAGAATATTTTGCAAACAGTTTAATTGATAAACTAAAAATAAATATACCATATAATTATACGGTATTATACGACAGGGGAAAGAAAGTCATGATTCGGTTACAGGTGATGAACCCCTGCTAGACTTCGCCGGCAATATGGTATACTTAAAAAATCTTCTATAATGAATGATCAGTCAGGAATGAATGATTCGTCAGAAAACAGGAGGCGAAAATGATCACAATTTACGGCATGCCAAGCTGCCCGGACTGCGCTTTCGTAGAGAAGCAGATTGAGGGCAATGACGCGTACAAGATGATTGATATCGGCGCGCATGTGAAGAATCTGAAGGCGTTTCTCAAGCTGCGCGACACAAATCCGGCATTCGATGATGCGAAGGCGAACGGGTATGCGGGGATTCCGTGTTTTGTCCTGGAGGACGGAACGGTCACACTTTCTCCGGAAGACGCAGGCCTTCGTTCTGAGCAGGAAGCGTAAAATTTCAAAAAAAATCTGTTTTGCCTGTTGACTATATGTTATAGAAGTGCTATAACACATAATTGAAGAGAGGGAAAGAAAGAATGATACAGAAACCTCTCCGAAAGCAATTTAATAAATCATAACAACAAGGCTTCACCGCGGCAGCAACGGAAGGCCTCGCTACTAAAGGAGGAATGACTTATGTTAATGCCTATGGTTTGGACGAATGATTTTGATGATATGATAGATGATTTTGCTGATGACTGGTACGATCCGTTTGAGGATGTTGTATCACTGGTCGCTCCGGACAAGGAAGAGATTCAGACAGAAAAGAGTATTGACCGCCACAACAGAAAGCTCGCGAACAGATATAACAAGATGCTTCGTCATGAGTGGAACGGAATGAACCGCCTGATGAAGAAGAATCTTATGAAGACCGATGTGGTTGATCATGGCGATCACTTCACGCTGACGGCTGATCTTCCGGGCTTTGACAAGAAGGATATCAGTATCGGCTTGAAGGACGGTATTCTGAGCGTTTCCGCTTCCCACAAGGAAGACAAGGACGAGAAGGATACGAAGACCGGTAAGTTTATCCGCAAGGAGAGAACCGAAGCTTCTTATGAGAGAAGCTTTGAAGTCGGCGAGGATGTAAAGCCGGAAGAGATTGCGGCGAAGTATGAGAACGGTGTTCTGACACTTACCGTACCGAACAAGGCTGCGATAGCCGAAAAGGCTCCCGCTAAACAGATTGAGATCAAGTAACGCGAACCGCGTATGGCCGGCCCGCTGTTCCGTAAAGGAATGGCGGGCCGGCTTTTCCTATATGCTTGGCCGCTATAAGGCGCGGGCATCATCATAAAGTTCCCTTCCGACTGTACACAGAAGATAACCCGGAGGCTGAGAAGCATTGCAGAAACAATTGTGATTTGTAAAAGAATGAGCCGCAGGCTATAATGTGCCTTACAGGTTGTTCAATAATTGATATGAAGGAGTGTTTTATATGTCACTGATTACAAAAATTTTCGCTTTGCTGGTGGCGCTCGAGTTTCTGTATATTTTCTATCTGGAGACGCTCGCGACAGCGTCGGATAAGACCGCCAAGGTTTTCGGCATGACCGCCGATGAATTGAAGCGGGATTCGGTCAATACGCTTTTCAAGAATCAGGGAGTATACAACGGGCTGATCAGCGTGCTGATTCTGATCGCTGTTTTTGCTTTTTCCAGCAAAACAGCACTGATCTTCCTCATGATCTACATCGTAGCGGTAGCGCTGTACGGAAGCCTGACCAGCAATCCGAAAATCATTCTGATGCAGGGCGGGCTGGCAATTCTGACACTGATCACCTGCATTTTCTAAACCAGGGTGAGGTAATGAATTCCATCCTGTGAAACGAGGAGCAATATATGATTTCTATCCTGATAACAATCTTATTTATCGTTATTCTGTTTAAGCTGACAGGATGCATGTTCCACATCGCGGGAAAGCTGCTCGGCTGGCTGCTCGGCGGTATCGGCTGGCTGATTCTTGCCGTACTTGCGATCAGTGTAATCGGACTTGCGGTCTATGTCCTGCCGATTATCCTGATCATCGGACTGATCGCGCTGATTGCCGGCGCGGCGGCCTGAATCATCTTACTCTCGATATGCTGACTATAGAAAGGAACGACGGAAATGCCGGATATCTTTAGAGGACTCATCATTCCGTTTATCGGAACAACTGCAGGAGCGGCAATGGTGTTTCTGCTTCGCGATCAGCTTACGCAGAAGGTGCAGAAATCGCTGACCGGTTTCGCGGCCGGTGTCATGGTTGCGGCCAGTTTCTGGAGCCTGCTTGCTCCTGCGCTTGAAGAAGCCGAAAACATGGGAAAGTTTGCGTTTGTTCCTGCCGCTGTCGGCTTTCTGATCGGCATGGGATTCCTTCTGCTGCTGGATGTCATTACGCCGCATATGCATATGGACAATGAAGAAGAGGGCCCGAAAAGCGGCTTGAAAAGGACGACCAAGCTGATCCTCGCGGTTACACTGCACAATATTCCGGAGGGGATGGCGGTCGGCGTTGTTTTTGCGGGATGGCTGTACGGCACGAGCAATATCACGATGGCATCCGCACTTGCACTGTCCATCGGCATCGCGATTCAGAACTTTCCCGAAGGCGCGATTGTATCCATGCCGCTTCGCGCCGGGGGTATGAAGAAATCGAAGACGTTCGTCCTGGGAACGCTGTCCGGCGCGGTGGAACCTGTCGCCGGGCTGATCACCGTGCTTGCAGCAGGATTTGTTGTGCCGGTCCTTCCTTATCTTCTGAGCTTTGCGGCCGGCGCCATGATGTACGTCGTAGTCGAGGAGCTGATTCCGGAGATGTCCGAGGGAAAACATTCAAACCTCGGAACGGTTGCCTTTGCGGCCGGCTTTACGCTGATGATGATTCTGGATGTGGCGCTGGGATGAGCAAATGCCCGGCTGACAGTTTTCTTCTGTCAGCCGGGCATTTAACTGTTGTGATGGATTTGGAACCCGGAGCTAGTTTCTTGCTGCCTCGAGGAGTTTGTTTTTCAGCTGATCCTCAATCTGCGCGAGTTCGTTTTCCGCCGCGAGGCGTTTCTGCCTGCCTTCCTTCTGGACCGCGATGACTTCGTCCATAGCGGAAATCAGCGTTTCGTTCGTATGGCGAAGCGTTTCAATGTCAATGATGCCGCGCTCGGATTCCTTCGCAGCGGCAACCGTCGCGGTTTTCAGCGCATCCGCGTTCTTTTTGAGCAGTTCATTTGTCATGTCATTGACTTCGCGTTCTGCCCTTGCGGCCTGCGCCGCGTGCTCAACGCCGAGTGAAATTACCATCTGATTCTTCCAGAGCGGAATCGTGTTTACAATGGTCGACTGGATCTTCTCGGCCATGACCGTGTCGCTGGTCTGCACCATACGGATCTGCGGCGCCGTCTGCATCGAGACGGTCCTTGTGAGCTCGAGGTCATAAAGCTTCTTCTCAAAGCGGTCGCACTGGGCGCTCAGATCCCTTGCGGCCTGTGCGTCCTCTGCAAGACCGCTTTCCTCCGCCTTTTTCTGCAGCTCCGGCAGATCGTTTTCGCGGACTGCCTGCAGCTTCTTTTTGCCGGCAAGGATATACATGGTCAGTTCCCGGAAGTAATTCAGATTCAGCTCGTACATCCGGTCCAGCACATCGATGTCTTTAAGGAGCATAACCTGATGCTTCTCGAGCTCGTTCGAGATTGTCGTGACATTGGTCTCGACCTTACTGTACTTCGCCTTCATAGCCGCAAGGCTGTTGTCCGCCTTCTTAAAGAGCCCGAACAGACCTTTCTTTTCTTCATTGTCAACGTCAAAATTGCGCAGCTGCGTTATCAGCTGTGTCATCATCTCCCCGGTTTCCCCCATATCCTTCGTGCGCACATTGTCGAGCGCGGACTGGGAGAAATCCGCCAGCTTCTTCTGCGTGGAGGCACCGTAGTTCATAATGGCGGCGGAATCGGACAGGTCGATTTTGTCCGCGAAAGCATCCACCTGCGAAAGCTCTTCCGGCGTCAGCAGTTTTCTGGCTTCTTCCATCGCGTCTTCCGCGGTTTTGGAAGGCGCCGGCTGCGCGGCTGCTTCCGCCGCTCCGGCGGTACTGACCTGCGTCCCGGCGGTGCTGTTCTCCGCCCCGGAGAAGGTCAGTACCGGTGACTGCGGAGCCTCTTTGTCAAAATCCCTGAAAAAATCATTTGTCATTTATTTTCCCCTTCCTGCGGAACGAGTCCGTCCCGCTCCATCATGGTTTTCATAACCGAAATATCTGACTGGATGTCCCACGCCTTGTTCTGGAACAGATCGTTGAACAGCTTTTCGTAAGCGGTCTGAATTGTATCCAGACTGTCCCGGATTTCCTGCTTGGTCTGCTGTACGTTTTCGGTCGAAACACTCTGCCTGTCCAGATCCACGTAAGCATTCAGAAGCTTCATCATCGTCGGCAGATAATAGTTCATAAAGCGGCGAAGGCCGGACGCCGCCGAAGGATCGCGCCGCAGCTGCGCAAAGATCGCGCGCATTGTATCTTCAATCTTGTAGAGCTTCGTGCTCATTTCATCGGTATCCGGGATGACATCGTTGATCTTCCGGACGCGTCTTATGTACTCATCCCCGTCCTTCATGATCGCCGCTGCTTCTTCGGGCAGGTCATCGTATTGGTGCGCCTTCTGCTCCTCTTCTCTGGCGGCTTCCTGCTCCCTTTCGATTCTGCCCTGCTCTGCGTTCTGATAGAGTTCATAGACATGCCCGGTCAGCATCAGTGTTTTCTGCTGTTTGTCAAAACGCGCGTCCTTCAGATAGCCGGCGCGGATCATCTTCGAAAGGTCCGTCCGAACGAGCTCATCGGGCGCGGAGACTTGTTTTGCCAGATCGGAAATCGAGAAATATTCCTGATCGCCGACAAGTTCCGCGTACCGGAAATACTTCTTCACAAGCTGGCGCGTCGTGACGCCTCGGATGGTCGCAAAGATGCCGGCACCAAGGAGCGCGGTGTAGAAGAGAAAGCCCGCCAGAACAAACCCGTACCCGGTCCCCGCAACCGACATAAGCAGTCCGATCACGAGAAACGAGAGAATTCCGAATCCGCCGAGGATATCGCCGGTAACGCCGAGAATCAGAGGAACCAGTCCTTTGTTTCTGGAAATGCCGCTCCGGAGGAAAAAGGTGCTGCCTTCTTTCGGCTTTGCGGAAGGCTTTGCCGCGGCGCTCTCCGGATGGCGCAAGTACCATGCGGACTGATAATCCTGCCAGTATTTCTTCTCCTTGTCCAGCCGCGAGGAATCGCCGGACTTTGCGCCGCTGCCCGGAGTAAAACCCTTGCCTGCGTTCTTCATGGCTTCCGAGGCTTCCTGCAGCGAATCACGGATTTTGCCGGAAAGAGCGGAATAGTCATTGGAAGAGACGGCGTCGTTTACGGCATCCATAATCGCGCCGCCGGTATCGAACAGATCTTTAATTTCCATTTCAGCAACCCCTGTCTGCCTTCCTGTAGAAAGAAGACATCTATACATTCAATTATCTATGGATTGAAGGGGAAGAGCAAGTGCTAATTGGCCGGTCGGCTCTGTTCTTCAGAGATATTACATGATATAATCAGAACGATTTCGGGATCGGTTCCGAAGGTGTTTTGGTGCATCGCTTAGAGTCGGTGCGGAAAGGATACTATGGCTGATTGGAAAAACCTTGATACACTGGCTTCCTTTAAGAAGCTGGAAGAAACGAAGCGCGTGGATCTCGCCGCGGTGATGAGCGCAGAAGCGGGCGCGGAGCGCGTTAAGAAGTACAGCGTGCCGATGGCAGAAGGCCTGCAGTACAACTATGCGGCGAAGGCAGTGGACGATGACACATTGAAAGCGCTGCGGGAACTGGCTCTTGAGGCGCAGCTGTCCGAGAAGTTTGAGGAGCTTTATAACGGTGCCGTCATCAATACCGGTGAAAAGCGTCTTGTCCTGCATCAGCTGTGCAGAGGACAGCTCGGCAAGGATGTTGTCGCAGACGGTGTCAATAAGCGCGCGTTCTATGAGGAACAGCAGAAGAGAATTGCCGACTTTGCAAATAAGGTACACAGCGGCGAAATTGTCAACGAGAACGGAGAAAAGTTCACATCCGTTGTCCAGATCGGTATCGGCGGCAGCGACCTCGGCCCCAGAGCCATGTATATCGCGCTCGAGAACTGGGCAAAGGCAACCGGAAACCTTAAGATGAGCGCGAAGTTCATCTCCAACGTGGATCCTGATGACGCGGCGGCGGTTCTTGCGTCCACGGATGTTGCACATGCAGTTTTCATCCTTGTATCCAAATCCGGCACAACGCTCGAGACGCTGACAAATGAAGCGTTTGTAAAGGATGCTCTTGTCAAAGCAGGATATAATCCTGCTAAACATATGATCGCGGTAACCAGTGAGACGTCTCCGCTTGCGAAGAATGAAGGGTATCTTGACGCGTTCTTTATGGATGACTATATCGGAGGCCGGTATTCGAGCTCTTCGGCGGTCGGCGGCGCGGTTCTTTCTCTTGCCTTCGGACCGGAAGTGTTCGCGCAGTTCCTTGACGGCGCACATGCCGAAGACGAGCTTGCAAAGGAGAAAGATCCGTTAAAGAATCCGGATATGCTGGATGCGCTGATCGGCGTATATGAGCGCAATGTTCTCGGAATGGAGGCCACTGCTGTTTTGCCGTATTCGCAGGCCCTTTCCAGATTCCCGGCACATCTGCAGCAGGTGGACATGGAGTCCAACGGCAAATCGGTCAATCGTTTCGGCGAGCCTGTAGACTATGTGACAGGGCCTGTCATTTTCGGTGAGCCCGGAACCAACGGCCAGCACTCTTTCTATCAGCTGCTCCATCAGGGAACGAACATCATTCCGCTGCAGTTCATCGGTTTCCGGGAAAACCAGACCGGCACGGATGTTGTCATCGAAGGCAGCACCAGCCAGAAGAAGCTCTGCGCGAATGTGGCTGCGCAGATCGTTGCCTTTGCCTGCGGAAAGAAAGACGAGAATCGGAACAAGAACTTCGCAGGCGGACGTCCGTCGAGCATTATCACCGGCAGACAGCTGACACCTGCTTCTCTCGGAGCGCTCCTTGCGCACTTTGAGAACAAGGTAATGTTCCAGGGATTCCTCTGGAATGTTAACAGCTTCGACCAGGAAGGCGTTCAGCTGGGCAAGGTTCTCGCGAAACGCGTTCTCGCGCACGATACGGAAGGCGCTCTGAAAGCTTACAGCGATCTCCTTGAGATCTGACGCGCCTGCCCGGAGAGACGGAATGGAAATTCTGACCTTATCCGGGTATCTGAAAAAGGAATACAGACAGAAGGTCTACAAGATTTCTCTTTCTGCCGGCTGCTCCTGCCCCTACAGGGACGGGACAGCCGGCTTTTCCGGCTGCACGTTCTGTTCGGAAGGAGTTTCCGGAGAATCTTCTGCGGAAGAAAATCAGGCAGACCCGCCGGCAGCAGAGTGTGATAGACTGATTTTGTTAAGAAACAACTCTTAATAACCGGAACCGGTTTATCAGGGGAGACATGAAGGAAAGGAGCAGATGAAACTATGTGTACAGCAGCAGCTTATACGGGGAAAGATCATTATTTTGGCCGGAATCTGGATCTTGAGTTTTCCTATCACGAGACGGTGACAGTCACGCCGAGAAACAAGGCGCTGACGTTTCGTCACTGCACGCCAATGCCACATCACTTTGCGCTGATCGGAATGGCATATGTCGTAGGCGATTATCCGCTGTATTATGACGCCGTCAATGAAAAGGGACTTGGTATGGCAGGTCTGAACTTCCCCGGAAACGCGGACTACGGGAAAGCGGCCGAAGGGAAGGACAATATCACTTCTTTCGAATTTATTCCGTGGATCCTCGGCCAGTGCGAAAGTGTTCAGCAGGCAAGAGCACTTCTTGCTAAAATCAATCTGACCGATGACGCGTTCGCGCCGCAGCTTCCGCCTTCACCGCTGCACTGGATGATCGCGGATCAGAAGGAAGCGGTTGTTTTTGAGCAGACAGCAAAGGGCGGCGTGGTTTATGACAATCCGGTCGGCGTCATGACGAACAACCCGACGTTCGACTATCAGATGACGCATCTTGCGGATTATATGAACGCTTCCGCGGGACTTCCGCAGCAGAAACTGATTCCGGGGGTTACGCTGGATACGTACAGCCGCGGCATGGGCGGCTTCGGAATTCCGGGCGATCTTTCTTCGGCATCCCGGTTTGTGAAAGTTGCATTCACGCGGATGAATTCGGAAAAAGCGGAGACGGAGTCCGCGAGCATCAGTCAGTTTTTCAAGATTCTCGGGTCTGTAGAGCAGCAGAAAGGCTGCTGCCGGCTTGGGACGGATGCGGACGGCCGCCCGGTCTGCGAGTATACGATTTACAGCTCCTGCTGCAATCTGGACAGGGGAATTTACTATTACACGACCTATGAGAACAGCCAGATTGCCGCGGTGGACATGCACCATACCGATCTGGACGCGGAGCAGCTGACTTCCTTTGAACTGGTGCAGGGACAGCAGATCCGGATGCAGAACTGAACAGAAATTGAACTGAAAAAGGCCCGCAGCGGAGCGCGAAGACAGGAATATTGCGATGCTCCATTGCGGGCCGTGCTGACAAAGTATAGAATACCTATAATATTGTTAAAGGAGAGTTGACGCATATGAATAAGGCAGTTGTAACCGACAAGGCACCCGCTGCGCTCGGCCCGTATTCCGCGGGCGTGGAAGTGACGGGGAGCAGTAAAACCGTTTATGTATCCGGACAGATTCCGGTGGATCCCGCGACCGGAAATTTCGCGGGCGATGATATTCAGACGCAGACGGCACAGTCCCTGACAAATATCCGGAATATTCTTTCGGCGGCAGGCATGGACATGTCCGATGTTGTTAAAACGACGGTTTATCTTGCGGATATCGCTGATTTTACCGCAATGAATGAAGTGTACGCGACGTTCTTCACGGCGCCGTTTCCCGCAAGGTGCGCGGTCCAGGTCGCGGCGCTGCCCAAGGGAGCGAAGCTTGAGATTGACGCGGTTGCCTGCAGATAACAGGGCACGGAATGCACAAAAAGGAATGAGCAGGACGAAACAGTATGGAAGAGAATAAGATTACCGGCCCCTACCGTCCGATGACGCCGTCGAACCTTTTGATGATTGTTCTGGGGTCCGCAATATATGCCTGTGCTGTCAACTGGTTCATGATGCCGCTGCATTTGTACGCCGGCGGCATTGTAGGCCTTGCGCAGCTCATCCGGACGCTGCTTTTTTCAAATATAAACGGCGTCGATGTCGCGGGACTTGTCAACCTCGCGCTGAACATTCCGCTGTTTCTTCTGGCGTACCGGTCCATGAGCCGCAAGATGCTGGCCGGCACGCTGATTTCGGTCGCGGTGCAGACAATCGCGTTCACGCTGGCACCGATTCCCGTAAAGCCGCTGATTGATGATACGCTCGCGAATATTCTGATCGCGGGGCTTTTCGGCGGCGCCGGGTGCGGCCTCATACTCACGAACGGAGGCAGTGCCGGCGGCCTTGATCTTCTGGGCGTTTATCTGACCCAGAAGGGGCATTTTTCGGTCGGCCTCATGAATCTGATTTTCAACGCCTGCCTTTATACGGTAATGGCGGTTTTATTCCAGCTTTCGGTCGCGATTGATTCGATCATTTTTGTTGCGGCCTTCGCGATTGCGATTGACCGGTTCCACTACCAGAACATCGAGCTGGAGCTGATGATTTTTACGCATCATCCGGAGATCAAGGACATCATCATGAGCAAGTATGTGCGCGGCGTAACCTGCTGGAAAGGTATGGGCGCGTATACAGGTAAAGAGACCGAGGTCATGATTACGGTTGTCGCCAAGAGTGAAGTGGAAGAGGTCAAGAAAGACATTCTGTCAATCGATCCGCAGGCCTTCATTATCGAGAAGGCGGGGACCAATGTAACCGGCGGATATCAGAAGAGGCTGGTCTGAAAGGAGTTTTTATGCCTTCGCTTATGTTTGATTTCAGCGCAAAACAAGACGCGGACAGCCCGCAGTCAAAGAACAGCGCTGTTGCACCAAAGGTATGCACCTATACGGAATTTGAAAGCGACGCGTCCTTTGCGGATGCCGCGCATCCGATTCTGGTACTGGATGATAAGGATGCCGCGCTGCAGCATCATGTCAGCGGTGTTTTCATGAGCCCGGATAAAAGAACGGCTTTCCGTTATCAGCCGGCTTCGGGAGAAAGCTGCACGGTGGATATCCTGCGGATGGACAGCCGGTTTACAGCCCTTCTTTCGTGGCTCGGGGACAATCAGATCGGCGTGCGGCTGTCCGGAGCGCATACGGAGCAGGGATTTGCCGTCTACAAAATCCGGGAAGTGGATTCCGGCGGAGAGACCAAGCTGTCCGCGGAAGACGGATTTCTGCAGTTTATGATTACAAGGCTCCTGCAGAGCCGTTCGCTCGATGAAGCGCAGGAAGACGACGACACGGACCCTGAAGGCGATGACATGAAGCTCACAAGCCTGCAGAGCATTACGGATTTCCTTTCCTGCACCGGCAGGACGCTCCCTTCGAATATCCGGCTCTGGGCGAGGAGAAACCTGGCTGTCGCAAGATCGAAGGAGGTCAGCCCGGAAGAACGGCGGCATGCGCAAAGAGCGCTTTCCATCATGCTGAACGTGCAGTGGAAGAGCGATTATTTCGAGGCGATTGACCCGGTGCAGGCGCGTAAAATTCTCGATGAAGAACTGTACGGCATGGACAAGGTCAAGCAGCGGATCATCGAAACGATCATTCAGATCAACAGAACGCATACGCTGCCGGCATACGGACTGCTGCTCGCGGGGCCGGCAGGCACCGGAAAATCGCAGATTGCCTACGCGGTCGCAAGAATTTTAAAGCTGCCGTGGACGACGCTTGACATGAGCTCGATCCATAATTCCGAGCAGCTGACCGGTTCTCCGAGAGTCTATTCGAACGCGAAACCCGGAAGCATTATGGAAGCGTTCTACGCGGCGGGTGAATCCAATCTTGTCTTTATCATCAACGAACTGGACAAGGCGGACACAGCGGCTGCGGGCGGAGGAAACCCCGCGGACGCGCTGCTGACGCTGCTGGACAATATCGGCTTCACCGATAACTACATGGAATGCATGATTCCGACGTCCGGTGTCTATCCGATCGCGACGGCAAATGACAAGTCCAGAATCAGCGCGCCCTTGATGAGCCGCTTTGCGGTCATTGATATTCCGGACTATACACCGGAGGAGAAGAAGACGATTTTCCTGAAGTTTTCGCTGCCCCGTGTTTTGAAGAGAATGGGAATGAACCGGGAGGAATGCGTCGTGACAGACAAGGCCGCGGAGCTGGTCGTAAGAAAGTTTAAAGACACGACCGGTGTACGCGATCTAGAACAGGCTGCCGAGCATCTGGCGGCGAACGCGCTTTATCAGATTGAGACGAAGAAGCTGGAGCGTGTTGTTTTTGACACGGAAGCGGTTGACCGGATACTGTAAGGCGAAGCGCTGTAACAGGGGAAAAACAATGGATGCACAGAAAACATATAAGACCTGGCTTTCCGAAATACCGGAAAATGATCCGATGTACCTGGAATTAAAGGCAATCGAAGGAAATCCGGAAGAGATTAACGACCGGTTTTATCAGGATATCGCGTTTGGCACTGCAGGCCTTCGGGGAATCTGCGGCGCCGGCACGAACAGAATGAACGAGCGGACGGTCGGAAGGGCAACGCAGGGAATCGCGGACTACATTTTATCAAGCGGAGAAGATCCGGACAGAGGCGTTGTTATAGCCTATGACTGCAGGCACCATTCCAGAGAGTTTTCGGAGCTCGCGGCGCAGATTCTGGCCGGGAATGGAATCCGTGTCTATCTGTTCCCGTCGCTTCGTCCGACACCCGAGCTGTCCTTTGCGATTCGCAAGATCGGAGCCGTATCCGGTATCAACATGACGGCAAGCCACAATCCGAAGGAGTATAATGGATACAAGGTGTACTGGAAGGACGGCGCACAGATTTCCGGAGAAGTGTCGGACGGGATCGCGGCGGCAATTCAGCGACACGATCTGTTTGACAAATTCGCAGAGAGCAGCATCGGGGAAGGCGTGCGCAGCGGCCGGATTCTGATGCTCGGCGAAGAGATGGACCGCGCCTATCTTGATTACTGCCACTTAATGGCGCAGCGGGATGACGCGGAGCTGGATCGGTCCGTCCCCGTCGTATATACGCCGCTCAACGGAGCCGGCAGTGTGCCGATGCAGACGCTGATGCGGGAACGCGGCTTTGAAAATTTCTTTATTGTACCGCAGCAGAAGGACCCGGACCCCGATTTTACGACGGTTCCGTTTCCGAATCCCGAGAATCCCAAAGCCTTTGACCTTGCCGAGAAGCTCGGGAAAGAGAAGCGCGCGGAGCTTTTAATCGCCACAGATCCGGACAGTGACCGGATGGCAGTTGAAATTGCGGATGGTAACGGCGGCTACCGCTTTTTAAATGGCAACCAGACCGGCGCACTTCTGATCTTTTATCTGGCGATGTCCGAAAAGGAGAAGGGAACGCTGCCGGCAAATGCCGCGATGATCCAGTCGATTGTCACCGGAGATCTCGGCAAAACAATCTGCAGGGACTACGGCATCGAGGTTTTTCAGGCACTCACCGGTTTCAAGAATATCTGCGGTCAGATCCCGAGAATCGAAAAACTCGGATATACATATTTCTTCGGGTATGAGGAAAGCATCGGCTGCGCGCCGGGAGAGCAGGTCCGGGACAAAGACGGGATCTGTGCAGGTATGCTGCTCTGCGAGATGGCGGCTTTCTATCGAAAGCGCGGCATGGCAATGCGGGACGTCCTTGAAATGCTCTACAGGAAATACGGATACACGGCGGAAGAGCAGGTCTCGATTGTCCTGAAAGGTCAGGAAGGCGCAGCAAAGATTGCGGAGATGATGACCGCGTTCCGTGAAGGAAAGCCGGATCATTTCGGAAAATTCAGGGTCAGAAGGACGACAGATTATATTGCAGGATACGATGACGGCCATGATATTCTGCCGCCCTCCAATGTGCTGAAATTTGATTTCGGAGATGGCATCTGGTTTGCGGTGCGGCCGTCCGGAACCGAACCGAAAATCAAGTTTTATTACTATGCTGCCGGCGGCAGCAGGCAGGCGGCGGAGGATCTTGCAGAAGAATTAAAAGCCGCAGTCAACGAAAAGCTCAGAAACCTTCTCCCGGAGCGTGACGTATAACGGGCAAGGGACTAACCGGAGAAAGAATGAAGACCAGAATATATATTGACGGACAATACGGAACGACAGGACTCCAGATTTATGACAGGATCGGTCAAAGAGATGACCTCGAGCTTCTGCGGATCGCGGAAGACAAAAGGCACGATGAGAACGAGCGCAGGCGCCTGTTAAACGCGGCGGATATTGTTTTTCTGTGCCTGCCGGACGCGGGGGCCATTGAAGCAGTGGATATGATCGTGAACCCGCATGTCCGCGTCATTGACGCTTCCACGGCGCACAGGGTCAGCGAAGGCTGGGTTTACGGCTTTCCGGAACTGTCCGCGCAGCAGCGCCGGGAAATCGCGGAGAGCAGCAGGATCACGAATCCCGGCTGCCACGCGACCGGATTCATTTCGGTCACGGCACCGCTTGTCCGCATGGGAATACTGCCGGAGGATTATCCGGTAAGCTGCTATTCCCTGACCGGCTACTCCGGGGGCGGCAAAAAGATGATCGCCGAATATGAAGCGCCGGACAAGCCGGAAGCGTTATATGCACCGGGAATCTACGGTCTGAGCCTGCGGCATAAACATGTGCCGGAGATGCAGAAAATGACAGGGCTTATCTATCCTCCGGTTTTTCTTCCGGTCGTGGATGATTATTACAAAGGAATGGCGACAACGATTCTGCTGCAGAACCGGCTCCTTACAGGGCAGCCTTCCGCGGAAACAATATGTGAAAGATTGCAGGAGTATTATAAGGGAGAGCGCTTTGTGCGCGTGGCTCCGTTCGGGCAGCAGCCTGCCAGACTCCACGCGAATATGCTCGCGGGGACCAATGAGCTGCGGATTTATGTCTGCGGACATGAGGAGCAGACCAGCGTTACCGCCGTATTCGACAATCTGGGCAAAGGAGCTTCCGGAGCGGCCGTCCAGAATATGAACATTATGCTGGGGCTGGACGAGAGTACCGGGCTTGTGTGAGATGTTTTACCGACAGAACGAAAGGAAACAGGATGAAGTTTAACCGGAACTGGAAAGATACCGCCTGGGGGTCAAGAACATTTGCCGCGTGCGCGGCTGTGCTGTTATTTGTCACCGTCTCGCATCTGAATATCGTGGCATCCGGAATTTCGACATTTATCAACTTCTTTGCGCCGGTTATCTATGGTATTATCATTGCATATGTCATGGATCCACTCTGCAAACTGTTCCAGAGGTCGCTGTTCCGCAAGGTGAAACGCGAGAAGGTGAACCGCATCCTGTCGGTGGCTTTTGCCGCGATTGTGATTATTCTGCTGATCGTTCTGTTATTTGTTGCGCTGATTCCGCAGCTGTTTTCCAGTATCAAAGGGTTCTTCGACAATCTGGAAACCTATGCCGAAGGCCTGCAGGCGCTGATTGGAAGCATCGGCGGAAGCGCCGGCGCGCAGGCAGTCCACCTGGATCTGAATCAGGTGATTTTGCAGATTAACGGTTTTATCGGGAGCATTTCCCACAGCATGACGCAGAACTTCGACAAGGTGCTGGATACCGGCAGGTCCATCGGAAGCGGTATTATGAACGGGGTGATCAGTTACATCCTCGCAATCTATTTCCTGATGGACAAGAAATCGGTGCTGCGGGCGTTCAGGCACTTTTTCCGGCTGCTGCTTCCGGAGCAGAGGTACAATGAGGCCGGTATTTTCTGGAGCAAGTGCAATGATATCCTGATCCGCTATATTATTTTCGATCTGCTCGACGGCCTGATTATCGGCGTTGCGAATGCCGTGTTCATGGTGATCGCGCAAATGCCGTATATCGCGCTGATTTCGATTGTCGTGGGTGTTACAAACCTCGCGCCGACGTTCGGACCGATTGTCGGTGCGGTCATCGGCGGCTTCATCCTGCTGATGGTGAATCCATGGTACGCGCTGTGGTTTCTGATTTTTACGGTGATTCTGCAGACGATCGACGGGTATGTCCTGAAGCCGAAGCTTTTCGGAGGGTCCCTTGGCATTCCGTCACTCCTGACACTGGCTTCGATTATTGTCGGCGGAAGAATGTTCGGCGTTGTCGGCATCCTGATTGCCATTCCGGCGGCAGCGATCTTTTACTTTATTTATCATGAATATATTGTTGTGAAACTTCAGAAGGTACGCAGCAAGGACAAGGAAAAAATCTCCGAATGACAGTAACATCCGCATTTATTATCAACAGCATCCTTCTGGGCGCAGGCCTTGCGATGGATGCGTTCTCGGTCTCCATTGCCAACGGACTGGAAGACCCCGGCATGTCGCACAAAAGAATGTGCTGCATTGCGGGTACCTACGCCGGCTTTCAGTTTCTGATGCCTTTGGCCGGCTGGTTCTGCGTTCATAAAATTGCGTCTGCGTTTGAGGCGTTTCAGCAATTTATTCCCTGGATCGCGCTGTTTTTACTGTCTTATATCGGCGGCAAGATGCTGGCGGATGGCATCTGGAAGATCCGGGCAGCAGAGGAAGAGAAGTTCTGCTGCAAACGGCTGGATCCGGCAACACTTTTCATGCAGGGGATTGCCACTTCGATTGACGCACTTTCGGTCGGATTTACAATTTCGGAATACGGGGCACCGGAAGCGCTGACGGCATGCGCGATCGTTGCCGTTGTCACGTTCGCGATCTGCATGTGCGGGCTGCGGTTCGGCAGGCACTTCGGCGCGCGGCTGTCCGATAAGGCTTCAATTCTGGGCGGCACGATTCTGATCGGCATCGGGCTTGAGATTTTTATACGCAGCTTTTTGCCTTAAATCATCCGAGGGAGAAACAAGGGGGAAAACATGTTCGACACTTCCAAACAACGAATTATCCGGGTGATCGGTCACAAGAATCCGGATACGGATTCCATTTGTTCGGCGATTTCCTATGCCTATCTGAAAAACTGTCTTTCCGGAGAGAAAATCTATGAGCCCCGCAGGGCGGGAGAGATCAACAGGGAGACGGAGTTTGTTCTGCGGCATTTCGGCTTTGAACAGCCAAGGCTTTCCGTCGACTTAAGCCCCAATATCAGCAACATTGATATCCGGCAGGAACCGGGCGTGGACGGCAATATGAGCATGCGGGCAGCCTGGAAGCACATGCTGGAGCATGAAATCGACACGCTCTGCGTCACAGACAAAGAGAATAACCTGCTGGGACTGATCGCGGTCAAGGACGTTGCCAACGCGAACATGGATCTGTTCGACACGGCGGTTCTTTCGAAAGCACATACGAGCTACAGGAACCTCCTGGAAGTTCTGGACGGAAAGCTACTAGCCGGCGATGCAGACGGAGAGATCACGAAAGGCAGGATTCTGGTCGGCACCAGTCCGGAAGTTATGGAGGAACTCGTGCAGCCGGGTGATCTCGTGATGGTGACGAACCGCTATGAAGCGCAGATGTGCGCGATTGAATGCGGCGCGAGTTGCCTTGTCGTGTGCGCGGATTCCAAGGTTCCGCCGATCCTGTTAAAGCGGGCGGAGTCTTCGGGCTGCACCGTGGTCCAGACGCATTATGATACCTACGCGTCCGCGAGACTCGTCAGCATGGCGGCGCCGATCAAATATTTCATGCTGAAGGAGAACCTGATTACCTTTAATGTCAGCACGCCGATTGAAGAAGCCCGCAAAGTTATGGCGAGCCTTCGACACAGATATTTCCCGATTCTCGACAAAGAGGGCAAATACTGCGGCGTGATCAGCAGGCGGAATTTCCTGAACATGCACAGAAAGAAAGTCATTCTTGTCGATCATAACGAGGAGTCGCAGGCTGTAGACGGACTCGAGGGAGCGGCGATTCTGGAGATTATCGACCATCACAGAATCGGAAGCCTTGAGACCGGGGGACCGGTGTACTTCCGGAATGAGCCGGTCGGCTGCACTTCGACGATCCTTTACGAAATGTATCAGGAAAAGAATGTGAAGATCCCGGAAAAGATTGCGGGGCTGATGCTGTCGGCGATTCTTTCGGACACTTTGATGTTCCATTCACCGACCTGCACGCTGCGGGATCAGGCAGCGGCAAGGGCGCTCTCTGTCATTGCCGGCGAAAACATCGAAGAGTACGCAAAAAGCATGTTTGAAGCAGGAGAAGATCTTTCCGGACGGGACGCGGATGATATTCTGCATACCGATTATAAGGAATTCTCGATCGGAGATTACAATATTTCGGTCGGGCAGGGCTTCTTTATGAGCGAAAAGGCATACGGCATTGCGGAGAAGATGGTGGCAGACTATCTTCCGAAAGAACAGAAGCGAAGCGGCATGAACATGATCTTTTACATGCTGACCAGCATCCCGCAGCAGGGGACGCTTCTTCTGTATGCAGGAAAAGGGGCAGAAGAGCTGGTCAGAAGCGCGTTTCATGTGGAGGCGAAGGACGCTCAGGCGTTGCTGCCCGGGGTTGTCAGCAGAAAGAAACAGCTGATTCCGCCGATCCGCGAGCAGCTGCTCGCCTGACACACGATCAGTTTACTTTTTCAGCAGTCTGTCGGCGACCTGTCCGTTATCCTTGCCGTACAGAATGTAATACAGGTACCAGTTGACATTGCTGCCTCCCATCGCCTTCTCGAGCTGCGGATAATTCGCCTTGAAATATGAGAGATTGAAGGAGGGCGCAGCGACTCTGCCCTGCGCCATGCCCTGTGTCAGGAAATGCTGGAACAGCTGATTTTCATCCAGCGGAATGCCTGCAGCCGCAAGGTCGGGATTAGCCGCGTAATAATAATTCGCGTTGAAAACATCACGGAAATCGGAAGCCGCAAACGGCAGACCGGCGATCAGCTTGTACAGATATCCGGAAATCAGTCCCTCTTCGGAGAGCATGCGCAGTGACTCCGCGGGAATACGGGCACCCTTCTGCCAGAGGCTCAGAATGTTTCCCTGATAAAGTGTCTTGAAGCGGAGCGCCTGTTTGAGCTGGCGGTAGGTGCCATTTGCGTCGGTCCATGGATTGGAAAGTGCGGGAAGTAACAGTTCCTCCATGGAAATGGTCTGTGTCCACCTGGATTCATAGGCAGGAGCAGCGCTTGCGGAGAGCGCTGCGGGCTGTGCCAGCGTGCAGACGAGTGCTGCGGCAGCAGCGACCGCTGCCAGTTTCGCGGTAAATTTCTGATTCATAATATCCCCTTTCTTATATAACGATTCGGAATCTTTCAATAGTGTCTGTTCACTTTGCAGCCGATATTTACGCAGATAATGCCTGTCGGTTCTGCGGTCACCGGTTACTCGGAGCGCAGAGCGTCAATCGGATTGAGCGCGCTCGCGCGTTTGGCAGGCATCCAGCCGAAAATAATGCCGACGGCGGCCGAGAAGCCCGCGCCGAGGACAATTGCTCCATAGGATATGGAGAAGGTTGTTTTAAGCGCTTTCGCACCGATAAAAGCGACCAGGAGTCCCAGGAGAATACCAACTATCCCGCCGATGACGGACAGTGTAATGGATTCGATCAGAAACTGTGACTGAATCCGGACAGGTTCGGCACCAAGCGCCTTGCGAAGACCGATCTCCTTCGTCCTTTCTGAAACCGAAACCAGCATCATGTTCATAATGCCGATGCCGCCGACGACAAGGGCGATCGAGGCAATGCCGCCCAGCATCGTACTTAGCATGGTGCGGACAGAATTCATGACGTTCATCAGGCTTTCCAGATTGATGATCGAAAAGGCGTTGTCGGCGTCATTGTAGATCCGGTTTAATGTTTTGCGGAGATTCGCTTCCACCTGCGACGAAGTGTAAGGACTGCCGTAATACACATCGACACTTGTGACATTCGCTGTTCCCTGCATCCGGAGCACGTTTTTATAGGGAATCGTTACGGTGCCCTTGACCTGACTGTTGTCGGTCATCGCGGCGGTCAGGCTGTCGGAAGGTTTCCTGATTCCGATCACCTTATAGGTGTAGCCGTCCAGTGTGAACTCTGTTCCGAGCGCTGCATTTCCCCGGAGAACATTCTTTACGAAGTCCTTGTCGACGATTGCGACGTTGGTCTGCCCGTCGTTTTCGGCAGAGCTGAACACGCGGCCGTCGGAAAGCTGATCCGTGTTATGCAGGAAGTACACGGGATCGCAGCCGTTCACGGAAATGTTCTTTGTAATCGTATCCTGATAAACCGCGGAAGTTGACATGGACGCGGAAGGTGAGATAGCTGCGACGCCCTCTGTCGCGCGCAGTTCATCCAGCGCGGTATCGGATAAACCCTTATTCAGTACGGTTCCGGGCGCGGCGATACTGATGGTGCCTGCGCCGAGTCCTTCAAATTGAGACATAACGGAGCCCGTAACACTTTGTACGATCGTGACAAGCGCAATGACCGAAGCAACGCCGATGACAATGCCCAGCATCGTCAGAAACGAACGAAGCTTATTGCTCCGGATATTGTCGACAGCCATCTCGATACTCTGCAGCACCATGGCAAAATGATTTCGCATCGAGGCGAATCCTCCTGTAGTTTTATAATTTTCGTCCCGCGTCCAGGCGGCACCGGGGCAGAACCATGCGTTTGCAGGCGCCCGCGACGCCGGCAACGGGTCACATGTCTGCGATAGCGCGGCGCCTGCGCAGGCTTACGCGTCGGCGAGAGCACCCTCACTGATTTCGCCGTCCAGAATACGGACGATTCTGGAAGCGTGCGACGCGATCTTCGGATCATGGGTGATCATGATAATTGTATTGCCTTCCTCGTTAAGCGTATGAAACAGGCGCATCACCTGTTCACCGGTTTTCTGGTCCAGAGCGCCGGTCGGCTCATCGGCTAAAAGGATGGATGGATGGTTAGCGACCGCCCGCGCGATCGCGACTCTCTGCTGCTGGCCGCCCGAGAGCTGGTTGGGATAGTTTCCGACCTTATCAGTCAATCCGACCATGGAAAGACAGTAATTTACACGCTCTTTCCGTTTTGCCGGCGGCACGTTTGCGTACAGGAGCGGCAGCTCGACATTCTGATACGCGGTCTGCTTCTGCAGAAGATAGAAGGACTGGAAGATGAAACCGATCTCCCTGCTCCGGATATGCGCGAGGCTGGTTTCGTCTTCATCTGCGATGTATTTGCCGTGCAGCCAGTAATCACCGGATGTCGGGGTGTCCAGACAGCCGATAATGTTCATCAAAGTGGATTTTCCGGACCCGGAAGGACCCAGAACTGCAAGAAACTCGCCCTTGCGGACAGTCAGCGAGACGTTCTTCAAAACATGCAGCGTCTCCTCGCCCATCTCGTAGTCCTTGCAGATGTTAACCATTCGGAGGATATCTTCCATAAGTGCCTCCGCTTATTCTGCCTGCGCGGCATCGCCGTCTGCCGGGGCGCCGCTATCATCCGTTCCGTCGGCCGGTCCCTCGTCTGTACCCATGTACAAACCTTCCTGCAGGCCCGGCGCCTTTGCAGGCAGGTAGTAGACCTTGTCGCCGTCCGAAAGGCCGTCCGTAACCTGCGTATAGGAACCGTCAGTCGCACCGAGTGTAACATTTTTGCGGGTGTATGTTTTGCCGTCTTCGCTGCGGACAAGGACATAAGAAGAGCCGTCATCGGCATTCTGCACCGCGTCGTTGGAAATCGACAGAACATCGTGCAGATCGTTGATGGTCAGCTTCACCTCGGCACTCATACCGCCGCGGACATTTTCGTCAGGCGCGAAGTTGACTTCCGCGTTGAAATAGGAGACGCCGTTTTCCACGGTTGCCTCGCGGTCAATATGTGCGATTTTTCCGGTATAATCCTTCTTCAGCGCCTGAATGCGGATTGTGACGGGATCGCCGGACTTCAGGTCCACAATATCGTACTCGCCGACCTTGATGTCGACCTTCATCTTGTCATAGTTTGTGATCGTCGCGAGGCTGGTCGTATTGGAGACAGCGGTGATGTCGCCGGTCTTTACCGAAAGCTTCGTGATCTGTCCGCTGATCGGCGCCGTAATTGTGTAATCCTTGCGCTGGTCCTCGAGATTATCCAGCTGCAGCCGGCTGACAGTATCATCCGCGCCGGCCTGCGCCTGCTGCACCTGCAGGGAATAGCTTTCGAGCTGCTGCTTCGTACTGCGGACCGCCGCGTTATAGCTGTCAACGGCGTTCAGGTAGGAGTTCTGCGCGGTAATCAGGCTGTCAAAGAGCTGCGTCAGCTGATTTTCCTCATTGATTTTCGCGGCTTCATAACTGGTTACTGCCTGATGGTAGGCATCCCAGGCCTGATCTTCGGACAGCTCGCTGGATTCAATCGCCTGCGAGGAGGAGAATTTATCATAAGGAAGTCCCGCGTCTTCAGCCTGCTGCTCCGCGTGCGCTTGCGCGTCCTTTGCCTGCTGCGTGGAAAGCGCTGCGCGCTGCACGGCGTTGTAGGCATTATCAACGTTCTGGATCGCCCCGAGAATCGTCGCGCTGAGCTGCCTGTTATTCAGATTTACTTCATTATTAAATGCCTGCTGTGCGGATACGAGTCCTGAGAAGGCAGAGTCGATGCCGGCCTGCGCGCCCTGCAGGGAAGAATCCAGACCGTCCTTCACATTGGACTGGAGACTGTTGTAGGAATGCTGCGCGGAGCGGATCTGGATAGAGCTGGAATTGGCAGATGCTGCCATTGCGGCTTTCTTCTCGGAAATCTGCTCATCGAGACCGGAGGAGTCAAGAACGGCGATGACATCGCCCTCTTTGACATAATCGCCTTCTTCCACCGGGACTTCGGTGACCTTAACGCCCGAGACAGCGGACATGACGCTGCGGGAATCTACGGCCGCAGCCGTTCCGGTAAAGGTATGGTAGGTTACAATGTCGCGCTTCGAAACGGTGTCTTCCAGATAAACGTCGGCCGCGGACTTTTTCGTCTTCCAGATAAAGAAGCCGAGGACAGCTGCGGCTGCGCCCGCGATGATGAGCCATTTGACCAGCTTTTTACGGCCTTTTTTGCGCTTTTTACTGTTCTTTCCGTTTCCGGTGCTTCCGGCGGCAGAAGACTCCGAAGCCGTCTCCTCCGCGTCCGGAACAGAAGCAGGCTTCACAGCCGTCTCCTCTGCGTCCGAAAAGGCGGGAGATTCCTGCGCAGCCGTTCCCTCCGCGCCGGAGGATGCTGCTTCACTGACGGATTCGCTGCCGCCCGAGTTCATGTCCTCGAAAGTGATTTCTTCCTGTTTGTTATCCTGTGCATTCATAAATGAACCTCATGCCGCCCTGCGGCGGCTGTTTTTGCTGCCTGATCAAATCAGTGTAATGTTGATAGCAATTATACACGCCGGAGGGGAAAAAGAGAAGTGAACCGATTTTGCACTTCTCGCGGGAGTATGGTATAGTCCGGTCAATGGAGGCCGCGGCGCCGGGAGGCCGCACCTGCAATAGAAGTTTCAAAAAGGAATCCATATGAATCATAAAGAAGTCCATACGACTACGAAAGGCAGGAATCTTGCGTATCCGGACAGGGTCAGTCTGGTGATGTTTTTTCTGCAAGGCAGTAAAAGGTACTTTGCCCTCGCAATTCTCTTTGCTGCACTCGTGTCGCTAATCGATCTGGTCAATCCGAAGATTATCCAGTTTACGGTGGACGCGGTGATCGGGAACAGCTTGCCTTCGATGCCGGCGATGTTGCAGTCTCTGCTCACGCGTTCCGGCGGCATCCCGTATCTGCGCTCGCACCTGTATATTGTTGCGGTTCTGGTGGTGGCTGTCGCCGCGGCGGGAGGTATCTGCCGGTATCTTTTCAGTCTTATGAACGCTAAGGGCGCGGAGACACTGGTCAAACGCATGCGGGATTCGCTGTTTGAGCATATCATTCATCTGCCTTTTTCGTGGTATAGCGAGAACCATACGGGAGACATCATCCAGCGCTGCACCTCCGACGTTGAAACGATCAAAACATTCCTATCCGAACAGCTTGTTTCCCTGTTCCGGACGGTGCTTTTGATCGTGCTTTCGATCTGGTTCATGGCAGGTATCAATATTCCGCTTACGATCGTCGCGGCGGTTTTCATTCCGGTCATGGTGCTGCGGTCGGTTTTCTTTCATCAGAAGATTGCGGACCAGTTCGAGCAGACGGACGTGGAGGAAGGCAGGCTTTCGAGCATCGCGCAGGAAAACCTGACCGGTGTGCGGGTTGTCCGCGCGTTCGGCAGGGAACGCTATGAGAAGGAGCGCTTCGAGAAGCAGAACGAATATTATACAGGCCTTTGGATTACACTCCAGAAGACGTTTGCGGCATTCTGGGTCGAAGGCAATATTATAGCGACGACGCGCACAATGCTGGTTACGGTGCTCGGCGCGGTCCTGTGCGTGCGCGGAAATCTGACTGCCGGCGGCTATATTGCCCTGATTTCCTACAACGGTCTGTTGTCCTGGCCGATCCGCAGCCTTGGCAGAACGATCACGGAAATGTCGAAAGCGGGGATCTCGATTGACAGACTGCGCTATATCATGAATTCGAAGACCGAAGAGGACCGGCCGGGTGCCGGGACGCCGGATATGCATCAGGACATTCATCTGGAGAATGTCCGTTTTCAGTACGATAACGGATCCGCGGAAGTTTTAAGCGGCATCAGCATGACGATCCCCGCGGGAAAGACGATCGGGATTCTGGGCGGAACCGGCAGCGGCAAGTCGACGCTGATGTATCTTTTGGACGGGCTGTATGAGCTGCCGGAAGGAAACGGAAAAATTACGGTCGGAGATACGGATATCCGTGATATCCGGAAGTCGTGGCTGCGGAGCAATGTCGGCATTGTTTTGCAGGAGCCGTTTCTGTTCTCAAGGACACTTGCCGATAATATCGGCATCGCAAGAAGTAATTATGACCTTCGCGAAGTGCGCCGCGCGGCAAGACTCGCGAGCCTCGACGATACCGTCCTGAAGTTCACGGAAGGGTACGATACGTTTGTCGGTGAGCGCGGAGTGACGCTTTCGGGCGGGCAGAAGCAGCGCACGGCGATCGCGCAGATGCTGATCCGGAAGCCGCCTGTTATGATCTTTGACGACTCGCTTTCCGCGGTCGATGCGGAGACGGACGCGAAGATCCGGGAATCGCTCCGGGAGAACCTTGGTTCATCGACGGTGATTCTGATCGCGCACAGAATCTCCACGCTGATGCACGCGGACAGAATCTATGTGATGGAACACGGGAAGATTGTCGAACAGGGAACGCACGAAGAACTTCTTTCGAAGAACGGCATGTACGCCAAAGTGTACCGCCTGCAGACGGCCGGGGTGGAAGACGGGCAGATACCCGCGGAAGGAGCTTTCGCAGAAAGGAGCGCGCGATGAAAGGCGTCCGGAAACTTGCGCCGTACCTGCGGCCATATTATAAGACGATAGCGGTTATGGTTATCCTCGGCGTTTTCAGCTCTCTGGCCGACTCGATTTATCCGCTTTTTACGAGCTACGCGCTGGATACATTTGTCGCCGGGAAAACCCTGCGGGGAATCGTTCCGTTCTCGCTTTTGTATCTTTTACTCATGGCAGTAACCGAAGCAGTCAATTATTACTGCCTGTACAAGTGCGGCGTCGTTGAAATGAAAGTGGACAGGGACCTTCGGAACGCTTCGTTCAATCATCTGCAGACGCTTTCATTCTCGTATTTCAACCAGAACAATGTCGGCTATATCCATGCCCGGGTCATGAGCGATACCGGCAAAATCGGCGAGCTTGTGGCATGGCGGCTGATGGACTTTGTCTGGGAAGCTTCCTATATCCTTTTTGTCATCGTTATGATGCTGGCAATCAATGTGCGTCTCGCCGCGTGGACGCTGCTTATCGTTCCGGCCGGCGTGCTGATCATTACCTATTTCCAGCGCCGGCTGGTCGAAGGAAACCGGAAGATCCGGGAAATCAATTCCACGATCACCGGCAATTTCAACGAGGGGATCACGGGCGCCCGCAGCATCCGTACTCTTGTGATCGAGAAGCTCATGCAGCGCGATTTTGAAAAAGACACGACGCGCATGCGAAAGGTGAGTATCAAAACAACGCATTATTCGGCTCTGTTCACCTCGGTCGTGACGATGCTCTCTTCGTTCGCGCTTGCGGTCGTCCTCTGGCGTGGCGGAAAGATTACGATGCAGGGCGTCATCCGACTTGGAACCTTGAGCGTTTTCATGTCCTACGCGGTCGGAATGCTCGAGCCGGTCCAGAACGTCATCCAGACACTGGCGGCTTTCATCTCGATTCAGGTGAATATCGAACGCTTTACAAAGCTTCTTGAAGAGAAATCAGATGTTGCCGATTCGAAGGAAGTCATCGAAAAGTACGGTGACAACTTCACGGCAAAGAAGGAAAACTGGGAGCCTCTGCACGGCGATGTGGAATTCAGGGATGTTTCGTTCCGCTACCCCGACGGCAAAGAGCTGGTTCTTGATCATTTCAACTTAAAGGTACAACAAGGCACGAATGTAGCAATTGTCGGTGAAACGGGCGCCGGCAAATCAACGCTTGTGAATCTGGTCTGCCGTTTCTATGAGCCGACTTCCGGGCAAGTGCTGATTGACGGAAAGGATGTAAGACTCCGTTCCCAGTTGTGGCTGCACAGCAGTATCGGGTATGTACTGCAGTCACCGCATCTGTTCTCCGGCACTGTCCGCGACAATCTGCGTTACGGAAAGCCGGACGCTTCCGATGAAGAGATCTGGCAGGCGCTGCACACGGTTGCCGCGGAATATGTTGTCCGCAAGATGGATAAAGGCCTCGACAGCGAGGTCGGAGAGGGCGGCGATCTGCTTTCGACCGGGGAAAAACAGCTCCTTTCGTTCGCGCGAGCAATCCTCGCCGATCCGCGGCTTCTGATCCTCGATGAAGCGACGGCTTCGATTGACACGGTGACCGAGAAGGCGATTCAGGACGCGATCAGAACTGTGATCAAAGGAAGGACGTCTTTCGTGATTGCGCACAGACTGTCTACGATCACAAACGCGGACATCATTCTTGCGGTGAAAGACGGGAAGATTGTTGAACAGGGAACACACGCACAGCTGATGGCACGCAAGGGATATTATTATGAGCTGTATATGCGGCAGCTCGATGCGGCGGTGATGGACGAGTAACTGAAAAATGGTATGAAAAGAGGCAGCGGCTTCCGGTCTGTTTTCCGGAAGCCGCTGCCTCTTCGTTAAGGATTCAAAGGAGCAACATATTGCACGCTGGAAAGCGCCGTTCCGTCCGCAAGCACATAGGTGCCGTAGCCGTACTGATCAGATCCGTACTGTCCGATCACAGTACGTTCCAGCTCATCCACATACGCGGGGTGGTACGCGGTGATGCGCGTTCCGTCCGCGGCAGTGACAACCATAGTCTTCGTCTCGAAAGCCTTGAGATAGCCGAGCGTGACCTTGATGGTTTCAGGCTGCCTGCTGCCGGACTTTCCGGACTTCTTTGACGAGGAAGCAGCCTCTTGGGCGCTCTTTTCCTCTTCGGTTACAAGAGAGCCGGAAAGCGTGATTTCCAGAGCCTTCCTTTTTGTTGTATCCGCGTCATCGGAAATCTCATTTTCCTCATCGTACTGCCTCTCAAGCGTATCGATGATGTCCATGAAATCCCTGCGCGCCATCTGCTGCAGCGCGTCCTTGTACCGGTTCTCTTCGAGCGCTTCGGAGAGCTTTTCGAGTGGATTGCCGTCCTCGTCGCCGATGCCGGCCGCCGCCATTTTCTGCCGGATGACATTCGCCTTTCCCGACAAAACAGAATCCCCCGACTTCTCCTGCCCCTCCTCCAGAATCCGGAGGGCGTCGGTATAATCGCCCTTCGCAGCATACAGATCCGCGAGCGACTCATACGCGTTCACATAGGAAGGAGAGCGTTCGATAACCTTTTTCCAGAGCCCGATCGCCTTGTCGCCTTCCGCGCTCCTTGCCGCTGCCGCGTATACATTTGTGATCAGACTCTCAAGAGAAGAAGAGCTGTCCAGCGATTTCGCGCTTTCGAGTGTCTCCAGCGCCTTTTCGTAGTCGCCCGCCGCCGTATAGACATTTGCAAGATCGGTGTAGTGCCGCAGCTCTCCCGGCTCGATTTCCAGAAGGCGCGTGAGAACAGCCGAAGCCTTCTCGTATTCTTTGGCCGAAGCGTAGGCAGCAGCCAGAGCGGACAGCGCTTCCGTGTTGTCCGGATCATTCCTGTGCACCTGCTCCCAGGCGTCTATGGCTTCCTGACCGGAGCTGCTGCGCGCGAGTACAAGCTCCACGCCGGCAATCTTCTTTTTCAGAGCATCCGCGGCCTTTTTGTCATCCGGCATCCGTTTGTTCAGAAGCTCCTGTGCCCGGAGATACAAGGCCGCGCTGCTGCTGTAGTCCTTCTTGCTGGAGAAGGCATCGGCTTCCGACATCATAACAGAGATCACGTGACTGGTCAGCGCGGCGCCGTCTGTTTTGTCCATAGCAGAGAGCGCGTCCTCCAGTGTTTGTTCCACCTGATCCCAGTTCTCTTCCTGCGCATATGTATCACAAAGACCGGTATAAGCCTTCGTGTTCCCGGAATCAATCTGCAGGGCTGCCAGATATTCCTTTTCCGCCGCCGCGTAGGAGCCGCTTTGCAGCGCTTCCTGCGCGGCTTCGAGCGATCTGGACAGCCGGACCTTCGGACTCGCGTTATAAAGCCGCACGCCGAAATACGCCGCGGCAATCGCAGCGGCTGTCACGAGCAGAGTAATGACAATTATTAACGGAGCTCTGGATTTCCTCGGCTCCGGTTCAAACCATTCAGCTATAATGAGACCTCTTTCTGTTGCATTTTCTCTGTTACTTATCCAGTAGTTTAACACATTTTTGCAAGTCCTTCCTGCTTCTTCGGCAGAGCCTTCCGCAGGCAGCAGATCTTTCGTTTGGCAATCCTCACGTATGTGCTAAAATCATATTGACAATAACTTTTGCAAAACAACTTTCTTTATATAGAAATCAGAGGTGCATGATGACAACTCCGAATACATTTGAACCCGCGCCCGGGAGAAGAGCGCAGACCAAAAACCGTGTTTTCCAATATATTTATTACGCGAAGGAGCCGGTAACCCAGCAGCAGCTTGCCTACGAGCTGGGGCTGAGTCTTCCGACCGTGCATCAGAATATCGCGGAACTTGAAGAAGAAGGTCTCCTTTTGAAAGTCACGGGCATCAAATCGACCGGGGGCCGGCCGCCGGTCGGATATACGGTCAGCAGCGGACAGTTTCTGACAATCGGCGTGAAGCTTTCGGCGAGTCAGATCCGGTTTCTTGCGCTCGATCTTAAGAGAAATGAAGTGGCGGATCAGAGAATCGCCCAGCATGAGCAGGACGGGGAAAGCCTGATCCGGATATTGACCGGGGGCCTTGCGGCTTTCATTAAAGACAACCGGCTGGACAGCCGGAAGATCCTGGGCGTCGGCATAACAATTCCCGGTGCGATTGATAAAAACAGAGAGAAGGTGCTGGTGTCTCCTTCCATGCATATCCGGGATTTCCGCCTGCAGAGCCTGCAGGATGCGGTTCCGTATCCCTGCTATGTCGAAAATGACGCGGCCAGCGCAGGGTACGCGGAGCTTTTATTTGAAACCGCGGACGGAAGAAAAGGAGACTTCGCGTATCTTCTTCTGGAGTACGGCGTCGGCGGCGCACTGATCCTGGACGGCAGGCAGTACAAGGGAACGAATGGAAGGAGCGGTGAATTCGGCCATATGTGCGTGCACCCGGGAGGACTCCTGTGCAACTGCGGCCGCCGCGGATGCCTCGAAGCTTACTGCGGGGCGCTGCGTTATACCAGAGATATCGGACGGACATCCGATGAATTCTTCGAATCGCTCCGGCGGGGAAATGCCGACAGCGTATCGCTCTGGAATGATATTCTGCAGCATCTGGCGGTCGGTATCGCGAATCTGCGGATGGCTTTTGACTGCGATATCGTGCTTGGCGGCGCTACATCGCTGCAGCTGGAACCGTACCTTGCGGAGCTTCGAAGACTGGTGGCAGAAAGAGACCCGTTCTCGGACGGCGCGGACTATGTGCGGCTCGGGCGGGAACCGGAGAAGGCCGGGATGATCGGAGCGGCAGGTTATTTCATTACAGAGTTCATTAAAAGTGTATGAAACATCTTTGCCTGCGTTCTTGACATCATTTCTGTCATAAAATATGATAGAATCAGTTTTGAAAGATACTTTTGCTAAAATTGTTTGCAAAAGTCTGATACGATGCAGGTACCATGCATAATAGGTGAAACTGGAGGCAGACATATGCTGTATATCGGTATTGATCTGGGCACTTCCGCCGTCAAACTCCTCTTGATGGAAGCGGACGGGCGGATTCGCAAAATTGTTTCAAGGGAATATCCCTTGTACTTTCCCCGTCCCGGCTGGTCGGAACAGAATCCCGCGGACTGGTTTGCCGCGGTGACGGACGGCATCCGGGAGCTTGTCAGTGACTGCGATCCGCGGCAGGTGCGCGGCATCGGCGCGGGCGGGCAGATGCACGGACTGGTCGTTCTGGATAAAGAGGACAAAGTGATCCGCCCCGCAATTCTGTGGAATGACGGCAGAACCACCGCGCAGACCGGTTACCTGAATCAGAAGGTCGGCAGAGACAGGCTGCGGCAATATACAGGCAATATCGCCTTCGCCGGTTTTACGGCGCCCAAGCTCCTCTGGATGAAGGAGAACGAGCCGGAGCTCTTTGGCAGAATCGACAAGATCATGCTGCCGAAGGACTACATCAACTATATGCTGACCGGCGTGCACTGCACCGATTATTCGGATGCCTCCGGAACACTGCTTCTGGATGTGCGGAATAAATGCTGGAGCAAAGAGATGCTTGCTATTTGCGGCGTTTCACAAAGGCAGCTGCCGCGGCTTTTTGAAAGCTATGAAACGGTCGGCACGCTCAAACCGGAGATCGCGGAGGTGCTGGGCCTTCCCGCATCGGTGAAGGTCGCGGCCGGCGCTGGCGACAATGCTGCAGCCGCGATCGGAACAGGAACCGCCTGCAGCGGCGCATGCAACATTTCGCTTGGTACCTCCGGAACCATTTTTATCGCGAGCGATCAGTTTCTCCTGCCGCCGGACGGCATCCACTCCTTCGCGCACGCAGACGGAAGATACCACCTGATGGGCTGCATGCTCAGTGCGGCATCCTGCAACAAATGGTTCATGGATGAAATTCTGCGGACGAAAGATTATCCGGCAGAGCAGAAGAACATCACAGACGAGATGCTGGGACACAATCATGTGTATTACCTGCCGTATCTGATGGGCGAGCGGGCACCGCACAATGATCCTGCGGCGAGGAGCTGTTTTATCGGTATGACCATGGACACCACAAGAGAAGAGATGACGCAGGCAGTGCTCGAAGGCGTTGCGTTTGGCATCCGCGATTCGCTCGAAGAGATCCGGAAGCTCGGCATGGACATAAAGACGAGCATGATCTGCGGCGGCGGCGCGAAGAGCCCTCTCTGGAGAAAGATCTTCGCGAACGTCCTGAATATCAAACTTACGATGCCGGAGACCGAGCAGGGGCCGGGGTACGGCGGCGCGATTCTGGCTGCGACAGCCTGCGGAGAGTACAGCTCGGTGCAGGAAGCAGCGGAAAGACTGGTTCATATATCCGGCGTGACGGAGCCGGAGCCCGCGCTCTCGGCTTCCTATGAAGAGCGTTACCGGACATTCCACAAATTGTATCCCGCACTGAAGGGGCTGTTTCCGGAACTGTAACGGGGCAGAACAACGGCGCTTTAAATTTACGGCGCCGGATTATTCCATCAATCATTTTATGCAGGTTCTGCGGCGCAGAACCGGAAGGAGATCATATGACAACCAATATTCCCACAATCAAAGTCGGTATTGTAGCGGTATCCAGAGACTGTTTCCCGGCTCCGCTTGCCGTGAACAGAAGAAAAGCGCTGGTACAGGCCTATACGGACAAGTACGGCGCGGACGACATCTATGAATGCCCGGTCACCATCGTGGAGAGTGAAACGGACATGGTGAACGCGCTCGAAGATGTCAGGGCGCACGGCTGCAATGCGCTCTGCGTCTACCTTGGTAACTTCGGCCCCGAAATCGCCGAGACACTTCTCGCAAAACATTTTGACGGGCCGAAGATGTTCTGCGCCGCTGCCGAAGAAGCTTCCTCGACGCTGGGCATCACCGGACGCGGCGATGCGTTCTGCGGCATGCTCAATGCCAGCTATAACCTGGCACTGCGGAACACGACCGCATGGATTCCGGAGTATCCGGTCGGTGATGCAGAAGACTGCGCGGATATGATTCACGATTTCCTGCCGATTGCCCGCGTCCGTCTCGGCCTTGACAATCTCAAGATCATTTCGTTCGGCCCCCGCCCGCAGAATTTCCTTGCCTGTAATGCGCCGGTCAAGCAGTTTTACAACCTCGGCGTCGAGGTGGAGGAAGAGTCCGAGCTCGATCTGTTTGAAGCTTACGAGAAGCATTACTGCCCGGAGAAATACAACCTGGACGAGCAGACCGTAAAGAAACAGAACGGGGAAATCGCGGCCATCAAGTCGGATATGATCCGGGAGCTCGGATATGACGAAGAGGCCGCAAAGAAGAACGACGAAAAGCTTTGCAAGTTCGCGGCCTATGAAGCGACGCTCCTTGACTGGGTAGAAGAGCACAAGGGATACCGCAAATATGTTGCGCTTTCGACCAAGTGCTGGCCGGCGTTCGAAGATATGTTCCGGTTCGTACCCTGCTATGTCAACAGCCGTCTGACCGGCAGAGGAATTCCGGTTTCCTGCGAGGTTGACCTTTACGGCGCTCTGTCCGAGTACATCGGCTGGTGCATCAGCGGCGAATCGGTAACGCTTCTGGATATCAACAACTCTGTGCCGAAAGACATGTATCATGAGAGCATTGAGGGGAAATTCTCCTATCCGTGGAAGCATACCGACACGTTCATGGGCTTCCACTGCGGCAATACCTGCAGCACAAGGCTGCAGAATCCGCATGTCGCGTACCAGAAGATCATGGCGAATACGCATCCGGCAGACTGGTGTGACGGCACGATGGAAGGCGACATCAAGCCCGGCGAAATCACGTTCTACAGACTGCAGTCGACCGCGGACGGGATTCTCCGCGCTTATGCCGCGGAAGGCGAAGTCCTGCCGGTGGCGACGAAGTCGTTCGGCTCGATCGGTGTTTTCGCGATTCCGGAGATGGGAAGATTCTACCGCTACGAGCTGATCGAAAAGAACTATCCGCACCACGGCGCCGTTATGTTCGGACACTATGGAAAGGCGCTGTATGACGCCCTGAAGTATATTGGCGTAGCACCGTCTGAAATCGGCTACAATCATCCTTCGGGCGTCCTGTACGCTTCGGAAAATCCGTTTGGCGGCAGATAAGAAGCTGGTTTTACGGGCGCGGTTTTATCCCGTGCCGCGCCCGGCGCAATGGGGGTTACATTTATTATGAAGACTTATCCAGTTACAGATCCGGAATTCCGTGCATATGGAAGAATTCTGGAGGGGTATGATACACAGCCGATCGTCAATGCACTGAACGAGCATACGCCGCTGCCGGAAGGCACCGCTTATGTTCCGGAGGAGCCCGCGCTGCAGGAGCTGCCGGCCGCAAAAGAGCTGGCGCCCACACTTTTCGGCGGCCTGCCGGTCGAATTCGGCTGGTGCAACGGGCATAATACAAAGCTGAACTGCCTTGAGTATCACAGAAGCAGTGAGTTTAATCTAGGGACAGAGGACTTTGTTCTGATCCTCGCAAAACAAAGCGAGATCCAGGACGGAAAGCTGGACACGGCTGCCTGCAAAGCGTTTCTTGTACCGAAAGGAGTTCTGGTTGAGGTTTATGCTACGTCGCTTCACTATGCGCCCTGCCATACAGACCCTTCCAAGGGCTTCCGCGTGATGGTCGCGCTTCCGAAGGGGACGAACACAGAGGCTCCGAAGACAGCCGGAAAGACCTTTGAAGACCGGCTTCTTCGTGCGAACAACAAGTGGCTTCTCGCGCATCCGGATGCTCCGGAGGCAAAGGACGGCGCCTATGTCGGGCTGACCGGAGAGAATCCGGATATCGCCTCGGACTGACCGCGGAATGTTTTGCCCATACACTTAATATATCCTTTCGAATAACTATTACTGATATATTGCATTTATTATACTAAATACGTATAATATTTAAAGCGCCGGCGCAGACTGTAAAATTCTGCATAGCCGGCGCTTTATGCAAATATCAGATGGCAGCAGCTATGGCTGCCCGTCAGAAAGCCGGAGAGTATGGATTTCAGAACACTTCAGTATTTTACCGTTGTCGCGCAGGAACTGAATTTCACGAGAGCCGCCGAGAAGCTGAATATGAGTCAGCCGCCGCTTTCGAATCAGATCAAAGGCCTCGAGGAAGATCTGGGCGTTCAGCTGTTCATCCGCGGGAAGCGCCACCTGCAGCTGACCGAGGCCGGAAGCCTTCTTCTGCACCGGTCGAATCAGATGCTCGCGCTTGCGGACAAGACAAGGAGCGATCTCGCGCACATGGAGAACGGTCTTTCGGGAACCATTTCTCTCGGAATGGTGGAAGGCCGGGCACCTTATATCGCCTCGAGATGGATCGCGGGATTTTCCAAAGAATTTCCGATGGTGCGGTATCAGATGTGGAACGGAAGCTCGGACGATGTTCTGGAGCATCTCGCGCGGGGACTTTCGGACCTCGCGGTCATCGCCTATCCCTTCGACAACGAGCATCTGGACAGCATTGTGATCGGGAAGGAGCCCTGGATCGCGATTATCCCGAAAAACCATCCGCTTGCCGTAAGAGAAGGAACGACGGTAAAACTTTCCGAGCTCGCGGATTATCCTCTGATCAGTCCGCGCAGAAATTCAAGAATTGAAGCGATCCGCAAATGGTTTGAGGGCATCGGCAAAGAGCCGAACATCGTCTGCGAAATGTCCAACTATCTCGACGCGGTCGCGCTCTCCGAGCAGAATGTGGGCATCAGTATTTTCCCGCAGACCACGTATACGCCGAATCCGCATGTCGTTTCCAAGGTAATCACAGATCCCGCGAAAATTGTCGAGTATCTCCTGGTATGGCCGAGAGACCAGCGCCCGAGCGTTCTCGTGCAGGAATTTATCAGCTATGTCCGGGATTTCATGGAAGAGGACAAGATGCACTCCGAACGCTTCCAGACGAAGGAAAGAGAGTTCGAGATTCCGGAAGACGCGGAGATTCTTTAACGATGGGACTGCGCTGTTTTACGCGCGTCCTTTTTGCAGCGGTTCGAACATTAACAGTGTGATGCCCATGAGGAGGCTGATGCCGGCCAGCACCTGCAGCGGAAAGAATACAAGAGCTTCGTCCGGAACAAGGAAGGTCAGGATCGTGACGGCGCCGGCGGGCGGCATGTACATTCCGGTTTTGCGGACCAGCAGCATCATGATCAGGGTGGCGGCGCCGGCAGAGACTGAGAGCGGAAGCCCCGCCGCATTTGTCAGAACGAGCCGGCACAACGTTCCTGCCGCCGCGCAGGCCGTGAGGAGCAGAATGACTTTGACCGGGCGCTTTCTTGCGGGGTTCAAGGGCCTTGAGAACTCCGTGAACGCGACGAGAAGCGGCGGCGCGATTACGAAACGGACGTTATATTTCAGGGCAAAACAAGCCGCAGCCGAAACCACAACCGTCCGCAGCACCGCGTCAAACCATTCCTGTCTTGTCGGGATCGCAGTCGGAACATAGGGCTCGTCTTCCCGGATGCCAAGCCGGATGAAAAGCCCGTGCAAGACGATGACTACAAGAGTCAGTAAAAATGCGGAAACCGGGTAAATCCAGGACTTTGTCTGCAGAATGACCGGAAGCACGATCGCGGATACAAACGGCGCGAGCGTCGTGCCCGAATACAGGAAAATGAGCTGGCTGACCGCAAAGGCGAGGCAGATCTGTCCCCGGAGGGACAGGGGAATATAGAGGACAATCAGAAGTCCCAGCACCGCGCATCCCGTGATCAGAATCAGGATCCTCTTCGAATCCACGATCCATGCCCGCTTCTTTGCGAGAATATACCCGACCGCGAGCGCCGTGATCTCCGGGAAGATGATTTCCTTTTCATGCAGCAGTTCCGCTGCAGCCATCATCAGAATAACGAGCGCCATGACGCTGAGCCATGGAAGCGCGTTCCAAAGATCCGGTTGTCTGTCTGTTTTCTTACGCATCTCTCTGCCCCCGCATATTGTTTCCGTGTCGATTCGCAGTTTATCACATGTTGAATATTTTGGTCAAAAATGACATAATCAGACAGATGCTGTGTGTTCTGCCGCTGCCCGGACTGCCGCGCGGCCGCAGGACTTTCAGATAATGGAGGAGAAGAATGCTGGCATTTGCAAGTGACTACATGGAAGGCGCGCACCCGCTGATTCTGGAGCGGATGATGAAGATGAATCTGCAGCCGCAGACAGGCTACGGAAGTGATGAAATCTGCGCTGCCGCGAAGGAAAAGATCCGCCGCGCCTGCGGCGTTGACGACGCGGAGATTTTCTTTCTCTGCGGAGGTACACAGACGAATCAGATCGTGATTTCGACGATGCTTCGTCCGTATGAAGGGGTCATTGCCGCGGCTACCGGACATGTAAATGTGCATGAGGCCGGCGCGATTGAATACTCGGGGCATAAGGTACTGCCGCTGCCCGCGCATCAGGGCAAAATCGACCCCGAAGAGCTCCGTTCTTTCCTTAAAGCATTCCGGGAGAATCCGGACCGTGAGCACATGGTTTTTCCGGGAATGGTCTATATTTCCTACCCGACCGAGTATGGCACGCTGTACAGCGCGCAGGAGCTGAACGCGGTCTCCGGCATCTGCCGCGAGTACGGTATTCCGCTGTTTATTGACGGCGCACGCCTCGGCTACGGGCTCGCTGCGTCCAAAGAGCTGACTATGCGGGACATCGCAGCGCTTTCGGACGTCTTTTATATCGGCGGAACGAAGGTGGGGGCATTGTTTGGCGAAGCGGTTGTTTTTACGAAGAAAAATATGCCGCCGCACTTCATGACGCAGGTCAAACAGCATGGCGGCCTGCTTGCCAAAGGATGGCTTCTGGGCCTGCAGTTTGACACGCTTCTTACGGACGACCTGTATCTGCAGATCAGCAGACACGCGGTGGATCTTGCGATGAAGCTGCGGGAAGGACTGCGCAGGAAGGGCTATCAGCTGCTTCTGGAGTCGCCGACGAATCAGCAGTTTGTTGTTTTGCAGAATCATCAGATGCGCGCGCTCGCGGAAAAGGTCATTTTCAGCGAATGGGAGCCGGTCGATGAGAACAGAACGGCAATCCGGCTCGCGACGAGCTGGGCGACCCGCGAAGAAGATGTGGACGCGCTGCTGGATCTTTTGTGAGGCGTGTGATGGAAGAGGAACGGCGGCTGATTTTCCATGTGGATGTAAACAGCGCGTTTCTTTCGTGGACGTCGGTAAAGCGTCTGCGGGAAGGGAAGAGTGATCTGCGGAATGTCCCCGCGATTATCAGCGGAGATCCGGGGCTCCGTACGAGCATCGTCGCCGCAAAGTCGATTCCTGCCGCGAAACTCGGCATCCATACCGGAGAGGCGTCTTCGATGGCGATGCAGAAATGCCCGGAACTTGTTGTCGCGCCGCCGGACAGGGCATGGTATAAAGAGTGCTCGCGGCGCTTTATCGCGGTCTGCAGAGATTTTACGCCGGTGCTCGAGCAGGCCTCGATCGATGAATGTTATCTTGACATGACCGGCATGGGGAAGCTCTGGCCGGACCCGCTGCGCGCGGCAGCAGCGATCCGGGAGCGCGTCCGGACCGAGCTTGGGTTTACGGTCAATGTCGGTATCGCGCACAATAAGCTGCTTGCCAAGATGGCGAGCGACATGGAAAAGCCCGACAAAACGCATACGCTCTTTGAAGACGAGATCCCGCGCAAGCTCTGGCCGATGCCGGTGGGGAAGCTGTTTCTGGTCGGCGGACATTCGGCAGACAGGCTGCGGAAAGCGGGCATTTATACGATCGGCGATCTCGCGGCCTGCGATATGGCCTCTCTTTCCTCCCTTCTTGGCGTCAAAACAGCGCAGCTCTACCACGATTTCGCAAACGGAATTGATCCTTCAAAGGTACTGGATCATCCGGAAGAAGCGAAGGGATACAGCGCTTCCACAACAACCGAGGAGGACCTTGCGGACAGGGAAAAGCTGCACGCGATTTTGCGGGAGCTTGCGGACACCGCGGCTTCAAGGATGCGCAGGGACGGGTTCCGCACGCAGTGCGTTGGCGTAAAGATCCGTTCGGGCTCTTTTTCCAACCGGACCAACAGGTCTCATCAGAAAAAGCTTTCGCAGGCGAGCGATATTACCGCCGAGATCACCGGAGCGGCAGTTGCGCTGTTCGACGAGCTCTGGGACGGCAGGACACCGCTTCGCCTGATCGGCATATCGCTGACTGATGTTACAAAAGAGCAGGCCGTGCAGCTGAGTCTTTTCGGAGATGATCAAAGAGAGAAAGAGAAGAAAGCGGATGCCGCCGTAGACGAAATCCGCAGAAAGTTCGGCGGCGGCGCGATTCATCGCGGCGCGCCGCCGCAGTAAGTGTCACGGCTGTGCTGCACATCGCGCACCGCCGGCACAGGCTCCCGCAGCCGCCGCTCAATCGAAGCCGCCACGCGGGCTGCCGTACCAGTGCTCCTGCCGCCCGCGGCAGCAGGCAGCTGCGCAGCCGCCGCTTTAGTCCAGCGCGTACAGCGCCGCGCCGAGCGCGCCGCAAAGCTGCGCCTTGTCCGAGATGATCAGCTTCTGTCCGAGCTTTTCGGACAGAGCCTTGACCAGCCCTTTGTTCTTCGAGACGCCGCCGGTCATCATGAACGGACCGCTGCCGCCGGCCCTTGCTACAAGCGTTGCTGTTTTTGCGGCGACAGATTTGTCCAGACCGTGGACGATGTCGTCGACGTCTTTGTTTTCCGCGATCAGAGAGACAACCTCCGACTCCGCGAACACCGTGCAGGTGCTCGAGATCGTAATGTCTTCTTTATAAGTCAGCCCGCGAAGGCTCATATCATCCAGCGTCATTTCCATCGTGCGCGCCATCATGTCAAGGAACCTGCCGGTTCCGGCCGCGCACTTGTCATTCATTACGAAATTCGTAACTTTTCCCGTGCTGTCCAGTGTTATAACCTTGCTGTCCTGCCCGCCGATATCAATGACCGTGCGGACAGACGGATCGAGAAAATGCGCGCCTCGCGCGTGGCAGGTGATCTCTGTGATACTGCGGTCGGAATTCCCGATCGATGTCCGGCCGTATCCGGTTGTCACGACGCGGCCGATGTCCGATCGCGAAAGGCCGGCCTCCTGCAGCGCCGCTTCGAGCGCTTTTTCCGCGCTGATGACCGCACCGGCGCCGGTCGGCAGAACGATACCTGCGACATAATTTCTATCCTTATCCAGAATCACGACATCCGTGCTCGCGGAGCCCGAATCAATGCCTGCCACATAGGTGAAATTCTGTTTGTTCATTGCTGATCCTCCCGATCTGTTTCCTTTGAAAATCTGCGGCGTGTCCGAATAGGCGCTGCGAATCTCCTCGGCAAAAGCCTGCAGCCTTGTCAGAAGCTGCCCCGAAGAGCCGGTTGTGTAATCGGTTTCGATTTTCAGCATCGGCACATCGACGTGGCTTTTAATTTCGCTGTATTCGAAATTGTAGAAATCACAGAACCGGATTGTATGATATATGATACCCCGCAGATTCGGGTCATTGTAGAGCCTCTTTCGACCTTCTCGGTCAATCATCCGCATGCAGGGCAGCTGCGACAGCAGTTCACCGGCATACCAGTCCATCAGCCCGTCAAAGGACAGCGACGGATCGGGCAGGCTCTCCCCGACGCTTCTTCCGGCGACGCAGGTGTCGTTGTGCACGGGCAGCGGCATCTCTTTCAAAGCTTCTTTGTGCAACTCGATCCCGGCGCGTCCGCCGAGAATACTGATGTACGGAGAATTCGGCCGGACCTGCTGCGCGTGCGAGAGCTTCATCGCCTCCATAAATTTATTCCGGTCAAAACAATTCCCGCTGTACGCTGAATATGCGCGGACCAGTTGTTTTAACTGGTAAGAAAGCTGCGTTTTCGTGCAACCGGACTCCGCATGCGGGATATCGAGATAGAACAGGAAGTCCGGCTTCCCGCTCTTTTGCAGGTTGTCGTATACGCTGCGGATCGTGTCGCAGCAGCTTGTCATAATCAGTTCATGCACGCCGCCGGAGCTGACGAGATCAATCAGAGATTTTCCGAAGCCGCAGATGTTGGAGCCGATCACGGCTTCGGAAATGCCGAAGCCGTCCGGCATGTGATTGGCATAGACGCATTCGGCGCCCATTGCGGCGAAAAGTTCGAGCGGTGTGTATTTGCAGATGTAATGAATAGTATGTGCCATAAAATATCCTTTCGGAGTTCGATCCGGATCGAACCGGGTTCTCAAGGAATGCGCCGATCCGGCCGGAACGGATTTTCAAGGGACCGCCGTCCGCGTCAGACCAGATTTGCAAGGGGCACTCCGGCCACGTCAGACCAGATTTGCAAGGGACGCTCCGGCCGTGTCAGACCAGATTTTCAAGGAACGCGCCGATCCGCGTCAGCGTCTGGCCTTCGCCGCCGTGCGCGCGGTCGCACCCGTCGCCGTCTAAAAGGAGCGTCGGAAGTCCCGCGTCTTCAAAGCCGGCCTTTGCGAGCTGTGCCATGCCGAGCGTGTGCTTGCATCCCCAGTGGTTGAACCAGATTACGCCGTCGGCACCGCACTGCTTCGCGTGTTGAATGCCGGCTTCAATTCTGCGGTCCGCGGGACCGTTCAGCGCGTTATAAACAAGGCGCTGCGCCATACCCCGGTAGGGATCTTCAGCGTCAAAATCCGACGAGCAGACCTGTGACAGCTCGTCGCCGACAATCTGCGCGTTCTCATTGAACAGGAAATATTTCTTGACCGCGGATGACCAGAACGGGAGCGTGTGCATCCAGTAGATATGTTTTCCCTTCTTCGAGCCTGCCTTCTGCAGATCCAGAAGGCAGCGGTTTACATAGGTCTCTTCTTCCTTCGTGCCAAGCAGAATGTTCGCAGTCATCGCGCTGTAAAGTGGCGTGACAAGATCGGACGGAACATAGCGGTCCGCCCGCGCACTCTGGTAGGCTTCAAAAGAAGAGAGCGTTCTCTTCGAGCGTTCGACGCGGGCTTTTAACGCGTTGTCATCAATGCTGCGGCCGGTTACGTCCTGCAGAAAGTTTTTCAATGAGAGTAGTTCGTCCCGCACATAGGCGACAGCGTCTTCCGAAGGGTCGGAAGGCACCTGCACGAAGAATTCCGGCACATCAAAAAGGCGCGCGAGCCGGGAGAAGGTCAGAAGATTCGCGTCGCACGTTACATTGGTATATACAATGCAGCGGGGCCTTGGCATCAGACCGTTTTCCGCGGCGCCCAGAAATGTTTTATGGTAGCTGCAGAGCGTATCGGAAATGCCGGTTTCCTCGGCCTTCTGCACGCAGGCGCTCTCGGCGTACGAGGCTGAGATGTAGCTGGAAAAGGCTTCCACGTTGTAAGGGTGGAGCTGTGCTTCCTGCACAAGCTCGCACGGCGTGAAGATACTGCAGATCACGGACTGGTCGGGAGTTCGAAGCGGCGCCAGCATCGTATCCATCATCAGCCGCGCGAGATACTGATCCGCGGGGAAAGACTCTTTGTGCGGATGAAAGCGGAATACGAGATCCTCCGCCTCCCAGCCTGCCCGCAGAATGCCGCGGGAGAGTGCGGGGTGGTTTTTGTTTGCTTTTATGACTGTTTTACCGAAGATTTCGGTTACGCTCATGAGCGGAGCCTCCTGTAGCGGTTCATATTGTGTACATTTTGAATAGAAAAGATTTGACACGCCAACGCGTTTGCGCTTTAATGTAATAAATCAGTTCTTCCGACGGCCGGATTCCGGCGGTCATAGAACAATGTATAAACAGAAGACAGAGAAGTCAAACAACAGATTCCCGGATTTGACGGTTTTGGGGCGGATTTTTCTGTTTTCCGATGCAGGGAGGAAGCAGTTTATGAAAAAGAAAATGATGGCACTCGCACTGGCCGGCGCAATGCTTGCCATGACAGCATGCGGCAGTTCCGGCAAGCCGGCGGATACAGCAGCGACGAAAGCGGAGGCAGCTGCGGCTGCGACAGAGGCACCTTCGTCCGCAGCGACACAGGCAGCAGATAATTCCGGCAAAACATACAAGGTCGGCATCTGCCAGCTCGTCCAGCACGATGCGCTTGACGCGGCGACAAAGGGCTTTGAGGATGCTCTCAAGGATAAGTTCGGCGACAATGTGACGATTGACTACCAGAATGCGCAGGGCGATTCCGCAACATGCGCGACGATTGTCAACGGCTTTGTTTCGAACCAGTACGATCTGATCCTCGCGAACGCGACGCCGGCACTGCAGGCAGCGGTTGCCGCGACAACCGATATCCCGATTCTCGGAACATCCATTACAGATTACGGCACAGCGCTGAATCTGAAAGATTTCTCCGGCACAACCGGCATGAACGTTTCCGGCACATCCGACCTCGCGCCGCTTGACCAGCAGGAAGCGATGATCAAGGAACTGGTTCCGGACGCAAAGAAGGTCGCGATTCTGTACTGCTCCGCGGAAGCCAACTCCAAGTTCCAGGCGGAAAAAATCGAAGGGTATCTGGACGCCGACAAGATCGCTTATCAGGAATACACGTTTGCGGATTCCAACGATCTGCAGTCCGTTGTACAGTCCGCGGTTTCCGAGTGTGATGTCATGTACATTCCGACCGACAACACGGCGGCATCGAACATGACGATCATTAAAAACATCACGGAACCCGCGAAGCTGCCGATCATCTGCGGCGAGGAGAACATGTGCTCCAACGGCGGCCTTGCCACACTTTCGATTGACTACTACGATATCGGAAAGGCGGCAGGCGAGCAGGCAATCGATATTCTCGCAAACGGCGCGGATGTTTCGACAATGCCTATCGGATACGCGAAGACCACAACCAAGAAGTACAACAAGGAATATGCGGACGCGATCGGATTCACGATTCCTTCCGACTATGTCGCAATTGAAAAGTAATTCAGGCGGAACACATTCCGGGACAGGATTCCGGTCAGAAAGCCGCAAAGTTTTTATGGTTCGAACAGCAGGAAGTAGCATATAATGGTAACGGCAGCGCAGGTCTGGTGCCTGCGCTGTTTTTCTTATCAGCAGCGAAGTGGTATTACGAACAGTAAGGAGAATTTCATGGCAGCGTATTTTGCATCCCTGAACCCGCAGGCGCTCTGGAACGCCGCGCCCGGCGGTCTCGCGCAAGGCCTGATCTGGGGCATCATGGCACTTGGCGTTTATCTGACATTCCGTATTCTGAATTTCGCGGATATGACCTGCGACGGATCTTTCGCTCTCGGCGGCGCTACCGCGGTCATGCTGATTCTTGCAGGCTGGAGTCCCGAAGCCGTGCTGCTTATCTCGTTTTTATGCGGACTTCTCGCGGGACTTGTCACGGGAATTCTGCACACGGTCCTCGGTATTCCGGATATCCTTGCCGGAATTCTGACGCAGATTTCTCTGTACTCGATCAACCTGAACATCATGGGAAAAGCCAACCAGGCAGTCCCCGCAGGGCAGGTGACGGTTCATTTCACTTCAAATATCCGCTATCTTGGCCAGACAATTGCACTGACACTGATTGTTGACGTTGTCATCGTCGGCGTTATTTACTGGTTCCTCGGCACGGAGATCGGCAGCGCGATCCGCGCGACCGGCATCAATCAGAACATGTCCCGCGCGCAGGGCATCAACACGAATCTGATGAAAGTCATTGCGCTTTCGGTCAGCAACGGTCTGATCGCACTTTCGGGCGGTATCCTGACAGAGTATCAGGGCTTTGCGGACGTCAAGATGGGGCAGGGCTCGATCGTCATCGGTCTTGCCGCGGTCATCATCGGCGAAGTGCTCGCCGAGGCGATTCTGGGGAAGCGGCTCGGGTTTGTTTTGCGCCTCGCGTTTACGGTCATCGGCGCGATCGTGTATTATTTCGTCTATGTCTTTGTCCTCTGGCTGAAGTTCCCGGCCGATGACATGAAACTGCTTACGGCGATCGTGGTCGCGATTTTCCTCGCGGTACCGTACCTCAAACAGATCAGGACCAGCTCTTTCCGCGGACTGGCAAGACGCAACGCGAAACTTGCTTCGAAGAAGGAGGAGAAGTGATGTTAGAAGTCAGAAATATCTCCAAGACATTCAACCCCGGAACCATCAACGAAAAGAAAGCACTGGAAAATGTCAGTCTGACCCTGCAGGACGGCGATTTCGTGACCGTCATCGGCGGCAACGGCGCCGGAAAATCGACGATTATGAACGCGATCGCGGGCGTATGGCCGGTCGACAGCGGGCAGATCATCATAGACGGAACCGATGTTTCAGGGCTTTCGGAGTATAAAAGAGCACCGTTCCTGGGTCGCGTTTTTCAGGACCCGATGACCGGGACGGCCGGCGACATGCAGATCGACGAGAACATGGCTCTGGCTGCCAGACGCGGACAGAGGAGGACGCTCCGCTGGGGTGTGTCCAACAAGGAGCGGCAGCAGTACATGGAGCTCTTGAAAAGCTTGGATCTGGGACTCGAAGACCGTCTGACAGCAAAGGTCGGGCTTCTTTCGGGCGGCCAGCGTCAGGCGCTGACGCTTTTAATGGCAACCATGAAGAAGCCGAAGGTGCTCCTTCTGGACGAGCACACCGCGGCGCTCGATCCGAAGACCGCAGCCAAGGTTCTTGCAGCCACCGACCGCATTGTCAATGACAACCATCTGACAACGCTAATGGTCACTCATAACATGCGGGACGCGATTGCGCACGGCAATCGCCTGATTATGATGAGCAACGGGCATATTATCTATGATGTCAGCGGCGAGGAGAAGAAGAAACTACATGTTGCGGATCTTCTCGCGAGGTTTGAGGAGGCGGGCGCCGAAGTTAGTGACAGAATGGCGCTTGGGTGACGTGTACAGCAGATTCCCGCCGGGTGCGGCTGAATTTGGCAGACTGCGGCTGAATTTGCCAGACTGCGGCTGAATTTGGCAGACTGCGGCTGAATTTGCCAGACTGCGGTGCTTGCAAGAAGCCTTTCTTGCAAAATCAATGAAATCGGGAATTTGCAAGAAGCGAACGCGGGGGATTAGGAAAATTTTCTTGCAAAAACGCAGATAATCAGAGTCGCAAAGAAAGCTTTCTTGCAAAACAAAGAAATTTTCAGATTCGCAAGAAAAGCGAGGGCGCGCCGCCTGAAAACCGCATCCGCGGTGCGCCGCCCGGCAAACGCATCCGCGCACTTTCCCCACCGCCTCTGAAAGTGCCGCAATCTCCATTTGACAGATCCAAATAAATTGCATACAATTTAATTATCAAAAAGTGAGATGCAGGAATCTATATCAGAAATAAATTCAATTTTGAAGGGAGATCTGTCATGAGAGATTATGATGTTGTTATCGCAGGCGCCGGAACCGCAGGGCTCTCCGCCGCAATTTATGTGCAGAGAGCCGGCAAAACAGCGCTGGTACTCGAAGGAAACGCTTACGGCGGCCAGATTATCAATACGCTTGATGTCGAGAATTATCCTGGCATCAAGCATATTTCCGGCTTTGACTTCGCGACCGGGCTTTACGAGCAGGTACAGGAACTCGGAGCAAAGGTCGAATTCGAAGAGGTACTCGGAATTACCGCGGACGGGGAGGAAAAGCTGGTCCGGACAGCCGGAAAAACATACCGCTGCCGCGCGGTGATCATTGCGACCGGTGTTGCGAGAAGAGTGCTCGGTCTTCCGAACGAAAAGGAACTGGTAGGCAAGGGTGTTTCATATTGCGCGACATGCGACGGCGCCTTCTACAGAAAGAAGGATGTCGCGGTAAACGGCGGCGGCAATACGGCGCTCGAGGACGCGGAATTCCTTTCCCGTTTCTGCAATAAGGTTTACCTGATTCACAGAAGAGATCAGTTCCGCGCGGCTGAAGCCGAGATCCGGAAGATCGAAGGCAAGGAAAACATCGAACTCGTGCTGAACAGCACAATTACGGCACTTTCGGAAGGTGAAGACGGGAAGCTTGCTTCGATAGAGACAACGGACAAGCTGACCGGGGAGAAGAGAACAATACCGGTATCCGGACTTTTTGTTGCAATCGGCCAGATTCCCGCCAATCAGGCGTTCGCGGATATCGTGGAACTGGACTCTGCCGGCTATATCGTGGCAGGGGAAGATACAAAGACAAGCGCGGAAGGCATTTTCGCGGCCGGCGACTGCCGTACCAAGAAGGTAAGACAGCTCGCGACAGCCGGCGCGGACGGCGCGGTAGCAGCGCTTGCGGCCTGCGAGTTATGTTAATTGCAGCCAGCTCAGCCATGCTCCGCGGCAGAGCTGGCATTACCTGCAAAATGCAGCCGGCACCTGCCGGCGGACGGCGCGGTGCCGCACGAAGTGCCCGGCAGGATCTGCAGATGAGCAGCGCGGCGCCGCACGATGAGGGGTAATTTCATATGAAACAGTCACTGACTTCCCTGGAGAAGAAATGGATCCTCTACGATGTCGCGAACTCCGCGTTCACGATGATGGTCTCCACGATCATTCCGATTTACTTCCATGCGCTTGGCGACGCGGCGGGTGTTTCGCCGACAGACTACCTGGCCTACTGGGGATATGCACTTTCGATCGCGACGCTCCTGACCGCAATCCTCGGTCCCCTGATCGGTGCGGCCGGAGACCGGGGACGCAGGAAAAAGATGTATTTTGCGGCCTCGATTGTGCTTGGCGCCGCGTTCTGCATGGCGCTCGGCTTTGTGCGGCAGTGGCAGCTTTTTCTCGTTATTTTCTGCGTCGCGAAGACAATTTATTCGCTGAGCCTCGTCATCTATGACTCGACGCTGGCTGATGTCACGACCGACGAACGCATGGACGATGTCTCGAGTGCCGGCTACGCATTCGGCTACATCGGCAGCTGCATTCCGTTCATCGCGTGCCTTGTGCTCGTTCTGATGAGCGGTAAAATCGGCCTTTCCCCGATGAACGCGATGAGCATCTCCCTGTTCATCACCGCGGTCTGGTGGCTGCTCGTATCCGCGCCTATATTAAAGGTATACGAACAGAAGAATTATTTGCAGGACGAGAAAGAACAGAGCGTCAATATCGGGAGCCAGCTCCTGCGCTCGCTGAAGGGAATCGCAGGAGACAAAAAGGTCTGGACGTTTCTGCTTGCCTTTTTCTTCTATATCGACGGCGTTTACACGATCATTGACATGTCAACGGCCTACGGCTCCTCTCTGGGGCTGGATTCCTCGGCTATGCTCCTCGCGCTCCTTGTCACGCAGTTCGTCGCTTTTCCGAGCGCGCTTCTCATCGGCAGACTCTCGCGCAGATACAAATCATCGACACTGATCACGATCTGCATCTCCGCGTACTTCTGCATCGCGGTTTTCGCGTTTTTCCTCGCGCACACATGGCAGTTCTGGGTGCTCGCAGTTTTCGTCGGGATGTTTCAGGGCGGCATTCAGGCGCTGTCCCGTTCCTATTTCGCGAGAATCACACCACCCGAACGCTCCGGTGAATACTTCGGCTTCTTTGATATCTGCGGCAAGGGAGCGTCTATCATCGGAACGACCATGATGGGCATTGTCACGCAGGCCACCGGCAGACAGAATTTCGGCGTCGTCGGGCTTGCACTGTTTTTCCTGACCGGACTGGTTCTGTTTCGCATATCGGCAAAGGAGGCTGTTAAATCATGAATACAAAGGTATGGGCACACCGCGGAGCATCCGCTTACGCGCCCGAGAACACACTGGAAGCATTTGAGATGGCGGCGCAAATGCACGCGGACGGCGTTGAGCTGGACATTCAGCTGACGCGGGACGGCGAGATGGTTGTCACGCACGACGAGGAAATCAAACGCGTAACCGGGCAGCCGGGCTATGTGAAAGACTACACGCTCGCCGAACTCAAGCAGATGCAGTTCAACCGAACTCACCCGGAATTTGATAACGCGCGGATTCCGACACTCGAAGAAGTGTACCGCCTGCTGAAGCCGACCGGACTCACGATCAATGTCGAGCTCAAAACCGGGATCTTCTGGTACAAAGGCATCGAGGAGAAGGCACTGCAGCTGACGAAAGATCTGGGGATGGAAGAAGCCGTCGTCTATTCCTCGTTCAATCACTATACACTGGTTCATATGAGAAAACTGGATCCCTCGATCCGGACCGGGCTGTTGTACAGTGACGACTGGATTGATGTTTTTCCTTACGCGAAAAACACTGCGCTTGTTAATTACCTGCACCCCGCGCTTTACCATCTGCAGGATCCGGCCTACACCCAGAAGGCACACGCGTTCGGGCTGGAGACACATGTCTGGACGGTCAATGACGAAGAGTATATGAAGTTATGCGCGAAGATGGGCACGGAAGCGATTATTACGAACAAGCCCGATCTTTGCCGTGAAGTGCTGACTGCGGCAGAAAAGTGATGAAAGAACTGATCATCCCGCGAATTCTCTGCCTGCTCATCGGTTACCTTTCCGGCAATTTCATGACCGCGGAATTCGTGACGAGAAAGCTGACCGGAAAGCCGTGCCGCTGTCTCGGGACGACAGGCAATCCCGGCATGGCAAACGTGATGGCGAACCTCGGTTTTAAACCGGGGATTCTGGTACTTGCCGGCGACCTCGGCAAAACACTGCTCGCCGCGATCGTCTGTGCCCTCCTTTTCGGAAAGAGCATGGGGCAGCTCGCGGTTTTATATGCAGGCGTCGGCGTTACGCTCGGGCATGACCGGCCGCTTCTGATGCCGGACTGCAAAGGCGGAAAGGGCGTCGCAACCAGCTGCCTTGCGATCTTTTTGTACATGCCGCTTGCCGGCGCTGCCGCGAATATTTTCGGGATGCTCGTAGTTTTCGCGACAAAATACCTGTGCCTCGGTGGCATCGCGATCCCGCTGTTTTTTATTCTGCCGGCATTTCTCTTCGGCGGCAGGGAGGCAGGGATGCTGCAGTGCGTGCTGGCCGCGGTTTGTTTTGCAAAACATTATCCCGCGATCCGGACCATCCCGTCCGGGAAGTGCGAGAAGACCGATGTTCTTGGAGCAATCCGGTCAAAACTTGGCAAAAAGCGCTGACGAGTGCGCAAAACAAAATCAGTTGGAGGAGGCCTGCATGCCTGCGGAGCTGACAACTTTGTGCTATCTGGAGCGGGACGGCAGGTACCTGATGCTGCACCGCGTCTCCAAGAAACACGATGTCAATAAAGATAAATGGATCGGTGTCGGCGGACACTGCGAGGAGAATGAAAGTCCGGAGGACTGTCTCCTGCGGGAAGTGCGGGAGGAAACCGGATACACGCTCACGGATTACAGGATGCGGGGCGTTGTTACATTCCTTTCTGGTAAAGGCGACTACGAGTATATGTTTCTGTACACGGCCTCCGGCTGGACCGGAGAAGCCGCGCCCTGTGATGAGGGGAAGCTCGAATGGGTCGATAAAGAGAAAGTATGGAAGCTCAATATCTGGGAAGGCGATAAGATTTTCTTCCGGCTGATGGATGAGGACGCGCCGTTCTTTTCGCTTAAGCTTGTATATGACGGTACGGACAGGCTTGTGCAGGCTGTTCTGAACGGGAAGGATATGGAACTGTTCGATATCGCGGACGAGAACGGAAAGCCGACCGGCCGCGTGACGGAACGGGGCGTTGCGCACAGGGAAGGCACGCGCCACCATACGGTGCATATGTGGATCGTGCGGCCGGACCCCGCGGGCAAAGAAGTGCCGTATGAAGTACTTCTGCAGAAAAGGAGCAGCAACAAGGACTCAAACCCCGGAGCGTATGACATCTCTTCGGCGGGACATATGCAGGCGGGCGCCGGTGTCATGGAGTCGGCCATCCGTGAAATCGGGGAAGAGCTTGGAATCAGAGCAGAAGCAGACGACTTTGTCCATATCGGTCAACATTCCGGCTCTTTTGAAGCGGTTTATTACGGAAAGCCGTTCCGGGACAGCGAGGTCGCCGAGGTCTTTCTGTATACGAAACCGGTGAACACAGAAAAGCTCACGCTCCAGAAGAGTGAAGTCGAGAGCGTCCGGTGGATGCCGTTTGACGCGCTCTATACAGCCGTAAAGGAAGGGACAATCCCGAACTGCATTTACCTCTCCGAGCTCGATATGATGAAGCGTTATTTATCCGGCATCAGAGGATGAAAAACACAAATTCCCCGGACAATGCTCCCGTTGTCCGGAACATATTCCTGCATGCCGCGGCGGTGCCAGTTGTCTTCGACAAGAAGAACGGTACCGCCGTTTTCTGCGGCCTTGTATCCGGTTACAAGCACCCAGTGCCAGGCAAAGACCGCGGCTTCGACCATGACCGCGCAGTAATTGCCCCGGCGAAGTTCTCCTGCGATGAACGCCGCGATTCCGGCGCTCCCCGAAGAACTTCGGATCTGTCGCAGGCTGACTGCTTCTGCAGTCAGCGGTATCTGTTCCGCGCGGAACAGGCGCGTGGCTTTTGGCGCCAGCCGGAAGACCGGCCCGTTCCCGATATATCTGTGAACGCGCAGGAACAAAGCCCGCGCCGCGGCAGTGCCGGGCTGCGGCACTCCCGCGGCCCCCGAGAGCAGCAGAAGGTTCAGCACCGTCGTCGCGGCGCAGTGATTCCTTGCGTCGTTTTGAAAATCTCCGGTCGTGGCAAACGCGTGGCCGCTGCCGCATAGAAGAAACGCGGAGCTGCCCTCACGCCGGAGAAACGCAGTGCCGCGGCCGCGTAGAAGAAACGCGCGGCGGTTGTCCGCGGAAACCGCGGGGAGCGGATTGTTTTGACCTGAATCAGGGAAAGGGCGGAAACCGTAGCTGCCCTTTAATAAAGGCATCATTTTCATGCAACCAGTTTATCATAAACTGATGCCGGACGGTGCGATTCGTCTGCGGATGCTGTATGATATAGCATGTGCCCGTCAGATGACGGGAAGCAGCATTGGAGGGACTTTACATGAAGAACAAGTTACATGGAAGAATTCTGGTCAGCGGAGCCTGCGACAGCGCGTGCAATTCGCAGCTGCTGTATTTCACCTGCTCCTCGCTGTCAGCGGACGACGAGCGACTTTACATGATCTCTGACCGGGATGGTCATCCGAATATCTGGGTGAGAAATCTCCTGACAGGCGCGGAGAGAATGCTCTCCCGCAATACAAAGGGGTATCTTAAGAGCTATGTTTATTTTGACGGAATGCAGGATGAGGGACTAGGCAAGGCAAGCGTCTGCCTGGACTATCTGCGGGAAAACGTATATTTCATTCAGGACCGTGATATCTGCGTCTGTGATAAAGACGGGAATCTGCGCGTGCTGAATCAGGTGCCGGAAGGCCGCATGACGGCTTTTACGCATGTCAGCAGCGACGGCACGCGCCTCTGTGTTCCGATGACCGATGGCAGAATTCTGGATTTTGATCCGGATACAGAAGGCTCCGGGCTCGACAAACGTCCGGTTTACGATATTGACGGGCGTGTGCAGAGCGAAAATCTCAGCAGCTACCTGTTCGTTTATGATACGAAAGACGGCCGCCTCTTATATGAAAAGGAAATTCCGCGTTGCTGGATCACGCATGTGCAGTTTCACCCCACGGACCCCGAGATCATCATGTACAATCACGAATGGTCATCGTTTGACTGCGGCATCCGCAGAATCAATCTGTACGACCACCACACGGACCGGTACTTCCATGTGCGCAGCGAGGGGAACGATACCAAGGGAAACCCGCGCGGTTTTGTCCGCAGCCGAAACGACTGGGTGTGCCATGAGATGTGGCAGGACGACGGCGAGCACATCATTTATCACGGCGGATATGAGAACGGGCCAGCCATGGCAGGCCGCTGCACAATCGACCTGTCCGCGCTTGAAGAGAGCGCAAAGTTCCGGCAGGAAGATTTGCCGGACGGCTTCGGCGTTGTATCCTATGAGGAAATCGCACTGCCGGACGAATATACGGCTTACGGGCATTTCCTGATGGATCACGAGGGAAATCTTACCTGCGACGGGTATTACCGCATGCCGGGCGAGAAGGTCATCGAACGCGAAAACTCCACTGACAACGGACCCGACCCGCACCGCAAGGACGGCGCTTATATCTGCAAGGTTGTTCCCGACTGGCCGGACGGCAGACTGAACTGGATTCCCCTGTGCCGCCATGACTCCGACTGGCTTGGACAGGATGCGCATCCGCATCCGATTTATTCGCACGCCGGAGACCGGATTTTCTTTAACAGCAGGATGCAAAACAAAATCAATATCTATTGTGTCTGCGCGGCGACATCATATTGAAGGCCGGGAATGGGTTAAGCGATTTTCACAATACCTTTCGTTGACATGAAACGCCGCAACTGCTATGATGGTCTCTGTAATATTTTTGTAACAAATCGTAAAGAGTACGCCGCTGCGACGCGGCGTGTTACAAGAACATTCGGAGGGTTATATTGAACAGCAAAAAGGCAATGGTTTATCTGGCAGCCGGGATGACTGCACTGTCCATGATGGGAATGCCGGCAAGCGTGAAGGCGTCTGTATGGACGAGCCGTGTTTCTCTTCCGAGCGCGGGCGTAAGCTACGCTCTTTCGGCGAAGAAGGTTTCGCTCAGCGATGTCAGAACGAAAGTTGATGCTCTGGAGCGCGTCAAGGCGTCCGGCAAGACTTCGGCAGAGGCATCAGGCATAACAGCGCAGGACGTTTTGAAACCGGTCGGCGCTTCTATGCTGACAGCTGTCAAGATGACGGCTTCCAGAACGGAAACGGCCATTGAGAAAACTGATACCGCGTCTTCTGAGACGCAGGAAGATACAAATACGGCTTCCGGAGAGAATACAGATGCTGCATCCGATTCGAACACTGCAGCGGACAACAGCACTGCTTCTGACACTGCAGCAGATGGGATCATGGAAACTACCTTGACGCCCGTGCAGGAAAAGGAACATCAGGCTGTCCGGCAGGCGGAGACTTCCACAGAAAGCGGAATAAAGGGGGAGGTAACGGAGAGCGAGGCAATCGCAGCCGCGGCCGCAGCTCCTTCGATGAAAGAGGAAGATACAGCTTCTGATACTGCTTCTTCTGGCAATACCACATCCGGCAATTCTGCAAAGACGGATGACAGCGCGAATGCAGCGCAGGCATCAGACGACGCTTCCTCAGACAGCACTGAGGCGGCTTCACAAAGCAATACGGCATCTTCTGCGAATAATTCCGCAGATACAGCAAGTTCGCAGCAAAACGCTTCCGAAGGCTCCACGCTGGTAGCGTCCACTGCTTCCGATTTTGTCTATATTCGTAAGGAAGCCAGTCAGGACAGTGAAATTCTGGGGAAACTTTACTCGAATTCCGTCGGCGAGATTCTTGCGGAAGCCGATGCAAACGGCTGGATCAAGATCAAGTCCGGCGATGTTACCGGATACGTCAAGAAAGATTATGTAGCCGAAGGCAGCAAGGCACAGGAAATCGCTGACAATGTCAGCAAGAAGCAGGCGACTGTTACAACGACAACGCTTCGAGTACGTGCCGCAGCCGATCCGGAGTCGGATGTTATTTCCCTGATTGGTAAGGGAGAACAGCTGGATATCATCAAGGAAGAAAACGGCTGGTATAAGGTCAATACAGCGGACGGTGAAGGATATATCTCCGCTGACTTCGCGGATGTGGAGCAGATATATCCCGAAGCTGTATCCATAGAAACGGAACGCAAAGAGCAGGAAGAGAAGGAAGCCAAAGAGAAAGCCGAGCAGGAAGCGAAGCAGAAGAGCACTTCCCAAAAGTCTTCCGCGTCCGGAAGTACGAAATCCTCGGGCAGCACAGCTTCCTCGAAATCCTCCGGCAGCACTTCCGGATCTTCGCAGGGACAGGCAGTTGTCAACTACGCGATGCAGTTTATCGGCAATCCGTATGTGTGGGGCGGGTCGAGTCTTACAAACGGAACAGACTGCTCCGGATTTACAATGTCGGTTTACTCGCACTTCGGCGTAAGCCTGCCGCATTATGACGGCGCACAGAGATCCTGTGGCACCGCGGTTTCGAGCCTTGCGGAAGCACAGCCCGGCGATCTGATCTGCTATTACGGCCATGTAGGTATCTATATCGGAAACGGTCAGATTGTGCATGCGTCCAACCCGAGAACGGGGATTACAACCGGCAGCGCAACCTACCGCCAGATTGCGGCGATCCGCAGAATCTTCTGATATCCGCAGACGCTGCGCAGCCGGCACTCATGCAACAGAGTGCGAATCCGCTCTGCTGCATAGAAAATTCAAGACAAATTTCATGGTCTCCCCCGTATTGCATGGAAATCGGTGAATTTCAGGCAATACGGGGGAGAATTTTTGTTTTGTCTTGGAAAATCTATGCAAAACAGGAGACAGCGCCCATATTGTATTGGCCGGCAACGCGACTCTCTTTTGCACAAAAATGACGCGGTATCTTTGAGCGGACGGAATCCCGCGGGGTATGCTATACTTAGGTTGACCTGTCAAAGGTCAATAACTTGCATGCCGCGGAACGCCCGCAGAAGTCGCTCGCCGGCCTGGCAGCAGGATCAACCCGCAGCATAGAATAGGAGCAGCATATGAAATTTGTGATTGTCGGCAAGAATATGGAAGTTACACCCGCTCTGGATTCTGCAATCAAGGAGAAGATTGGCAAGCTTGACCGCTTCTTCGCGCCGGAAACCGAGGCGCATGTGACTTTGGAAGTGAAGAAGGACCGTCACAAGATTGAAATCACGATACCGGTGAAGGGAGGTATCATACGTTCGGAGCAGTCCAGTAATGATATGTATGTTTCACTTGATCTTGCGGTGGAGGTCATTGAGAGACAGATCAAGAAATATAAGACCAAGATTATCGACAAGCATCAGGACGGCGGATTCCGGAAGGAATTCATCGACCATGATTACATGGAAGAGGAGACGATTCATATCGAACGGCACAAGCAGTTTGATATGAAGCCGATGTATCCGGAAGATGCCTGCGTGCAGATGGAGCTTCTGGGACACAGCTTTTATGTTTTCTGCAATGCGGAAACCGAACAGATCAATGTTGTCTATAAGAGAAAAGGCGGCACATATGGCCTGATCGAGCCTGAAATCGGATAGAGTACAAATGCCGGCGCAGGTATATTCAATCTGCACCAAAAAGTGAAAAAGAGACATGTTTTTTCAGTGAATTACATTGAAAAGGCATGTCTCTTATGTTATAATGACTCTTGATGTGATAAAAAATTAACAATCTTTCACATCAATCTGAACACGCACAGAATAATGGAGGATGATCATGGCAGACAGAATTGTTATTGCAAGTGCTTGCCGTACGGCAGTAGGAAAGATGGGAGGAGCTCTTTCCACAACACCCGCAGCGAAGCTCGGCTCGATTGTTATCAAGGAAGCCATCAGCCGTGCCGGCATCAAACCTGAAGATGTCGATCAGGTTTTCATGGGCTGCGTCATTCAGGCGGCGCAGGGACAGAACGTCGCAAGACAGGCATCCATCAATGCGGGACTTCCGGTTGAGTGCCCGGCTGTTACACTGAATGTCGTATGCGGCTCCGGCCTGTATGCTGTTAATCTTGCAGCGGACATCATCAGGGCGGGTGAAGCTGATGTTGTTGTTGCCGGAGGCATGGAGAACATGTCCATGGCTCCTTACGCGCTGACCAAGGCCCGTTTCGGCTACCGTATGAACAATGCAACCATGGTTGATACGATGGTTAATGATGCTCTTTGGGATGCTTTCAACAATTATCACATGATCAAGACCGCAGATAATGTAGCAGAGAAGTGGGGACTCACCAGGGAAGAACTCGATGAGTTCGCCGCATGGTCGCAGACCAAGACGGCCAAGGCAATGGAAGAGGGCAAGTTCAAGGACGAGATCGTTCCTGTAGAGGTCAAGCAGAAGAAGCAGACCGTGATCTTCGATACCGACGAAGGCCCCCGCGGACCGCAGACAGCAGCGGATATCGCAAAGCTCCGCCCGATTAACGAAGGCGGCGTAACGACCGCAGGCAACGCATCCGGCATCAACGATGGCGCATCTGCGATCGTTGTTATGTCCGAGAAGAAGGCCAAAGAGCTTGGCGTAAAGCCGATGGCAGTCTGGGTTGCAGGAGCGCTTGGCGGCGTTGATCCTTCGATCATGGGTGTCGGCCCGGTAGCGGCAACGAAGAAGGTTCTTGCGAAGACCGGCCTCACGATTGACGACTTCGATCTGTATGAGGCAAACGAGGCATTTGCGGCGCAGTCCGTTGCGGTAGGCAAAGAGCTTCACTTCGATATGGACAAGCTGAATGTCAACGGCGGCGCGATTGCAATCGGACATCCGGTCGGAGCGTCCGGCGCGAGAATTCTGACAACACTGCTGTATGAGATGCAGAAGAGAAATTCCAAGAGGGGTCTTGCGACACTGTGCATCGGCGGCGGCATGGGCTGCGCGACAGTCGTTGAGAGATACGAAGACTAAGATGTCTTGTGTTGGAGGTATGAGCATGGGTTATGTTGATTATGAAGTAGAAGGCGCGGTTGGCGTGATCACGATCAATCGCCCGAAGTCGTTAAATGCGCTGAACTCGGAAGTGCTGGATGACCTGAAGAAGGTCTTTGACGGCGTGGACCTGGAGACGGTCCGCTGTCTTGTTTTAACGGGCGCAGGCGATAAGTCGTTCGTTGCGGGCGCGGACATCGGAGAGATGTCTACACTGACAAAGGCGGAAGGCACTGCTTTTGGCAAGAAGGGAAATGATCTGTTTCTTGAGATCGAATCCTTCCCGATTCCTGTTATCGCGGCAATCAACGGCTTCGCACTTGGCGGCGGCAATGAGATTTCGATGGCCTGCGATATCCGCCTCTGCTCGGACAACGCGGTCTTCGGACAGCCGGAAGTCGGACTTGGAATCACACCCGGCTTCGGCGGCACGCAGAGACTGGCACGCCTTGTCGGCATGGGCATGGCAAAACAGCTCGTATATACGGCACGCAACATCAAGGCGGATGAAGCTTACAGAATCGGCCTTGTAAACGCGGTCTACACACAGGAGGAACTGCTTCCCGCGGCGAAGAAGCTTGCTGCTACGATTGCAGGCAACGCTCCGATCGCGGTTCGTAATTGCAAGAAGGCAATCAATGAAGGCTGCCAGGTTTCCATCAGCGAAGGTGTCGCGCTGGAAGAGAAGTATTTCGGCGACTGCTTCGAGAGCGAGGACCAGAAGGAAGGCATGGCGAACTTCCTCCGCAAGAAGGATGATCCGAAGAAGGTTAAGCACGTAGCATTCCAGAATAAGTAATTCTTATAAGTGAGCTTTGAACATATTTCATATGGAGGTAACAGCAATGAAAGTAGCAGTTATTGGCGCCGGCACAATGGGCTCCGGTATCGCGCAGGCATTTGCCCAGAACGATGCGGTTGAGAAGGTATATCTTTGCGACATCAAGCAGGAATTCGCGGATGGCGGCAAGGGCAAGATCAAGAAGCAGCTGGACAGAGCAGTTGCGAAGGGAAAGATGGAGCAGGCGAAGGCTGACGCGATTCTGGCAAAGGTTCAGACCGGCCTGAACACACAGGCAGTCGATCCGGATCTGGTTGTTGAAGCGGTTCTTGAGAGAATGGACCTCAAACAGCAGACCTTCCGCGAACTGCAGGATGAAATCGTCAAGAATCCGGACTGCATTTTCGCTTCCAACACATCTTCTCTTTCGATCACGGAAATCGGCGCGGGCCTTTCCAAGCCGATCGTAGGCATGCACTTCTTCAACCCGGCACCCGTTATGAAGCTCGTTGAAGTTATTGCCGGCGCGAACACACCTGCAGAGACGATTGACGCTGTCAAGAAGATCTCCGAGCAGATCGGCAAGGTTCCGGTTCAGGTTAATGAGGCTGCAGGCTTCGTTGTTAACCGTATCCTCGTTCCGATGATCAACGAAGGCATCAATGTTTACTATACAGGCACATCTGATATCGCAGGCATTGATACAGCCATGAAGCTTGGCTGCAATCATCCGATGGGACCGCTCGAACTCGGCGACTATATCGGACTGGATGTCGTTCTGGCGATCATGGACGTTCTGTTCAATGATACGCATGACAATAAATATGCGGCAAGCCCGCTGCTCCGCAAGATGGTAAGAGCGAAGCACCTCGGCGTAAAGACCGGGCGCGGCTTCTATGTTTACAATGCTGATCACACCAAGACACCGGTAGACCAGCTCTGATCCGCTTCTACAATTATCCCCGGCGCAGGCCGCCGCGCAGTGTGGTCCGCCGGGATAATCTGCAATAAAACCAAAGGAGATTTAACGATGGACTTTCAGTTAAGCCAGGAACATGAAATGGCAAGATCCCTGTTCAGGGATTTCGCTGAAACAGAAGTAAAGCCTCTTGCGATCGAAGTCGATGAGACCGAGAAATTCCCGAGAGAAACTGTTGAGAAAATGGCGAAGAGCGGCTTCCTCGGCATTCCGATTCCGAAGGAATACGGCGGCCAGGGCTGCGATCCTCTGACATATGTTATGTGCATCGAAGAGCTCGCAAAAGTCTGCGGCACAACGGCCGTTATCGTATCTGCGCACACATCCCTGTGCATGGACCCGATCATGACCTTTGGAACCGAAGAACAGAAGAAGAAATACATCCCTGATCTGGCAGCAGGCAGAAAGCTCGGCGCTTTCGGTCTGACAGAGCCCGGCGCCGGCACGGACGCGCAGGGTGTACAGACTAAGGCAGTCCTTTCCGAAGACGGAACCTACTGGACACTGAACGGCTCCAAGTGCTTCATCACAAACGGTAAGGAAGCGGATGTTTATATCATCATTGCTTATACGGACATCGTAGAAGACAAGAAGGGCAGAAAGCAGAAGAAGTTCACTGCTTTCATCGTTGACAAGGATACACCCGGCTTCTCCTTCGGAACGAAAGAGAACAAGATGGGTATCCGCGGCTCCTCTACCTATGAACTGATTTTCCAGGACTGCAAGATCCCCGCAGAGAATCAGCTCGGACCGAGAGGAAAGGGCTTCCCGATCGCCATGCACACACTGGACGGCGGCCGTATCGGTATTGCCGCGCAGGCTCTTGGCCTTGCGGAAGGTGCTTTTGACAGAACGCTCGCTTATGTTAAAGAGAGAAAACAGTTCGGCAGATCCCTTTCCGCATTCCAGAACACGCAGTTCCAGCTCGCAAATCTTGCTACAGAGATCGAAGCTGCACAGCTCCTTGTTTACAAGGCTGCGGAAGCCAAGAAGACAAAGGACAGATATTCTGTTGAAGCTGCAAAGGCAAAACTTTTCGCGGCAGAGACGGCAATGGACGTAACCACAAAATGCGTACAGCTGATGGGCGGCTATGGCTACATCAGAGAGTACGAAGTCGAGCGTATGATGCGTGACGCGAAGATCACGGAGATCTACGAAGGAACTTCGGAAGTTCAGCGCATGGTTATTTCCGGCGCGCTGTTAAAGTAATGTGCCGTGACAAGGAGAGGAGCAGAACATGAAAGTAGTAGTATGCATTAAGCAGGTCCCTGATACAAAGGGCGGCGTTAAATTTAAACCCGATGGAACGCTCGACAGAGGCGCCATGCTCGCCATCATGAATCCGGATGACAAGGCAGCGCTGGAAGCAGCTCTGAAGCTGAAGGATCAGTTTGGCGCGGAGGTTACTGTTTTGACGATGGGACTTCCCAAGGCAGACGCGGTTCTTCGCGAGGCAATGGCGATGGGCGCGGACAACGGCATCCTCGTAACAGACAGAGTTCTCGGCGGCGCGGACACCTGGGCAACATCCCAGACGATCGCGGGCGCTCTCAGAAACCTTGATTACGATCTGATCTTTACCGGACGTCAGGCTATCGATGGCGATACCGCACAGGTTGGCCCGCAGATTTCCGAGCACCTGCACCTGCCGCTGATTTCCTACGCACAGGAGATTTCTGTTGATGAAGCGGAGAAGACCATCACGGTTAAGCGTCAGTATGATGATGGATATCATATTGTCAAGGCGAAGATGCCCTGCCTTGTTACATGCATGTCCGAGCTCAACAAGCCCAGATATATGACGCCCGGCGGAATTTTTGACGCTTTCAAGAAGGAAGTTACGGTCTGGGGAAGAAAGGATCTGAAGGATGTTGAGGATTCCAACCTCGGCAAAGCAGGTTCTCCTACGCTGATTGCCAAGGCTTCCGATAAGGTTGCCAAGGGCAAAGGCGTCAAGGTCGTTCCGGAGACACCGGATGAGGCGGCAGATTATATCGTAAATGTGCTCGATGAGAAGCATGTTATCTAAGGAGGAAACAGCAATGGCTTTAGAAGAGTATAAGGGAGTATATATCTTTGCCCAGCAGGTGGATAACAAACTCAGCCCCATCGCGCTGGAGCTTCTGGGCAAGGCGAGAGATCTTGCAAATGATCTTGACGATAAGGAAGTAACGGCCATTCTGCTTGGCTCCGGCCTTGGTGATGATCTTGTAGATGAACTCGGCGCGTATGGCGCGGATAAGGTCATCGTTGTAGATGATCCCGAACTCAAGGATTACAGAACAGAACCCTACGCCGATGCTGTTCAGGCGATCGTAGAGAAGTTCAAACCCGAAATCCTGCTGGTCGGCGCAACAGCGATCGGCCGTGACCTCGGCCCCCGCGTTTCCGCGAAGATTCATACAGGTCTGACCGCAGACTGCACAAAGCTTGAAATCGGTGATTTCCCGCTGATCGCTGTTCCCGGACACGAGGCGGAGCAGAAGCACAAACAGCTCCTGATGACCCGTCCCGCTTTCGGCGGCAACACGATCGCAACAATTGCCTGCCCGGATTACAGACCGCAGATGGCAACCGTCCGCCCCGGCGTTATGCAGAAGAAAGCTCCGGACAGAGCACATAAGGCAGAGAAGATTGCTTTCCATCCGGATCTGACACCGAACAGCTGCTACACCGAGATTCTGAAGATCGTTAAGGAAGTTTCGACGGTAGCGGACATTCAGGCGGCCAAGATTCTGGTTTCCGGTGGCCGTGGCGTCGGCAGCCCCGAGAACTTCAAACTCCTGGAGGATCTCGCTTCGGTTCTGAACGCGACTGTATCCTGCTCCCGTGCTGTTGTTGACGCAGGCTGGATGCCGAAGGATATGCAGGTCGGCCAGACCGGCAAAACAGTTCGTCCGCATGTTTACTTCGCAATCGGTATTTCCGGCGCGATCCAGCACGTAGCAGGTATGGAAGATTCCGATATCATCATTGCGATCAACAAGGATGAGAACGCTCCGATCTTCGATGTTGCCGACTATGGCATCGTAGGCGATCTGAACAAGGTCGTTCCGCTGCTTACGCAGAAGCTGAAGGCTGCTGTGGACGCGAAGAAGAACGCGTAATTTCCGGCTGAATACTTTTATCACAGACTGCTGTCCGGGCGATCGGTTTCGGACAGCAGTTTTTTTGCGCACAGCGGGCAGCCTTCTGCAGCGCGTGTCATCTCGAAAGGCAGAGCGGTGAACACGAGGACGCCGCCGCTGGAGAGGCGCCGCCAGCCTTTGACATCTGCCCTGACATGGTGGATACTGTAAGGCAGCGTAACAAAAAAGCAAGGCCGGAGGACAAACGAGAATGAAGAGAATCGTCACCATTCAGGACATTTCCTGCGTCGGCAAATGTTCCCTTACGACAGCCCTGCCGATCCTCTCAGCCATGGGAATGGAAACGGCGGTGCTTCCGACTGCTGTTCTATCGAATCATACCGCGTTCAGCAGTTTTACGTTTCATGATCTGACCGATGAAATCCCGAAAATCCTGGAGGTATGGAAGCAGCAGAAATTTCAGTTCGAGGCAGTCTATTCCGGATATCTTGGCTCCATCCGGCAGATCGAACTCGTCCGGAAGCTGCAGAAAGAGTTTACAGAGCCGTCCGCGCTTCTTTTTGTGGACCCGGCGATGGCCGACGGCGGCTCTTTGTATAAAGGATTTACCGGTCAATTCGCCGCCGCTATGCAAAAACTCTGCAGTCACGCGGATGTGATCGCTCCGAATCTGACGGAGGCCTGCATCATGACCGGGACACCTTACCGCGAAGACGGAGACGAGCTTTACTGCAGAGACATCGTGAAGAGGCTGGCGGATCAGGGGGCGAAGAATGTGATCCTGACCGGCTTTTCCTACGGCAGGGGCGAAATCGGTGCGCTGACCTATGACCGGGATAAAGATGAATTCCGGGCTTATGTCAATGAGAAGCTGCCGGTTGTTTTTCACGGAACCGGTGACATCTTCGCGAGCGTAACGCTCGGCGGCCTGATGAATGGCTTTTCGCTGGGCAATGCTGTCCGGCTGGCAGTTGACTATACGCTGGCCTGCGTCCGGGCTACGATGGCGGATGAGCATCATAACTGGTACGGTGTTAATTTCGAAGAGGCGCTGCCGTACCTGATTGACCGGCTGCGCAGTTTGAAAGGAAAGGCAGAAAATGTCCAGAAAAGAGAAGGAAGTCAAAACAAACGCGATGCGGATTCTCGACCGGCTGAAAATTCCGTACACACACATGTCGTATGAGGCCGGCGAGTTTGTGGACGGCATTCAGACGGCAGACAAGCTGGGGCTTCCGCACGAAAAAGTCTTCAAAACACTGGTTACCGAGGGAAATGACAAAAACCACTATGTTTTTGTGATTCCGATTGAAAAGGAACTTGACCTCAAGGCATGCGCCCGTTCGGTCGGCGTGAAGTCGGTCGAAATGATCCATGTCAAGGACCTGTTCGGCCTGACCGGGTACGTCCGCGGAGGCTGCACTTCGATCGGTATGAAGAAGCAGTTTGTCACGAGGGTCGACAGTTCGGCCGCGAAGCAGGACAGGATTTATGTCAGCGGCGGAAAGATCGGCTGCCAGATCGAGCTTTCACCGGATGATCTTCTGCGCGCGGATCAGGGCGAATACGCGGACATTACCATGTGAGGCGGCCGCCCGGATGCGGCAGCAATGTATACGATTTGAACAAGGAGCATTTATGGGTAAAACAATTCTCGACTATGAAACCGCGGAGCTGCTGGACGATGTGAATAAAATCCGCATCATCGACCAGACGCAGCTTCCGGGCAGAATCGAATGTATTGAGCTGGAAACGGCAAAACAGTTCTGGGACGCGATTTACCTCCTCCAGGTGCGGGGCGCGCCGGCGATTGGTGTTTTCGCGGGATTTGCAATCTATCTTCTGACAAAAGAAACCGGGCTTCCGAAGGAAGATACGCGGGAGAACAGAGCGGAGAACTTCGCTGCCCTGCGAGCTGCATTTGAGAAAAACAAAGATTATCTGAATTCTTCCCGCCCTACCGCCGTCAATCTTTCGTGGGCGCTCTGCCGGATGGAAAAGGTTTTCCTCTCGTGTGGAGAAAATGACAGGCTGACAATGCGGGAAATCGTTGAACGGCTGCATGAAGAATGTGTGGCAATCCGCAACGAAGACGTCGAAGTCTGCCGCCGGATCGGCGAAAACGGGCTTGCGCTTGTAAAGCCCGGGGACGGCCTTCTGACGCACTGTAACGCGGGGCAGCTCGCAACAATCCGCTACGGTACGGCGACTGCGCCGATGTATCTCGGACATGAGCGGGGGTACAATTTCCATATTTACTGCGACGAGACAAGACCGCTCCTGCAGGGCGCAAGGCTGACCGCGTTCGAGCTCTCGAGCGCCGGAATGGATGTCACTCTGGAATGCGATAATATGTCTGCCTCTTTGATGAAGACCGGTAAGGTGCAGGCCGTTTTTGTCGGCTGCGACCGCGTTGCTTCCAACGGCGATGCCGCCAACAAGATCGGAACGAGTCTCCTTGCGCTTGCCGCGAAGCATTATGGCGTTCCGTTCTACGTCTGCGCGCCGACCTCTACAATCGATATGTCGCTGCAGACCAGCGATGAAATTCCGATCGAGCAGAGAAAGCCGGAGGAGGTCACGGAAATGTGGTATGAGAAACGGATGGCGCCGGAAGGAATCAAAGTCTACAATCCGGCGTTTGATGTGACGGATCATACGCTGATCACGGGCATTGTCACAGAGTACGGCGTCGCCAGGGCTCCGTATACCACATCGCTTCGTGAGATTTTTGCGAAGAAGACACAGAATGACGCTTCTATATGAGCAGCGCCGCCGCACAGTTTTTTCTCCGGCTGAAATTTGCACAAAAGTACGGACAAAACATTGTTAAATAAATATCATTATAAGGCTCGATATTTTTTTGACAAAGTCTTATAATAGATGTTATGTAAGATGACTCATAGCAATATGCATCATATAGTTATGGAGGAATGGAATATGGCAAAGAGAAAAGTTGTTATCGCGGGCGCATGCAGAACGGCAATCGGCAAGTTCGGCGGATCCCTGAAGGATGTTCCGGCTACAAAGCTTGGCGAGATTGTTATCCGGGAAGCTTTAAAGCGTGCAGGCGTTAAGCCCGAGATGGTTGACGAAGTCTACATGGGCAATGTTATTCAGGCAGGCAACGGACAGAACCCTGCAAGACAGGCAGCGGTCAATGCAGGCATTCCGGTTGAGGTTCCCGCGACGACAATCAATGTTCTCTGCGGCTCCGGACTTCACTGTGTAAACCTTGCAGCCAAGCTGATTCAGAACGGGGATGCAGATATTATCGTCGCGGGCGGCATGGAGAACATGGACGCTGCGCCTTATCTTCTTTACAAGGCCAGATTTGGCTACAGAATGAACGCAGGCAAGCTGGACGACGCGATGATCCGCGACGCTTTGACCGATGCTTTCTACGGCTATCATATGGGTATCACAGCCGAGAACATCGCCGAGAAGTGGCATTTGACAAGAGAAGAACTGGATGAGTTTGCTGCATGGTCTCAGCAGAAGGCGGAGAAGGCCATTACCTCCGGCCGCTTCAAGGATGAGATTGTTCCTGTTGAAATCAAGACGAAGAAGGGTACCATCGTATTTGATACAGATGAGGGCAACAGACCCGGAACAACAGTAGAGACACTTGCAAAGCTTAAACCCGCGTTCAAGGAAGGCGGCGTAGTTACTGCCGGCAATGCGTCCGGTATCAATGACGGCGCGGCTGCGATGATCGTGATGAGCGAAGAGAAGGCAAAGGAACTCGGCGTTACGCCGATGGCAACATGGATCGGCGGCGAGCTTGCCGGCTGCGATCCCGCGATCATGGGTATCGGACCGGTTTACGCAACCAGAAAGGTCATGGCGAAGACCGGATATAAGATTGAGGACTTCGATCTGTACGAAGCGAACGAGGCGTTCGCGGCGCAATCCGTCGCGGTTGCGAAGGAACTTGGCTTCGAGAACGACAAGCTGAATGTCAACGGCGGCGGTGTAGCTCTCGGACATCCGGTAGGCTGCTCGGGCGCACGTATTCTTGTAACGCTTCTGTATGAGATGCAGAAGAGAGATTCACACAAGGGTCTTGCTACACTTTGCGTCGGCGGTGGTATGGGCTGCGCGGCAATCGTAGAGAGATAATATAGCAATGCTTTCAGATGAAAATCTGATATGACTGGCAGGGCTGCCGTATCCATGATAGAGTAGTGGAGCGGCAGCTCTTTTTTGCGCTGCTGATGGTAGAAATGACTGTAGAGCTGCGCAAACACGGTATCAATAGGTTTTCTTACAGGAGAAAATAAATAATGGATTATTTCTTTATGAATCTCTACAGAACACGGTGGTATGCGGTGCTTTGTCTGTTTTGCCTGATTTTTATCTTTTCCAAACGTTTTCGGAGCCTATTCTACAGGCAGGCAGGGAGGCTGAATGCCTGCAGAAAATGGAAGGTGTCGCTTCTTCTTTTCCTCATAACACTTGCCGCCGGCTTGCTTATGATCTATCCGGGAAAAAGCTGGGGAGGAGATTACAGTCAGTACTATGCGCAGGCCAGAGCGCTTGTGACCGGAACAATTCCGGAATGGTTCCGCAAGAACAATTTTATCATTGATAATTCCTGCGATGGAATCGGCTCGGATGTATACCCGTGGATGTGGTCAATCATGCTGGTCCCTGTCTATATGATTTTCCATGGCTTTCCGGTAATTGTTGTTAAAGTATATGAGGTAGTTCTGCTTGCCTGCGGTTCTTTCTTCATGCTTAGAATTTTCATGCGGCGAATGACAAATGCCAGAGCATTTGCACTATCGCTGTTTGTAACAGGCAGTTATCAGTTCCTTTGTAACGTAAATGCGGCGGATGCTGATATTCCGGGCTTTTTCTGGTCAATGGCGGCACTCTGTCTGGCGGACCGATATTTATATGAACGTAAGACTTCAGTTTCAGTTTCCGTTGAAAAGATACGGAGGGTACTGCTTCTGGCGGCAGGTACAGGTGCGGCAGCCGCAGCGGCCATGCTTACCAAGACACTTTGCGAGGGCATTATTCTGGCTCTTGCAGCTTATGACATTCTGCGTGTATTCCGAAAAAGATTTTTTAAAAGCAGAAATTGGTGGATTCAATTGGTCCCTTATGCCTCGTTTATTATCTGCAAGGAGGTTTGCGACACTTTGCTGATGAAATCCGGTGGTACATATAAGAGCTATTTTACGTTCTCATCCGGCCGTTTTCTGATGGGAGTGAAGCAGTATTTCTACTCCTTTCAGCTGCCGGCATGCTGATGAAGTGGAAAGAGGAAATGTTCTTTGCTTTCTATGTTTGCGGTATGCTGCTGATGCTCCTGATGCTCCTGTTTTACAACTATTATCGATATGGTTTCACCTATTCTTTTTATCCGCTGATGCTTCTTTTTGCATCTTACGCTGTTCGCAGACTTCGAGATAAGGCAGGGCCTGTTATTGTTGACGCTGCTATACTGACCGTTCTTATTCTGGTGTCAGCGCAATCGCTTTGCGGTATATATTCTACAAGATTCCGCGGCTATCGGCTCGACGAGGCGGAGTCAGAAACGGCGGAGGAATTATATCAGTATATTGATTCGAATCTGGATAAGGAAGACGTGGTGTATTTCTTTAAACCAAGGGTGCTATATTGGAGTACCGGAGTCAATAGTTATTTCTGGGGGCTTGATGATACAGATCATCTGGATAAAGCAGATTATGTACTATTAAGTACGTGGGATGATCAGACAAAATGTTATCAATATGTAAATGCCTCACAGATGTATCAGCAGGTATTCAGCAATGATGGATTTATCTTGTATGAAAAACAAAAGTAACAGGGAAAAGTAATAAAAGCATACTGAAGTTGAAATATACAGTAGAGATATGATCCATCATACAAAAAAGTATAAATTATATGCATTTTGTATAAAGAAATTCTAAAATATTCGTAAACTCTGATCGTAGAAATCGTTTCCGAAGAGCATTAATATAATTGTTGTAAACGGGCAGACAGCGGTCTGACTGCGCCTGGTAAAACAGCATATTACCGGGCGGAGGAGAACAGCACTGCCTTACACTATTATTATGCAGGGGGTGATCATAATGATCAGTTTCTTAATCTGTTTAGCTATTCTAATCATTGGATACTTCACCTACGGCAAATTCGTTGACAGCACCTTCGGTCCCGATGATCGTGAGACACCGGCCGTTGCGATCAACGATGGCGTTGACTACGTCGTTATGCCGCAGTGGAAGCTGTTCCTGGTTCAGCTGCTGAACATCGCCGGCCTCGGCCCGATCTTCGGTGCCATGCAGGGTGCTCTGTGGGGACCTATCGTATTCCTGTGGATCACATTCGGCACAACGTTCTGCGGCGCGGTTCACGATTATTTCTCCGGCATGCTTTCCGAGAGAAACAACGGTGCATCGATCTCCGAAGTTACCGGCATCTATCTTGGCGACACCATGAAGACCGTTATGAGAGTCTTCTCGGTTGTACTGCTGATCATGGTAGGTACTGTTTTCGCGGTTGGCCCTGCAGGCCTTCTCGTACAGCTGCTCAAGAATAAGGGCGTTACCGGACCGTTCGCGACAACGACGACATGGCTTGCCATTATCCTCTGCTACTACTTCATCGCAACGTTCATTTCGATCGACAAGATCATCGGTAAGATTTACCCGATTTTCGGTTTCTGCCTGATCGCGATGGCAATCGGTGTCGCGATCGGAATGCCGCTGAACGGTTACCATACGCCGGAACTGTTCGCAAACTTCCGCAGCATGCATCCGGACGGAACTCCGGTATGGAGCTTCATGTTCATCACGGTTGCCTGCGGTGCGTGCTCCGGCTTCCATTCCACACAGTCTCCGCTGATGGCAAGATGCCTCAAGAGTGAGAGACAGGGTCACTTCGTATTCTATGGCGCTATGGTTGCAGAAGGCATTATCGCTCTTGTATGGGCGGCAGCCGGCTGCTCTCTGTACGCGGTAGAAGGCGGCCTGAACACAGGCCTGAAGGAAGCTCTGGCGGCCGGTCAGTCCGCAGCAATCTACGATGTCTGCGTCAAGACCATGGGTACTGTCGGCGTTGTACTTGCAATGCTCGGCGTTATTGCCTGCCCAATTACTTCCGGCGATACTTCGTTCCGTTCCGCAAGACTTACGCTTGCCGACTGGTTCAAGATTGATCAGGAGTCGTACGCGAACAGACTCAAGCTCTGCATCCCGGTTCTGGGTGTCGGCGCGTTCCTCGGCTTCGGCAATACACTTGGCTTCCTGTCCTATGCAGTCATCTGGAGATATTTCTCCTGGACAAACCAGACGCTGGCTATGATCGTTCTGTGGTCTGCAGCTATGTATCTCGCGAAGGAGAAGAAGAACTACTGGATTGCGGCTCTGCCCGCAATGTTTATGACCGGCGTTTCTACAACCTACTTCATGATGGCTCCGGAATGCCTTGGCCTCATCAAGTTCTTCCGTCTCAATACGGCGGTTGCTTACCCGGCAGGTATTTTCTTCATCGTCCTGTTCCTTACACTGTTCCTTCGGGCAGCCAAGAAGGCAGAAGCTGCTGCATAAGCATTTTTACAACTGAACACACGGGTCAGACCTTACAGGACCTGACCTGAAAGCAGGTGGGACCCGGGATTTCTGGATCCCACCTCTTTGCGCATTTACGGTTAATTTGCGCAGTGGATATGAATTTTACAGAGAGCTGGTATTAAATATGATTTTTGCACCCAAACCATTAGGAAATCAGAAGCTGGACCCCGGGACGCTCGCGCAGGACAAGAAGAGCTGCCGCAAAATCGGTCCCTGCGGACTCGGAGAGAAGGCGATGTATCTGAACAGCTTTTACCTTGACCGCCGCTATTACGTTCTCTACGGCGATGTCCGCAGAGTCTACAAAAGGATCGCAATGAGCAAAGGCGGCTATACAGGCAAGGGGATCTTCGCGTCCATGGCATATCTGGTTGTGGAATTTTCGAACGGTCTGGAAAAACAATGCAACTTCAAATTTGAAGAGCAGGTCGACGAGCTCCTGCGCGAAATCGAGAGAAAACACCCGGAGATCAAAACGCACAGCCGTAAAGCCGACGAAAAACTGGCTGCCGCGAAAGCGGCGGAGCAAGCAAGATACATCAAAGATCTGCCGGTGGAAGCGGAAGAAACGATCCGGTCGCTGCGGCATGCCAGAGAGTATCTGGAGCGCAAGCCGCAGCTGTCCGATGCGCTTGCCGGAGCGGCAAGAAGAAAGCGCGCGATTGACGGCCGAAAAACATCAATCAAGGCAGCCGCCGCGTTCATCCTTGCGATTTCGATTGCGGCACTGGCATTTGGCATTTATAAGATCGCTTCCGGAGAGCGTGACACGGGTCTTTATGCAATCATGTTTGCGACGGCCTTTCTGTTTTTACTGTTGGCAAGCGGTGTGCTTCCTTCAAGAACCAACAACAGAAAAGCCGCGCAGAGAGACTGGGACGCGATCCTTTCCAAAGTATCGGAATATATCGGATCTGATCAGAACTTTCCGGTACCTGCCCAGTACGCGCACCCGGTTGTGCTTGACAGAATGATCCGTGTGATCCGCGAGGGGAGAGCGAAGACAGCGCAGGAAGCGCTCGAAACGGTTAAAAATGATCTGAAATCTCTGAACAATACGGTTAAAGTATCGCAGCAGGAATACGAAGAAGTTGTTGCCGTGAAGCCGATGTTCCTTGTTATGGACTACAGGTAAACGGATGAAGGATAAAGGTGGTGTGAATAATGGATGATGCGATTCTTACCTTTCTTTCGGAAGAAGGCATTGACAGTCAGCTGATCGAGGGCGTGAAGGCTTTTCGCAAAAAGCACAACGCGGACGAAGAACTGCAGACAAGGATACCGTCTCCGGAGCTGTTTTATTATGGCAAAGATGTCTGGAAAAAGGCACTGGCGGCACTTCTTGCAGGGGAGAACCTGCTGCTTGCCGGGCCGAAGGCCACCGGCAAGAATGTGCTTGCCGAGAACCTCTGCGCTGTTTTTGCCCGCCCTCTGTGGAATGTTTCGTTCCATATCAATGCAGACGCGGCTTATCTGATCGGCACCGATACATTCAACGGTGAGAAGGTGGTTTTCCGCCCGGGACCGGTGTACCTTTGTGCAGTGAACGGCGGCTTCGGTGTCCTGGATGAAATCAATATGGCGAAGAACGAGGCACTTGCTGTTCTGCATTCGACGCTGGACTTCCGGCATGTGATCGATGTGCCCGGATATGACAAAATTGTCGTGCGCCCGGAAACACGTTTTATCGGGACAATGAATTACGGATATGCCGGTACGCGGGAGCTGAATGAGGCACTGACGTCGCGTTTTGCGGTGCTGGATATGCCGCTCATTTCCGATGAAGACCTGACAAAGCTTTTGAAGAGAAGGTTTCCTTCGATGCGGGACCAGATCTGCGGACAGTTCGTGCGGCTCTTCTATGAACTGGCGAACAAGGCGCAGAACAGCGAGATTTCCGACAGAGCACTGGACCTGCGCGGTCTTCTCGACGCAATCGGACTGATAGACAAGGGACTTACGAGCGGCGACGCGCTCGATATGTGTATTACAAATAAAACATTTGATGCCTATGAACGCAGCCTGATCCACGATGTGATCTCGGCGCGCGTACCGGACAGCCTGACGAAGGGTGATGTTTTTGCGCAATGATCAAGAGGCATTACAGCGGCGCACAGCGCCGCGCGCTCAATATAATATGGAATGCCGCGGGGCGTTATGATTTCGAGACGCCGTTCATGGCATTCTATCCGAACGGGAAGCCGGATTTCTACTTCAACATGGTCATCGGGCTTGTGGATAAGTGGCTTGACCTTCCGAAAATCAGCGATTTCTTCTACAGCTACAGCCGCGGCAGCAAAACAGACGAATACGACGCGCTTCTGTGGCTGGGTCTTGAGAACTGCGTGTACGAGAAGGAGCTTCCGACAAGGCCGATTCTGTCACAGCTGCGGAGGCGCCGCGCCGAAGACTTCTTCAAGGTTCAGCAGTCGCTTTCGAGGCAGCAGATGATGCTGCAGAGCATGCTTGTCTACAACGAGCAGCAGGCCCGCTGGGCGCTGGTGACCGGCCGTAAAATGCCGCTTCTTTCGGCAAGAGAAAAGAAGATGGAGGAGGCTTTGCGCTTCCCGGGCTCTCTTGATACGGAGCAGGTGATTGAGAGCATGCAGGCGTTCCTTCTGGAATTCTTCCACTTCCGCACGGGAGAGAAAGAAACAAACGTGCGGCAGTTGCGGAAAGGTTCGCTTGCGGACAAGGTTTTGCGCAAAGTCCTGCACCATGAAACGCGGCAGCTGGATGTACTGCTTGTCCGGACGGGAACCGGACACGGCGACAGAGAGGGCAGTGTCCGCCTTCTGCATAATCAGCGTGAGCTGCATAACTCGGCCGATGCCGCGGAGGATCTTGCATATATCAGGGCTTGTTTTGGCCCTTGCATATACAACGAAGCGGACATGCGCGTTCTCGAGAACGATCTCTGCAAAGAGGATGACGCCTATTGCAGGCTCTGGATTACAAAGGCAGGCGATATGCCGTCCGCAGCTTCTTCCGGCGGCGCGCAGCAGCACCGGACACTTTCGCAGCAGGCGCGGGTCAACAGCTCGGATAATCGAAGTGCGAAGGACGTAGCAAAGGATATTGCCCGTCAGAGAGAAAAAAACATTGAATATTACCGCAGAAACGGCATGCTGATAGCAGGAAGCGTCCGCAGGCTTTCGGCGCAGCTGGATACGATTTTTGCTTCTTATGCGCAGCCACTTCCTGTTAAAGCAAGGGCCGGACGCCTTAACAGCGAAAAAGCCTACCGGCTTGCTGTCATGGATGACCCGTATGTCTTTGAACGCCCCGGCGACGAGGTTGAACACGATCTCAGTGTGGATATCCTGCTGGACGCTTCGGCGTCCCGGCTGAATTCACAGGAAGTGATCGCTTCGCAGGCTTATGTCATCGCAAAAAGTCTGGAGAAGTGCCATGTGCCGGTACAGGTAAGCGCGTTTCGTTCGCTCCGTGGGTATACCGTGCTGCAGCTGCTCAAACAGTACAAAGACGTCCGCTGCGAGGGGATTTTCGGTTATTACGCTGCCGGCTGGAACAGGGACGGGCTTGCGCTTAAAACAGCCGCTGCGCAGATGTACCAGAACAGTGCTGTCACATCCTCCGGCAAAAAAATCCTGCTGATTCTTACCGACGCGAGCCCGAATGACTCAACGAGGATGCCGGCGAAGGAAGGATCTTTCTTCGAAAGAGAGTATGAGGGCGAAGAAGCGGTCCGCAATACGGCAGAAGCGGTAAAATCCATGCGCTCGCTGGGCATCCGCACGGCAGCAATCTATCTCGGGCCGAATACGAATCTTGAAAATCTGCACCTGATTTACGGGAAAGAGTATGTCCGGATTCAGAAGATTGAACAGCTGGCGAATGGCGTGAGCGAGCTGCTGCAGATGATTTTACGGGAGATCAGGAATTAGGAAGAAACTGATGACTATTATTTCCATTGATATCCGAATTCAGAAAAGCGGCGAATCAATATAAAAATCCCTGAACCCTCATTACAAGGGTTCAGGGATTTCATTAGCTCTGTATGTGACAAGATTCGAACTCGCGACCTTCTGGTCCGTAGCCAGACGCTCTATCCAGCTGAGCTACACATACATATCCGCCTTTCTTGGCGACAAACTATACTATAACCCAAGAAAGGCGTAAAGTCAACAAAAAGTTTCATCCTAGAACAACATCCACCCGCACATCTTTCTTCGACGGATCAAATGGAATGACGCAGCCATGCACAGACTGGCCGTCCACCGTAAGGCTCCGGACGCCTTTTTCCACATGCGAAGGATTCGACACATGGATATGATAGGTGACGCCGCGGAAGAGGCGTGTAATATCGAAATCACCGAAATCCGGCGGTACACAGGGATTTATTGACAATCCTTCGTGTGTCGGCATCACGCCGAGAATGAACTGGGAAATATCCACGAACGTCCATGCGGCGGTGCCGGTGAGCCAGCTGTTTTTGCCTTCACCGAAGAATTTCGCATCCTTGCCGGCAACCATCTGCGAATAGACATACGGCTCTGTGCGATGGATTTCGCTGATGTCCTCGATATAGGCCGGGCAGGTCTTTTTGTAGATTTCGAACGCTCTCGCACCGTGTCCGCAGACCGTTTCCGCAATCGAAACCCACGGGTTATTATGGCAGAAGATCGCACCGTTTTCCTTGTATCCCGGCGGATACGAGGAAATCTCGCCAAGCTCCAGATGATATCTTGTGTACGGCGGCTGCAGGATCATGACACCGTACTTTGTATCCAGATATTTCTCTACTGAATCGAGAGCCTTGTCCGCGAGGCCTTCCTTTACACCGCACCCGGCAAGAACACAGAATCCCTGCGGCTCGATGAAGATCTTTCCTTCCTCGCATTCATGGGAGCCGACTTTCTTGCCGAAAGCGTCATATGCACGGACGAACCAATCGCCGTCCCAGCCGGCGGTCGTGACCGCGCGGTACATTTCCTGCCGCTCTTTTCTTGCTCTTTCCGCTTCTTTATGATCACCGCGGATATCCGCTAGCAGCGCGTATTCCTCACTGTATTTGACGAACATGCCGCCGATGAACACAGACTCCGCAACCGGTCCTTCACTGGGACCGAACGTCTGGAACGATTCGCCGGGATGCTTCGAAAAACAATTCAGATTCAGACAGTCATTCCAGTCCGCGCGCCCGATCAGAGGAAGTCCGTGCGGTCCCTTGTGCGTGATTGTAAAGTCAAGCGAACGCCGCAGATGTTCCATAAGCGTGGTGGCCGCACTTTCGTCGTTATCATACGGAACCATCTCGTCCAGAATCTTATAGTCGCCGGTCTCTTTTGTATAAGCGCTGACTGCCGCGATCAGCCACAGCGGGTCATCGTTGAAGCCGGACCCGATGCCGGCATTGCCCTTCTTCGTAAGAGGCTGATACTGGTGATAAGCACTACCGTCTTTGAACTGCGTCGATGCGATATCGATGATTCTCTGCCTTGCTCGCTCTGGAATCAGGTGCACGAAGCCCAGAAGATCCTGACAGGAATCCCGGAAGCCCATGCCGCGCCCGATACCGGACTCGTAGTAAGACGCGGAACGGCTCATGTTGAAGGTAATCATGCACTGATACTGGTTCCAGGTGTTCACCATGCGGTCAACTTTTTCGTTTGCGGACCGCACCGTAAAGCGGGAGAGGAGCTGATCCCAGTATGCGTGAAGGCTTTCATAAGCTGCCGTGACGGCGCTGTCCGTCCTGTATTTGGCAAGAAGCGCGTGCGCCCGTTCTTTGTTGATAATGCCGTCGGACGCAGTTGTTCCTGCTGCCCACTTCTCATCTTCGGGATTTTCGATATACGCCAGAACAAAAACGAACGAACGTGTCTCGCCGGGAGCAAGAAGGACGTTGATCTGCTGCGCTGCGACAGGCGACCAGCCGCTTGCAACAGAATTTCTGCAGGCGCCGTCCAGCACTGCCTGCGGCCGCTCCGGGCCGTTGTAGAAGCCCATAAATTCGGAACGGATCGTATCAAAACCGTCCACCTTCGCGTTTACGGAATAGAGCGCGTAGTGATTGCGGCGCTCCCGGTACTCGGTCTTGTGATAGATCGTAGAGCCGCCGTCCTCGATTTCCACTTCGCCGGTGGAAAGGTTCCGCTGGAAATTCTCGCAGTCGTCCGAAGCGTTCCACAGACACCACTCGACATAGGAGAAAAGCCGGATTGCCTTCGGCTGTGATCCTGTATTTGTCAGTTTCAGCTGCTGCAGCTCACAGGCGTCTCCAAGAGGGACAAAACATAACAGATCGCTCGCTATGCCGTTCTTTGCGGCTGTAAAGCGGCTGTAGCCCATACCGTGGCGGCATTCGTAGGCGTCGAGGTCAGTTTTAGCCGGCTGCCAGGCGGGATTCCAGATGGTATCCCCGTCCTTGATGTAGAAATACTTTCCGTTGCTGTCATATGGAACGTTGTTGTAGCGGTAACGCGTCAGACGAAGAAGTCTGGCGTCCTTATAAAAGGAATACCCCCCGCAGGTGTTCGATATCAGGCTGAAAAAGTCCTGATTTCCGAGGTAGTTGATCCACGGAAGCGGTGTCTTCGGCGTTGTGATCACATACTCTCGGTGCTGATCATCGTAATGTCCGAATTTCATTGGAACCCCCCAATCTGCATTTGCTTTGCTGTTTTACGCGCAATTCTGCGGAAGCATGTTCAATGCCACACAGAAATATTAAACGATTAAGTAAGAGGGCGCAAAACTTCTACAAACATTATATACACGAGCAGGGGTAGAATGCAACAAAAATGCAGAATACAATGGAAAAATGACAGTTATCCATCAGTTACATTTGAATTTATCCGGCATTTATATTATGATGGAATCGAAAACGATTAAGAGTTTCCTCGTAATTTCATTTTCTGAAGGGAGCAGAACATGGTATCACTCAAAGATATCGCCTCGGCCTGCGGAGTTTCCGTCGCCACCGTGAGCAAGGCGCTGAATGATCACAATGACGTCAGCACGGAAACAAAGAAAAGGATCCGCAAACGCGCGGAAGAGCTGGGGTACATGCCGAACTCGGCCGCGAAAGCGCTCAAGACGAACCGGACGTACAATCTCGGCATACTGTTTGTGGATGAAGCGCAGAGCGGACTGACCCACGATTATTATGCGGCGCTGCTGGACAGCTTCAAACGGGAGGCGGAGGCGCGCGGCTATGATCTGACTTTCATAAACAGCAATAAATCACGAGTAAACAGGATGTCGTATCTCGCGCACGCAAGGTACCGCGGCTTTGACGGCGTGTGCATCGCATGCGTGGATTTTGACGATCCGGACGTTATCGAACTTGTCCGCAGCAATATTCCGATCGTGACGATCGACCATGTTTTTGACAACCGGATGGTGGTTCTGTCGGACAACGTGCGGGGAATGAAGGATCTGTTGACGTATGTGTATCAGATGGGGCATCGCAGGATCGCTTATATCCACGGCGCGGATTCGGCGGTAACGCAGAGCCGTCTGTCCAGCTTCTACCGTACGGCCTACGATCTGGGACTCGAGGTTCCGGATGAATATGTGCTGGAAGCGCCTTACCGCAATACGGACGAAACCTACGCTAAAACACTGCAGCTTCTCGATCTTCCCAACCCGCCGACCTGTATTCTCTATCCGGATGATTTTGCCTCATTCGGAGGTGTTAACGCGATCAGAAGCCGCAGACTTTCGATCCCGGAGGACGTGTCGGTCGCCGGGTATGACGGTATCCGGATCGGAAGGCATCTGGAGCCGAAGCTGACAACACTGCGGCAGGATACGGACCGGATCGGCCGTCTTGCGGCCGGAAAACTCGTCGATATGATCGAGCATCCGAAGACGACAGTCATTGAGCGGGTGATTGTGGAAGGAACACTTTATGAAGGCGCGAGCGTGGCGGACCTCCGGCAGAAACTGCCTCTTGAAAAAACCTGACTTTGTCATATAATGAAAAATGAATGACCGATGGTCATAATTTTTCGCCATTTCGTTGTTCGTACTAAAATCTACAGATGAAGTGAGGTTATATCATGGGATCAATTACACATGCCGCTGAACGGAAGTTATTTGAAGTTGCCGTCGATGCCGCAATGAATCATGTATCGAAAGATCGTGAGAAGGCAATGATTCAGTTCATCGACCTGATGCAAAAGGTTCTCGGGAACACATGGAAGCCGGAAGCTTTTGACAAACTGCGTGGAATTTATGAGAACCCCGACAGTAAGTGGAATAAATTTACGAACGATCTTTTTGACAGCGTTGACCTGGGACAGCTTAAGTCCGCGGCATTAAATCTTGGCTATGAGGCAGGCTTCCGCGGGTATAAGACAACACAGGAGAACTCGAAGAAATACGGCTGTAATATCCCGTGGATTCTTCTTTTTGATCCCACGAGCGCCTGCAACCTGCACTGCACGGGCTGCTGGGCTGCGGAGTACGGCCATCAGATGAACCTTTCATATGAGGATATGGACCGGATCGTCACGCAGGCCGAGGAGCTCGGTATTCACGCGTTCCTGATGACCGGCGGTGAGCCGACCGTGCGGATGAACGATATCTGGAAACTCTGCGAGAAGCATAATCACAGCTTCTTCTCGGCATTTACAAACGGCACGCTGATCGATGACAAATTCTGCGAGAACATGCTCCGCCTTGGAAACTTCACTGTGAATATTTCGGTTGAAGGCTTCCAGAATGTCAATGACGCGAGAAGAGGGGCCGGCGATTTCGAGAAGGTTATGAAGGCAATGGACTGCCTGAAGGCGCACCGGCTGGCATTCGGCACTTCGATCTGCTACACAAGCGCAAACTATAAAGTCGTTACCTCGGATGAATTCCTGGATATGCTGATCGAGCATGGCGTGAAGTGGGCATGGTATTTCCACTATATGCCGGTTGGAAACGCGGCTTCGACAGACCTTCTGCTGACACCCGAGCAGAGAGAGTATATGTATCACAGAGTCCGCGAAATCCGCGGTTTTGAAGGCGGCAAGCCGATCTTCACGATGGATTTCCAGAATGACGGCGAATTCATTCACGGCTGTATTGCCGGCGGCAGAGTCTACTGCCATATCAATCCGAACGGCGATGTAGAGCCTTGCGTATTCATTCATTACTCGAGTGCGAACATTCACGACAAGAGCCTGCTGGAGTGCCTGCAGCAGCCGCTGTTCAAGGCATATCAGCAGAATCAGCCGTTTAACGACAATCACTTAAGACCCTGCCCGATGCTGGAGAACCCACAGGTATTAAGAGAAATGGTCAGGGAGACCGGCGCACATTCCACGGATATGGAATCCAAGGAAGACGTAGATCATCTCTGCTCGAAGTGCGACCGCTATGCGAAGGACTGGGCAGTGACGGCGGACAGACTCTGGAAGTCGAATCATCCGGACTATGAGGCGCAGAAGGAAGAGAAGACGGTCAGCGTGAAATAAACTGTTGGAAATCGCTGGCGCCCGATAAACTTATACACATAGTACAATAGAAATCTCCCGGTGCAGCCACACAAAGGGCTGTGCCGGGAGATTTTTCACACAGATGTATTCCGAATGCGGGTAATGAGTGCAGTTGAAGGGACTCGAACCCTCACCTCGCGAGAGACAGGAACCTAAATCCTGCGCGTCTACCAGTTTCGCCACAACTGCATAGGATATAACATAAGATCACAGAATTGTTAAAGGCTCCCTGAAAACACGGCGTTTTCAGAGAGCCTACATCTTCATGAGCGATGCGGGACTCGAACCCGCGACAACTTGATTAAAAGTCAAGTGCTCTACCACCTGAGCTAATCGCCCGAACTGGGCTAGCCGGATTCGAACCGGCGAATACAGCAGTCAAAGTGCTGTGCCTTACCACTTGGCGATAGCCCAATGCGTTGCTGCATATAAGGGTGGGTAGTGGGGCTCGAACCCACGATCTCCAGAACCACAATCTGGCGCGTTAGCCAACTACGCCATACCCACCATGCTGCGATACAAACAATGTTGTATCTGTGGTGTTGATTACGATCTGTAATCAGTGTGCCCGTGGGGATTCGAACCCCAGACCCTCGGCTTAGAAGGCCGATGCTCTATCCAGCTGAGCTACGGACACATAAAAGCGGGTGATGGGAATCGAACCCACATATCCAGCTTGGAAGGCTGGTGTTCTACCACTGAACTACACCCGCAGATCATAAGAATTACTATGTGAGGGATAAAAGCTATCCCCGTGACGCAAAATTGATTATATTATAGTGACCCCTTGATGTCAAATGTTTTTTTAAAATTAGCGGAAGATTTATTGTATTTCCGCCTGCCTGTGCTGGAGGCTTCCGGCGCCTGCAAGAAACATTTCCTGCAAATCCTGTGAAATAAGAAATTTGCAAGATAAAATCGGAATATTTTTTGAAGTATTCCTGCAAAAACCGGAAAATCTGTGCTCTGCAAGAAAGGAATCCGGCAGAACAGAAAATCTGTCGGTTTTGCCGGAAATTACCGGCTTCCATCGAAAGAGAAAAACCGGATGCAGTCACAGGCGGGCACCCGAAGCGAAACTCACACATACCGGATTTCCGCAGACGGCGTCCCGTTCTCATCGATATCCAGAAGAATATACGACGGCCGGTGATCGTACTGCCTTGGATACGTAAGGCTACCGGGATTCAGAACCAGAATGCCGTCCGCAAAATGCGCTGTCGGCCGGTGGGTATGCCCGTAAATCAGAATCTTACACGAACGCCGCCTTGCCTCATCTATCATGTCCGCTTCCGTAAAGGAGCAGTAATAATGGTGCCCGTGCGTCAGAAAAGTCTTCACATCACCGATATAAAATTCCAGATCGGACGGCAGATCCGAAAAGAAGTCGTTGTTGCCGCGGACGCAGTAAAAAGGCACTCTGCAGATCGCGGCAAGCCTGTCATCCTGCCCTTCGGCGTCGCCGGCATGAACGACCATAGTAAGAGGCGCTTCCCTTTTTACAACCTGATAATAAACGATGTCTTTCGAATGCGTATCACTGACGATCAGAACATGCTGCGGCTTCATGAATTTGCGATTCCTTTCAGAATTTCCATCATGGCGCGGACGGCTTTGCCGCGGTGGCTGACGGCGTTTTTCTGCTCCGGACTGATTTCGGAGCTTGTCATTTGAAACTGCGGAAGATAGAAGAACGGGTCGTAGCCAAAACCGTTCGTTCCGCGGATTTCATGCGCGATGTAACCCTCCATTGTGCCGGTCACGGTACGGCATTCGAGTAAGTCCGCAGCAGGGTCTAATCCTTTTGGAAAAACAGCAGCAACCGCAGCCTCAAACCTTGCCGTGCGCTTTTCATCCGGGACATCCTTCATCTCTTCCAGAAGACGACCCATTTTCAGTGCATAGGAAGTGTCGTGGCCCATATAGCGCGCCGAATAAATGCCGGGCATGCCACCCAGAGCGTCAATGACAAGGCCGGAGTCGTCGGACATAACAACGACCGGAATGCGCAGATCAAGTATTGTATCGCCAAAAACAGCCGATGTGACTGCTGCTTTGCCGTTTTCACCAGCCGCTTTGCCGGTCTTCGCGCTGCTTTCGCCGGCCGCATCGCCAGCCTCTGCGCACTGCCTGATCCGCTGCCGCACAAGTTCCGATACGGCAAGCGCCTTGATGCGCGCGTTTTCCTCAAAAGTGGTGCCGTTTTCCTCGGGTTCCGCGAAGACTCCTGCCTCTTTCATGGAAAGAACCGTGATGTCCGGATCGGAAAGAATTTCCCTGATTTCACGGACTTTATTCTGATTTCCTGTCGCAAATATAATCTGTAATTTCAATACGCATTCCTCGTTTTGATCCGCGGCCGGCGGTGCCGGCCGGCACTGGTGCTACTGGTCCTGCGGCCGGTGTCTTGGCGGCTTGGGCCCCGGAAACATATAGAAATAAGTTCTGATCATTCCGTTGTAAATCTTGCGGTTTTTGGCGGCGGAAAAGCCGAGCGCCCGCTCCGCGTCCGCATAGGAAGTGATCAGATACATCGACCAGGAATCGAGCGCCCGGAAGCGCTCTCCCAGCGTATGATAGAGCTCTGTGAGCTCTGTCTGCGTTTTTGCGCGAAGAAGCGGATCTTCCGGCCGTGCGGAAGGATGCGCCCCTGCCGGATATTTTTCGCCGCCTCTGGTTCCGGATGTCAGCCGCTCGCCGTAAGGCGGGTTGGTGATGATAAATCCGTACTTCTTGGGATGGGAGAGCGCGCTGACCGGGCGGACCTGAAAATGAATCAGATCGGCGACACCGGCAAGCTTTGCGTTTTCTCTGGCTGCGGCGACAGCGTCCGGATCGATGTCAAAACCCTGCAGATCAGTTGATATGTCCGTATTGACTGCTTCTAATGCCTCCTGCCGGATCTCTTCCCAAAGTTTCTCCGGGATCAGATTGGTCCAGGACTGCGCGGTAAAGGAGCGGTTCATTCCCGGCGCAATTCCGGCGGAAATCATGGCAGCCTCGATCAGAAACGTGCCGCTGCCGCAGAAAGGATCAACGAGAATTCTGCCGGGCTTCCAGGGGGTCAGCATCAGAAGCCCTGCCGCGAGGTTTTCGGCAATCGGCGCCTTGACGGCGGCCTTCCGGTAGCCGCGTTTGTGCAGAGATTCGCCGGTGGTGTCAATCGCGGCGGTTACCTCATCCTTTTTCAGAAAGACCCGCACCGGGTATTCGGCGCCGTTTTCGGGAAAGCGCACCAGATGATAATGTTCGGACATACGCCCGACCATCGCCTTTTTCATGATGGACTGAATGTCGGAAGGAGAGAAGAGCCGGCTTTTCACGGAGGCTGCCTTCGTCACCCAGAACTTCGCCTCGCGCGGAAGAAACGCCTCCCAGGGCAGTGCCTTTGTCTTTTCGAACAATTCGTCATACGTTTCCGCGTGGAATGACCCGACCTTTAACAGAACCCGCTCCGCGCTCCGCAGACCGATATTGGCGCGGACAATCGCCTCCGCGTCACCGGTAAAGGTCACACGTCCGTCTTCGACGGCGCTGATCTCGTAACCAAGATCATAAATTTCATCCTTCAAAACACTCTCGAGCCCGAAATGGCACGGAGCAATCAGCTCAAATTGCTGCATGGTATCCTCACTTCAAAGAATTGTTCCGCCGCGCCTTTTTACGCGGGGATCAAGCTCATTTTAACGCATGAGACAGGAAAAGCATACAAAGAATTGCGGACATAGAAAGACAGTGCAAAACAAGCTTGTTTTGCACTGCCCTCGGAGATACAAACTATATGGATTGTTATACGTCGGGAATTAAACAAGACCCTGCGCAGACATTGCTTCCGCAACCTTCTGGAAACCGGCGATATTCGCGCCGACAACGAAGTCGCCCTCGTGACCATAAGTCTTTGCGGCGGTGGAAACCTTGCTGTAGATATCTTTCATGATATCTTCGAGCTTGTGATCCACTTCGTCAAAGCTCCAGGAGAGTCTCTCGGAGTTCTGGCTCATCTCAAGCGCGGATACGGCTACGCCGCCTGCATTTGCGGCCTTGGCGGGCATGAACAGGAAGCCTTTTTCCTCGCGGGCTTTCTCGTACTCGTCAATTGCATCCGCGTCTGAAGGCATGTTTGCGCCTTCACATACGCACCAGCAGCCGTTTTTGATCAGAGTTCTTGCATCTTCACCGTTAATCTCATTCTGTGTCGCGCAGGGAAGAGCAATGTCACAGGGAACGCTCCAGGGCTTCTGACCTTCAAAATACTGCGCGGTCGGAACCTTCTCGACATATTCCCTGATTCTTCCGCGGTGGCCCTGCTTGATATCAAAAACAACGTCGAGCTTGATTCCGTCGGGATCATATACATAACCGTTGGAATCGGAGCAGGTTACGCACTTCGCGCCCAGCTGCTCGGCCTTCTGAATCGCGTACTGCGCAACGTTGCCGGAACCGGAAACGACGATGGTCTTACCCTTCAGATCCCTGCCGGCACCCTTGACAACTTCGTTTGTGATATAGACAAGTCCGTAACCGGTTGCCTCTGTCCTTGCGAGAGAGCCGCCGAAGGTCAGGCCCTTGCCGGTCAGAACGCCTTCATACAAACCTGTGATTCTCTTATACTGACCGTAGAGATAGCCGATCTCACGTCCGCCGACGCCGATATCGCCTGCCGGTACATCGGTATCCTTGCCGATATATTTGCAAAGCTCTGTCATGAAGCTCTGGCAGAAACGCATAACTTCAGCATCGGATTTTCCCTTGGGATCGAAATCGGAACCGCCCTTGCCGCCACCGATCGGAAGACCGGTCAGACTGTTCTTGAAAATCTGTTCAAAGCCAAGGAATTTCAGAATGGACTGGTTAACGGAAGGATGGAAGCGCAGACCTCCCTTGTACGGTCCGATTGCCGAATTGAACTGCACTCTGTAACCGAGGTTTACCTGCGGCTTTCCCTGATCATCCACCCACGGAACGCGGAAAGTAATGATTCTTTCGGGCTCTACAAGTCTTTCGAGAAGAGCTGTGCTTCTGTACTTCTCCTCGTGAGCGCTTACGATCGGCTCCAGAGAATCCAGTACGCGTTTTGCGGCTTCCAGAAACTCGGATTCATTCGGATGCTTGGCTTCAAGGCCGGCATACACTTCCTCAACATATGACATAGTTCCTTCCTCCTTGATCGTGATGACCTTTCTTCAAAGGTTTGTATAACTGTATACAAAAACATATTATATAGAATACGCTCTCAAAGAACAAGAAGCTTTTTAAAGAAGATGAATGCCGTTTTTCTCGCACTCTGCCGCAACCTCGTTCGGCCAGACAGAGCACTGGACTTCGCCGATATGCGCCTTGCGCAGGAAAAACATACAGATCCTCGACTGCCCGATGCCGCCGCCGATCGTGTAAGGCAGTTCACCGTTTAATACCGCTTTCTGGAACGGCAGCTGCGCGCGGTCTTCGCACCCTGCCTTCTTCAGCTGCTGCGCCAGAGACTTTTCGTCCACGCGGATACCCATCGAGGAAAGCTCCAGCGCGATGTCAAGCGGAGGATAATAAACAAGAATATCGGCATTGAGCGCCCAGTCATCATAGTCCGGCGCTCTGCCGTCATGCGGCTTCCCGTTTTCGAGCTGATCGCCGATCTGCATCAGACAGACGGCGCCCTTTGCCTGCGTAATATAGTATTCCCGCTCTTTGGGCGTGTTGTCCGGGAACATTTCCTCCAGCTCTTTCGTTGTTATGAAGAAAATGTCGTGCGGCAGAATCTCTTCAATATAATCGTAGCGGATGGACATGTACTTCTCTGTTTTGCGAAGAACCCGGTAGACGCTGCGGACGACATCCTGCAGCGTCTCCATGTTGCGGTCCTCCTTGCGGATGACCTTCTCCCAGTCCCACTGGTCAACATAGATCGAGTGTATATTGTCCGTGATTTCATCGCGGCGGATCGCGCTCATATCCGTGTAAAGGCCCTCGCCTACACCGAAGCCGTACTTTTTAAGAGCGTAGCGCTTCCACTTCGCGAGAGACTGAACGACCTCGGCTTCCCGGCCGTTCTGCTCTTTGATATCAAACGCGACCGGGCGCTCCACACCGTTCAGATTGTCGTTGAGTCCGGATTGGGGATCAACGAACAGAGGAGCCGATACACGCAGAAGATTCAGACGCTCGGCCAGAAGATTCTGAAAGAAATCCTTGACAACTTTAATCGCCACCTGCGTTTCATGCAGGTTTAAAGCGGATTCATACCCTTTGGGAATGGTAAGATGTTCCATGTGCACCCTCGTTTCTAATACTGGTTTCCTGATAAACGGATCCGATACCTAACACATTAAATCGCATTTATATGCTGTTTTCAAGTCAAAACTGACGATAATGGGACCTCTCCGCAAAGCCTTCACGGCAATCATGAACAACAGTTTTACAAAAAGGTAATAATTCTTGTCGAAAACACGGATTTACAAAGAAATGAAAACCGATATAATATGAAACACGATTGAAAACCATTTCACTAATCGCGGGGCATCTGCGCTGCGGCGCGGGACAGACCTGCGTACAGAACCTCATGAAAGGAAGGACTGCATGAGAACAATCAGAAATATCAGACTGACTCCGGAACAGGCACCGGAATTTGTGCGTGCCGCGGCCGGCTGCAATTTTGACGTTGATATCGCGGGAAGCCACAGAACCCGCTGCACGGTTGACGCAAAATCCATACTCGGTGTCATGGGGCTGGACTTCAAGGATACCCTTGTTGTTTCCTACAGCGGACACAGCGATGCTTTTGAGAAAAGACTCGGAGAATTTGCGGCAGCATTCTGAAGTTAATTACTGATGCGGGCAGAGCGGTTTCGCTGTACAATGTTCCTATGTACACGGAAATCACAATTTCGGTCCGGAATCTGGTGGAATTTCTGCTGCGCTCCGGCAACCTGGACAACCGAACTGCCGGCGCGCCGTCCGACGCGATGCTCGAAGGCTCGCGCATGCACCGGCAGATCCAGAAGTCTGCCGGCGAGGGATATCAGGCTGAAGTGCCTTTGAAGATCGCCTGGCAGTTTGATAAGAGAGTGGACGGCGAAAGACAGGGACAGACCGGCCGCCTTCCGGACAAAGAAGGCGGCGCTGCGCCTGCAAAGCCGTATCTTGACGACGCGACAGTTATTGTCGAGGGACGCGCGGACGGCATTTATTATGGCAGCATTCCGCAGCGGTTCCGCGAAGGTAATGCGGAATGCGCCTGGACCGTTGATGAAATTAAAACAACTTATCGTAAGCTCCGCGGCATGCGCAAACCTGAGCCGGTACATCTGGCGCAGGCAAAATGTTATGCCTACATGTACGCGGCAATTCATGATCTTGACCATATCAATATCCGGATGACCTATGTCAACCTGTTCAGCGGTACGATCCGGTATTTCTATGAGGCGCACACAATGGATTCACTGCGCGCCTTTTTCTCATCCCTGATGGAAGAATACCGCAAATGGGCAGAATACATGTTCATGTGGCAGCTGCGCAGGACGAAGTCGATCCGGGATCTGGCATTTCCGTTCCCTTACAGAAAAGGACAGAAGGAGCTGGCGGCTGACGTCTACCGCACGATTGTGCATGGACGCAAGCTCTTTCTTGAAGCGCCGACCGGCACCGGCAAAACAATCACAACCCTTTTTCCTGCCATCAAAGCCATGGGAGAGGGGAAGGCGGAGAAGATTTTCTATCTGACCGCCAAAACAGTCACGAGAGCGGGAACTGCCGGCACTATCGAGCTTCTGCGGTCGAAGGGGCTGCTCTTCAAGAGCATTGTTTTGACCGCGAAAGACAAAATCTGCGTACTGGACAAGCCGGACTGCAATCCGGATGCCTGCCCGCGGGCACAGGGGCATTTTGACCGCGTGAATGAAGCTATGTTTGATTTGTTGACTACAACGGATAACTATTCGCGGGAAAAGATAGAAAAGTGTGCGGAAAAGCATCAGGTATGTCCGTTCGAGCTGTCGCTGGACATGAGCCTTTTCGCGGATGCAGTGATCGGGGACTATAACTATGTTTTCGATCCGCATGTAAAGCTGAAGCGTTTTTTTACGGAGGGAAAAAAGCGGGATTATCTGTTTCTGATCGATGAGGCGCATAATCTCGTGGAACGTGGCCGGGACATGTTCAGCGCGTCGGTTGTGAAGGAAGATCTGCTTTCGGTGAGACGCCTTGTGACCGGTATCTATCCTTCGCTGGAGAAGAAGCTCTCGAAGGCCAACAAGGTTATGCTGGAATACCGGAAACGTACAGAGGAGGCAGACGGTTTTCTGGTGATGCCGGAAATCGACCGGCTCTCCGACGCGGTCCGCGAACTGGATCTGGAGCTCGGGAACATACTCGCACAGGAGCGGATTCAGCAGCAGAACGGACAGGCGCGGCAGGACCCGCTGCGGCAAAGGAAAAAAGCGGTTCATGACGACCTTTTAAACTTCTATTTTCAGATGGATCATTTTGTGCTGATTCTGGATAAGCGGGATCGGCATTACATGACATACGCTTTTTTTGAGGATGACGGTCAACAAGATGGAAAGCAAAGCGGTACCAGAGGAAAATTTATCGTCCGCATGTTCTGCGTCGATCCCGGGAAGAACCTGAAAGAGTGCATGGATCAGGGGCGCGCCACGATACTTTTCTCGGCGACATTTCTGCCGATCCAGTATTATAAGAAGCTTCTCGGCGGAACACCGGAGGATTATGAAGTGTACGCGGGATCGGTTTTTGATCCGCAGAAACGAGCGCTCTTTGTCATCAAGGACGTGACAAGCAGGTATAAGGAGCGCTCGCTCCGGCAATACGAAAAAATCGCGGACTGTATTCATTATTTTACCGGCCAGCGCCATGGCAACTATATGATTTTTTTCCCGTCGTATCAGTTCATGAAGTCAGTGGCGGATATTTTTGAGCGTAAATATCTTGGGATCGAGCCGCAGGAAGAAAACGCGGTGATACCGGCAGCCGGGAAAAGATCGGGACTGTTCGGCGGCGCCCCTGTCTTTGAAAGCACGCAGTATACACAGCTGACACTGGCAGGCCTTTTCCCGGATCATTCGGTGCCGGCGGCGGATATTTCATGCATCCGCCAGAGAAGCAGCATGAACGAGCTGCAAAGAGAACAGTTTCTGTCGATGTTTCAGGAGCCGCGCAGTGACAGAAGTCTTCTGGGGTTCTGCATTCTCGGTGGAATTTTCAGCGAGGGCATCGATCTTCGCGGGGATTCGCTGATCGGTGCCATGATTGTCGGGACGGGCCTTCCACAGGTTTCTCCGGAGAGGGAGCTTTTAAGGAAATACTTTGACGGGGCCGGAGAGTCCGGATTTGACTTCGCCTACCGTTTTCCGGGCATGAATAAGGTCCTGCAGGCCGCGGGACGGGTCATCCGGACAGCGGACGATGTCGGCGCGGTCGGGCTTCTTGATGAGCGGTTTGTTACGCCCGCCTACCGCCGCCTGTTTCCTCTTGAATGGGACAATGCGCGGGAAACAACGTCGGCGGAGCTGCCGGAACTGTTGGAAAAGTTCTGGAATGAGTGGCTCTGACAGAATGAATTCGGCCATTGACCGGAAAGTTTGTACTTTTCAGCTGCCCGGCTGGCATTTTCTTTGCTGAAACGCACTTCGAAATGCTACGAAAATGTGGATAACTCTGTGGAAACTGTGGATTTCGTGCGACGATTGACTCAAAAGTTTTATTTTTTGCGTGAAAATTCATGACTTCTAAAAAGAAATGACGTTGTCAGAATAGATTTACAATAACCCGGACAGTCAAATCGTTGACCGGAAGCGCAACGGTTTGGAAACGTCTGTTTTACCTGTTGACCGGACAAGAAAATGACTGCCGGGGAACCATCCGTAGTATAATACTGGTTATATGTACAGGAGGTAAATACTATGTGGGCAGAAGAAAGCGTTATGTATCAGATTTATCCGCTCGGCATGTGCGGAGCGCCGTTCGAGAACGACGGCATTCCTGCGCACAGAATTTTGAAAGTGCTGGACTGGATTGACCATCTGCGGAAGCTACATGTAAACGTGGTCTATTTCGGACCGGTATTCGAATCGGACACACATGGATACAATACAAGAGATTATAAGAAGATTGACACGAGACTGGGAACGAACGAAGACTTCAAAGCAGTCTGCGACGCACTGCACGCAGCCGGTATCCGGGTCTATCTGGACGGAGTCTTCAATCATGCCGGCCGGGGTTTCACGCAGTTTCAGGATGTTTTGAAGAACCGGGAGGGGTCTGCGTATAAAGACTGGTTCTACATCAACTTCGGCGGCAATGACGCCTTTAATGACGGCCTCTGGTATGAGGGCTGGGAAGGCAACTACGACCTTGTGAAGCTGAACCTTGACAATCCTGCTGTCTGCGATCATCTGATCGACGCCGTAAATTATTGGATTGATTATTTCGGCATTGACGGGCTGCGGCTTGATGTTGCGTACATGGTGAACCGGAACTTTTTGAAGCGTCTGCGCAGTTTTACGGACGCGAAGAAAAAGGACTTTTACCTGATAGGAGAGATCCTGGGCGGCGACTACCGGCAGATCATGAATGACGAAATGTGCCACAGTGTCACAAATTACGAATGCTACAAAGGCATGTATTCGAGCTTCAACAGCCTGAACATGTTTGAGATCGAGTATTCGCTGAACCGCCAGTTCGGCCAGGACCCATGGTGCCTGTACACCGGAAAGCATCTGATGAACTTTGTGGACAATCATGACGTCAACCGGATTGCGAGCACACTGACCTGCAAAGAGCATCTGAAGTTGATTTATGCGATGCTTTTCGGAATTCCCGGCATTCCGTGCGTATATTATGGAAGCGAGTTCGGCGCGCAGGGGCGCAAGGAAGACGAAGGGCATGACCTTGCTCTGCGGGCAGCCTTTGACAAGCCGCAGTGGAATGAGCTGACCGATTATATCGCGGCGCTCGCGAAAGCAAAGAGGGAATCCGAAGCGCTCAATTACGGCAGCTACCGGAAAGTGCTTCTGACAAACCGGCAGATCATTTTTGAAAGAAAGAGCGGGCATGAACGCGTGCTTGTGGCGATCAACGCGGACGCGGCCGATTATACCGCGCATTTTGACGCGGGGTGCGGGCAGGCGGTTGATCTCATTACCGGAAAGCCGCATGATTTTGGCGGCGGATCGCTTCTGCCGGCGTATTCTGCAAGCTACTGGAAAATGGAGCGGTGATGCCGCACGGCGACAGCGGAGCTGCACCGGACACGGCTGGCAGGGGCACCCCGGCCGGGCACAGACTGAAGACCAGCTGGATCGTATGGAGTACGCGGGGAGGCATCGGAACCGGACGCCGGCGATACTGCCATAGCCTGAAACTATGACGAACCGACATTATTTTATTGTTGACTTGCGGGCTGTTTTGCAATAGTATTCCTATAAATCAACTAGGCAATAGTTGAATACGTAAGGAAAGGAAGCAAGGTCAGGAACCTGCCATGAGAGAACACGCAAATTCCGACAACAGAATGATCCGTTGTTCCGGAAACCGAATGTGCATGCGCTGCAGATCGGTTAAATAGTCGTGCGCGGGTCCGCGAGATCTTTTTACACAGAAGGAACTGTTTGTGTATAATGTGGGGCAGGTGCATAGAAAAATGTACCTGCTCTTTCTTTGTGTGAACGGCAGGGCGGTCCGGAAGAATCAGCCGCGCCGGAAGCGTCATACAGGAACAGGCAGGGGAAAGGAACACATGCCTATTATTGAAGTTAAAAATCTCTCCAAAACATTTGAGACCAAAGAAGGCAAAGTCGAGGCGCTCAAGGATATCAACCTTGCTGTGGAGCAGGGAGATATCTTCGGCATCATCGGAATGTCCGGCGCCGGCAAGAGTACACTGGTCCGCTGTCTGAATTATCTGGAAGTTCCGACGCAGGGAACGGTGACGGTCGAGGGGCAGGAACTCGGGAACCTGTCCGGAAAAGAGCTCCGGGACCTTCGGAGCAGCATCGGCATGATTTTCCAGAGCTTCAATCTTCTGATGCAGAGGAACGTGCTGGACAACGTCTGTTTTCCACTGCAGATTCACGGAATACAAAAGGCGGACGCGGTCAAACGCGCCAGAGAACTGCTGGTGACAGTCGGGCTTTCGAATAAAGAGAAGGCGTATCCGGCCCAGCTTTCCGGCGGACAAAGGCAGAGAGTCGCGATCGCGAGAGCGCTTGCCTGCAATCCGAAAATTCTTCTGTGCGACGAGGCGACGAGCGCGCTTGATCCGCAGACAACACAGTCGATTCTGGACCTGCTCCGGAAAATCAACAAAGAGACAGGCATCACGATCATTATTATCACACATCAGATGTCGGTTGTCCGTGAAATCTGCCGGCATGTGGCGATCGTCGAGAACGGCCGGATTGTTGAAGAGGGACTTGTAGAAGATATTTTCACGCACCCGAAGTCCAGAGCCGCAAGACAGCTGATTATCGAAGGCAAAGATCCGGACGAGTGGGAGAAGGAACAGGAAGAAATCAAACAGGAACGCGCGGCCGGTGTCATTCCGATTCTGCATGAGAACAGACGGATTCGGATTGTTTTCTCCAGCAACTCCTCGTTTGAGCCTGTAGTTGCGAACATGATCCTGAAATTCGGCGAGCCGGTCAACATTCTGCGGGCAGACACCAAAGATGTAAACGGCACTGCCAGAGGCGAGATGATTCTGGGACTTCCCGGAGATGCTTCCATTCAGGAGAAGATGATCGGCTACCTTGAAGAAAGAGGACTGGCGGTAGAAGATATCACAGATTCGCTCTCTTCATATGAGAAGGAGGAACAGTGATATGGATTCTCAGACAATTCTTATGATCGCGGAAGGCATTCGCGATTCGCTGTATATGACCATTGTATCGACGCTGGTCGGATACCTGATCGGACTGCCGTGGGGCATTGTCCTCGCGGTCTGCGACCGGGAGGGAATCAAGCCGAACGCGGCGGTATACCGGGTTCTGGATGTAATCACGAACATCATGCGAAGCATCCCGTTCCTGATTCTTCTTATATTAGTAATTCCGATCACAAGAGCGATTGTGGGAAAGAGCTACGGCTCGACTGCAACAATTGTACCGCTTGTAATATCCGCGGCACCTTTTATCGCGCGTATGGTGGAATCTTCGCTTAAGGAAGTCGATCATGGCGTCATTGAGGCGGCCGAATCGATGGGCGCGGGGACCATGCAGATTATCTGGCATGTGCTTCTGACCGAAGCCAGAGTATCCCTGATTTCGGGGGCGACGATCACAACGGCAACTGTCCTTGGATATTCGGCAATGGCCGGTGTCATCGGCGGCGGCGGACTCGGCGATATCGCGATCCGTTACGGCTATTATCGCTATCAGGCCAATATTTTGTGGACAACCGTTGTCTTGCTGATACTGCTGGTTCAGATTTTCCAGGCAGCCGGCACATGGATTTCGGCGAAGGCGGACAAGAGACGCGTCTGACAGATGTGACCCGAAGCTTCCACGGAATCCGCCCGGCGCGCCGGACTCATCGGATGTATACGCTGCGCCCATGGCAGAATTTGCGATGCGCGCTTTGTATAAACGCCTGCAGGCGGCTTCGCCTGCGTGAATTCACGTCCCTCAGGGCGTGACCTTGAAGGAAGTTCAAGGAGGAAAGAGCGGAACCTTTCAGAAAGGTTACCGCATACATCTTCAGAAGATGTAAGAGAGGAGTAATATATTATGAAAAACAACAAAATTCTGGCAGTAGTTTCCGCAGCTGTTCTGGCAGCAGGTGTACTTGCGGGATGCGGAAGCTCGAAGACGGCTGACACGGCGGCTTCTTCCGCTGCAGCGGCTACAAGCGCAGCTACCGAAGCGGATGCGGCGGCAACTGCGGCAGCTACCGAGGCGGCAAAGGATGGTGCCGGCGAGAAGATTACGGTTGCGGCAAGCGTAACACCGCACGCCGAAATCCTTGCAAAAGCAAAAGAGATCCTCGCTGGTCAGGGATATGATCTCGAAGTCAAGGAATTCGAGGACTATGTGCAGCCGAACAACGTAGTAGAGTCCGGCGAGTTTGACGCAAACTATTTCCAGCACGTTAATTATCTGAATTCTTTCAACGAGGAGAACGGTACGCATCTTACAATCGCCGAGAACGGAAAGATTCACTATGAGCCTTTCGGAATCTACGGAGGAACGAAGAAGTCTCTCGATGAAGTGGCGGACGGCGATGCGATCGCGGTTCCCAACGACACGACGAATGAAGCGAGAGCGCTGCTTCTTCTGCAGCAGGAAGGTCTGATCAAGCTCAAAGACGGCGCCGGTATCACAGCTACTGTTAACGATATCGCCGAGAATCCGCACAACTTAAAGATTGTCGAGATCGAAGCAGCACAGGTTTCCAAGCAGCTTCCGGATGTTGCTTACGCGGTTATCAACGGCAATTATGCAATGCAGGCAGGTCTCTCTGTTGAGAAGGACGCGCTTGCGGTAGAGTCCGCGGACGGCGACGCGATTCAGCAGTATGTTAATATCATCGCAGTTAAGGAAGGAAATGAATCCCTGCCGAAGATCAAGGCTCTGACGGGTGTCCTTCACTCTGATGAGATCAAGCAGTTCATCAATGACACATATAAGGGATCGGTTGTTCCTTACGAAGGCGAGCAGTAAATCACAGCAATTATAAAGATAAGCCGGGCAGCCGCGCGAATGGACGTTAAGTCCGTTCACGCGGCTGCCTTTTGCGTGGAAATTGTGGTGCAGGGCTGCGGGGTGCGCTGCCGGGAATGTGAGCCTGCTTGCGCGTCGGATTTCCGGTGCGCGGGCTTCCCGCCGTGCGGTGATGCGGACGGCGGGCCGGAGAATGCCGCCGGGCGTGCAAGTAGTTGCCTTGCACGCCCGGCGGCGGTATTATAATCGATAATAAATAACAGCCATCGTTTTGCGTGAAGCTCAATAAGAGCGCGAGAAAGAGGTGACAAATGTTCTATCTGATTGTCGGCATGCTGCCGGCCATCCTGCTGATCATATATATTTATAAGATCGATTCCGTTGAGAAGGAGCCTTTCCCGCTTCTTCTTTCCCTGTTCCTGCTCGGCGGCTTTTCCACGATCGCGGCAAGCCTTCTGGAAGAGGCCGGAAGCTTTATCGCTACAGGACTGATCCGGGATCAGCGTTCGGTTCTGTTTCAGTGCGTGATGAATTTCCTGATCGTCGGCGTATCCGAAGAGGGCGTGAAGTATCTGGTTCTTCGGAAGAGAACATGGTACCGGCCGGAATTCAATTTCCGGTTTGACGCGGTCGTTTATTCCGTCTCGGTTTCTCTGGGTTTTGCCGCGTTTGAAAATGTTCTTTATATTATGAACTTCGGCCTTGGCGTCGCGCCGATCCGCGCGGTAACAGCGATCCCGATGCACTGTATAACGGGTATTTTCATGGGACACTATTACGGACAGGCCAAATACTGCGAGTTCCGGCACGAATGGACAAAGATGAGCATTTATAACATAACTGCTTATGTTGTCCCGGTGCTTTTGCATGGCTTCTATGACTTCGCAGCAGGGAGCGAGAGCAATCTGCTGGCGGGGATTTTCCTTGCGTACGTAGTCATCGTAGACCTCCTCGCGTTCTATTCGGTCCGCAAGTATGCGAGGGAAGACGCGCCGGTGTGATCTTATTGATACGCTCTGCCCATGGGTGTTATTATAAAGATTCAGATTGTTCGGACATGACCCGAAGGGGCTTTATTCGATCAATCAGGAACTGCTTGCCAGAGTTTACACCGCACCTTCACTGGTGCTGTAATATAAAGAGGAGCGGGGAAGATGTTATCTGTTTTTGCTACACAGGGAATTGACGGGTCTTATAATCTTACACAGGCAGGATATCTGCTGATTATTGCGGTCATTATTGCGGCAATGCTTCTGATCTGCCTGATCCGCAAACCGGATGAGAAGGGAACGCTGGGAACCAGAAAACTTGTCTTTTCAGCCATGGCTATTGCGCTTGCAACAGCGGCTTCCATGATCAAGCTTTTTCACCTGCCGATGGGAGGCAGCATTACCTTTTTCTCCATGCTGCTGGTTTCGGTCGTCGGCTACTGGTACGGCCCGGGAACCGGCATGTTCGCGGGACTTGCCTACGGACTTTTACAGCTGATCATTGACCCTTATATCATTTCGCTGCCGCAGATGCTGGTGGATTATGTTTTCGCGTTTACGGCGCTCGGACTTTCCGGATTCTTACGGAACGCAAAACACGGCCTGATCAAGGGATACCTTCTGGGCGTCATCGGACGTTATTTCTTCGCGGTACTTTCGGGATACATCTTCTTTGGAAGCTACAGCAGCGAGTACGGGATGTCGGCGCTTGCTTATTCTCTTGCGTACAACGGCATCTACATTTTCACCGAGTGCGGTCTGACGGTCGGCATCCTGCTGATTCCGGCGGTCAATAGGGCGATGCAGCAGGTTAAGAAGATGGCTGTCGCGGAGAGCGGAAGAGCGGCGCTCAGCGGGCGCGGATAAGCGCGCCTGCTCTGGAGGCAAAACAAACGCGGCCGTTGCGATTTTTTAAAAATACTGTTTGACAAGCGCAAAACTTTATAGTAGTATAACTCTTGCGTCACGGAGAGCGCTTCTGCTCATTTGAACGCGACTGCAAATGCGATAGTAGCTTAGTTGGTAAAGCGCCACCTTGCCAAGGTGGAGACCACGAGTTCGAGTCTCGCCTGTCGCTCGATGGAAGGATGCAGGATGTTTCCTTGACAATCTTTCCGTATTTCAGTAATATAATCTCATATCCATGCGATAGTAGCTTAGTTGGTAAAGCGCCACCTTGCCAAGGTGGAGACCACGAGTTCGAGTCTCGCCTGTCGCTCGATGATAAGGACTGCGGATAATCGGAACCGGTTATCCGCAGTCCTTTTTTAGCATATGCCGGCGCACGCATCTCCGTCCGGAATAATCACGCACGCAAATATGATGGAATTGTGAATAGTTTGTGATTTTTTAGTCAAATTACGCATTGACCGTAGATAGGGGCTCTTGTAATATATTTGTGTCAGGCTGAAAATATTTGTTTTCAGTACCTAATCTATGTAGGAGGCAATATGAAAAAGAACAGCGAAATCGTTCAAAAGCTATGCGTTGCGGGCTCCATTGCGGCGATTGTCGTTGCCGGAATCGCAGCGTCGCTTCCGAAGAGGGCTTCTGTCGAAGGCCTTCCGAATGACGCAGTTACCGCGACAGGTACAGCGAAGGGCATGGACGGCGATGTGACGGTAGAAGTCACTGCTACCAAGGATAAAATCTACGCAATCAATGTTACGGACCAGCATGAGACAGAAGGTATCGGCACGACTGCGGTTGATCAGCTTCCGCAGAAGCTGCTGGATTCCCAGAACCTCAATGTCGACGGTATTTCCGGTGCAACGGTCACTTCGGACGCGATCAAGCAGGCGGTCCGCAATGCGCTTGACAGCGCCGGTATTGATGCGTCCGCGTTTGAAGGAAGCGCAGACGCGGGTGCTGCGGCGAAGAAGGAAATCTCTTATACGCCGGGTACCTACACCGGAAAAGCGCGCGGTTACAACGGAGAAGTTGCCCTCGATGTAACTTTCTCGGATAACGCGATCAAGGACATTAAGGTCAATGCCTCCAATGAGACAAACCATGTCGGCACACCGGCCTATGACATTATGTTCAAGGATGCGATCGAGGCAAACGGCTCCGGCATTGATTCTGTTTCCGGCGCGACATTCACATCGGCAGCCGTCAAGGCGGCGCTGAACGATGCGGCGGAGCAGGCGAAGGCGTCAGATCTTGATGCTTTCAAGAACAATACCGTTAAGCACGAGGCGCAGAAGCCGATTGAAGAAACCTATGATGTCGTCGTTGTCGGCGCCGGCGGTGCAGGCATGGGCGCTGCGGTGCAGGCCGCTCAGAACGGCGAGAAGGTTCTTGTCATGGAAGAGAACGCGGAGATCGGCGGCAATACGCTGGTATCCGGCGGCGCTTTCCAGTCGGTCATGCCGTATCTTGTATGGGATCCGAAAGATCCGGACGCGAAGACCGCTGTCTGGGATTACAACGGACAGACCTATGACAAGGTGATGTCCACGCAGGGCTGCATTGATACGCTTAAGATTATCGAGAACTGGTCCGAGAAGCCGTTCGATGCGGACTATTATAAGACACACGATTATGTTGCCGGCGATATCGAAGAGCTTTCGAAGCACGGTGTGCATGCAGAGTATCTTCCTACGCTGCAGGCGTTAAAGAAAGAGATCAAGGAGTATCTGGACTGGGCGCAGCCGCAGCTGGACGCAGGGAAGCCGGAAAATGAGATCACATTGTTTTCCACTGTGAACCTGCACATCTTCCAGACCTATTACGGCGGACTCCGCCAGAGCTCTGATAAGTCGGAATGGATCTACGGTAATTACGATCTGGTTTCCCAGTTCATCAATGACGGACAGGGACTCAAGGAATGGCTCGAAGATCAAGGAGCTATGTTCGATGACGCGAGCCAGCCTACGCTGATCGGCGCGCTCTGGTACAGAGAAAACCAGTTTGGCGGCGGAGACCTTGACGGCGACGGCAAGGCAGAAGTGCCGGCGCAGTGGGGCACGTATTTCGCAACTACGGAGAATACGCTGCTCAAGAAGGCACCGACGGCCAAGGACAACAAGATCATGCTCCGGACCAAGGCGGAGAATCTGATCGTGGAAGACGGAAAGGTAACCGGTGTTGCCGGCAGGCAGTACGATGGCACGGAAGTAAAGATTCACGCGAAAAAGGGTGTGATCCTCGCTACCGGCGGTTACGCAGCTAATATTCAGATGGTCAAGGATACCAACAAATACTGGGATCCCAAGTACATCACAGACAATACAAAGACAACCAACCGCAGCTCGCTGCAGGGCGACGGCATCAAGATGGGCGAAGACGCAGGCGCATCCACGGAAGGCACAGGCTGGACACAGATGATGCCGATCTCCTGGATCGATAACGGAAATCTGGCCTTCGGCGCAGGCACGTACGCGGTTTACATCAACCCGACAACAGGTAAGAGATTTGTCAATGAGTCGGCGGAACGTGATGTTTTGTCGCTCGGCGAATTTGAGAACGGTGTCGAAGTCAACGGCGCACAGGGCGTATTCCTTGAAATCTCCAATGCCGACGTCATGGTCGGACGCCCGTATCCTTACGACGATTACAAGAACAATGTATCCGGCAAGGAAACCGTTGACGGAAGGGTTTATTTCGCGAGCAGTAAGGAAGAACTCGGAAAGATCCTTGACAATTTCGGTATGAAGGCGGATCCCGCGGTCATCTACGATACGATCGAACAGTATGACAAGGCGATTATGGCCGGCAAACAGCCGCCGGAAGTGAAGAAGTCCCAGGCTTCCAATATCATCGGCGCAGCGGATAAGGATGCGAAGGACAATTACGACGCGTCCACGTACAAGCTGGACGGCGTCAAGCTGCGCGTTCGTGTGATGGCTCCTTCCACGCACCACACGATGGGCGGACTTTCGATTGACACAGACCGTCATGTTCTGACTGCGGACGGTAAGAAGATCGCAGGTCTCTATGCGGCCGGCGAGGTGACCGGAGGCATTCACGGCGGTAACAGACTCGGTGGCAACGCGATTGTCGAGATCTTTGTTTCCGGCCGTACGGCAGCGAACGCGATCGAAGCAGACTTTAAGGAAAAGGCTGCAAACGCGGCGCCGGTAACATTCAAGGCCGGCGAATATGAAGGCTCCGCGCAGGGAAAGGACGGAGAGGTAAAGGTCAAGGTTACCCTTTCGGACAAGGCGATCGAGAAGGTTGAGGTAACCGAGCAGCAGGAGACGCAGGGAATTGCCGATCCCGCGCTTGAAAAGATTCCCGCTGCAATTGTCGATCAGCAGTCGACCGATGTTGACAGCATCAGCGGCGCGACGATTACTTCGGACGCAATCAAGGCGGCAGCGGCAGCGGCGCTTGCAAGTGCAGGCGTAGATGTTGATTCGCTGAATCTGGCTGCGGCAGCCGGCGGCAAAACAGAGCAGAAGAAAGAAGACGCCACCTACGACACAGACGTTGTCATTGTAGGTGCGGGCGGCGCGGGCATGACAGCCGCGATCGAAGCTTCGGATGCCGGCAAAAAGGTTTTGATTCTCGAGAGTCAGGCAATGGTCGGCGGCAACTCCAACCGCGCGGAAGGCGGTATGAACGCGGCCGGCACCAAGGAGCAGCAGAAGAACAAGTTCGAGGCGGCGAGCGGAGTTGAGAAGCAGCTCAAGACCGCGAAGGAGAACTGGTCGGACAACAAGACGATTACAGATCTTGCGGCGACGGTACAGAAACAGTGGGACTCGTATCAGAAGAATCCGCAAGGATATTTTGACACACCTGAGCTCATGGAACTGGATACCATGATCGGCGGTCACGGAATCAATGATCCCGCTCTTGTAAAGACTCTTTCGGAGAACAGCGCGGATGGAATCCGCTGGCTGGATTCAATCGGCGCTTCACTTCCTTCTGTCGGACAGGCAGGCGGCGCTTCGGTTATGCGTATTCACAGACCGCTGGATAAAGACGGCCAGATTATTTCGGTCGGAAGCTATGTTGTACCGATTCTCAAGAAAAATGTAGACGAGCGCGGTATCACGGTGCTGACCGAGACGACAGCGGACAAGATTCTGACGGACAAGGACGGAAAGGCAGTCGGCGTGGAAGCCAAAGGATCGACCGGTGAAAAGGTTACGGTCAACGCAAAGGCGGTTGTCATTACTACCGGCGGCTTCGGCGCGAACTCCAAGATGGTTGCCAGGTACAAGCCCGAATATGAAACGTTCATGACGACCAATGCACCCGGAGCACAGGGACAGGGTATTGACATGGCGACAGCAGTCGGCGCGGACACCGTTGATATGGATCAGATCCAGATTCATCCGACTGTGCTTTACGGCAGCGGCGGAACGCTTGTTACCGAAGGCCTGCGCGGCGACGGCGCGATCCTCGTCAATCAGAAGGGCGAACGTTTTACCGATGAAGTCGGCACAAGAGACGTCGTTTCGAAGGCGGAGATCGAACAGGAGGGCGGCTACGCGTATCTGATCGTCGATCAGAAGATGGCGGACGCTTCCAAGATCATCAAGAGATTCATCGAGTCCAAAGACGCGGTCAAAGGTGATTCGATTGAGGATCTTGCCGGAGTGATCGGCGCGGATAAGGGGACACTTGCGGCAACCATCGATAAGTGGAACGGCTATGTCAAGGATAAGAAGGATCCTGACTTCGGACGCACAAGCTTTACCGAGCCTCTCGCTACAGCTCCGTACTACGCACTCAAGGTAACACCGGGTGTTCATCATACGATGGGCGGCCTCAAAATTAATACGGATGCGCAGGTCCTGAATAAGGACGGCAAGCCGATCCCGGGACTTTTCGCTGCAGGCGAAGTTACAGGCGGCGTGCATGGCGGCAACAGACTTGGCGGAACAGCCGTTACCGACTTTACGGTATTCGGCCGGATTGCCGGAAAGAGCGCTGCTGCGTATGTGAAGTAAGCTGTTCCGGCAAAACAGGAATGGAGAGTTTCCTGAACATTTGATCATAGCAGAACCCGTGTCACGCGAAAGATACCGCGCGGCGCGGGTTCTGTTTTCGTTCTGCCGGAAAAGGTGTGGTACAATAAAAATATATCTAAGGAGGAAAGCATCATGCCTTGTACAACAATACTAGCTGGAAAAAACGCAACTTACGACGGCTCGACCTTCATGGCGAGAAACGAAGATTCGGGCGGCGGAGAGTTTACCGCCAAGAAATTTATCGTTGTGCAGCCGCAGGATCAGCCGCGGCACTATAAATCTGTCATCTCCAAAGTGGAGATCGATCTTCCGGACAATCCGATGCGGTATACGGCGGTTCCCAATGCCCTGAAAAACGAGGGAATCTGGGGTGAAGCCGGCATTAACGACGCAAATGTCGCAATGACCGCAACCGAGACAATCACGTCCAATGAGCGGGTTCTCGGCGCGGATCCTCTTGTTAAGGGCGGCATCGGTGAGGAAGATCTTCTGACGATTACACTGCCGTATATCAAAAGCGCCAGAGAGGGCGTGCGGCGCCTCGGTATGCTGCATGAGAAATACGGCACGTATGAGATGAACGGCGTCGGTTTCCAGGATGTGAACGAAGTCTGGTGGTTTGAGACGGTCGGCGGCCACGGCTGGATGGCAAGACGCGTGCCGGACGATGCGTATGTCGTCATGCCGAATCAGCTGGGGATCGATCGCCTGGATTTCGAAGACGCCTATGGGAAACAGGAAAACTTCATGTGCTCGGAAGGCCTGCAGAATTTTGTCCTGAAGAACCATCTGGACCTTTCCATGGACGGCACGTTCGATCCGCGCGCGGCCTTCGGAAGCCATGCCGACTCTGACCATGTTTATAACACGCCGAGAGCCTGGTTCATGCTCCGCGCACTGAACCCGCACACCTATGTCTGGGATGGCCCGGACGCGGACTATACGCCGGAATCCGACGACCTTCCGTGGTGCCTTGTGCCGGAAAAGAAGCTGACACCGGAGGACGTCAAATACGTGCTTTCCGGGCATTTTCAGGGGACGCCCTACGACCCTTACGCAAAGTACGGCGATCTGTCGCAGTGCGGCAAGTACCGTCCGATCGGCATCAACCGCAACAATTTCGTTGCGCTTACGCAGATCCGCCCGTATAAGCCCGAAGAAATCCGCTCGATCCAGTGGATGGCCATGGGTTCGAACGTATTTAACGCGTTTGTGCCGTTTTACACCAACGTGGATAAAACACCTGCCTACCTTTCCGGAACCGGGAAGAAGGTGGATACGAACAACTTCTACTGGGCAAACCGCCTGATCGGCGCACTTGCGGATCACAGCTGGAATATGTGCGCTTCGCATATCGAACGCTATCAGCTGGCGGTGCAGCGGCAGGGACATGAACTGGTAAACCGCTATGACGCAGCCTATGAAAAGGGCGAAGGCAGGGACGACATACACGATTTCCTGCAGGGCGCCAATCAGGCGATTGCGGATATGGCAAGAAAGGAGACCGACAGCGTGCTGGACAAGGTGCTGTATGAGTCTTCCAATGAGATGAGAAACCGCTTTAACCGTTCGGACGCGTAAATGGAGAATGCATGGACAAGAAAGCAATCAGCAGAATCAAAAAGGCGCTGACGAAGAACAACTGTGCGGTGGATAAGGTGCGGGGGTGCTTTGTCGACGAGCACGGAAATATCGTGGCGCAGCTGACAGAGCCGTTCCTCGCAATGCCGGAGGAGGACGCGGACAAGTACTGCGAGATCTTCCGTAAAACCTTAAGCGGTAAGCCCGGCAAAACATTGTACAGCATGGAGTTTCCTCTCGCCGAGGAAACGGACGGCGGCAAGCAGGTACAGCTCTACCGACTGCTCCGCTCGGACTTTACAAGCGAAGAGCAGCTGGACACCTTTTTCAGACGGATCATCGACCATCTGGAGTTCGACGGGAAGTATCTGATCACACTTGCGCACGGCGTATATGACCTGCCCGGCGTCGCAAGGGACGGAAGCGAGATGGATGACGCATCCGAGCTGGTTTACCAGTTCCTTCTGTGCAGCATCTGCCCTGTGAAGGAAATCAAGGAGGGCTTGTATTTTGACGCGGCAAGCATGAATTTTATCGCAAAACATGACGCGCTCGGCGTACAGGCACCCGAAATCGGATTCCTGTTTCCTGCGATTACCGACAATACGCCGGATATTCACGCGGCACTGTATTTTGCGCGGCATGAGGATAACCGGCATCCGGAATTCATGGATGAGATGCTGGGCGGCGACATGCCGGTGTCCGGGAAGGATCAGAATACGCTTTTTACCGAAATCATTGAGCAGACGCTTGGACGCGACTGCGATTTTGAAACGGTAAGAGCGGTTACGGATACGGTTAATGAGCTGGTAAAACAGAAAGAAGACGAGCCGGAGCCGACCGAACTCGGCAGGCATGAACTGTACCACCTGCTGGATGAGAGCGGCGTCCCGAGAGACGCACTCGAAGAGCGGTTTCAGGAAGTGTTTGACGATACGGTAGGAGAAGGTAATACAATAACTGCCCAGAATATCGCCGGCCGCTCTGTCATGGAGATCAAATCGCCGAGTGTGAAGATCTCCGTGAAGACAGAAGCGTCCTCTATGATTTCGACAAGAGTCATTGACGGCAGGGAGTATCTGCTGATTCCGATACAGGATGACATTGAACTCAACGGCATCCGGCTTCTGACCAAGAGAAAGCCGGGGCACGGTGAAATGCTGGGAGCAGGAGATTCGGGAGAAGAGCCGCTTACGCTTTAAGCGGCTCGACCTCCTGCCTGTAAAGCTTCCGGAAGAAAATCAGAGAAAGCGTGAGAGAAACCAGTTCCGCGATCAGGAAGGACCACCAGACGTTGTTGACGTTTCCGGTCAGCGAGAGCAGGTATGCTACGGGAATCAGGACAACGAGCTGGCGGCCGATCGAAACGAGCAGTGCGTAGAAGCTCTTGCTGAATGCCTGAAAAATCGAACCGAGAATAATACCGACGGCCGCGACAGGATAGTGCAGCGCGATAATCCGCAGTGCCGGAACGCCCAGAGCCCGCATTGCGTCGGAAGCGTTGAACAGATCCAGAAGAAGATCCGGAATCAGTTCAAACGTAAGCGTTCCGCAAACCATAATGCAGAATGCGAGAAAAACCGCGAAACGCAGCGCTTCGTCAATCCTGGCTTTGTTTCGTGCTCCGTAGTTGTAAGCAAGGACCGGAATCAGTCCGTTGTTGAGTCCGAAGACCGGCATGAAGAAGAACGACTGGAGCTTGAAGTAAACGCCGAAGACGGCTGCCGCTGTGGAAGAGAAACCGATCAGAATCAGGTTCATCAGGTAGGTCATGACGGAGCCGATGGACATCATCAGGATGGACGGGATGCCGACCTTATAGATTTTTGCGGCCGTCGCGCCCGCCGGGTGCAGAACTCTGCGGAACGAAAAATGAATTTCCCGGTTGACTTTCAGGTTCAGCACAAGGCCGACCACGGCGGCAATGCACTGGCCGATCACGGTCGCGTAGGCGGCGCCGGCGACGCCAAGCGCAGGGCAGCCCAGGAGTCCGAAAATCATGACGGGATCCAGAACAATGTTGATGACAGCGCCGGTGATCTGGGAAATCATGCTGTACATTGTCAGTCCGGTGGACTGGAGCAGGCGTTCGAAGGTCAGCTGGCAGAAAAGACCGGCTGAGATCATAGTCACGATCTGCAGGTAGGTGACCGCGTACGCCGCGATCTCAGGGTCTGTCGTCTGGGTATGGATGAAAGCCTTTGTGACGAACGCGCCGATCAGCACGAAGAGCAGGAAGTTTACGGCGGTCAGAAAGAAACCTGTATTCGCAGCGCTGTCCGAGCTGTCAAAGTTTTTCTCACCAAGAGATCTGGAGAGCAGTGCGTTGATGCCGACGCCGGTTCCCGAGCCGACCGCGATCATCAGGTTCTGCAGAGGGAAAGCGAGCGTAACCGCGGTCAACGCGTTTTCTGAAATCTGCGCGACGAAAATGCTGTCAACAACATTGTACAGAGCCTGTACCAACATGGAAATCATCATCGGGAGGGACATGTTGATGATCAGCTTCTTTACGGGCATAGTGCCCATTTTGTTTTCCTTCATAAATTCACCTCAAAAAATAGACAAAAAAATTGTTGTTTTTCGCCTGCACAGCAAATTTTCTCTATCATAATACAAAATAATATGATATATTTCGTTCGTGCTCTATTCATAGAACGTTCACATCTGCGCACTCAGACATCATAGTAATATAGCACGCATCACGTAACGGGGCAAACTCCGGGTCAAATCATTGAAGAGCTGCAGGTAAAGGAAAAAGAATGGAAGATCATACTATCTCTTCCGGGAATGAAAGTGCTGTACTTGAAGCTGTAAAGGAAATAATGCAAGGCTTTGCCGCTTTTATCGGCACCGGCGCGGAACTGATACTCTACAGTCTTTCCGACCGTGACCGTTCGGTACTGTATACGGTCAATAACTGGCACTCCGGCGTTTCCATCGGCGATCCGATGCCGGAAATTTTGAGAATCAAGATTGATGATCTGATTGCCGAGAGCATCAACGGGGAAACGCCGTACAGCAGGAGAACATTTTATTTTACAACACGCACAGGGCCTTATAAGGAAAAAGTCGTGCTGGTTCCCATAAGAAGCAGAGACAATATTATCGCGGTTCTCATGGTCGGGTACTATCTGAATACACCGATTCAGTCATTCCTGACTGCCATGAGTCCGGATGTGAATGCCGGCTGCACGCGTGAGGCGGCAGACATTACAGAAGAGTACATAACAAAAGCGGTTGTGGAAGCGAGAGAAAGAGTAGATCAGGACACCACGGTGCCGCGGTCGGGCTATATCCGGGCCATCGTGGAGCTCCTGGATAAGGACGGCGTTTTCCGGATGAAAAGCGCTGTCCGCATTGTCGCGAAGGCGCTGCATATTTCGCCGAATACAATCTATCTGCATCTGCGGGTGCTGCGGGGACGCTCAACCGCTGGATGTCTTAAAGAAAATGCCGCGGACGAATAAGGATGATACAGAGAATGAAGAGAATACTGGTTATTGACGCCCAGGGAGGCGGTATCGGCAGACAACTGGTTACGAATATTAAAAACGAAATCAGGGACTGTGAGGTTACGGCGGTCGGGACCAATACCGCCGCTACTGCCGCTATGCGGAAAGCCGGAGCGGATTACTGTGCTACCGGGGAAAACTCTGTCGTTGTTGCCTGCCGCAGGGCGGATGTGATCATCGGGCCGATCGGTATTGTAATCGCTGATTCGATGCTCGGTGAAATAACGCCCGCGATGGCGAAAGCCGTGGCGCAGGCGGACGCGATGCGGATCTTTATTCCGTTCAGCAGCTGCGCGAATTATATCGCGGGCGTCGATGATTTTTCGACAGGACATCTGATCGAGGCAGCTCTGCGTCACTTGAAAAACAATCTGAAATAAGGTATTATTTCTTGGTAAGCGGAACAGGTATGTTTTGCCGCGGCGGCAAGCCGCGCGGGGTGCAGAAGCATCCGGTTCAGACACCGGCAGTCCGTACAAACGAAATGAAATGAATTTGTGCTATGAAGGCGCGTTGTCTCCTGCAGGGGGCGGTGCGTCTTTTTTTGTTTGCAATAATTTTCGGGGGTATTTCATGAACAACACACGTAAAATGATCACAACAGCTTTCTTTATTGCGCTTGGCCTGATTCTGCCGATGATTACGGGACATGTGCCCGCAATCGGCAAGATGCTGCTGCCAATGCATATTCCGGTACTTCTGTGCGGCATGATTGTCGGCTGGCAGTACGGGCTTGCGGCTGGCGTCATTACGCCGCTCCTTCGCAGTTTTCTGTTCGGCATGCCGCCCCTGATGCCTGTAGCCGCAGGCATGGCATTTGAACTGGCAGCCTATGGTGCAGTCGCCGGCCTGATTTACAGCAGGGTCCGCAAGAATACTGCGGGTACTTACCTGGCCCTGATCATCGCGATGCTTTTGGGACGCGTCGTATGGGGACTTGTCAGCATTGTTTTGTACGGCATCCAGGGAAACGCCTTCTCCATGCAGATGTTCCTTGCCGGCGCGTTCCTGAATGCGGTTCCGGGAATTGTCATTCAGCTGCTGCTGATTCCTGCGCTGATGGCGGCGCTTCGCCATGCGAAGGTTCCGGCGGCGGTGCAGGAGGCCTGATTCGCCGGGAAAGCCCTCAACATTGACCGGAGAACTCAACAATGGAGGAAATATGACAGCACTGCACACGCCACAGCAGCTGGACAGTCTGATCCGCGGATCGATGGACGGAGAAATGATGCTTGTCAGCATCGACGGTCCCTGCGGCAGCGGCAAAACAACGCTGTCCGAAAAGCTTTCTCTGGATTTCGGCTGGCAGATTATCCATATGGATGACTACTATCTGCCCTGGAAACGGCGGGCAGACGACTGGCAGGAGAGGGTCGCGGGCAACATGGACCTTTTGCGCATTGAAGATGAGCTGCTGCAGCCGTTATCGGAGAATAAAAGCGCCCGGTACAGGGCGTATGACTGCAGGCGGGATGTTTTTACAAAGAGCAGTGTGATACCTGCGAAAGGCATTATCGCGGTCGAAGGCAATTATTCGCAGATGCCGCAGCTTCGCAGGTATTTCCGCCAGTCAGTTTATGTGACTCTGCCGCGGGACCTGCGGCTTCAAAGACTGAAAGCGCGGGAGGGTTCGTATTACGCCGTCTTTGAGAAGGTCTGGGAGCCGCTGGATCAGCGCTATCAGAAGACATTGCATATCCGCGCGCATGCAGATGTTATATATCAGGAAATGTTATAATCAATAACACGAAAACGCATTTTTGTTTTCAATCCGGCTGAAAATGCCGGATTATTTTATTTTTACGAATTGAGTTGATATATCATATAACAAGTGCTATGCTTGGCCTTAAATAAGGAGGTATGGCATGAATATTCTTTCGAAGGAAAAACTCGCGGAGCTGGTTTCCTATAACCGGAAAAAACTGGGGAAGACGCAGCAGCAGGTTGCAGAAGCAACCGGCATTAACCGTACGATGCTCAGTCATATCGAGAGCGGGGAGTACGTGCCTTCCATCGCGCAGCTGGAAGCGCTCTCGAGAGCGCTTTTGTTTGATCCGACGGATGTTTTTGTAAGTGAAGGCAGCGGAAGCAGCCTCCCTCCGGTATCGCCGAAGAGAATTGCGGTTGCGGGGACAGGATATGTCGGCCTTTCGATCGCGACCCTCCTTTCGCAGCACAATCACGTGACGGCGGTTGATATTCTCCCGGAGAAGGTTGAACTTATCAACAGACGCAAGTCCCCGATTCAGGATGAATACATTGAAAAATATCTTTCCGAAAAGGAACTGGATCTGACGGCGACACTGGACGGTGCCTCGGCTTACAGAGATGCGGATTTTGTTATTATCGCCGCGCCGACAAACTATGATTCGAAGAAGAATTATTTTGACACATCCGCAGTCGAAGCGGTGATTGAGCTGGTTTTATCGGTCAATCCGGATGCCGTGATGGTCATCAAATCGACGATTCCGGTCGGGTATACCGAAGCCGTACGGGAGAAGTACCACACTGCAAACATCCTGTTCAGCCCGGAGTTCCTGCGCGAGTCCAAGGCGCTGTACGACAATCTGTATCCTTCAAGGATCATTGTCGGCACCGATCCTTCGGATGAGAAGCTGATGGAAGATGCGCGCTGTTTTGCCTCCCTGCTGCAGGAAGGCGCACTGAAGAAGAACATCGACACGCTGTTCATGGGATTTACGGAAGCCGAAGCTGTCAAGCTTTTTGCCAACACGTATCTGGCGCTGCGCGTTTCCTATTTCAATGAGCTGGATACCTATGCCGAGTCCAAGGGCCTGAAAACCAGAGATATCATTGACGGTGTCTGTCTTGATCCCAGAATCGGGACACAGTACAATAATCCTTCTTTCGGCTATGGCGGGTACTGCCTTCCGAAGGATACGAAGCAGCTTCTGGCCAACTACCAGGATGTGCCGGAAAATCTGATTCAGGCGATCGTGGAATCGAACAGGACACGCAAGGATTTTATCGCGGACCGGGTGCTGGAGCTTGCCGGCGCCTATGGAAATTCCGAGGAGTTTTCAGAGTCGCGTGAGCACAAGGTAGTGATCGGCGTCTTCCGGCTGACTATGAAATCGAACTCCGACAATTTCCGCCAGTCATCGATTCAGGGCGTCATGAAGAGGATCAAGGCAAAAGGGGCGACGGTCATAGTGTTTGAGCCGACGCTGAAGGACGGGGAGACGTTCTTCGGCAGTCTCGTTGTCAACGATCTTTCGAAGTTCAAGGCCATGAGTCAGGCGATTATTGCGAACCGCTACAGTTCATGTCTTGACGATGTAAAGGATAAAGTCTATACAAGAGATCTGTTCGGCAGAGATTAATGCTGTACGGACACAAGCGCTGTTCGGCACGAATTATACGATGCGGCCAAAACAGTACCTTCGCAGGGAGCCATGCACCGGCTCCCTGTTTATTTTTGCCAATAGTGAAAATATTCTGTACAAAATTAAAAAAACTACAGGAATTATGAAATCTGTGTGAAAAAGTTAAGCAAAATAGAGACAAGGTATTGTAACCATTGCGCCGCTATGTTACAATCCGATACGTTTCACAGAACGCTTTGGCCAGGCGGAGGGGTATCGCCTGACCGTTTTTTTAGTAAGGAAGATATGACATTTAAAGAATTGAACCTTGACCGCGAAATTACAAGCGCGGTCTCCAAGGCAGGTTATGAGGAGCCGACGCCGATCCAGGAAAAGGCGATCCCGGTAATTTTAAAGGGACATGATCTGATTGCCTGCGCACAGACGGGAACCGGAAAGACAGCGGCGTTCGCTCTGCCGGTTCTGTCCATGCTCAAAGATAAGAAGCCGAGGCGCATCCGCGCGCTTATCATTACGCCAACCAGAGAGCTGGCAATCCAGATTTTTGATAACTTCAAGAAATACGGCAGGTATCTGAAACTGCGCGCTGTATGTATTTACGGCGGGGCCAAACAGGGACCGCAGATTGACGCGCTCCTGTCGGGCGGCGACATTCTGATCGCAACGCCCGGGCGTCTTCTGGATTTCATGGGGAGCGGATACATCAATCTTTCGCAGGTTGAGACCTTTGTCCTGGATGAAGCCGACCGCATGCTTGATATGGGATTCATCGGTGATGTCAGGAAAATCGTAAAGTTTATGCCGCAGCAGCGGCAGACACTGATGTTTTCCGCGACAATGCCGAAGGAAATCGAGCTCCTCGCACAGGAGCTTCTGACAGATCCCGTTACAATCAAGGTTGCGCCTCCGGCGAGTCCTGCGGAAACCGTGGATCAGAAGCTCTGCTTCGTTAACCGCGCGGATAAGAATGCGCTGCTCATCCGGTTTTTGCAGAGCGGCGAAGTCAGAAGGGCGATTGTTTTCACGCGGACGAAGTACGGGGCGGACAAGCTGGTGCGCGCTCTTTTAAAAGCGCAGATTCCTGCGGCTGCCATCCATGGCGACAAGACGCAGGGACAGCGGCAGAATGCGCTGGAACGGTTCAAATCCGGTCAGTACAACGTTCTCGTCGCGACAGATGTCGCGTCCAGAGGCATCGATGTGCCGAAGCTGAGCCATGTTTTCAATTATGAGCTTCCGGATGAACCGGAATCCTATATCCACAGGATCGGCCGCGCGGGGCGGGCTGGAGAAAACGGCATTTCGATTTCTTTCTGCTGCAGCGAAGAACTGGAAAAGCTTCGTGACATAGAAAAGATGCTGAAGAAGGAAATTCCGCTTCTGGAAACCGAATACTCAGCGCCGCTTGTGCGGATGCCGGCAGCCAGAACGGCGTCAGCAAAGTTTTCCGGACACTCTGCCAGGGGCGGACACAGTGGACGGGCCGCCCGAACCGATCAGGCAAGGCGCGATAGCCGCACCGGCCGTTCCGACAGAACAGGGCGCAGCAGCCGCGCCGGATATACCGGCAGAGCCGGCCGCACCGCGTCCGGAGAGCATACGCGCAGAACCCGGCACGCAAAATCCCGTATGTATTCCTCCGCCACTTCCGGCGGCGGATTTACATAATATAGTTATTCACATTACAGGAGGAGACACAATATGAAAAAGAAAACTTATGCGGCAGTGATCGCGGCGGTCGTTCTTGGCGCAAGCATCACAGCCTGCGGCTCCAAGGCATCTACGGCTGCTTCCACAGCAGCAACAACAGCAGCTACAGAGGCAGCGACAGAAGCGGCTACCGAGGCTTCTACCGAAGCAGCGGCTGCTGCAACAACCGAGCTCACAGGCCCGCAGGACGCAGAGTACACAGTTTACAACTCTACAGGCGAGAAGGTAACAGAGCTCTATCTGTACGAGAACGGTTCTTCCGACAAGGGCGAGAACTACGCGAAGGACGGTCTTGCTGACGGCGCATCCGTTGTGATCGACAGAACAGAAGACGCTTCTGTGATCAAGACAATTTCCTATACGCTGGAATACACAACAGAGAGCGGCCGCAACGCTTCCTTCACAACACTTCATTTCGAGACAGTTCCGATCAACCTGCTCGCTGAAGATGCTATGACAGGCGCTACACCGCTGCAGTTCGCTATTCCGGAGAAGTAATCCGGCAGGCAAAACTGCGTCACAGACGGCATATAGAAAAGGAGCTCCGGAAGCGGGGCTCCTTTTTGCGTTCCGGCGCTTAACGGCACTTTGTTCCTCCGTGCGCCGGCGGTGTCCTCTTCCGCCGTGCTGCCGTCCTGGCCGGCCCGGTGGAGGTTTCCGGCGGTTCGCGCTATAATAGGTTTTAAGAATCATACGAAGCGGGAAAGGCGGAACATGATATGGATGGCACCCGGGAAAGAACAAAGAAGGAGGAGCAGGCCGGCCGTCCGCGAAGGCTGAAACGCCTGCAGCGGACACTCGTCTGCCGGGGCAGTATCGTTGACCTTTACAAAGACACGATGCAGCTTCCGGACGGGAACCTTACAGACTATGACTATGTCCACCATAAAAAGGGCGGCGGCGCCTGCGTTGTTCCGGTTCTTCCGGACGGCAGAATTCTTCTCGTCCGCCAATATCGCCCGGCGGTGGACGCGGATACGCTGGAGCTGCCGGCAGGCGCGAGGGAGATCATCTTTTCTGATGGAAACGACGGCGGGACGCCGGAAGATACACGTGTTACCGCCGGGCGGGAGCTGCGTGAGGAAACCGGATACCGCGCCGGAAAGCTGACTTTTCTTCTGTCGATCCTTTCCGCGCCCGCTTACTGTAACGAGTTTACAGACATTTATCTTGCGGAAGATCTCGTGAAAGAAGGCAGCCAGCAGCTGGATGAAGCGGAAGAGATCCGCCTGGAAGCCCGCTCCCCGGAGGAGCTTCTTTGCCTGATTAACGAAGGAAAGCTTCGGGACGCGAAGACAGCAGCCGGAATTCTGGCGTTTGCGCTTCGCCGGAAGACACAGTAACCCGGCATCACGTACGGGAGCCGGCCTGACAGAACGGACGGAAGGAGAGACAGCATGAGCGCAGGGATGAAGACAGCAACATATGAAAAGAAGAAAGCGAACCGCAACGGTGTGCTGCGGATGGGCTTTACGATTCTTTCAATCTTTCTGGAAATTGTTCTGATTATTTCTCTGTTCACCAGCCTGAATCAGTACGCGGAATGGATCAATGTCGGCACCCGGGTTCTCTCGACATTGATGGTGCTGGTCATTTACGGGCAGCACAAAACATCTGCGATGAAAATGCCGTGGATCATTCTGATTCTTGTTTTTCCGGTTGTGGGACTTACGCTGTATTTTCTGATCGGTCTGAATTATTCGACGCATAAGATGCGCAAGCGCTATGAAGACATTGACAGTGTGCTGCTTCCGCTTCTGCCGGAGAACCGGGAAGTGGCGAAGGAGCTGCACCGGGAGACGCCGGATAAAGCCGCCGCTTCGGACTATCTATGGAGAAACGCGCACTATCCTGTCTATTCGAATACGGATGTTGTTTATTATGATGAAGCAGCCAAGGGACTCGAAGCGCAGCTGCAGGATCTTGCGAAAGCCGAAAGCTTCATCTTCATGGAGTATCACGCGATCGAGAATGCGCAGTCGTGGAAACGCATCGAGGATATACTGGTTGACCGTGTCAGGGCGGGCGTCGAAGTCCGTGTGTTCTATGATGACATGGGAAGCATCGGGTTCGTGACGACATCGTTTGCGAAGCATCTGCAGTCGGAAGGCATTCAGTGCCGCGTCTTCAATCCGTTCATGCCGGGACTCAATGTTTTTCTGAATAACAGAGACCACAGAAAGATTACGGTCATTGATGGAAAGGTCGGTTTTACCGGCGGATACAATCTCGCGAATGAATATTTCAACGTGACACATCCGTACGGCACCTGGAAGGACACCGGTATCCGCATCGAAGGCGACGCGGTGCGGAGCCTTACGATTACCTTCCTCGAGATGTGGAATGCCGTGAAAAACAGTGATAAAGACGATGTCGACTTCATGCATTATCTGCCCGAATATCCGTATCAGGCGCGAGAGACCGGCTTCGTTCAGCCGTACGCGGACAGTCCGATGGACGATGAGCATGTCGGTGAAGAAACGTATATCACAATGGCGGACAAAGCGAACCGCTATGTCTATTACATAACGCCTTATCTGATTATCACGGACGAAATGATGCACGCGCTGTGCCTTGCGGCGAAGCGTGGCGTGGATGTGCGGATCATCACGCCGGGCGTTCCGGACAAGCGGCTGGTTTACGGCGTTACAAGGTCGTTTTACAACCGGCTTGCCGGAAACGGCGTGCGGATCTATGAATGGACGCCGGGCTTCTGCCATGCGAAGATGAGTGTTTCGGACGATCTTGCTGCAACCTGCGGAACGATCAACCTGGATTACAGAAGCCTGTATCATCACTTTGAAAACGGCTGCTACATGGTCGGGTGCGACGCGGTACACAGAATCAAGCAGGATTTTGACGCGATGTTTCCGCAGTGCCGGGATGTCACCGAAAAATACAGGAGCGGGCGGAGCAATGTCATGCGCTTATGGCAGCTGTTCCTTCGTCTGTTCGCGGAGTTGATGTAAGTTACAGACCCTCGCGGAGCGTGGCGTCAGCATTCTTAGTACACAATAACAGGCGGCGGATACCGCCGGAAAGGCGACCGGAAAAAAGAAGAAATGAAACGCAGATTTTTAAAGTATGTCATCCCGTCGATTTTTGCCATGTGGATTTATTCTCTGTATACCATGGTCGACGGGATTTTTGTGTCCCATGGCGTAGGTGAGGCAGCTCTCGCCGCAGTCAATCTTGCCATGCCGTATGTGTGGTTGGTTTTCGCGTCCGGCATTCTGCTCGCAGCCGGCATCTCGACGATGATCAGCACGGCTCTCGGGAGCGGCCATACGGATCGTGCGAACCAGCTGTTCTCGATGAACTTCGCGGTGGCGGCAGGCGCGGGACTTCTGATTACGGCACTTACGCTGATTTTCCTGAACCCGCTGACAAGGCTGCTGGGCGCAACGCCGGACAGTTTCGTCTATGTGCGGGAGTACGTCGGGACAGTGGGGTGTTTTGCCGTCTTTTTCATCGTTTCCTACAATATGGAACTGCTCGTCAAAACAGACGGATCTCCGATGACCTCAACAGTCAGCGTACTTGCGTGCGGGTTGACAAATGTGCTTCTGGATTATTTGTTTGTCATGCGGCTTTCGATGGGCGTCTTTGGAGCGGCGCTCGCGACGGGGCTTGCGCAGGTGGCTTCCACGCTTGTCTTTACGATTTATTTCCGCTTCTTCGCGAAACGCCTGCGGCTTGTTCCGTTCCGGCTGGACCTGCATGTATATCCGTATGTTGCAAGACTTGGAAGCGCGGCAGCGCTGACGGAGCTCTCCGGAGGAATCGTCGTTTTTCTGTATAATCATGTGATCCTGTCGGTAATCGGAGAGAACGCGCTTGTCAGTTATACGGTCATTTCTTATCTGAACACACTGGTTTTGAGTACCATGGGAGGCGTTGCGCAGGGGATGCAGCCGCTTGTCAGCTACCACTACGGCGCCGGTGAAATCAAAAAAAGCAGGCAGTATCTGCGGTATGCCCTCGAAATGACATTTGCGCTTTCTGCCGCTTTCTTCGCGGCCTGTGAGCTGGCGCCCGGCCGTATTACCGGACTGTTTCTTTCCGCAGCTGACGGCGGCACATATCAATATACGATTTACGCCATCAAAATGTATGCCTTTGCCTTTTTGTTTATAGGAACCGGTTCTGTCACGGCGGCCTACTTCACATCGGTTCTGCAGCCCGGTCGTTCCCTTGTGCTATCCATGTTGCGGGCACTGATTCTGCCGCTGATTGTTCTGCCCCTTTCGGCGTATCTTTCCGGTGAAAAGGGAGTCTGGCTTTCCGCGGCCGTGTCCGAGGGCGTAACGGCAGCACTGGCGCTGATCATGCTTTGCCGGCAGGCGTTTTTTCAAAGACCCGAAAAAAGCTGATACAGCGATTCCGCATTTTGTGATATGATATCTTCGATTATCGGCTTTGTCCGCGAGGACAGAGCCGTTTCCTATTATAGCAGTGTAAAACCTGCGGTTTATCTTTTTTATCAGGGGGATGGATTATGGAACGTTCTGCCGGCATTTTGCTGCCTGTATCATCATTGCCGTCGAAGTACGGGATCGGCTGTTTTTCCCGCGAAGCTTATGAATTTGTGGATTTTCTCTCGAAAGCCGGACAGAGCTTCTGGCAGGTGCTGCCGCTTGGACCGACCGGTTTTGGAAATTCGCCTTATCAGCCGCTGTCTTCCTTCGCCGGCAACCCGTACTTTATTGATCCTGAAACGCTCGTGCAGGAAGGGCTTCTTACATATGAAGAGTGCGGAAGGTTTTACTTCGGCGCGGATGAAGAGCGCGTGGATTACGGCGCGCTGTATGAAAACCGAAAGAAACTCCTTGCGATCGCCGGAGGAAGATTTTTTGAAAGCGGCCGGGAAAAGGAAGAGTATCGGAAATTTATGGAGGAGAACGCGTACTGGCTGCCAGATTACGCCCTCTTTATGGCCGTTAAAACAGCACACAACGGTCAGAGCTGGCTGCAGTTTGACGACACGCTGAAAAAGCGGGAACCTGCGGCGCTTTCGAAAGCCCGGGAGGAGTACGGGAAAGAGATCGGGCAGATCTGTTTTGAGCAGTATGAATTCGACAGACAGTGGAAGAAGCTGCACACATATGCTCTGCAGCAGGGGGTCCGGATCATCGGCGATGTGCCTTACTATGCGGCGATGGACAGCTCGGATGTGTGGGCGCATCCGGAAGCGTTTGATTTTGACGGGAACATAGAGCCGGTTTCTGTGGCAGGCTGTCCTCCGGATGCGTTTTCAAAGACCGGGCAGCTGTGGGGGAATCCGGTCTATGACTGGAACGCGCAGAAGAAAACGCACTATGCTTTCTGGATTTCCCGTCTGCAAAGAGGATTGTCTTTGTATGATGTGATCCGGATCGACCATTTCCTCGGCTTTTCGGGTTTTTACGCGTTCCCGTATGGCGCGGAATCGGCAGAAAACGGCGGTGAATACAGAAAAGGCCCGGGCATGGCGTTTTTCAAAGAAGTGAAAAAACAGCTCGGAAAAGTCCCCTTTATCGCCGAGGACCTTGGAACTGTTACGAAGAATACCGAAAAACTGCTTGCGGACGCCGGTATCCCCGGCATGAAGGTGCTCGAGTTTGCGTTTGACTGGTCGGAGTACAGCAGCTATATGACGCACAATCACACGCGGAACTGTGTTGTATACACCGGCACGCATGACAATCTGCCGGTACGGGCATGGATCGAGTCATTAAACGACCATGACCGCGATCTGGCGCGCCGTTATATTCACTCGGAGAATACGGATTACAATACTTTTACATGGGATTTTATTCGTGAAGCATATCGCTCCAGCGCGGATCTGTGTGTGATTCCTTTGCAGGATTACCTGGTCAAAGGCGCGGAGAGCAGAATCAACACGCCGGGGACGCAGGAGGGGAACTGGCAGTGGCGGCTGAAACCGCATTTTCTGTCGTATGATCTCGCGATGAGCATCCATGCGCTTTCCGGGCTGTACTGCCGTCTGCCGAAGCCGAAGGAAAATGCGGATGCCTGATGACAGAAGAAGAGGAAACTTATCTGCCGGTGTCCTGCATGGGCCTTACAGAGAACAGGCCGGATTCGCGGAATTCCCGGGGAGACATGCGCATTCTTTCCCGGAAGGCGCGGTTGAAGGTCCGCTGGCTTTCAAAGCCTGCGTCCTCGTAGATTTCCGTTACGGACTTGTCTGTTCTCCGCAGCATTTCACAGACATATTCGACCCGGATATCATTCAGATACCCGTTGAAATTGGTCCGGAAAGCAGATGCGAAAATCCGGGATACACTGTAAGGACTGACGTACAGCGCTCTGGCAAGCGAGGATAACGTAATATTCTCCCTGAAATGATTCTCAAGATACGCTGACACCCGGGCGGCAAGATCCATGCCCGGGGACTCTTTCCTGTCTGTCAGCGTAAGCAGCGGCAGCGCCCGGCAAAGAAGCAGCTGAATAAACGCCGCGTGAACCGTGGAACGCAGCTCATTCTCCCCGGCGGCAGGCAGCTTCGGAGCGGCAGAACCGGAGGCCTTTCCTGCAAGGCGTTCCGAGGCCGTCTGATCACGATACAGTGCGTGCAGCGTGTACCGGATATCTTCATGGACATCGGAGGCTTTGATCAGAGGAGAGACCGGTACCTTCGTCTTTAATATTTCCTGAAATCCGCCTGCAAGTGACGGCGGCGCGAGCAGGTACATGCTCGCACAGTTTTCAGGGTCATCAAAAACCTGCGTATGGTGTATCTGTCCGGGAAAGATCACAGCAAAATCACCCTTTTCCAGGTGGAACAGTTCTGTTCCGATTCCAAGAGCCAGTGTTCCGTAAAGAATATAGACAAACTCGATCTGCTGGTGCAGATTCGGAGAAATGTGCCCGGATTTGCGGTAATAGATATCGAGACTGTCCGGATTTTTCGAAAACAGAGGGAACATAAGCACATCTCCGCAAGATTTGGCTGATAAACTGATGTATCTGGCAAGTATTTTACGCAGAGAATGCGTAGAATACAAGCATAACAAGAACAAACAAACGAACAGAAAAAGCAGAAAGCTTTTACCCTCCCTGTTCGGTTTACCGGTCGCTCCAAAAGCCAAACCCTTCATTTACTCATGTAACCCCCCTAAAAGAAGGAACGACCAATCCGATGTCCTGTTCCCCAAGCAGGACCTGATCCGGCCGATATCGTGTCAACCCCCAATCCCGCACGATATCAAGGCCGGATTTTTATATTCCGGAAACTTATTCTTGCAGTAGATGGTATTGTATTATAATAAAATCCGTGATGTTTTGACAAAACAGAAAAGAGGTCAGGTGTATGAGTTTTAAAGATTCGAAAATTGTCATTGTCGGAACCGGGAACGTAGGTGCTACAACCGCTTTCAGCATTATTAATCAGGGATTGTGCGAGCGGCTTGTTTTAATAGACATGAATCAGGAAAAAGCTTACGGCGAGATGCTGGATCTGCAGCATTCGGTCCATTTTATGAACCGCAACATCAAGGTTCAGGTCGGTGAATACAAGGACTGCGCGGACGCGGATGTAGTTATTATTACCGCTGCGGCGCCGATGGACCCGAACGCGACAGACCGTCTGACGATGCTGGCGCCTTCGAAGAAGGTAATGAAGAGCATCATACAGCCGATTATGGAAAGTGGTTTTAACGGTATCCTTGTTGTGATTTCGAACCCGGTTGATATCATGACTTATTACGCGTGGAAGCTTTCAGGCCTTCCGAAGAAACAGGTTATCGGCAGCGGCACCACACTGGACAGTGCGCGTCTTGCCTGCTCTCTGGCAAAGCTGTACGATCTTGATTCCAAGAGCGTAGAGGCGTTTGTCATGGGCGAGCATGGCGACAGTGAGATTGTCGCATGGTCCACGGCGACGATCGGTGGTAAGAACGTGGCTGACGTTATGTCGGACAACGCGTCCAGAACGAAGGATGAAACCTTCGAGAAACTCCGTAAAGAGACGATTCAGTCCGGCTGGGAGATTTTCAGCCGCAAGCACAATACGTCCTACGGTATCGCGGCCTCGGTAACTGCGATTGTCAAGTCGATCATGTTCAACGAAAACCGGATTCTTCCCGTCAGTGTCTATCTGGACGGGCAGTACGGACTGCAGGATCTGTTTATCTCGGTTCCGACGATCATTAATAAAGAAGGTGCAAAGGAAATCGTGGAGATCCGTCTGGATCCGGATGAGAGAAAAGCACTGGAGCATTCCGCTTCGATCGTGAGATCGTACTATAGCGCGTTGCAGGATATATAATCTTGCAGCAAAATATACTTAACAAAGATACTTTGTTAACATATCTATATATTTCGTATGCCTTAACCGTGTTATGATGGTTAAGGTATTTTTTGTCGGAAAAGGAAAGAATGCCGGAAGAAACCCGGCAATTCCAGGGAGAAACACCATGAAAAAATTATCTGTCTATCTGAAAGGCTACCGCCGCCAGTCGGTTCTCGCGCCGCTGTTCAAGCTGCTGGAAGCCCTGATGGATCTGTTCGTGCCGATCGTTGTCGCGAATCTGATCGATATCGGCATCAGGGGAAATGTCAAAGCGGTCATCACGAAGGATTTCCTGCTGATGCTGGCCCTCGCGGCGGCAGGCCTGCTGTTTAGTATCACAGCACAGTATTTTGCGGCAAACGCAAGCGTCGGCTTCGCGTCCAATCTGCGGCAGGCGCTGTTTGATCATGTGCAGAGCCTTTCCTATAAGGAACTCGATACGCTGGGAACCAATACGCTGATTACGCGGATGACCAGCGATGTACAGCAGGTGCAGAACGGCCTGAATCTGGCTCTGCGTCTTCTGCTTCGCAGTCCGTTTATTGTATTCGGTTCCATGATCATGGCGTTTACGATCGATGTCCGCTGCGCGCTGATCTTTGTAGTTGCAATTCCGGTTCTTTCGGTTGTCGTCTTTGGTATTATGCTGGTCAGCATTCCGCTGTTTCGAAAGGTGCAGGCAGCGCTGGACAAAGTCCTTGGCCTTACGCGGGAAAATCTGACAGGCGTCCGTGTGATCAGGGCTTTCTGTAAAGAAGACAGGGAAGTCGGAAAGTTCGAAGAGGCTAATGAGGCTCTGACAAAAATCAACCTGTTTGTCGGACGGATTTCGGCGGTCATGAATCCCGCGACATATTTTCTGATCAACCTCGCGACGATTTACCTGATCAGGGAAGGCGCTGTCCGCGTCAACATGGGCGGCATTCAGCAGGGACAGGTTGTCGCGCTTTACAATTACATGGCGCAGATGATTATCGAGCTGATCAAGCTGGCGTCACTGATTATCAGCATTAACAAGGCACTTGCCTGCGCGGACCGTATTGAGAACATTCTGGAAGTAAAGCCCGGTATGGATTATCCGCAGGAGGATTCCACGGCTCCTTCCGCGGATGGGGAAACCGCACCGGCAGCGGCAAAAGCAGCGTGTGGAGACGAGGAGAAAGCGCCTGCCGTGGAATTCCGGAGCGTTTCGTTTACGTATGAGGGAGGTGGCGCTCCCGCGCTCGCAGGCATTACATTTACCGTGCACAAAGGGCAGACTGTCGGCATCATCGGCGGCACCGGCAGCGGCAAAACAACCCTCGTCAACCTGATTCCCAGATTCTACGATGTTACGGAAGGAGCTGTACTTATAGACGGGAAAGACGTCAGGAGCTTTCGCGAGGGAGAGCTGACCGGTAAAATCGGCGTTGTTCCGCAGAGATCTGTACTGTTTGAAGGAACTATCCGCGACAATATGCGTTTCGGCAATCCGGACGCTACGGATGAGGATATCTGGAAGGCTCTGGAAACCGCGCAGGCGAAAGAAATTGTGGAGGGCAAACAAGGCCAGCTGGACGCGCCGGTCGAACAGAACGGCCGCAACTTCTCCGGCGGTCAGAAGCAGAGGCTTACGATTGCGCGCGCGATTGTCCGGCATCCGGAAATCCTCATTATGGATGACAGCGCGAGCGCGCTGGATTTTGCGACCGACGCGCGGCTGCGGCAGGCAGTCCATGATCTCGAAGGGAGCATGACCGTGTTCATTGTTTCCCAGCGTACATCCAGTATCCGCAACGCCGATCTCATCATTGTCCTGGATGACGGTGCTGCCGTAGGGCAGGGAACGCATGACGAGCTGATGCAAAGCTGTGAAACCTACCGTGAAATTTACTATTCACAGTTTCCGGAAGAACGGCCGGAGAACAAAGTAAAAGCAGTTGCCGGGGCGGCCGGAAAGGAGGCGCTCGCATGAGTTTTCCGAAAAAGAAAATTACACCGCGGGAAGAAGTAAAAAACGGCGATGTCACAATGAGCAGCACGGAGGCGCTGAAGAAGGTCATGGCTTTCATCGGCGGTTACAGATTTTTACTTCTGGTGAGTATCCTTCTGGCAGGCTTTACCGTAGTACTGCAGCTCTATGTTCCGATTCTGTTCGGGGATGCAATTGACAGTATCATCGGCAAGGGGCAGGTCGATTTTTCCGGTGTACAGGTCAGGCTTGTTAAGATAGCCGGCATGATCGTTGCCTGCGCGGCCGGCACGTTCGTCATGAACATGATCAATAACCGGATGGCTTACAAAATTGTGCAGGACATCCGGTCGAAAGCCATCCGGCATATTCAGGTTCTGCCACTCTCGTATCTGGATGCTCATTCTACGGGAGATATTGTCGGGCGTATTATCACGGATGTCGATCAGATTTCGGACGGACTGCTTCTTGGCTTCACACAGCTGTTTTCCGGTATTATTACAATTATCGTGACGCTGGTTTTCATGTTCAGCAAGAGTGTGCTGATCACGTTTCTCGTGCTTGTGCTGACACCGGTCAGTTTTCTGGTCGCAAGATTTATCTCGACCCGTTCTTTCAGGATGTTCCGGAAGATGACGGACGCAAGGGGCAGGCAGACGGCGCTCATCGAGGAAATGGTCGGAAATGAGAAGGTTGTCAAGGCCTTCGGCTATGAAGATAAAGCCTCGGCGCGCTTTGCCGTCATCAATAAAGAGCTGCAGGATTATTCGCGGAAAGCTGTTTTCTTCAGCTCTATTACAAATCCTTCAACCAGAGCGGTCAACAGCGTGATATATGCGGTTGTCGCGCTTGCCGGCGCGTTCCTGATCCTTCGCGGAAGGCTGAGTGTCGGCGGACTGTCTGTTTTGCTCTCCTATGCGAACCAGTACATGAAACCGTTTAACGATATCAGCAGCGTTATTACCGAGCTGCAGAACGCGCTTGCCTGCGCAGCGCGTGTTTTCACACTGATTGAGGAGAAGCCCCAGTCAAAGGATCCCGCGGCGCAGCTTCCTCCCGCGAAGGGCGAAGTCGTCATTACGGATGTGGCGTTCAGCTATGATAAGAACAGACCTCTGATCAGCCATTTCAGTCTTCATGCCCGCCCCGGTATGAATATCGCGATTGTCGGACCTACCGGCTGCGGCAAGACAACGTTCATCAATCTCCTCATGCGGTTCTACGATGTGGACGGCGGCAATATCAGCATCGACGGGCATGGCATCTACGATTACGCAAGGCAGAGCCTCCGCCGCAATTACGGTATGGTGCTGCAGGATACCTGGCTGATGAACGGAACTGTCCGCGAAAACATCGCCTTCGGCAAACCCGACGCTTCGGAAGACGAGATTATTACGGCGGCCAAAGAGGCACACAGCTGGGAATTTATCAGGAGGATGCCGCAAGGTTTAGATACCGTGATCAATGATGACAGCCTGAGTCAGGGACAGAAGCAGCTTCTTTGTATCACAAGAGTTATGTTGTGCCTGCCTCCGATGCTGATCCTCGATGAGGCGACATCCAGTATTGATACCAGAACCGAAATTCAGATTCAGCAGGCGTTTGACAAGCTCATGGAAGGCAGAACAAGCTTTATCGTTGCCCATCGTCTGTCTACAATCCGCAGCGCGGATGTGATCCTTGTTATGAAAGACGGGAAGATTATCGAGCAGGGAAATCATGAAGAGCTGATGCGCAGGAACGGGTTCTATACAAATCTTTACAATTCGCAGTTTGCGAAGGTATAGAGCATGCCGCGCGGCGGAGCGCCCGGGTTCTCCGGAACGCCTGCCGCGCGGGAATAAAGAGCGTGCGCCGGCTTAGTGTTTCTCCGCGCACCTTGTCTTGATCCAGTAAGCTCCCATCGACTGCCCGGGCTGCCCGGTCACATCATCTGCTAAATACGCTTTGAGACCGTCCGAAGAGGGATCATACGTATTTGCCTCTTTCTCACTGTCAAACTCTATTTCCGCGTACCAGAACTCTGTAGGCAGGCCCTCATCCACATGATTGACTTCCAGTGAAAGCCCGGAAGGAAGTTTGTATGTTCTGCGGATCTTGGGAATCAGGGGAAGTGCGATCAGATCTTCAAGCTGCAGAAATTTCTCGCGGGAAATTTCAATTTCAATCTCTTTTCTTGTCAGCAGTCCTTTCGATTTAAAGCACAGGATATAAGCCGTCGCTCCACCTGTGACAGATTCTTCCCGGATTCTGACCGTTGGTTCGACGGTGATATAACCCTGCCGCATGCTTTCTTCTTTCAGTACAGACAGCGGTGTCATTGTTTCCGGCCAGCCGTTCACCATCCATTTACGTTCGATTTCGAGCGGACTGATTGTGCCGGCCGCGGAAGATGCCTGTGCGGAACTGTGATTTGTCATCATAGAGGTGATCCTTTCTGAAATTGTGGCTGTGTTTCAAGTGTAGCACGAATTCTGCAGAAACAGACAATGATACCGGTCTGTATACAATCCGATGAATCTACTGATGTAAACCGATATAGATATATAATATAACCATAAAATATGCACAAAAATGACGGCTAATAATATAGCATAATTATATAATATATTCATAACTCTGGTTTCCGATGCTATAATAATTGAAATTATTTAGCCGTAGAGCAATTTGTCAGAACGACAAGGGGGGAGATCAGATGAAAACGAAAGGGAATAGGCTCAGGAATGCTTGCCTTCGTCTGGCGCTATGCTGCCTGCTTATTGCAGGCACTGTCCCTGTGACAGCAAGAGCAGAAGAAACAACGACCGGGGGATCGGCTGGCAGCACCGTGATTTCAACGGAGTTATCCGGGGATAAGGATACGACCTCCGATGCGGAAAAGCCTGCAGCAGAAGTGCCGGAAACAGGCTCGGATGTGAAGACGCCTGACAATACTGCAGGCGAAACAGACGCGGCATCATCAGATGATCCGGCAGCAGGTGCTGCGGCGTCTGATGATTCGATAGTTCCGGAGCCTGCGGCAGAGACTGCAGATCAAACAAAAGGGAATATTCTTATGGATAAAACTTCTCCGGTGCCGGCAGAGGCATCTGCAGCAGCTCCGGTTGAGAAACCGGAACAGGCAGATGCGGAAGCCCCGGAACCGGAAGAAGCGGAGGAAGAACCCGCGGAGAACATTTCCAATGAAACCTTTGCCGAATACGCAGCCGCACAGTGGGATTACAAAAAGTCAATCCGGGCATCACAGCTGAACGATCAGTTTGAGACGGATGTGACACTGACATTGCCTTCAGCGGAGGTGAAGCTTGCGAGCGAAGTCTGTTTTGTGCTGGACAAGTCCAGTTTTTCCGATACAAGGGATAAAGCAATGGACCTGCTTACTGAACTGAAAGACGCTGCGGAGAAGACCGGTGCCAGGGTGCAGGTCGATATCATCGAGTTTAACCGCACAGGACACGATCACGGATCTTATGATCTTGCAACAAAGTATGATGAGATTCAAACTGCGTTTAATACACAAAACGGAGGCGGCACCAATCTGCATGCCGGACTTCTGGCAGCAAAGGAAGTTCTTACCCGCAATACAGATATTCCGGACAGCCGCAAGTATATGATCCTTGTTTCAGATGGAGACACCTATCTCTATTGCAAGAATGGTGACTACAACGTGCCGTATTCCCGCTCGTTTATTCCTGTCGAAAAGGCTGGAGGAACTGCTTATGGCGGATTCTATGATGAGAGCCGGTACTACCCGAGTGCTCCTTATGATAATAATGTGGGAAGACCCACAACAAGTGATCCGCAATCCTGGGATGCATACTTAAAGGATGTTGCCGCCAGAAACAGCGAAAGCAACGGCGATGCTTATGACTTTGTATGGAAGTATTATGATGGCTGGCAGAGCATGACATCGGACCAAATTGCAAGTGACGGTTTCATGACGATGAATCGCAATCCAAGAACCGCGAGCAATATGGATATGGCTTTTCTGCATGCCGCGAATACCTACCATGAACTGGCTTCCAGATATCACTGCTATTCCGTAGCGGTGCAGAGCCTGAATGAAAAAGATGGCGGCCACCGGGCTTTTATGGAATACCTGAATGGAAATGCCGTGGCAGACTTTGTCAGCATTAAAAATCAGATTCTCTACATGCTTGGTAATGGCAGCACGATTGAAGACCATATTGGTTTTGCCGATAATGACTATGATTTCGATTTGAAAAAGCCGGAAGATATGACCATCGTTGTCTCGAACGGGGAAGGCGTGGAGCAAACGCTGGCCGCCGAGAAAATCACGGAGAACCAGTTCGGATTCGGGAAAAAGGATGATGGCACTTACCGTTTTGAAGTCACCTATGTTCCGGGAGAGAAAAAGGCGGACGAACACTTCATCTGGAAAACAAATGAAAACGTCACTAATTTCGAACGCATCCGCCTGAATTACAGGCTTACGCTTGTGAATCCGAAATCCGCTGCAGGTACATACGGTGAATATGATGAATTCGGAGAACAGCACAAGGAAGCTTTACGGGTAACGACAAATACAGTGCTCCGTCCGGTAGATTCCAACGGAGAAACGGAACCTGAAGAGGAGTTTCTGCTGCCGACGGTCAGCTACAGCGTCAAAACGGCAGAAATAAAGCCTTCTGAGAGCACTTCCCAGGGAAGTCCGGCATCATCCGGTCCGGAAAAGACTTCTTTACCAGCAGAGACGCCGCAGGTGCAGGCACCTGCAGCGGTAGTCCCGGCAGCATCTGTAAGCCCTGTAACTACGCCGGCAAGTCCTGCCCGTATACAGACCGGTGATGAGAATAATATAATGCTCTGGCTATTTCTGATGGCAGCGGCTGCAGGAGGAGCAGGTGTTCTGATCCTTCAACGCAGGATTGCAGGAAAAAACAGCTAATCATGCAGCATTTGGCGGCTTATAATTAAAGATATTGATCGGAGAGGGAACGGAGGAGCCTGATGGAGGTACTCCCGTTCCTTCTCTTTCGTCCTTTTGGAAAGAACCAGACACTATCTATTGTTTACAGAATAAGATACAATATTACGAATAAACAGATAATATAAATTCATAGATGAAATATATTGACAATATACCCGCCCGCTGATATATTATAGTCAAGAAAAGGAAATACCAATCGTAAATCCAAAGGTTCCTCCTCTTCTGACGAGAAAGGAAGAAGGAGAGATACAGAAGAAAGGATGGTAAACTCCAATCGGCTAGGTAAGTTCCACAGATCTACAAAGACGAAGAAGGAGAATCTGCAGGAAGGGGGTACACTCCAACAAAGACTTGAGGTCCAAAGATCCATAATCCGGTAGATGAAGAAGCAGCTGAATTCGACAGGAAACGAAGGTAAGATCGAACAGAGTCATATCGGAAGGCAAATCCTTTAAGGATATACGGACGGTAATGACGAGGCTGGCAGCAGGTACAGAAAGGACCTGCAGGGTACAACTGAATAGATTTTAGGAAAGAGAGGTTCAGTCCATTGGAAATTTCGCATAGATAAGGACTTCAGATCCGTCGGATGATTGGTCTGAAGTCCTTATTTTTATGCTTTGAAATATCTGGCTGGTACGGAAAGAACAGGAGGCAGTTTCAGCAGCCGGCTTCCTTCTGCTCTAAAAGCTCCATCCCGACATCCTGCAGTTTCCCGCAGGCGGCGTCGGAAAGCCATTCGGCCATGGAGATGTTTTCCTTTGTTTTCAGGTAGAAGAACGGCTGACGCACCGCCGTATGAACCGTACCGCCCTGCGAAGGAACCAGATGTTTCCAGTCGCTGATGAAAAATGCCATGCCGGGACAGATGCTCCGCAGCTGCCTGACCATCTCCTGCAGCTGCCGGTAGAATAGGCCTTGCACGGCACTGTCCGTCGAATAAGATTTATTCATGACATCATTCAGAAACGTGCTCAGGAGATAGTCATGTGTTGTCGAAGCATAGAGACAGCGGAAGCGGTTCTTATGAGACGTTAATAGTGCCTCATACCAGTCCAGAAAGATATTATCGGTATGGAGCGGCTCAAAGAAACGTTTGTCCGCTTTCCAGATATCCCGTGCTGTCTGCCGCCAGTCCTTGTACAGAAGCTGCGCGCTGTCGGAAAACAGCGTGATATCCCTGCAATCCGGATAAAATTCATCCGCGATAATGCCGGAGAGTGCCGGGACCGCGAAAGCGCCTGCGGAGTCCCCGGCGATCAGAAGCTTTGACGGATTCGGAAATAAAGAAACAGCGGCTTTCATGCTCTCCCGGAAATTTTCGTATCCGTGGAAATGGAGAATCTCCTGCCGGCCGTCTTCCGAAGTATACAGGAAATCGCCGCGGCCGACATGAAAATCACCGGTCGCGTACGTGATCACGACAAAGTTCCAGTCATCGAACGGGTTGCGTGCCGTGTCCGTTTCGGTGATGCCGATATTGATGTTCATAAACTGTGTGAACGGCCGCAGGTTGTTCCAGTAATAGTTCGGCGCGCCGGCGGCAACGGCGCTGCCGGTGACCGGCCGTGCCGCGGTAAACGCGTTCCAGGCAACGCCGCCGCCAGAGAAAAACAAACACAGCCGGGACGTAAACCCTTTCTTGATATAGATGTGATACTCAGAACCGTCGCCGGACATCGCGCCGGAAAGCGGCAGCCGGTACCAGACTTTTGCAACCGGCGCGCCGTCATAAAGCGGTGCTTCGGCCGCGGTTTCGATATGTTTGCCGATGATGTTTTCCACGGCACCGCCGGCCTTTGAGAGAAGCTCCTGTGCGCGGGCGCCGAGCGCTTCTTTCGGAGAAGAACTGCCGGAAGAAGATGAAGTGGGAGTACTGCGCAAAGTCATAAGCTTAAATGCCTCATACATTAAACCACTTGCCGGACGCGCTCTTTAAATCCTTCGTCCGGAAGATTACAATTGCCGCGGCATACGCGAGAATGACACCGAGCGTAATAACGGTAAAAACGGGAAACGGATTTTCGTGGCGCGCGAGCGGAATCAGCTGCAGGCATGCAAGAAGAACATCGGCCGCGATATAAATGACATAGTCTACCAGCTGCAGACGGACGGTTCCCGCGATGATCGTCGTGGCAGCGATCAGAAGAAGAAACAGAAACGGCAGAACAAAAGCCAGAGACCAGCCATGGAAGCCGGTCAGCCGGTCGACCGCAAAGATCAGCAGCATGATGAAGTAGCACTCGAAAGTTACAATTTTGATGATGTTATAGCGGTAGTAGAGCGCAACGGCGAGATCGGCCAGCAGCAGGAACACGGCAAAGCCCGCGACCGGAGTCCATGCTCTCGTGTTTCTTACAAGGTACCAGAGCGCGGCGAGCGCGATTTCACATATGGCAAAGATGAAGCCAGCTACCTTCATGACGGAGAGGCTGGAATACGTATGTTTCGGCAAAACAGGAAACGCCGGATCCTCCGGCTCCCCGGTCAGCGGTCCCTGACAGAGCGGACAGCATTTTTTATTTCCGCGGATATGGATGCCGCATTTGGAACAGTACTGCATGATCTACCTTTCTTCCTGCGCGCTGCCGCGCAGATCATAATCATTCGTTGCGAGCTCGGTGGAAATGCCAAGTGCGGTAAGGCGCCGGAAAAAGTTCAGCATGACACTATGTCCGGAGAAAGCGGAAGATGCGCCGAATACCATTTTATCACCGTAGGAGCAGATACAGATCTGCATGTTCGGTGTTGCCATAAAAGCCGAGAACTTATCAATGTACGGGTCCAGAGCTTCCGGCATGCGGATGCGGCCGAGGTTGGAGACGGTCGCCGTTGTGCCGCGCCTTGCCGCCGCGGAAAATCCCTGCACGGCGAGATCCTTGATAAAGAGCGGGACAAAACGGATCGCGGGATTGTTTTCAAGACCGGAATAGGAATTCATGGTCGCAAGTATCCTGTCCCTGGAAAGCTGCTCGTCAAAACAGCGCCTGACCGCAGGCAGAATGCTCTCCAGGGTTCCGTCGTATCCGGCAGCGTTATAAGAGACATTGATCACGCCGAAGAAATTTCTCGTCGTTTCTGAAGGAAAATACTGCCGCAGGTTCACGGGAACGCTGATCACGACAGGATATTTCTTTTCGCGGGCAGACATGCAGGGAAGGATGGACTCAATGATCAGAGCAGTCGAGAGAACGCCCGCAGTTGTATTATACCTGCGCGCCAGATCCAGAAAAGCTCCTGCCGAAACGGTTCCCTCGAGGCAGTGTGTGCGAAGGTTCGCATCTCTGATTTCGTGAATCTGATAGGCTCTGGTTCCGGTCATCTGTCCTAGCTGAGAGGATTTTGCCGTCTTAGAGTAAAAATGCCGGAAGGCATCCGAAGTCTTCTCCTGAGAGGAAGACCGTTCGGTCGGGGCAAGCTCTTCTTTAAGGCTGTGTTTTTCCGCAAGATACCCGGTTACCAGTGTCTGCAGAAACGTGAAAGCGCCGGTGCCGTCCGCCAGCGCATGAAACATTTCGAGAATGATTCTGCGCTCGAAATAACATACGCGGTAGAGCAGATTCCGTCTGCCGGGATAGTACAGCATACTGCAGGCGCTCTCATGATCTTTCTCCACTTTGGGGCGAAGGCTGGTACCGTCCAGATAGTACCAGAAGAAGCCCTTGCGAAGAACGACATTGAAATGGTTGTATTCGCGCACCGTCTTGTCGAGCGCGTGCTGCAAAGTGACGGGGTCTACCGGCTCCGTGAGCTCGCAGACGATGCGGAAGACGCGGGTGTCGCTGCCGTGCGCGGTCGCAGGAACGATTTTGGCGGCATTATCCAGTTTGTACCATGCGGGAAGTTTGGGCATAATTTACTCCGGCTTCAATACTGCGCCGGGACAGCAAAAGTTTTCGCCCGGCAATGCCACCAGTATAGCAGATTGCGCGAAGTACGGCATAAAAATCGCGAAGGCCGCCCGCATGATGCGGAAAATGTTACGTCGGGTCGCACAGGCGGCAGAAATCGCTGCGTCAAGGGTCATGGAGTATGGAGCCTGCGCAAACCGGCCGCCGCGCGTATATAATAAGAGCAGCAGAACATTTGCCGCAGGATTAGATAAGGAGGCAGGGATATGCATTACTCGGAAGATGAAAGCAAACAGTACCATACACAGGTTGGCAGGGGAGATGTCGGCAGGTATGTGATTCTGCCCGGGGATCCGAAGCGGTGCGTGAAGATCGCGAAGTATCTGGACAGCGCGAAGCTTGTCGCGGACGTACGTGAATTCACAACTTACACCGGTTATCTGGACGGCGTCAAGGTCAGCGTGACATCAACCGGCATCGGCGGGCCGTCCGCTTCGATCGCCATGGAAGAGCTGATTAAAGCCGGCGCGGATACCTTTGTCCGGATCGGCACCTGCGGCGGCATGCAGGAGGATGTAAAGAGCGGCGATACGGTGATCGCGACCGCCGCAGTCCGTATGGAAGGAACCAGCAGAGAATACGCGCCGGTTGAGTTTCCGGCCGTAGCCGATCTTGCCGTAACAAACGCGCTTGTCGAATCGGCCAAAGAAGAGAGAACCGTGTGGCATGCGGGGGTAGTACAGTGCAAGGACTCCTTTTACGGACAGCATGATCCGGCCGGTATGCCGGTCGGTTATGAATTGCAGAACAAATGGAACGCATGGCTGCGTCTGGGATGCCTTGCGTCCGAGATGGAATCCGCGGCACTTTTTGTGGTTGCGGCGGCGAGGAGGGTACGCTGCGGGTCATGTTTTCTCGTGATGGCCAATCAGGAAAGAGAGAAGAAAGGACTTCCGAATCCTGTCGTGCATGACACGGACACAGCTGTGCGCGTCGCAGTCGGCGCCATCCGGAAGCTGATCGCAGAGGATGCGGCAGAAAAGGACAGCGCTCACTGAGGCTGTTTCCGGCGCGGCGATGCCGGCAGAACAAATATATTTTCGGAAATTCCGGGGGCGATGCCTTGCAAAGGGGCATCGCCCCCTTTAAAATTGTCGTAACCGGAAGAGCTGCGGGGCAACAGGTTCTTCCAAAGGAGAGAGCCATGATTGAAGATTACGAAAACGCCTGCAGAATCGGCCAGAGAGAATACAGAAAAGCGATAGCGGAAGGCCGCTATCCATATCCGCCGGTTCTGGATGAAATTCTTAAAGATATAGACACACTGGCGGAAGTGCCGATCGGCATTGTCGATCTGCCGATCGAAAAGGTAGTCGGGACAAAGACGAGCGGACGGACCAATACGTTTTCGACGAACTTTATGCCGATTTTAGGTCCGAAGTCGGAATTTGCGACCAAATGGTCCCTGCTCTATGATTCCCAGCTGCAGGAAGGCCTGCACGATCCGATCAAGGCATATGAATATCTGAACCGTTTTTACGTTCAGGAAGGAAACAAGAGAGTTTCGGTCTGCCGTTACAGTGGTGTTGCGTTTATCGCCGCGGATGTCATCCGCGTACTGCCGAAGAGAACCGAGGAGAATAAGGGCTATTTTGAATTTCTGGATTACTTCAAGGTTTGTCCTTTATATGACATTCTTTTTTCCAAAGAAGGCTCGTACAGAAAATTCGCGGGGCTGATCGGTCAGGATCTCGAGCACCCGTGGCCGGACGCCGTCATGGAGGATGTCAAGGCGGGCTACGCGAATTTTCTGCGGGTTTACCGGTCGAAAAACGGCAAGCAGGAAGATACGACAGAAGGCGATGCGTTCCTTGTCTATCTCACGGTTTATCCTCTGCAAAGCCTGATGGACGAGCCGGATGCGGTACTCTCCGAACGGGTTTCGAAGCTTCGGAATGAATTTATGACCGAAACAAATGCCGACAATGTCAAGCTTGTCGAAAAGCCGGAAGATATTCAGACGGCGGGCAGCGGCATCTTTGATATTCTCCGGCGCCCGAAGACCTATACGAAGGAGAACCCGCTGCGCGCGGCTTTCCTGTATACGAAGAGTCCGGACGACTCCGGCTGGATTTACGGTCATGAGCTCGGGAGAAATCATCTGCAGGAGTGTTTTGACGGCGCGGTTGATACAATCTGTTTCGAGAACTGCGATACGGACGAGAAGATCAGGAGAGCCATTGACGCGGCGGCGGCCGACGGGGACGGCGTTGTTTTCACGACTTCGCCCGAGCAGATGCCGGAAACGCTGCGCTCGGCAATTCATTATCCGGATATCCGTTTTTTAAACTGCTCGGTGAATCTTTCTCATAACGCGGTCCGCAATTATTACGGGCGGATGTATGAAGCAAAGTTTGTCATGGGGGCGCTCGCAGCAAGCGTCGCGGACAGTCATAAGATCGGATATGTCGCCGACTATCCGCTGTATGGTACAATCGCGAATATCAACGCGTTCGCGGTCGGCGCTTCGCTGGTTGACCCGAAGGCAAGAATCGAACTGAAGTGGTCAACACAGATCGGAACAGACTGGAAGAAGGAATTCGCACAGGAAGGAATCACCGTGATTTCGGGGCAGGACATCATCAAGCCGCAGGAACCGTCCAGAGAGTACGGCATCTATCAGATGGAACCGGACGGAACTGTGACCAATCTGGCTTTCCCGGTCCTGAACTGGGGGCGTTACTATGAACTTCTTGTGAAAACAATTCTGGACGGAACATATGACAAGGCTGCCAAAGGCGCCGAGCAGGCCATGTCTTACTGGTGGGGAATGTCGGCAGGCGTCATCGATGTGATCCTTTCCGAAAAGCTGCCGTATTATTCGCAGAAGCTCGTACGTCTCCTGCGGGGCGGCATCATCACGGAAGGAATCAGTCCGTTCGACGGAGAGCTTCGAAGTCAGGAAGGCGTTATCCGGAAGGAAGACAGCCCCAGACTGACCAACGAGGAAATCATCACGATGAACTGGCTGTGCGACAACATTGACGGCTCCATTCCGCAGAAACAGGAGCTTCGCGCGGAGGCGGGCGATGTCGTGAGTATCGCGGGGGTTAACGAAGACTGAGGCTTTGTTGGGGTTACATGATGAAGGTGCTGATTCTGGCAGATGAAGAAGTAAAGAGTCTTGGAGAATACTACGATCCGGAGAAGACAAGAGGCGTCGACCTCATCATCTCCTGCGGGGATCTGAATCACAGATATCTTGAATTTCTGGAAACGATGGTCAACTGTCCGCTGCTTTATGTCAAGGGCAACCACGATAAAAACTATCTGTCAATGCCGCCGGAAGGCTGTATTGACATTGATGACAGGATCTATGATTATAAAGGCCTGCGGGTTCTGGGGCTCGGCGGCAGCATGCGGTACCATCCGACAAATCCGTGCATGTATACGGAGGAGGAAATGCGGCAGAGAATCCGGAAGCTGAACCGGATGATAGCACTTCACAACGGCTTTGATATTCTTGTCACACATTCTCCGGCGCGGGGGTACGGAGACATGGATGATCTGCCGCATATGGGCTTTGACTGCTTCAATTCGCTTCTTGAGAAATGGAAGCCGAAATATATGTTCTACGGGCATGTGCACGCAAATTACCGCAGCGGTAAGTTTCAGAGGGAATGCACGCATCCCTGCGGAACACGGATGATCAATGCCTATGCGTCACATATCGTGGAAATCGGAGAGGACGAGCATCCTGCGCACGGCAAAACAGGTTCGGCTCTGTATGATCTCTACGTATCGATTACCAGCAGGCGCAGGCATTCGTTCTGAATACGGGGCGCCGGGGAACACCGGTGCATATTGTAATCCTGGAGTAAAGAATCATTATGGAAATGCAGATGGAATTTGTGCGGAAGCTCCCGATTCCGCAGGAGCTGAAGGCACAGTATCCGCTTCCCGAGAGCATTAAGCAGCTCAAGCAGAAGCGGGATCAGGAAATCGAAGATATATTCACGGGGAAAGACAAACGGTTTCTGCTGATTATCGGCCCATGTTCGGCGGACCGGGAAGATGCTGTTCTCGAATACATGACAAGGCTTGCCCGCGTGCAGGAGAAGGTGAAAGACAAGATATTCATCATTCCGAGAGTTTATACGAATAAACCGCGCACAAAGGGCGTCGGATATAAGGGGATGCTGCACCAGCCGGATCCGGAGAAGGCAGAAGACATGCTGGCAGGCATCATTGCGATCCGTCAGATGCACACCCGTGTCGCGACGCAGACGGGCTTTACCTGCGCCGAGGAGATGCTGTATCCGGAAAACCACCGGTATCTTTCTGATCTGCTCGCTTATGTGGCGATCGGCGCGAGGTCGGTTGAAGACCAGCAGCACCGGATGGTCGCAAGCGGCATCGGTATTCCGGCAGGCATGAAAAATCCGACCGGCGGCGATCTTTCTGTCATGATGAATGCCATTATCGCGGCGCAGAATCCGCAGACGTTCGTTTACAGGGGCTGGGAGGTCAGGACGACCGGCAATCCTCTGGCGCATGCGATTCTGCGCGGGTATGTCGACCGGTACGGCCGCAGCCATCCGAACTACCACTATGAGGATCTGACGGATCTCAAAGAGCAGTATGACAAGCTGGGACTATTAAATCCGGCAGTCATTATTGACTGCAATCACAATAACTCCGGTAAAAGATATATGGAGCAGATCCGCATTGCCAAGGATGTCCTCCACAGCATGCATGTATCGGAGGAAATCCGGGGACTTGTGAAAGGCCTGATGATCGAGAGTTATCTCGTGGACGGGAACCAGAAAATCGGCGACGGTGTGTATGGAAAATCCATTACCGATCCATGCCTTGGCTGGAGGAAATCAGAGAGGCTGATTCTCGAACTGGCAGACCAGCTGTAAGTGGAAAACCCCTGTGAAAGCCCGGCCGGGCCGCAAAACGGTAACGGGCAGCGGTCTGCGTCATGCGGCACTGGCACGGAAAGGAGTAAAATGCGGCTGGACAAGTTTCTTGCGGATATGGGCGCCGGCACGCGCAGCGAAATCAAAAAGAACATCCGGGGCGGCGCCGTCCTCGTGGGCGGAGAGCCGGTGCGGGATCCGGGATTTCTGCTGGATGAGACGGCGGCACCGGAAGTTACTTATTTCGGAGAGCCGGTCGAATACCATGTCTTTGAGTATTATATGATGAATAAGCCTGCCGGCGTTTTGACCGCAACGGTTGATAAACGGCAGAAAACAGTTCTGGACCTGATGGAAGATGACGGAGAGGGCGGATGGCGCAGACGGGACCTTGCGCCTGTCGGCCGTCTGGACAAGGATACGGAAGGTCTGCTTCTTATTTCCAATGACGGACAGCTCGCACACCGGCTGCTTGCTCCCGCGAGCCATGTTGACAAGACGTACTACGCGGAGCTGACGGTACCCGTCACGCGGGAAGATATTGAAAAGTTTCAAAAGGGAATTCAATTTGATCAGAACCTGACGGCGCTGCCTGCCCGTATGGAAATTGTTTCCGGGGATGCCGCAAAAGTGCGGATTACGATTCAGGAAGGTAAATTTCATCAGATCAGAAAGATGGTGGCGGCGCTTGGCGGCGGCAGAGAAGTGAAGTATTTAAAGAGAATCTCCTTCGGCCCGCTGCAGCTTGATCCGGAGCTTATGCCGGGTGAGTACAGAAAACTGACAGATCAGGAGATACAGGAGCTGCGCACACGGTGAATCCGGTACCGGGCGCCTGTCCTGCCCCAGAACAGCGGCAGTCATAATAAGGCTTTCCGCGAAGTGCCGAACAGCAGCCTGCGGAAAGCCCTTGTAAAAGACCCTGATCTTCAGTAGTAACCGACACCCAGATGAATGATGACGGAAATGTCCTGCACAAATTCATGGTCGCCGGTCGCAATGTCCTCGTGGTGGCTCACGAACGGAAGATCCGGGAAAGCGCCGTCCTCCATCTCGTCAATTTCGAGTTCGATCCAGCTGTGCTCGGCTTCGATCGCGTCATTTCTGGCATCATCCAGTGTCTTTCCTTCAAATCTGCATCCGGTAAGATCCGGGAAATATCCGTCATAAGAGCCGTCTTCTTTCTGTCGGAAGACAGCGGGGTATGTTATTGTCATGACTCCTGCCTCCTTGTATAAATTCTCCTGTGAAAGTATACGACATTATCGGGACCCTTTCAACGCCGGTGCCGGGAGCTTGCGGTAATCTGCTACAAAAATGGCGCCGCATGTTTTACAATAGTTTCTGTAAGACATGCGGCGGAAGAAGCAGCCCGGGGGGCGGGCCGGGGGAACCGGCACAGCGTGGCGGCGGCCGCAAAGGGAGGTTTTATGGAACTTACATTCATCGGCGCGGATCATGAGGTGACGGGAAGCTGTCATTTCCTTCGCGCGGCAGGCAAAAACATCCTGATCGACTGCGGTATGGAACAGGGGCATGATGATTTCGTAAATCAGCCGCTGCCGGTCAATCCTTCCAATATCGACTATGTGCTGATTACGCATGCGCACATTGACCATACGGGCATGCTGCCGAAGCTCTATCACGACGGCTACAGAGGACCGGTCATATCGACGGAAGCCACAAAAGACCTGTGCGACATCATGCTCCGCGACAGTGCGCATATTCAGGCGCAGGAAGCGGAATATGCGAAGAGAAAGGCGGCAAAGCGCGGAGACTTTACGGCTGTACAGCCGGTATACACAATGGAAGACGCGATGAATGCGGTCAGGCTTTTCAAGGCTTATCCGTACGATCAGATCGTTCCGCTCTGCGAAGGCATCCGTTTCCGCTTTACCGACATCGGGCATCTTCTGGGCTCGGCCAGCATCGAGCTGTGGCTTACGGAGAACGGTGAAGAGAGAAAGATTGTTTTTTCGGGCGATATCGGGAATAAAAACCAGCCGCTTCTGCGGGATCCGAAAATGACGGACGAGGCAGACTACGTCGTCATGGAGTCAACCTACGGAGACCGTCTGCACGAGAAGGCAAAGGGAGATCATGTGCTGGAGCTTGCCGACGCGATCCGGAAGACGCTGTTAAGAGGCGGCAATCTTGTAATTCCCGCGTTTGCGGTCGGACGGACACAGGTTATACTGTATTTTATCCGGCAGATTAAAATGAACAACATGATTCCGGAGCTGCCGGACTTCCCGGTTTATGTCGACAGTCCGATGGCCGTCGAGGCAACGAGTGTGTTTGAGGAGTGCAGGGGGAGCTGTTTTGACGAGGATGCCATGAAAATGGTCAATGCCGGCATCAACCCGATTACGTTCCCGAACCTGCACCTTACGATTACGCAGGAGGAATCGATCGCGATCAATAACGACGATGAACCGAAGGTCATCATCAGCGCTTCCGGCATGTGCGACGCCGGAAGAATCAAGCACCATTTAAAGTACAATATCTCGAGACCGGATTCGGCGATTCTGTTCGTCGGATATCAGGCGGAAGGGAGTCTTGGCAGAAGGCTCACGGACGGCGCCCCGGAAGTGAAAATTTTCGGAGAGACTTTCTCTGTGCGGGCCGAGATCCTTGTCATGGACGGCCTTTCGGGCCATGCGGACAAGAACGGCCTTCTGGAATGGATCGGCGCCTTCCGGACAAAACCGAAGCAGGTATTTGTCGTGCATGGCGATGACGCCGTGGCGGAATCTTTTGCGCAGTGTCTTCAGGAGGAGCACGGAATGCACGCGATGGCACCGTATTCCGGGACGAAATATGACCTCCTGAAAGGTGAATTCATCCGCATCGCGAAGCCGGTTCCCGTTCCGCATGGAGAAGGAAACGTACGGGCGGCTTCCAGCTCGTTCACAAAGCTGACAATTGCCAAAAAGCGGCTGGATGAAGTCATTGAGGCAGGCAGAGGACTTCCGAACAAGGAGCTGGATCAGTTTACGAAAGAGATTAATGACCTCTGCAGAAAGTACGGCATACCGGTGAAATAAATCCGGAGAAAAGACGGGAGGAAGCATGCAGCCATTCAGATTTCAGCGAAATTCAGGCGCGGGAGGCCGGAACAGATCGTCATCATTTACGGGCACAACCGATCAAGGGAAGATGAAGCTGCCGGACGGCAGGAAGTCACTGCGGATTGTTCTAATTGCCGCCGCCGTTCTGTTTCTTGTGTATACGGCGCGGGATTGTTTTTACAATGTCAGCGAACAGCAGCAGGCAGTCCTGACAATGTTCGGGCAGGTTGTACGGACCGACACCGCGGGACTGTATTTCAAGCTTCCGTATCTGCAGAAGGTACATTTTGTGGATATGACGACGCATGGCATCGGAATCGGTTATCAGATGGATGACGGCGGTCAGAACATCACGGTGGAAGATGAAGGAGTGATGATCACATCGGATTTCAACTTCGTGGATATCGACTTTTATCTGGAATACAAAGTCAGTGATCCCGTTGCCTATCTTTACAATACGCCGCAGCCGGAGCAGATCATGAAAAACATAACGCTCGCATGTATCCGCTCTACGGTCAGTGACTTTCAGGTGGATGACGTCATTACGACGGGCAAAAGTCAGATACAGGCAAGAGTCAAGGAAGAACTGACCGCGGCGCTGCAGAAACACGATATCGGTCTGCAGGCGGTCAACATCCAGATTCAGGACGCCGAACCGCCGACACCGGAAATCGTGCAGGCCTTCAAGGCGGTCGAAACGGCCAAGCAGGGCGCGGATACGGCCATCAATAACGCGAAGAAATATCAGAGTGAACAGATCCCTTCCGCGGAAGCAGAAGCGGACAGAATTCTGCAGCAGGCAGACGCGGACAAAGAGGCCAGAATTGCGGAGGCCGAGGGACAGGCGCAGCGTTTTGAGGAAATGTATGCCCAGTACCGCAGGTATCCTTTGATTACCAGACAGCGGATGTTCTATGAGGTCATGGAAGATGTGCTGCCGGGACAGAAGGTAATCATCACGGACGGAAAGACACAGGAGATGTTTCCGCTCGAACAATTTGCGGGAGGGGCCGTTTCCTCGGATGATGCCGGAAGCGGGAAGGCAGACAATGCACAAAACAGTTCAGGCAGCTGAGCTGCGCGGAAGGAGAATTCCATGAAAAAACGGATATTCAGAACAGTGCTTGTCCTTGCTGTTGTTGCGGCCGTTCTTTTACTGTCCGGATCTTTATATACCGTTAACCAGAAGCAGTATGCAGCGGTCCGGCAGTTCGGCAGGATTGTACGTGTCGAGAAGACACCCGGACTGAAGATGAAGCTTCCTTTCATACAAAGCGTGCAGCGGGTGAGCGCCGCAACGATACTGTATGATATTCCCGCATCGGACGTCATAACCAAGGACAAAAAATCCATGATCGCGGATACGTATGTCTTGTGGAGAGTGACAGATCCTGTAAAATACATTCAGACGCTGAACGCGATAGACGCGCGCGCGAATGAACGAATTGAGGCCGCGGTATATAATGCCGCAAAAGGCGTGATTTCTTCCATGACGCAGGATGAAGTGATCGAGGCGCGCGGACAGAAGCTGACCGGCCTGATTACAAGCGGCGCGAATACCGATATGGGCGGATACGGGATTGAGATTCTGCAGGCGGAGATCAAGGCGCTTGACCTGCCGGACGACAATAAAGAGGCCGTGTATGAACGCATGATTTCCGAGCGGCAGAATATCGCGGCGTCCTATAAGGCGGAAGGCGACGCAAAGGCGCAGAAGATCCGCAACGAGACGGACAGAAAGGTCACGGTTATGAAGGCGCAGGCACAGAAGGAAGCCGCCGTGACAGAGGCTGCCGGAGAAGCCGAATACATGAAGATTCTCTCGCAGGCATATGATACAGAGGATAAGGCGCAGTTCTATAATTATACAAGAAGTCTCGACGCGCTGCGGGAAGCGATGAAGGGCGGCAGCAAGACCATCCTTCTTGACAAGGATTCGGAAATCGCGAAAATCCTGTACGGAGCAGCGTTGCAGGACGGAAACTGAAAAAGCGCCGACGGGGCGAAAACAATTTGAAGCAGGAGAAGATGAAATTTGGCAAAGATTGATGATAATTTTATCCGTATGTGTACGGATATTCTCGAAAACGGGACAACGACCGAGGGACAGAAGGTGCGGCCGCACTGGCCGGACGGAACCCCTGCGTACACGATCAAGAAATTCGGGGTCGTGACGCGCTACAATCTGCAGGAAGAGTTTCCGGTTCTGACACTCCGGAAAACGCCGGTCAAAAGCGCTCTCGACGAGCTGTTATGGATCTGGCAGGCCAAGTCCAGCAACATTCATGATCTGCACTCGGGCGTATGGGATGAATGGGCGGATGAGACAGGTTCCATCGGCAAGGCATACGGCTATCAGATGGCGGTCAAGCACCGTTATCATGACATCAGTGAAGAAGGCCTCCGGCACGCGTTCGGAGACTTTGCGATTCCGGAAACCGCATTTACGGGAGATGTACTGACACCGGAGCTGGCACAAGAAGGGACAGTACTCTTTACCGCGGACTGCCCGGATGCCGGGAATACGGCGCAGCGCGCCAGAGCGTTTACCGGAGCACATGCGGTGCGCGCGGAGAACGGCTGGTGGTACATGGATCAGGTGGATCGGGTAATCTATGACCTGAAAAACAATCCGTTTTCCAGACGGATCATGACAAGCATTTATACGTTTGCGGATCTGCACGCCATGCATTTGTATCCTTGCGCTTACAGCATGACGTTTAATGTGACGCAGCAGAAAGGCCATAACAAGCTGACGCTGAACGGGATTCTGAACCAGCGTTCGCAGGATATTCTGGCGGCTTTCGCCTGGAACGAATGGCAGTACGCGTGCCTCCTTGCGCTGATGGCGCAGGCCTGTGATATGGAGGCCGGAGAGTTTGTGCATGTGGTGGCGGACGCGCATATTTATGACCGTCACACGGACGCCGTGCGGGAGCTGATCGGCAGGACGCCGAAACCCGCGCCGAAAGTCCGGATCAATCCGGACATTCATGATTTTTATAAATTTACAAGGGATGACGTGAGGCTCGAAGGATATGAGGTCGCCGGCGGCCAGATTACGAACATCCCGATCGCGATCTGAAAGGAAGTGGATTGGAATGAAAGCGATTGTTGCAGTAGACCGCAACTGGGCGATTGGAAATAAAGGAGAGCTTCTGGTCAGCATACCGAATGATCATAAGATGTTCCGGAAAGAGACAATGGATAAAGTGGTTGTCTATGGCAGAAAAACACTGGAGACATTTCCGCTCAAGCAGCCTCTGGACCGCAGAACCAATATTATTCTGTCCGGGAACAGGTCCCTGCACGTGCGTGGCGCGCTGGTCGTCCACAGCATGGAAGAACTGCTCGGGGAGCTGAAAAAATATAATACGGACGATGTCTACGTGATCGGAGGGGCGACGGTTTACAGGGAGCTTCTGCCATATTGCGACAGCGCGGAAGTGACCATGATTGATTACGAATATGAGGCGGACGCATATTTTCCGGATCTCGACCGGGACCCTGACTGGGAGAAAAAAGAAGAAAGCGATGAAATGACGTATTTCGATATCCCGTATACGTTTGCAAGATATGAGCGCAAAAGCGCTGCAGGAGAATAATTTATGAGCAGTTACACCAGTGTTACAGATTCCTTTGACGTCATTATTATCGGCGCGGGGCCGGGAGGTATTTTCACCGCGTATGAACTGAAAGAGAAAAATCCGCAGCTGCGGATTCTGATCATCGAAAAGGGTCATTCAATTGAGCGCAGAAAATGTCCGAAGCGCGAGACAGGCAAGTGCATGCACTGCAAACCGTGCGCGATTACAACCGGTTTTTCGGGCGCCGGCGCGTTTTCCGACGGAAAGCTTTCTCTTTCGCCCGATGTCGGCGGAACGCTTCCGGAAATTCTGGGATATGACGAAGCGACGAAACTGATCCGTGAATCGGACAATATTTATCTGAAGTTCGGCGCGCCGACAGATGTCTGGGGCGTGGACAAGCAGAAGGAAATCCGGCAGATCCGTGCGAAGGCGATTGACGCCAATCTGAAGCTGATCGAATGCCCGATCCGGCATCTGGGCACCGAGGTCGGCTATCAGATTTATTCCAAAATGCAGAAGCATCTGCAGGACGCGGGCGTCACGCTGATTTTCGATGATCCGGTAGACGAGATTCTGATTGAGGGCGGAAAAGCTGTCGGTGTGCGTTCGCATAAAAGTGAGATCTTCACAGCGCCGAAGGTGGTTGTCGCGGTTGGCCGCGACGGAGCAGAGTGGCTGGATTCCCAGTGCACGGAGCTCGGTATCGAATCGACGCCCGGCACGGTGGATATCGGCGTGCGCGTCGAGGTGCGCGACGAGGTCATGCAGTTTTTAAACGAGAATCTGTATGAAGCGAAGCTTGTTTACTACACACCGACGTTTGACGACAAGGTCCGCACGTTCTGCACGAATCCTTCCGGCGAAGTAGCTACGGAATATTATGACAATAATCTGGCGGTTGTAAACGGACATGCTTACAAGGGCAAGGAATTCAAAACAAACAACACGAACTTCGCGCTGCTTGTTTCCAAGAACTTCACCAAGCCCTTCCATACACCGATCGAGTACGGCAAGCAGATCGCACAGCTTTCAAACATGCTCTGCGGCAACAGAATCATGGTACAGACTTTCGGCGATTTCAAGAGAGGCCGCAGAACGACCGAGGAGAGACTGTGCAGAAACAACCTGATTCCGACGCTCAAGGATGCTGTACCGGGCGATCTTTCACTGGTACTCCCGCACCGCATCATGGTTGATATCGAAGAAATGCTTCTTGCACTCGATAAGGTGACTCCCGGAATCGCGTCGGATGAAACGCTCATGTACGGCGTGGAAGTCAAGTTCTATTCGAACAAGCTGGTTGTCAATAAAGATTTTGAAACGAGCATCCACGGCCTGTATGCGATCGGTGACGGCGCGGGAATCACGAGAGGACTGCAGCAGGCTTCCGCCAACGGACTTTCCGTCGCGCGTTCGATCCTGCGGTCTTTGGATCAGCCGGCAGAGAATGCGGGAGAGGCCATCGAATGACGGCTTCGGGAAGAAAAGCGGCGGCGCTCTTTCTTTCACTGCTTCTTCTGGTACCTGCCCTTTCCGGGTGCGGCCGGAAAGTCGTGTTTACGAAGGGAATCCGGAATACGGCTGTCTTCACGGTCGGCGAGGAGACAGGACGCGACTATGAACTGCGGACTTACCTTGTAAACCTTGCGAATCAGTATAAAGAGGTTTATGGCAGTGATGTTTTGACGAAAAAGGGAAATGAAAAGCTTACGGAAGCGCTGCGGCAGAATGCGCTTTCCGAGCTTTCCCGCGTCAAGGCGCTGGACCAGATGGCCGTGAGGGAAAAAATCACACTCGATGAAACAAAGGAGGCTGCGGCCGCGCAGGCAGCGCACGCTTATTACGAATCGCTCACAGATAAGGAAAAGAGCTTTCTGAAAGTCGGCGAAAAGCAACTCACGCAGATGTACAGGGATTACGCGCTCGCCGGGGAAGTCTATGATTCAATCATCGGGAATGTTGACACGGAAGTCAGTGACGATGAGGCGAGAACGGTGCAGATCCAGTGCATCACGATCAGGACTTACCGGATTGATGAAAATGGAAAACGCGTGGAGTTTACAGACGGGGAAAAGGAAGAAGCGAAGAAGAAAGCCGATGCCATCCACAAGGAAATCTTTGACGGCATGAAGAATAATACCGGTGTAACATTTGACACATATATCAGCCGTTACAACGAAGAAGGCAGCGGAACTTATACGATCGGCCGCGGGGAATACGACGAGGCATTTGAGAACGCGGCTTTTGCCGCGGAAACAGGCAAAATCGGAGATGTTGTCGAAACGAAGGACGGCTACCGTATTATCAAAGGCATCAGCGCTTATGACCAGACGCAGACGGACGCGAATAAAAAGAAAATCGCGAAAAGGCGCCAGGCGGAAGCTTTTGAAAAAGCTTTCAATGCGTTTGCAGATGACCTTGAAAGTGAGGTGGATCAGCAGGCCTTTGAAAAGATCACAATTCCTTCAGATCCGAAGATACAGACAAAAAGCTTTTTTGATACTTATAACAAGTATTTTGTTAGCACTCAAGCTGATTGAGTGCTAATTTTTATTGACTTTCCGGCGGGACATAGCTAAACTTTTTCATGAAGCCCCGAAAGGCAGCCCGTCGCGGGCGGACACAGGGATGCGGGGCATGAATACGGAAGGTGATTCCGGGCCAGACCCGGGAAATATGTACAGTACAGGAGTGTGATTTTATATGGCAGAAAAGGGTCAGTTATCCATTAACAGTGAGAACATGTTTCCGATTATCAAGAAGTGGCTTTACAGTGACCACGACATTTTTTACAGGGAGCTGATTTCCAACGGGTGCGACGCGATTACAAAGCTGAAGAAGCTGCAGATGATGGGGGAAACAGAGCTTCCTTCGGATTACAAGCCCAGAATTGACGTAATTCTGAATCAGGAAGACCGGACCATCAAGGTCTGTGACAACGGACTGGGCATGACGGCGGATGAAGTCAAACAGTATATCAACAATATTGCCTTTTCCGGTGCCGAAGCCTTTATGGAGAAGTACAAGGACAAGGCAAATGATGATCAGATCATCGGACATTTCGGCCTTGGCTTCTATTCCGCGTTCATGGTTTCCGATGAAGTGGAGATTGATACACTGTCTTATCAGAAAGACGCGAAGCCTGTGCACTGGCAGTGCGACGGCGGTTCGGAATACTCGATGGAAGAATCCTGCATGAGAGAGCTTCCGGGCACCACGGTTACGCTCCATGTTTCCGAGGACTGCGCCGAGTTCTGCAACTACTATAAGGCAAAGGAAGTTATTCAGAAATACTGCGGCTTCATGCCTTATGAAATTTATCTGCAGACAGCAGGGACGAAGGATACGCAGGTGATCAAGGAGTCGGAACGTCTTCCGGAAGATGTGATTATCGAGGAACTGCCCGCGCAGGAGAAAGCGTCCGGAAACGATGCGTCAGACGTGAAAGAGGGAGAGGACGCAAAGAAAGCGCCGGAAAAGGAATACAAGATCAAGAAGAGACCGGAGCTTGTGAATGATACGCATCCGCTTTGGGAAAAAGCGCCCAAGGACTGCACAGACGAGGAATATAAAGAGTTCTACAGAAAAGTTTTCAATGATTATAAGGAGCCTTTGTTCTGGATTCATCTGAACATGGATTATCCGTTTAATCTGAAGGGCATTCTGTACTTCCCCAAGATCAATCTGGAATACGAATCCGCGGAAGGCGTCATCAAGCTGTATAACAATCAGGTCTTTATCGCCGACAACATAAAGGAAGTCATTCCGGAATTTCTGATGCTGCTCAAGGGCGTGATCGACTGCCCGGATCTTCCGCTGAATGTTTCCAGAAGCGCTCTGCAGAACGACGGCTTCGCGCAGAAGATTTCGGACTACATCACGAAGAAGGTTGCCGACAAGCTCGCCGGCATGTGCAAAACAGACAAGGAAAACTACGATAAGTACTGGGACGATATCAGCCCCTTCATCAAGTACGGCTGCCTTCGCGACGACAAGTTCTGCAGCCGCATGACGGATTATATTCTTTTCAAGGATCTCGACGGCAAATACCATACGCTGCCGGAAGCGCTTGATATTAACAAGACGGACGTTTCCGACGCGCAGGAGAAGCCGGAGAACGCAGAGCAGCAGACAAAGGAAACGGAAGCCGCACCTGAAAAGACAGCGGAAAGCGCCGCGGATAAGACACAGGATAAGGAAGAGAAAAAGGACAAGACCATTTACTACGTCACGGACGAACAGCAGCAGGGACAGTACATCCGGATGTTCCGTGAGCACAAGCTGCAGGCGTTTGTTCTGGATCACAACATTGACCAGCCGTTCATTTCGCAGCTGGAAGCGAAGAACGAAGGCATCCACTTCATGCGGATCGATGCGGCGGTTGACGAGGTCATGAAGGGCCGCACGAGCCAGAAGGACGAGGAAGAGCTTAAAAAGCAGGGAGAAGAACTGGAGAAGACAGTCAGAAAGGCTCTGCATAATGACAAGCTCAAAGTGACACTTGAGAACCTGCGCGATAAGAAGATTTCCTCTATCCTCAAGGTGGACGAGCAGAACCGCCGTATGGCAGACATGATGAAAATGTACGCGGCAGGCGGCATGGGCGATATGAGCATGTACGCGAAGGAAGGAGAGACGCTTGTCCTGAACGCGAAACACCCGCTGGTGCAGTTCGTGCTCGGCGATCCCGAAGATGCGCGCACGAATACGATCTGCGAGCAGCTGTATGATCTCGCGAAGCTGCAGAACGCGCCGCTCTCCGCAGAGGAAATGAGTAAATTTGTTGCCCGCTCAAACGAAATCATGCTGATGAATCTGCAGGATGCTTCCGCGGCGGCTGCCGAAAAGTAACCGGAACAGTCAAAGAGCACCGCACAGGGTACCCGGCGCTGTGAAAACCGGATACAGATGTGTTACAATATCCCTCAGATGGTAAAAAGGAGCAGTGTCTCCTGCCGGATGAGGGATTTTTGTATGCTTTCTTTCAAGGAACAGAAAAAGATGGGCAGAGAGAAGTTTCATGCCCCGCAGCAGAAGCTGTCGTTTAATACGGAGGCGCTCAGCCTTACGCTGGAACCCGGAGAAATCAGGGAAGGAACTTTTATGATCGAGGGGCCGCAGAATGAAAACGTAAACGGCTTTGTTTCCTCTTCTTTGTCTTCGATGAGCTGCCTCACGCCCGCTTTTTCAGGCCCCAGAGAAATCATCGGTTACCGGTTCAGCGCAAAGCCGTTTACGGCAGGAGATACCGTCGAGGGATATTTCCGGATCATCTCCAGCCACGGTGAGTACCGTCTTCCTTTTCATGTAAAAATTATGAACAGTCCGGTGCAGACGTCACTTGGCGCCATTCACAATCTGGTCCATTTCACGAATCTCGCAAGAACCGACTGGCAAGAGGCAGAGAATGTTTTTTACAGCACGGGATTCCGGACTCTGATCGGCAGCCATGAAGATAAAGAACGAAGGCTTTACCGCGGTCTGTCGGTCGAAAAAGGCAGCGGCCAGAACGTCGAAGAGTTTCTTTGCGCGTCCGGAAGAAAAGAGCCCCCGGCTTATGAAGTAACCCCGCAAAAGCTGACCGTCGAAATACCAGGGATCACAGAGAAAAGAATTGTGCAGAAGCTGGAGATCAGAAGAAGCGGCTGGGGATATACGGCACTGGAAATTTCCGTTACAGGAGGATTTCTGCAGGCGGACCGCAGGTCATTACGGGAAGCGGATTTTCATGCGGGCGTCTGTACGATGGCAGTGGCGGTCAATCCTGGTGAGCTCCATCAGGGACTGAATCTCGCGGAGATCAGGCTTCGCTCGCCTTATGCGGAAACTGTAGTTCCTGTCGAAGTACTCTACTGTGTGGATACGGCGCTGCGCGCGCTTCACCGGAAAGAAGTGCATGAGCATACCGTCCGCATGATGCAGATATTTTTGAAGATGCGCATGGGGCAGCTTCGCGGGGAAGCTTTTCTTACCGCAATGGGAGCCGAGATTACGAAGCTGTCGGAGCTTGGCCGCGGCGATCCTCTGACAGCACTTTACAGAATTCACTTTCTTCTGACGCAGAACAAACCCAAAGAAGCCCTGTGGGATCTGCAGCTTCTGAACCGCCGCCTGTCGGGGCTTTCCGAAGAAGAAAAGCTGCCTTCGTTTCCGACCGCGCAGTTTGATCTCGAAGACGATGTCGTCTATGCGTACAGGATGTATCTGACACTGCTTTGTGTCGGCGCCGCAGATGTTACCGCGCAGGAGACAGAGCAGGTTACAGAAGACGCCCTGCGTGCGCTGGAGGATATGCATCATGGGAATCCGGACAGTTTCTGGATTACATGGCTTTATCTGTTTTCCACGGATCTTGCCTCGCACCGCACATCCGAGTACTGGGCTGTGCTTACGGATCAGTTCCGGCGCGGCTGCAGAAGTCCGCTTCTTTATATTGAAGCTTACCGCGTGATCCGCCTCGCGCCTTCCATCATGACCGGACTGGACGACTTTATCCTGCAGACGCTTGCCTTTGCCGCAAGAAATCATCTGCTGACAGACGCGGTTGTTTCGCAGCTGACCTATATGGCGGGACACGCGAAAAACTTTCATCCAACGCTCTTGCGTGTTCTTTCCGCGGCTTTCCGGGAATCGGACCTTGCAGAGAGAAAGCCGGAGATTCTGGAGAGCATTTGCAGCATTCTGATCCGCGGCAACATGACGGACCGGAAATACTTTGTGTGGTATCAGCGGGGCGTGAACGCGCAGCTGATGATCACGAGACTGTTTGAATACTATATGATGGCCATGCCGGAAGACTATGACGGTGAAATTCCGAAAATTGTGGTCATGTATTTTGCCTATCAGACTGCCCTGCCGTACAGGAGCAGCGCGGTTCTCTACCGCTATGTTCTGGAACACCGCGGAGAATTTGAAACACAGCTGCAGCAGTATCAGGAACAGATCAGAACCTATACGCAGGAACATCTGCTCGCGCATGAGATGAGCAGGGACCTCGCGTACCTTTACAACTGGTTTTTCAAGAGCAGTACTGCCATGACACCGGAAACTGCCGCTGCCGCGGTGCAGGCGGTATTTACCTGTATGGTCAGATCAGACAGGCAGGATATTCAGAGAGCCGTTCTGATCAGCGGGGCTCTTGTGAATGAGCAGTACTATCCTTTCCGGAACGGAAGCGCGTATATACCGGTCTATGGGGATGACTGTCAGCTGTTTCTGGAAAACAGCGCCGGCGAACGTTTCGCGGCGCCGCGGGATAGTCTTGTCCGCATGATGGATTACAGGAATTTTGCGAAGACGCTGGCCTTATATAACATAGACAATATCGGTTTCAACCTGTATCTTGCGGAAAATTCCGATGAGGGTTCTGTGATCACAAAGGAAAACTGCGAAAGTTTCCGGAACCTCGCAGAGTCTGAAGCTGTTACACCGGGCTGCAGAGGAAGAATCAGAGACCTTCTCCTTCGCTATTACAGTGCGGCTGATGATATCCGGTCGATGGATAATTTCCTGAAAGCAATGAATCCGTCGGGTATGAATTCCGAAGAACGTGCCTCCATGATCCGCTGCATGGCGATCCGGGGGCTGAATGAAACGGCGCTTTCCTGGATCCGTGAATACGGAACGTTTCATGTCGACGGCAGCACGTTGGTGCGTGTCTGCAGCGGCCTGCTGGATACCGGGGAGCTTTCAGATGATGCTGTGTTCGCGGAAACCGTCTATGAAACATTCCGGAAGGGCAAGTACAACGAGAAGCTTCTGCTGTACATGGAGAACTGTTTTGACGGGCTGACGATAGAACTGGAGGAAATCCGGAAAGCTGCGCTTGGCTTTGGTGCCCCGGACTACCCGGTCTGCAGAAGGATGCTGATTCAGATGCTCTATACCGGCGAGCTGATTCCGGAGCGGGAAACCGTGATCGAAGATTACTGCAAAGGCGGCGCAGACCCTTCGCTTATGGCGGACGTACTTGCGCAGAGCGCGCACCATTATTTCATAAACGGTCTGCCGATGAAGCGCTCCTCGTTTGATCTGATTATGCAGTACGGGCGAGGCGGCGTTCCGCTCGTTGATATCTGCCGGATTGCATGGCTTAAAGACATGGCCGGGCGTTCCGGAAGGATTTCGGCCCCCGAGCGCGAAGTGACTTCCCTGTTCCTCGGGGATCTTGTCAGCGAAGGGCTTGTTTTTCCGTTTTTCCGGCAGTTCATTGATGTTCTGCCGGCACTGCAGGCTTATTCGGATGAAACGCTCGTCGAATACAGAACGAGAGAATATCATAAAGACGCGCATATCATGTACCACTTCGCGCTCGAGAAAAACGGAATCCGTCAGCAGTACGAGGAAAGGGAAATGAAAGAAATGTACCGCGGCGTGTATGTGACGGGATTTCTGCTGTTTTTCGGTGAACAGATGCACTATTATGTGACTGATGATGCGGCGGAAAAGAATGTTGTGGAAAGCGGTACAGTGGGGCAGGACGCGCGGATTCCGGAGGAAACGGATGACCGGTTCGGGAGAATCAACCGGATTTCCATGCTGGCCGCGGTAGGCCGTGACGAGGAAGCGATTGCGGGAATCGAGCGGTATGCGGACAGGGCGTTCATCGTGGACAGGCTATTCGGGAAGGACGACACGGATGCTGTTTGAAAAGCAAAACGTCAGACAATACATAGCAGGCTTTGACCTCGGAGATGATTTCTGTCAGGTTTCATGGCTTCCGGGGAACGGCCTGAATTTTCCCGCGGAGAAAGAACCGGAGACGCTGCCTGCTGCCGCAGGTTCCAGGAATTATGACATCCCGGCAGTGCTTTATAAAGCGCCGGATGCCAATGTCTTTTACGCGGGAATGGAAGCGGCACAGAAGGCCGTGGAAGCGGACGGAACTTATATTCCGAAGCTTCTTTCTCTGGTACGGTCCGGGCAGAGCGTGACGGCGGGTGCTGCGTCTTATGAGCCGGAAGCGCTGCTTGCTCTCTACATCAGCAGGGTATTGGCAAGACTTTCCCAAGCTGTGCCGGACGGAAAGCCGGCTGCGCTCATGTTCACGAGCGCCCGGATGGACGCCGGGCTGATTGAGGCTCTGGAGAAGGTCAAAAAGCGGCTCGATCTTGATTGTGCAGTGTTTTATGAAGATCATGCAGCTTCTTTTTACAATTTTATGCTGATGCAGCCGAAGGAAATCCGCGAACCCGGAAGTCTTCTTGTCAATTATAAAGCCGGCGGGCAGATGGATATGCATCTGCTTTCCTTTAATCCGCACACAACGCCTGTCGTTGCTTCGTATACGATGGACCTTACGGTTCCGGGACTGTACGGACGGACCGGGGAGGAAAAGGATGAAGAGTTCTGCCGCCTGCTGCAGGAACAGACGAAAGAGCGCAAATTCGCGTCCACTTATCTGTGCGGCAGTGGATTTGAGGGCGACTGGATGCTCCGCCGTTCGGCGGCATATCTTTGCGCGAACAGCCGCCGCGCGTTCAAAGGAAGCGGTTTGTGCAGTAAAGGAGCGGTTCTCGGAGGACTTTTCAAACTGAGCCCGCCGCCGCAGTGCAAAGAATATTTTTTTCTGGATAACGCGAAGCTTTCTGCCAACATCTGCATTCAGGCCGGAAAAAGAGGTGAGCCCGGTCTGTATACTCTTGTCGAGGCAGGCGTTAACTGGTATGAAGTGGATAAAATCTGCGACCTTGTCATCGAAGACAGCGCCGAGCTGCATCTGACCTTGCAGCCTTTAACCGGCGGAAAGGCGCAGGACTATCTGATCCGGCTCGAAGGCATGCCGATGAGAGAAGGCAGAACGGCCAGAATCCGCCTTCATTTTACAATGACTTCAAAGGAACAGATGAAAGTGCAGATTGAGGATCTCGGTTTTGGGGAAATTTTTCCGTCCAGCGGTCTGCGCTTTGAGCAGATGATTACAATCCGACCGCAGTAAGCGCAGATGGGATGTTGTATGAGCAGAGTTTTTATCGCGACCGGAAAGGTCGCAAAAACGCCGTATCGGCTGGAAAAGATCGAACGGAATATTTATTCGATCGAGGAACTGTGTTACTCCCTGGTACAGAGTGCCCAGTTTCTGGATACCTCGGTCATGGATCCGGCTCTCGTGGACTGGATCTCTAATGAATGCGGGCTGCCGGACCTTGCGGCAGTTCTCCGCCCGATGCTGGGCAGGCAGCGCGCACTTACGGAGTTTGTTTCGGCGATCCTTGGATACGCGGGGTATGTTTCCCAGGACAAGCAGATCCGGACAAAACAGATTGTAGCCTCCGGTCAGGGTATGGAGCCGTTTGAGCGGATTTTAAAACGGGCGGAATATCTTCGCGGGAACGGGCAGGTATATCAGGCACTCGAACAGTATGAGGCGCTGCTGGAAGCGCTGCCCGCGCCGGAGCGCAGTATGCGCAGACAGGTGTATTGCCGGATGGGAGGCATTTATACAGGTCTGTTCCGGTTTCGCAGCGCCGCGGAATGTTTTGGCAAAGCATATGATCTTCTGCAGGATCCGGAAGTCTATCTGCAATATCTGGCGGCCGTCCGCTTCAGTTTATCTGATGCCGAATATGTTTCGTTTGTATCCGAGCATCCGGAAAGTTATAATGCTTCCATGGAGCTGGAGAGGCGGGTGCGCGCGGCGCATGAAGAGTACGAAAAAAGCGCCATGAAACTGCGGATCGCGCGGATGAAACGATACCGTGAGATGGGGCAGGAAACCAGCTATGAAACTTCACTGCATGAGATTCTGCAGGAATTGAAGGACGATTACCGCAAAACAAAGGCGCCCTCGTTATAATGGCAGCGCCGGCATGGAAATAAGCGCATACGCAGGAGGTTCAAAAATGGGATATGACAGATATGTAAGTCCGCTTTCCACAAGGTACGCGAGCAGAGAGATGCAGTATATCTTTTCGCCTGACAAGAAATTCAAAACATGGAGGAAGCTCTGGATCGCGCTGGCGGAAACGGAGAAGGAGCTGGGGCTTCCTATCACGCAGGAACAGATTGACGAGATGAAGGCGCACGCGGATGATATCAATTACGAGGTGGCGCAGGAAAGAGAAAAGCTGGTGCGGCACGATGTCATGAGCCATGTATACGCCTACGGACAGCAGTGCCCGAAGGCAGCGGGGATCATTCATCTGGGGGCTACATCCTGCTACGTCGGAGATAATACGGACATTATTATTATGCGGGAGGCTCTGCAGCTGGTCCGCAGGAAACTGATTAATGTCATCGCGACACTCGCGAAATTTGCGGATGAATACAAGGATCAGCCCACGCTCGGTTTTACGCATTTCCAGCCGGCGCAGCCGACGACAGTCGGAAAGAGAGCGACGCTCTGGATCAACGAATTCATGATGGATCTGGAAGAGACGGAGCATACCATCTCGCAGCTGAAGCTTCTCGGCTCCAAGGGAACAACCGGCACGCAGGCGTCTTTCGTTGAACTTTTTGACGGTGATCTGGAGAAAGTTGACAGGCTGGACCCGATGATCGCGGAAAAAATGGGATTTTCGTCCTGCTATCCTGTGTCCGGACAGACTTACAGCCGGAAGGTAGATACGTTTGTTCTGAATACGCTGGCCGGCATTGCTGCTTCTGCAATGAAGATGGCTACGGACATCCGCCTTCTGCAGCATCTTAAGGAAGTCGAAGAGCCGTTCGAGAAAAACCAGATCGGTTCCTCTGCGATGGCGTATAAGAGAAATCCGATGCGCAGTGAGAGAATCTGCTCTTTGTCGCGGTATGTGATGGCAGATGTTATTAACGGGGAAGTAACCTCCGGCACACAGTGGATGGAGAGAACACTCGATGATTCGGCAAACAAGCGGCTGTCTATACCGGAAGGCTTTCTTGCTATTGACGGTGTGCTCGATCTTTGCCTGAATGTAACCGATGGACTCAAGGTTTATCCGAAGGTGATCGAGAAGCATCTGCAGGCGGAGCTTCCGTTTATGGCGACCGAGAACATCATGATGGATGAAGTCAAAATGGGCGGCAACCGGCAGGAATTCCATGAAGAGATCAGAGAGCTTTCGATGATCGCGGGAAAGCATGTCAAGGAAGAGGGAAAAGACAATGACCTTCTGGACCTGATTGCCGCGGATCCGAAGTTCCATATGACCAGAGAAGAGCTCGATAAATATATTGATCCACATCTCTTTGTCGGCGCGGCGCCGCATCAGGTGGAACGTTACCTGCGGGAGGTTGTTCAGCCTGTGCTTGACGCTAATCAGGATCAGCTGGGGGTAATCGCGCAGATTAAGGTATAAACAGACAATAGTGAAGGGGCTGCCGCGGTGGTGCGGCAGCCCCTTCAGCCAGTCAAGAGGGCGGCAGTGCCGGTATAACATCGTCTGAGGACACCGTCCTTGCGGCCGGCGGCCGGGAGACGGTGTTTCAGAAACAGTCATCCTTTAAACATCCTTCGATTGCAGAATTTCGGAAGCCTTGCGCATCGCCTGTTCCATCGTAAGAGAGTCATCCAGAGATTTCAGGTAAGCGGCAAGGGCTTTGGTGTTCTCAGCGATTCCTTCAGCCTTGCCCTTTGCTTCACCCTCAGCTTTGCCCTTTGCTTCGCCTTCAGCTCGCCCCTTCTTTAGCGCCATCCATTCGATTTCCTTTTTCTCCATTTCCCAATCCATGTATTGTTTCCTCCAGACAGCATTTTTCTTAGCTCTTCGGACCGCCCTGTCAATCTGCTGGACATAGGAATCGTCTGATCTGCCGGCCGGTTTTCCGCCTACGTAATCGAGAAATGCGCGCAGCTCCGGAGGAACATCGTCCATGCGGCCTGCAGCATTCAGGAAGATCCTGCTCTGTCCGTCGCCAAGTTCCAGATCCGGGCAGCCGACACAGGTGGAGCGGAAGACGTAACAGTACTTACCCCTTTTGAACGGGTCGAAAGAACAAAGGAAGATC
>ONHF01000005.1 GCA_900317555.1 uncultured Lachnospiraceae bacterium | reverse complement strand
GGCTCTGGAGGAACAGGCAAGACAGTCCGGTACTGCACTTCAGGAGATTGCCGCAAAGGGTGAGAAGCTGAAGACGGTTGGTGACAATGTTACTAATGTCGGAAAGAAGTTCATGCCTGTGACTCTGGGCGTTGTGGGATTAGGTACGGCGGCGGTGAAGACTGCCGCTGATTTTGATTCCGCCATGAGCAAGGTTGCAGCGGTATCCGGTGCGACAGGTTCTGATCTGGAAGCTCTCCGGGATAAAGCACGTGAGATGGGTGAGAAGACAAAGTTCTCCGCATCCGAAGCAGCGGAAGCCATGAACTATATGGCGATGGCGGGCTGGAAGACGGAAGATATGCTTTCCGGTATCGAGAGCGTGATGAATTTGGCTGCCGCTTCCGGTGAGGATCTGGCGACCACTTCCGATATCGTGACGGATGCCCTGACCGCTTTTGGTTTGACGGCATAGGATTCCGGGCATTTTGCGGATATCCTTGCGGCGGCATCGAGTAATGCCAATACGAATGTCTCCATGATGGGTGAGACCTTCAAGTATTGCGCTCCGATTGCCGGCGCTTTGGGATTCTCTGCGGAAGATACGGCGGAAGCGATCGGGCTTATGGCCAATGCCGGTATCAAGGGTTCACAGGCTGGTACTGCTCTTAGAACCATCATGAACAACCTGTCCGGGGATGTGAAGATCTGCGGTTCTTCCATCGGAGAGGTTACGATTGCAACGACAAATGCTGACGGCTCCATGAGGGAACTGTCGGATATCCTGGCTGATTGTCGGACGGCATTTTCGGGATTGTCTGAATCTGAAAAGGCGGCAGCGGCTGAATCGTTGGTTGGCAAGAATGCGATGTCCGGATTCCTGGCTCTGATGAACGCTGGGGAATCGGATATCAACAAGCTTTCCAGTGCGATTGATAACTGCGATGGTTCTGCGGCAAGTATGGCTGAGACCATGAATGACAACCTTGCTGGTCAGCTGCAGATCCTGAAGTCCCAGCTGGAAGAGCTGGCGATTTCTTTTGGTGAGCTGCTGATGCCCGCGATCCGAACGATTGTCGGATGGATTCAGAAGTTTGTGGACTGGCTCAATTCGATGGATGAAGGTACCAGGAAGGTTATTGTCACGATTGCCCTGGTGGCGGCTGCGATCGGACCGATACTGATCATAGTCGGTAAAGTAATATCTGCTGTCGGTACTATTATGACTCTGGTTCCGAAACTGGCCGGCGTGATCAATGCAGCGAAGGGAGTGTTTGCTGCCTTCAATGCGGTCTGTGCGGCGAATCCGTATGTGCTGATCATCGCGGCGATCGTGGCTTTGGTGGCAGCGTTCATTTATCTATGGAACAACTGTGAAGAGTTCAGGCAGTTCTGGATCGACCTGTGGGAGAGCATTAAGGAGATCGCCATTGCCGTATGGGAGGCCTTGAAGGCATTCTTCAAGGCGGCATGGGAAGCGATCAAGACCACGGCAATAACGGTCTGGAATGGTATCAAGAATACGATCACGACTATTGTGAACGGAATCAAGAATACCGTTACCACGGCATGGAACAATATCAAGTCTGCCGTATCCAATGCGGCAAACACGATTAAGACCGGCGTGACGAATGCCTTCAATGCTATGCTGAACGGAATCAAAAATATTTGCGGGAATATATATGGTGCGGTGAAGGGCGGATTTGATAAGGCAATCGGCTTTATCAAGGGGCTGGCTTCGCAGGCGTTCCAGTGGGGTGCTGATTTTATCGGCGGTATCGTGAACGGTATTAAGTCCATGATCGGAAAGGTTGGGGACGCTGTTTCTTCGGTTGCAAATAAGATCCGGAGCTTCCTGCATTTCTCTGTGCCGGATGAAGGTCCTCTTACGGATTATGAGAGCTGGATGCCGGACTTTATCGGTGGACTGGCGAAGGGTATTGAGAAGAGCCGGGGCATGATCGAGAACGCGATGAACGGTGTGACCTCTGATCTTACCATTACTCCGAGGGTGATGGCGGCTCAGGGCGGTTATTCCGGATCGGCTGCAGCAAACGGTGATCTGATCTCCGGTATCAATACGGCACTCAATACGGCTCTGGCCGGCGGCGGTGCTGCAGGGGATATCGTGATCCCGGTTTATATCGGCGGTGACATGATTGATGAGATCGTGGTTACGGCTCAGCAGAGAATGAATCTAAGAAGTGGAGGCAGGTAAGATGGCTCATTTGCAGTATCTTGTTTTTGATAATGAGAATATCCCGATGCCTGCCTCTTATTCTGTGAGTTTATCGGATGTGGAGGCAGACAGCGGCGGTGTGACAGAGGCAGGAACCACGCAGAGAGATGTTGTAAGAGAAGGTGTGGTTCAGATCGGCGTGACCTTCCGTGTATCGAAACGGTGGCTGAATAAGTTTTCGGCTTATAAGAAGCTGGCAAGCATTACGGTCGGATACTTGGACATGGAAACCATGAATATTGTAAACACGCAGATGTACATTGACGGATATCAGGTGAAGCTGGTCAGTGATACATCGTATGGTTCACTCTGGGAGATATCTTTCACGTTGAAAGAATTTTGAAAAAAAGTGTTGACTCCTACGTTACGTAATAGTTTATATTAACATTACCAAGCGAATGGAGGATATGCCAATGATGACAATACATGAAGTGAGCAAGCTTGCCGGGGTGAGTATACGCACTCTACAATATTATGACAAGATCGGTCTTTTGCATCCGACGGGATACACCGATGCAGGTTACAGGCTGTATGACGATGCAGATCTGGAACGCCTTCAGCACATATTGTTGTTTCGTGAGTTGGAGTTTCCTTTGAAGGACATCAAGGCGATCATAAACAGTCCTGATTTTGACAGAAGCACGGCATTAGAGCAGCAGATTGAACTGCGTCGGTTGAAGAAGGAACATATTGAGAATCTGATGAACTTTGCGCTTGGAATAAAAATGTTAGGAGTGAAGCATATGGATTTTAAGGCTTTTGATAGAAGTAAGCTGGATGAGTATTCCCGACAGGCCAAGGAACTATATGGCAATACGCCTGAGTACAAAGAGATGGAGGAAAAGCAGAAGAATCGTACAAAGGAAGAGGATAATATCCTTGCAGATAGATTTATGCTGCTTTTCAAGGAAGCTGGAGAGATGAGGAATACGGATCCGGCATCGCCTGAAGCACAGGATTTGGTGAAAAGGATACAAGCTTATATTACTGAAAACATGTACACCTGCTCAAATAAGATTTTGCGAGGCTTGGGTAAGATGTATTCAGGAGGCGGTGACTTTACAAAGAACATCGATGAGTATGGCGGAGAAGGAACTGCAGAGTTCGTGGATAATGCTATTCAAATCTATTGCGACAAGGCAGAATAAGCAAATCACATTTAGCTACTAAGAGGGTCGGGAAACCGGCTCTGAAGGCGAATACAAGAAAATATTACTGGACCGGCAGGATCACAACGACTGCCGGAACAGTTTATGAGTTTGATCAGGATGATATGGTCAAGGGCAGCGGGTATATTACCAGTCAGTGCTGCGGATCCACAGAGATAGAACTGGGAACGGTTTATGCGGCTGAGATGGGGATATCGCTATTCTCCGAGATCAACCGGTATACGCTGGAAGATGCGAAGGTGGAGCTTTTCTATCACCTGCAGGTGGCTGGTGGTTCCTACGAGAGAATTCCGATGGGGATTTTTGAAGTATCAGAGGCGAACCGAAAAGCGAAGTGCCTGGAGATCAAGGCCTATGATTACATGGTTCGGTTCGAGAAGGCATTTACTTCTCTGGAATCCATCGGTAACGCTTATGACTTCATGGTGCTCTGTAGCACGGCATGTGATGTGACGCTGGCTCAGGACAGGGCAACCATTGAGGCGATGCCGAACGGAACCGAGAACCTGTCCATCTATTCTGATAATGATATTGAGACTTACCGCGATGTGCTGTTCTATGTGGGACAGGTGCTTGGCGGTTTTTTCGTGATCAACAGAGCCGGGGAGCTGGAGCTTCGGAAGTATGGGAATACGCGGGTTCTGACAGTTGAGAGGAAGCACAGGTTCACTTCCAGCTTTTCGGACTTTATCACGCGATATACAGCGGTCAGTTCAACGAACCTTCGGACACAGATTGCGGAGTATTATGCACTGGATCCGGATGATGGGTTGACGATGAACCTGGGCGTTAATCCTCTGCTGCAGTTCGGTCTGGAAGAGACCAGGCGGCAACTCTGTGAGAATATCCTGAATGATCTGGCCGTCGTGAACTACGTGCCGTTTGATTCGGATACCATCGGAAATCCAGCACTGGATGTTGGCGATGTTTTGTCATTCAGCGGTGGACAAGCGGATGCCACGAAGTATGCCTGCATCACATCGAACAGCATCAAGATCGGCGGCAGGCAGAGTATCAAGTGCGTGGGAAAGAATCCGAAGCTGTCCCAGGCGAAGAGTAAGAACGATAAGAACATTTCAGAGCTTCTGGCTCAGATCGAGGCAGGAAAGATCGGGATCCATACCTTCACTAACGCTTCAGCATTTTCTGTGGTGGATGTGGACACGAAGATCATTTCCATCGAGTTTGCTACGACTGAAGCGAACCATGCGCAGTTCTTCGGGCAGGTGATCGTAGATGTGACGGCTCAGCCGGTGACAAGGTCGGTGACGGCTTCCGGAGATGTGGTGATCCCTTCGGTGAATGTTGACGGGGTACCTGTGGATCCGGAAGATCCGGAGGAAGAGCCGGTGGTGATCGGCAGCACGGAAGAGCAGACGATTACGGTATCTCTTCCGATGAGCTGGCAGGAGGACGGTCATGCGGATGTGATCTTTTCCTTTGAGTTCAATAACCAGATGATTCCGGTGCATTATCCGCAGGAAAACTGGCACTTGGGAAGACATACGATCCTTCTGTATTATCCGATCGAGAATGTGGTGCCGAACTATACGAATATCTTCAATGTTTATATGCGCTGCGAGGGCGGCACGGCTGCGGTGGATACCGGAATGTGTATTGCTTCCATTTCCGGTCAGAGCATGGGTGCTTCGGCGGCATGGGACGGCAGGATCGATATTGAAGAGTATGTGGATCTGTTCCGGATCGGTGATGGCAGACAGAACGGAAGGCTTCAGGTGAAGGTGTTCACGGATGCGGATGAATGGGAAGTCAAGGAAACCATGAGACGGTACTATTCGGATGTGAAGAACGGAAGATCCGGCATCGGAGGCTTTGCGATGGTGGTGGATGTGCCGGGCAGTAACGCTTAAGGAGGTTGCGATGAAGAGATATACAGGAAATCTGGTCATTGAACTGGAAGACCAGAATACAGGAAATGTGGAGACGGTATCGGAGACCAACATGGTCACCAATGCCGTCAATGACATTCTGGGAGTAAATCCGATGGGTGTCATGTATAAGGCCGGTGGGGAGTATGATGATTCTCTGACCTGGAATAACGAGCTGCTTCCGATCTGCCCGAACATGATCGGAGGCATCCTGCTTTTTCCAAGTTCCATTACGGAGCAGGCGGATAACATTTATCAGCCGTCAACGAATCTGCCGGTAGCTTATGCTTCCAATGATGTTAATGCTACGGCGAATACGAAAAGGGGAAGCATGAACCTGACCGAGAGTACGAAGCTGACAGACGGTTATAAGTTCGTCTGGGAGTTTACGCCTTCGCAGGGCAACGGCACGATCACGGCGGTCGGGCTTACATCCAAGCATGGCGGGGCAAACGCCTATGGCTCCGATGTGGCGGTGGACACTACGCTGCTTCAGATCAAGAAGGTCAGTCTGAATGATGAAGATGGATTCATCAATGATTTGTTCCGGACAGTGACGGTGGATTTTGAGAATGCGAAGCTTTATTCTCTGGGCTACGCAAGTAATACGGTCACGATCAAAAGGTACCGAATCCCGGTGTTTGATATCGGGCTGAATGAGAAGCTGGATGACTCCACACTGGTGCTGGAGGATACGACGGTTCTGCAGTGTTCCACCTTTAAGTTCTATGGCAGCTACACACCGTATGGAATCTTCTGCGATGGCAGAGATGGGTACTGGTATGGCTTCTCCAATCAGGCGAATTCTTCCGGGAATGCAACGATGCTCTGGATAAAGATCAAGAAGAGTGATTATACATTTACGGAAGGCAGCTGGACGCTGTCGAACGCACATCTGATGGCGGTGGGAAGCTTCCGGGAGGATTCCAGTTATCCTTCCGGAAACAGAAGCGCTGTGGTGAGAAACGGATATTTGTATGTGCCGTCTTATGACAAGACCGGCGTATACAAGATCAATATCTCCAATAGCACGGACGTGACGCTGATAAGCCTAGGGTTCACTTCCAAGATTCGGTGCATCGGTGAAACGGGAAGCTGTGACTGCTGCATGAGTATTCTGAATGATATCATCATCGGCTGTGATTTTGAGATCGATGTGAATGATAACGTGATTGCGACCTTTGCCGGGGAACGCTGCGGAAATGTGTCCACACAGTTCTTCCAGTACAAGGAATATGTCTTTGCCTGGGGCGGCGCTTATCTGAATCAGCACAGATACACCTGGCTGCTGACTCCGTATCTGGCTACGATCTGCAATCTGAGCCAGGCGGTAGTCAAGAATGCGGATAAGACAATGAAGATCACGTATACGCTGACAGAGCAGACGGTAAGTTCATAAGGTCTGCTTGCAACTGAATAATCTGTTTTCAAGGGATGGCTTCGGCTATCCCTATTTTTATGCGAAGGAGGATTTGCGATGAAAGAGTTTTGGAATGTGATTCAGGCGATCTTTGCGGCAGTAGGCGGCTGGCTTGGTTATTTCCTGGGCGGAAATGACGGCCTGCTTTATGCGCTCCTGGCTTTTGTGGTGCTGGATTACATCACAGGGGTCATGTGCGCGGTGGCGGATAAGAAGCTTTCGTCTGCCGTAGGGTTTAAGGGTATCTGCCGGAAGGTGCTGATCTTTGCCCTGGTAGGTATCGGGCATCTGCTTGATACACAGATCTTCGGGGAAGCTGGCGTGCTGAGAACGGCGATCATTTTCTTCTATCTGAGCAATGAAGGACTGTCGCTGGTGGAGAATGCCGCGTATCTGGGGCTGCCTATTCCGGTGAAACTCAGGAAGGTGCTGGAACAGCTGCATGACCGCAGCGAGAAGGAAGAGGATGAAAAGGATGGTGAGAAATAATGGGATACACGAATAGTCCGATGGTAGTTTATACGAAACTGAGTCCGAATCATTCCGGGCAGAGGACAATGGAGATTGACAGGATCACGCCTCATTGTGTTGTCGGTCAGTGTACGGCGGAAGGTCTGGGCGACTGGTTTTATAAGAGCAGTACACAGGCATCCAGCAATTATGGAATCGACAAGGATGGGCGTGTCGGGATGTATGTCGAAGAGAAGAACCGTTCCTGGTGTTCTTCTTCCGGGGCGAATGACCAGAGGGCAATCACGATTGAGTGCGCGTCTGATACCACGGAGCCATATGCTTTCAAAGATATTGTGTATCAGAGACTGATCGAGCTTTGCGTTGATATCTGCAAGCGTAACGGCAAGAATAAGCTGATCTGGTTCGGGGGTAAGGATAAGACGCTGAATTATGCTCCGAAAAGCGGTGAGATGATCCTGACGGTTCACAGGTGGTTTGCGAATAAAAGCTGTCCGGGGAACTGGATGTATGCGCGGATGGGAGATCTGGCGGAGAAGGTGACGAAGGCTCTGCAGGGATCGGATTCGGGATCCGGGGGCGGTTCTGCTTCAAAGGGTACCCAGGCATCAGTTTTGAAAGATCTGACCGAGGCGGATGCGATCAAGAAGGTCGGTGAGCTTTTCACGGCTGATATGAAGAAAAGCGGTATCCTGGCATCGGTATCGCTGGCACAGTTCATTCTGGAATCCGGGTATGGTAAGAGCGAGCTTGCGCAGAATGCCAACAATATCTTCGGGATGAAGTGCAGCCTGTCCGGGAATACTTGGAGCGGATCCGCATGGGATGGCAAGAGCAAGTACACGAAGAAGACGCAGGAACAGCACACGGACGGAAGCTATGAAACGATTACGGCTGATTTCCGCAAGTATCCCTGCATTGAGGATTCGATTGCCGATCATTCCGCTTATCTGCTTGGAGCGAAGAACGGAAAGAAGCTCAGGTATGAGGGCTTAAAGGGATGCACGGATTATAAGAAGGCTGTGCAGATCATCAAGGATGGCGGCTATGCCACAAGCCTGACTTATGTGGAGAAGCTTTGCTCCATAATTGAGAAATGGAACCTGACGCAGTATGACGCGAAGGATTCCGGCGGCGGTGAAGTGATCCGGTGGTACCGTGTCCGCAAGAGCTGGGCTGACAGCAAGAGCCAGAAGGGTGCTTTCAAAATTCTGGACAATGCGAAGAAGTGCGCGGATCAGAATCCGGGATTTAAGGTGTTCGATGCTGACGGCAATGTGATGTATGAGCCGAAGGCGGCGGAGCCTGCGGAGAAGGTGCCGTTTCTGGTGAAGGTCAGTATCTCCGATCTGAATATCAGGAAGGGTCCGGGGACGGATTACGGCAGGGTACAGTTTTGCCCGGTTGGTGTTTATACCATTGTGGAAGTGAAGCCCGGGAAGGGTGCTTCTGCATGGGGAAGGCTGAAGAGCGGGATCGGATGGATCAGCCTTGATTTTGTGAAGAGAGTTTAACTGAATAACGAATCGTTATTGAGCCTGCAGGTGTTGGGAGAAATCCTGATGCTTGCAGGCTATTTTTGTTTACGAAAAAAAGTTTGACTGCTATAATAAACATGACATACAGTTGTCATGTTGACTTTGATATGATACATACGGAGCGTGAGCAGAATGAAGATAGACAGGCTGATCGGAATACTGTCAGTGCTGCTGCAGGAAGAGAAAACTACAGCACCGGAGCTGGCAGAGAGGTTTGAGGTTTCAAAAAGAACAATAAACCGTGATATCGAAGATCTCTGCAAGGCAGGAATACCTATCCGTACATCACAGGGAACCGGCGGCGGTATCAGTATTATGGACGGATACCGGATGGACAGGACAATCCTGACATCAAAGGATATGCAGATGATCCTTGCAGGGCTGCGGAGTCTAGACAGCGTGAGTGGAAGCAGTTATTACGGTCAGCTGATGGAGAAGATCCAGGCTGGATCCTCTGAGTTCATTACCGGCAGGGATTCCATTCTGATCGATCTGTCATCGTGGTATCGGGATTCGCTGGCTCCGAAGATAGAGACCATACAGGATGCAATCGGAGACAGACATTTAATCAGGTTTCGATACTATGCTCCATCAGGGGAAAGTGATCGAATGGTTGAACCATATTATCTGGTGTTTCGATGGTCGAGCTGGTATCTGTGGGCATGGTGTCTGATAAGGAAGGACTTCAGGCTGTTCAAGCTTAACCGCATGGACGGCGTTCAAAAAACGGAAAAGACTTTTGAATGCAGAGATGTGACAATGCCGGATCTCTCAAATGAAAGAATCTTTCCGGGTGGGATTAAGGTAAAGGCGTTGTTTGAACCTGACCAGAAGTGGCGGTTGGTAGAAGAGTTCGGACCTTTATGCTTTACAGAAAACGATGATGGCAGGCTTCTCTTTACGGCGGATTATACGGACATGGATAATCTGATCACCTGGATTATGACATTCGGAGATAAGGCGGAAGTGCTTGAACCGAAAAAGGCAAGAAAGAAAATCGCACTTATGGTGCAGAAAATGACAACAATTTACAAGGAGGATGCAGCGTTATGAGATTGGATGGTTTTGGGTTATTGGTCGAGGATATGGCGAAGATGATTCGCTTTTATAGGGATGTGCTTGGGTTTGAGATTAAGGAAGCAGAGGATACTTCTAATGTATATCTTGTGAAAGATGGAACGTTGTTTCTGCTATACGGCAGGAAAGATTTTGAGAAGATGACAAGCCAACGGTATGAGTATGTTAAGGGTCTGAATGGTCATTCGGAGATAGCTCTTTATGTCGATACCTTTGATGAAGTGGATGCCGCTTTCAGGAATGCGGTAGAGAATGGAGCAACACCAGTATTAGAACCTGAGTTGGAACCTTGGGGACAGAGAACCTGCTATATTGCTGACCCGGAAGGTAATCTGATTGAGATAGGTTCATGGAATAAGCCTTTTGAAGAGAAGGATGCTGGGAGGTAAACTGCGGTGGCATTTGATTTCAAGAAGGAATATAAAGAGTTTTACATGCCAAAGAATAAGCCTGGTATCGTGACGGTGCCGAGAATGAATTATATCGCTGTTCGCGGAACCGGTGATCCAAATCAGGAGGATGGTGAATACAAGCAGTCTATCGGATTGCTATATGGAATTGCCTTTACAATCAAGATGAGCAAGAAGGGAAATCATCAGATTGATGGTTACTTCGATTATGTTGTTCCGCCGTTGGAAGGATTCTGGTGGCAAGACGGTGTAGACGGAATCGACTATGCTCACAAAGAAGATTTCCATTGGATTTCTGTAATCCGCCTTCCCGATTTCGTAACGGAGGATGATTTCCGATGGGCCGTTGATGAAGCCATGAAAAAGAAAAAGCAGGATTTCTCCAAGGTGGAGTTCCTGACTGTTGAAGAAGGTTTATGCGTCCAGTGTATGCATATTGGTTCTTATGATGATGAGCCAGCTACGGTTGCTATGATGCATGAGTTCATGGAGCAGCAGGGTTATGAGCTGGATATTACAGATAAGCGTCTTCATCATGAGATTTATCTGAGTGATGCCAGGAAGGTTGCTCCTGAGAAACTGAAAACCGTGATCAGGCATCCGATTAAAGTAAAGGGGAGCTGACAAATGCATTTTGTAGATGCAAAAGGGATTCTGACCGGCAGCGGCGGATACTATGGAATGAATATTTACCGGGGATGCACTCACGGCTGCATTTACTGTGACAGTAGGAGCAAGTGTTATCAATTCACGCATCCCTTTGAAGATATTGAGGTGAAGCAGAATGCACCGGAGCTTCTGGAAAAGGCGTTGAAGTCGAAAAGAAAAAAGTGCATGATCGGAACAGGCGCGATGTCAGATCCGTATATGCACTGTGAAGAAAATTTAAGGCTGACAAGGCGATGTTTGGAGATTATTCTGGAAAATGATTTCGGGGTCGCAATTCAGACAAAATCTGACCGCATACTCCGGGATATCGACTTGTTATCAAAGATTAACAGTTCTGCAAAATGCGTGGTGCAGATGACACTTACAACCTACGATGATGATCTGTGCCGAATATTGGAGCCAAATGTCTGCAATACAAAGCGCCGGATTGAAGTGCTGGAAGAGATGCATAAGAAGGGCATTCCAACGATTGCCTGGCTTACGCCAATTCTGCCTTTTATCAATGATACTGAGGATAACATCACAGCAATTCTGAATGAGTGTGTAAGAGTCGGCGTGAAGGGCATTATCGATTTCGGCATGGGGCTGACGCTTCGTGAAGGTGATCGCGAATATTATTATGCGGCACTTGATAAGCATTTTCCGGGAATGAAAGAGCGGTATATCAAAAGTTATGGGAATGCATATGAACTGCAAATCCGAATGCAAAAGAATTTATGGGACTATTCCAGAGAATCTGTAAGGACAATGGAATCCTGTCAACTCCGGATGAATGTTTCAGATTTATGCAGGAACTGCCGGACAAATATCCGCAGATGAGTATATTTGATCTGTAAAGAGAAGGAGGCTGTTTACATGGAGTATATCAGGGTAACTAAGGATAATCTGGAAAAGGAACACATCTGCTGTGCAATTTCCAATAATAAAGATGTGCAGGTATCTTCAAAGAAGGCCTGGCTGACTGACAGATTTAATGAAGGGCTTGTTTTCCTGAAGAGTGTTGAACGCGGCAAGTGTTTTATCGAATATATTCCGGCGGAAAACGCCTGGGTTCCGATAGAGGCGGAAGGGTATATGTACATTGATTGTTTGTGGGTGTCCGGGTCTTTCAAGGGGCATGGATATTCCACAGATCTGCTTACTGCCTGCATCGAGGATAGTAAAGGAAAAGGCAAGAAGGGGCTTTGTATTTTATGTGCAGCTAAGAAAAAGCCATTTCTGGCTGATCCAAAGTTTCTGAAGTACAAGGGCTTTGCCGTTGCGGATGAAGCGGATAATGGTATCCAGCTTTGGTATTTGCCGGTTGAAGGGAAGACGGACACACCACGATTCAAAGATTGCGCTAAGCATCCTCATATAGAAGAGAAAGGCTATGTTTTGTATTACACGAGCCAATGTCCGTTCAATGCAAGGTATGTTCCGATCTTGGAGCAGACGGCTGAAGAGAATGGTATCCCATTCCGGGCGATCCATATAGAGAGCAGGGATGAAGCTCAAAATGCTCCGACTCCGATCACGAATTATGCCCTGTTTCATGATGGGGAATATGTTACAAATGAGCAGATGAACGATAAGAAGTTCTTAAAGCTGGTTAATGGATAGGAGGGAAGCGGTATGGCATCGACGAAAGAGTATCTGGATTTTGTTTTAGAGCAGCTGTCGGGGATTGATGAAGTCAGCTACCGGGCGATGATGGGCGAATACATCCTCTACTATCGCGGCAGGGTGTTCGGTGGCATCTATGATGACAGGCTTCTTGTTAAACCTGTTCCGGCAGCGGTGAAGCTGATGCCGGACGCATCAATGGAACTTCCTTATGATGGGGCGAAAGAGATGATTCTGGTGGATGACGTTGATAACCGGGAGTTCTTGTGTGAGCTGGTAGAGGCGATGTATGAAGAATTACCGGTTCCAAAGAAAAAATAGATAAGGCTTATTCGGTCGGTGGAGATTGATTTCTCTGCCGGCCGTTATTTTTTTTTGCTCAAAAATCGGAAAACAGCCCAAACTCATACCTTGACCTTCAGAAAAGCCAAAGGAGGTCTGAGGTATGTTTATCCTGGAATATAAGGACGGAATTAAGCCTAAAGAGCTTAGTCCGAAGGCTAAAGCCAATATGGAGCGCTGCGCAAATTTTCTTGCCGAAACGATTGAAAAGTATGGGAGAGAGGTTCTGGAAGAAATCGAAGAGGAAGAGAGACAAAAATCCAATGAAGATCAGAAAATCAATCATGATATGGAATGACTGGAGCGCCGTTTGCGAATTTTTTGCGAACGGCGCTTTTAGCGCTGACAGACAAGTCAAAGCCCGACATAATGAAGTTCCGAGGGGTACTGTGTGACGATGAGCAACCGAAGGGAGGGATACGGTGAGAAAGAAGAAATGCTATATCTGCACGCGAGTCTCTACGGCAGCTCAGACGGAAGGGTACAGCCTGGAGGCACAACAGGAACGCCTCCGCGAGTATGCGGACTATAAGAATCTTGAAATAGCCGGTGAATACTGCGATGCAGGGAAATCCGGCAAGAGCATAGTCGGAAGACCTGCATTCCTGCAGATGCTGGATGATATATCCAGCGAGAAGGACAATATCTCTTTTGTGCTGGTGTTCAAGCTGTCCAGGTTCGGACGGAATGCGGCGGACATATTGAAGTCCCTTCAGCTTCTGGAAGATTATGAGGTGGATCTGATCTGCGTGGAAGATGCCATTGACAGTTCTACACCGGGCGGAAAGCTGACGCTGACAATTCTGTCTGCCGTGGCGGAAATTGAACGTGAGAACATCAATGTCCAGTTCATGGCCGGTAAGATGCAGAAAATCCTTAACGGTGGCTGGCCGGGTGGACCTGCTCCTTATGGATACCGCAGTGTAAATAAGGAACTGGTAGTAGAACCGGAAGAGGCGGAGATTGTTAAGTTGATCTTTGACAGGTATATACAGGATGATGGAACACTGAACGGAGTTGCAATCTGGCTGAACAACAACGGATACAGCCGAATCAGCAAGGGCGAAGTAAAGCCGTTCACATATGACTTCATCGTGAATGTCCTTGATAATCCAACTTATCACGGAAAGATCAATTACTTCCGCAGGACAAATATCAAGGGCATAAGGAAAAATCCGAAAGATGCGGTTGAGGTTGACGGGATCCATGAGGCAATCATAGATGGGGCTCTGTGGCAGCAGGCACGGGAAAAGCGGGAGGCTTCATCTGGAAGACAGGAAAAGGTGGATGAACCTGATCGAGTGAGCCTATTGTCCGGTCTGATCAAATGTCCGGCCTGCGGAAACGGTCTTATCGCAACGAAGAACAAGCATGTCAATAAGAACCGCGGCGGTCATTATAAGACTATTCATTATTATTCTTGCCGTTATTACAGGAAGTCTGCCGGAAGAACCTGCGAGTTTAAACATACTTATAACCAGGCGAAGATCGATTCTGCGGTATATGAGATAGTCAGTAATTTGGCTGCTCATCCGGCATTTGAAAAGGCAATGGCAATGGCTGCAGGCGGTGATGAATCAGTAGAGGCTTATGAGAAGCGGATGAAGGAAATCCGCAAGGATCTGTATCATCAGGAACATGAGAAGAACCGCGTCGGAGCGGAGCTTGATAATCTGGATGTTTTGTCTGATGACTACGATACGGAATATGAGCGGATCCAGGCTGAAATGGATGATATCTATGACAGGATAGAATCCTTGGAGCTTTCTCTTAAGAAGATAAAGAAGAAATGCAATGAAGCCAAGCAGGGCGTCAGCTCCATTGAAGGGATAAAGAAGCTCCTGAAGAATTTCGGGAAATTCTATGAAAAACTGACTTCCGAGGAACAAAGGGAGCTATATCGTCAGTTCATCGAACGGATAGAGGTTTATCCGGAAGAGCAGGAAGACGGGAGGGTACTGAAAAGCATTCATTTCCGATTCCCTGTTCGGTACGGTGAGACGGATACAATCGAGACTTTGATAGGAACTGAGAGTGAGCCCGATGATGAAATCGCCTTTGTGCTGGATTGCAGCGAGGTACAGGTGACGGTAGCGGAAGCGAAAGCGACCTATGCCGAGATCAGGGCATATGTACTGGAGCATACTGGAATGAAGGTTTCATCGTTATATATCGCTCAGATAAAACGGAAATACGGCATTGATGTCGGGATTGCTTACAACAAGCCAGAACAGAACAAGAATCACGTGCCGGTATGCCCGGTTGAAAAGGAACTGGCTATCATGGATGCGCTGAAGGCATTCAGGATGCTGACAGAAGACACAGAGTATATGGAGGCGGCAGTATGAAGAAGAAAAAGCTGAAGTGTTATATCTACATAAGGGTATCCACCTCAATGCAGGTGGAGGGCTATAGCCTTGAAGCCCAGAGGGAGAGGCTGACGAAGTTCGCGGATTTCCAGGACATTGAGATAGTCAGGGAATACTGCGACGCGGGAAAGTCCGGTAAGAATATCACCGGCAGACCTGAGTTTTCGCAGATGCTGAATGATGTGGCTGAGGATCGTGACGGAGTGGATTTCATCCTGGTATTCAAGCTTTCAAGGTTTGGACGAAATGCGGCGGATGTCCTCAATTCCCTTCAGTACATACAGGATTTCGGTGTAAACCTGATCTGCGTAGAGGATGGGATTGATTCTTCCAAAGATTCCGGCAAGCTGACTATTACGGTACTGTCCGCTGTTGCCGAAATAGAAAGAGAAAACATTCTGGTACAGACGATGGAAGGACGTCGCCAGAAAGCCAGAGAGGGCAAATGGAACGGTGGACAGGCTCCATTTGGGTACACGCTGGATTCCAAGAACAGCACCCTTATCGTCAATCCGGAAGAGGCGGAAATCGTAAAGATCATATTTTCAAAGTTTGCGCATGAAGGTCTTGGAGCTGATAGGATCTGTGACTATCTGAACCAGCACGGATATACAAAAAAGAAGGTAAAGAAGAAAGAACTGAACTATTTTGCCAGAAGCTTTATCATGAAGATCCTTGATAATCCCGTTTATACCGGAAAGATTGTATACGGCAGGCATAAGACCGAAAAGGTTAAAGGCAGCAGGGATGAATATAAGAGAGTCATGGCTGATGATTATATGGTCGTGGACGGGATGCACGAGGCGATCATTGACTGGGATCTCTGGGAAGCGACAAGGCTCAGGCGAAAAGATACCGGCGTCAAATGGAATAAGACGCACAGCATGGATCATGAGCATATTCTGACGGGTATCATTAAATGTCCGATCTGCGGCCGGAGTCTTGTGGGAACCGTTAGACGGCGAAAAAACAAGAAGTCCGGCGAGTACAAGGATGACTGGTATTATAAGTGCCTGCACCGTACAAAGATAGACGAAACGCATTTCTGTGATTTCCGGTTGGTACTGAGTCAGGTGGAGCTTAACAGTCAGGTGGAGCAGATCATCCTGGACATGGTGGCGGATCCGCAGTTCAAGGATTACATGGTGATGAAGATGGACGAGAAGGTGGATGTCTCATCACTGGAAGCCGAGAGGGATCAGGTCAGGGAACAGCTTCGTCAGGTCGTGGGAGCGAAGAAAAAGCTGGCGGAGATGCTGGACAGGCTGGATGTAAACGACAAGCACTATGACAGAAAGTATCAGGATATGCACGACAGACTGGATATCCTGTACGACCGGATATCAGAGCTGGAGGACACGATAGCTGAAATCGAAGAGAAGATTAGCGGAGCATATGGAGAGAAAATTACTGCAGATGAGCTCTATAAAGTTCTCCTGAGTTTTGATAGAATGTACTTTAAGATGACCGATCTCGAAAAGAAGAGGTTCATGAGAGATTTCATTGACGAGATTGAGTTGTACCCTAAAAGACAGGAAGACGGACGCATCTTAAAGCAGCTGCATTTAGGATTTCCGGTGTTTTATGAGGGCTCTGAGGGTGATACAATTCGGTTGCTCAAACAAAACACAGTCGAGACCGTGTGCCTTTTAACACGCGAAAATTAAGGATTTATGCGATATTCCAGATATCGATAATTGCCATTTGCCACCGATTTGCCATCGTTCGAAGCAAGCAATAACTTTTATACAGAGAGCTTTTCCCAAATTGCATCCTGTAAAACTTGTACATATTAATGTCGGGCATATTCCATAATAGCAAGCTTGACGGTATGGTCCACGTCCGACCAGAACTGTGGAATACAGTCAGATTCAAGAAATACTCACGCTTCTAATCGTATATATATGTTATTATTTAACTGACGAGAACAGAATTACGAGGAAAATTATATGAACTTTAAAAAGATCGTAATCATCGGCGGCGGTGTCCTCGGTACGCAGATCGCCCTGATCAGCGCTTACACGGGACACGACACAACACTCTGGATGCGGAGCGAAGGAACCATCGGGCGGACAAAACCAAGACTTGCCCGTTATCAGGAAGAAATATTGAAAGCGCTTTCCGGGGCGAAAACGCTGATCGGCAATCCGATGAGCACATTCCTGTATCCCAAGGGACTGATCCGCTCATGGGATGGAATTACGGAGGAAAAGATTGATGTTTTGACGCAGCAGGCAAAGGAACGCTTTGAGCAGCTGATCCATCTGGAGCTGGATCTTTCAAAAGCACTTGCCGGCGCGGATATCGTTATTGAGGCAATGTCGGAGGACCCGAAGGCAAAAATCGCTGTCTATGAGAAGATGCGGGATCTGATGGACGAGAAAACAATCCTCTGCACGAATTCCTCGACGCTGCTTCCGAGCGCTCTGGCTGCGTATACCGGCCGGCCGGACAGATACTGCGCGCTGCATTTCGCAAATGAAATATGGAAAAACAATACCGCGGAAATTATGGGGCACCCCGGAACAGATCCGAAGGTATATGAAAAGGTAGTTGAATTTGCGGCTGAAATGAATATGGTGCCGCTGCAGTTGCACAAGGAGCAGCCGGGATACATACTGAATTCAATGCTGGTGCCTTTCCTGTCATCAGCGCAGGCTCTTTGGGCGAATGGTGTCGCGGACCCCGAAACGATCGATTTGACCTGGCGTCTTGCTACCGGCGCACCGAAAGGCCCGTTCCAGATTCTGGATATCGTCGGGCTGGAAACGGCTTACAATATCAATCAGATGAAGCCGGACGCGCAGAAAGAGGGGACAACCCTGTATAAGATCGGGCAGAGACTGAAAGAGAAGATCGACTGCGGCGAAACAGGGGTTAATGCCGGAAAAGGATTTTATACATATTGATGTTTGACCTTCAGACGGATTTTTGATAAGGCACTTTCATTGGCGCAGTATCTATGATATAAAAGATATAAAATTTTCGGACAAAACATAACTGTGTGCCATGTCCCTGTCCGCGAAGAGGAGATTAATTTTGATTCAGGATATTGCGCCTTATCGTTTCCGCAACGAATTTAGAGATACGCAGGACGTTGTAATGCATGCCACCGATCCTGTTTTTGCATTCGAGAACAGAACCGTCCTGTGCCGGCAGAACGAAGACGGCACTTATTCGTTTCCGGCCGTGCGGGAACTCCTTGACGGCGGTACGGATACGGATCTGCTGCTGTACCTGTTTGCGGAAGAGCGCGGAGCGGAAAGGCGGAACTACTATCTGTACCGCAGCCACGACACGCAGGAAAGTCTGGCTGTACAGGGATATACCTATACGAATATATCAGCCTTCCGCAGCGCCGGCCCGAAAAATGACTGGTTTGCCTGCATGAGCGCGTTCCATCTTTTCTGCTGGTACAAAGACACCCGATTCTGCGGCAGATGCGGCAGCAGAATGGAATATTATCATAAAGAACGTGCCATGATCTGCAGGAAGTGCGGCAACATTGTGTATCCCAGACTGAATCCTGCGGTTATTGTCGGCGTGACGAAGGGGGATTCGATTCTTCTGACCCGTTACGCCGGAAGAGCTTATGGCGGAAACGCGCTGGTTGCGGGGTTTACGGAGATCGGCGAGACACTGGAACAGACGGTCGCCCGTGAAGTCATGGAAGAGACCGGTATCCATGTGAAGAATATCCGATATTACGGTTCGCAGCCGTGGGGACTTGCGTCTGATATTCTGATGGGATTCTACTGCGACGCGCAGGACGGAGAGGACATCCTGATGGATGAGAACGAGCTTGCTGCCGCGAAGTTTGTCCGGCGGGAAGAGCTCGGTGAAGAGAACCGGAATGTTTCTCTTACAGCGGACATGATTATGAATTTTAAAGAAAAAGGCCGTCTGGTTTTCCGGTGAGGAGAACCAGACGGCAAAGTTTTATAATTCGCCCGAATCATTGGCTTCATACCGCTCGTCGCAGTACCGGCAGCGGTAGATTTCCTTCTTCTCATCTGCAAGATAGAAAATGTGCGGAAGAGAAGGCTCGACAGAAGTGATGCAGCGGGGATTCTGGCAGCGGATGATGCCGCGGATTTCTTTCGGCAGAGAAACTTTCCGCTTTTCCACAATTTGTCCGCTCTTGATGACATTGATTGTGATGCTGCGGTCGATGAACGCGAGCACATCCAGATTCAGCGTGTTAATATCACATTCTACCTTCAGAATATCTTTCTTGCCCATCGCGTTGCTTCGCGCATTCTTGATGATGGCGACGGTGCAGTCCAGTTTATCCAGTCCGAGGTAGTGATAGATCTTCATGGCATTGCCTGCCTTGATGTGATCCAGCACGAATCCCTCTTCAATCTTACCAACGTTAAGCATATACTGCTCCTTTCTGTACCCGGAGGCCGAGGCGCTGAATGCTGCGGTTTTCATAACAAATTCCTTTCGCTTTGTATTCAGTCAATGTGGATATTCAGCAGTGTCAGGATGAGCGCCATCCGCACATATACGCCGTACTGAACCTGCCGGAAGTATGCTGCTCTGGGATCACTGTCCACCTCGGCAGCGATCTCATTGACACGCGGCAGCGGATGCAGCACATAGCAGTCTTTCTTTGCAAGCTTCATTTTCTCCGCGTCCAGAATATAGAAATTTTTCAGACGGACATAATCGTCTTCATTGAAGAAACGTTCCTTCTGAATTCTTGTCATATACAGTATATCCAGCTTGGAAATCGCATCTTCCAGCCGTACATGCTCCTCGTATGGAATGCCCAGCTCATCGAGCTTGTCGGTAATATAGTCAGGCACCTTCAGTTCCGGCGGAGAAATGAAAACAAAATGGACGTCCGGATAGCGTACCAGCGCATTGATGAGAGAGTGCACTGTCCTGCCGAACTTCAGATCGCCGCAGAGGCCGATCGTGAAGTGATCCAGATGTCCCTGCAGGGAGCGGATCGTTAAAAGGTCGGTGAGGGTCTGCGTCGGATGCTGATGACCGCCGTCACCGGCATTGATGACCGGAATCGAGGCATACTGCGCGGCTACCATTGCCGCGCCTTCTCTCGGGTGACGGATGACCATAATATCGGCAAAACAGGAGATGACCCTCGCTGTATCCGCAACGGTTTCTCCTTTTGTCGCCGAGGAAACACCGGCATCCGGAAAGCCCATAGTCCGGCCGCCGAGATTGAGCATGGCTGTTTCGTGGGACAGACGTGTCCTTGTACTGGGCTCAAAGAAGCAGGTAGCCATCTTTTTACCTTCACAGGCATGCGCGTATTTCGCGGGATGCTCGCGGATATCGTCCGCAAGGTCAAACAGATGATCGAGTTCTTCCACAGTAAAATCCTGCGGCGTGATCAGGTCTCTTTTCATAGATTTTATGTGTCCTCCTCAAAGGCAATATCTTTGGCGGTCAGAAAACGCCGGATTGTTTTGTCCCAGATCTGCTCCGGTGTCCTGTCCACGGTGAATGTCTTCATGGATACGCCGGTGATCAGATGCATTCTGCCGTTTTCGAGCCGGACGTTCAGGCAGAATGCCGATACTGCATCCCCGGGTGCGCCCTGTGCTTCAAGTGTCTTCTTCATGAACTCCGGTTTCAGTTCCAGAACCAGCTGCATGGAAACCGGCACCCTCTTCCCTTTGATGATATCCCGGCAGAAACGGCGCGCGTCGCTCCAGGGCATGAAATCATACGGACGGATGGCAGGATCACTCCATTCGTCCGGCGTGTAGAAATCCTTATTCAGCCTTCCGTCAATATGAAAGGTGGCCGCCATGCGGATGAGCGCTTCCTCCAGAACAAAAGAGTCAAAACAGTCTGTAGAGAGCAGTTTTGACATAAAAGACGGCAGATTTAAAACGGTACAGGATATCATGTATCACCTCGCATGCATGCGCTGCGGCGGCAGCCGAAAATCAGACTGCCGCCGCAACAATGATATCACAGAAGATCCTGCCAGTTCTTAACATTTTCCTTTTTCGCGACTTCCTGCAGCTTCATTGCGCGGACCTTGGTGGAAAGTCCGAACAGATTGATAAAGCCGTTCGCATCGGTATGATCGTACATATCGCCGGTCTTGAACGAAGCGATGGATTCGTTGTACATCGAGTACGGGGAAGTCTCGCCGGCCCGGATAATATTGCCTTTGTAGAGCCCGAGCTTTACGGTACCCGTTACATAACGCTGGGTGCTCTCGATGAATGCCTGCTCGGCCTCCCGAAGAGGAGAGAACCACTTGCCTTCATAAATCAGAGAGGCAAATTTCGAAGCAATTTCATTCTTCAGTGCGTATGTCTCACGGTCAAGGCAAAGCTCCTCGAGCTGTTGATGCGCTTCATAGAGAATTGTGCCGCCGGGGGTTTCATAGACGCCGCGGCTCTTCATGCCGACTACGCGGTTCTCGACGATGTCGACGATGCCGATACCGTTCTCGCCGCCGAGCTTATTGAGCTTGCGAATGATGTCGGAAAGCTTCATCTTCTCGCCGTTCACGGCAACGGGAATGCCTTTTTCAAAATCAATTGTAAGGTAGGTCGTCTTGTCGGGCGCCTGCTGCGGCGTCTTTGAGAGAACCAGCAGATGCTCGTAATTCGGCTCGTTGGAAGGATCTTCGAGCTCCAGTCCTTCGTGCGAGATATGCCAGAGGTTTCTGTCGCGGCTGTAGCTTTCATCCTGTGAAAAAGGAAGATCGATGCCATGCTTATGCGCGTATTCAATTTCGGATTCGCGGGAATCCAGTTTCCAGTTCGGGTCACGCCATGCGGCAATGATCTTCAGATCCGGGGCAAGCGCCTTGATTCCCAGTTCAAAACGGATCTGGTCGTTACCCTTGCCGGTCGCGCCGTGGCAGATGGCGACAGCGCCTTCCTTTCTTGCGACTTCCACGAGCTTCTTCGCGATCAGAGGGCGGGCCATGGATGTTCCGATCAGATATTTGTTCTCATAAACGGCATGTGCCTGTATGCATGGCGCAACATATTCATCGCAGAACTCATCGATGACATCGAGGATGTAAAGCTTATCCGCGCCGCAATACCTTGCGCGCTCCTCGAGACCGTCGAGCTCCTGCTCCTGTCCGACGTTGATGCAGCAGCAGACAACATCATAATTATAATTCTCTTTCAGCCAGGGGATGATACAGGTCGTATCAAGTCCGCCGGAGTATGCCAGTACAACTTTTTCTTTTGCCATAACGGAAAACCTCCATCTGAATCTTCCATATATTTACGAACTACCAAGACTATACATCAGAGGATATACGAATTCAAGCGGTAAAATATACATCTTAAATGCCAATTTTGAATAAATAAAAGCAATAGTGCATAATAATCGTATAAAAATGCATAATTAGTAACTTTGCTGTTGCTTTTCCGCCGGGATGGATGTATATTTTACAAAACGTGAGAGGTAGATGATATGGAAGGCTCCGTTCTGATACGGCCGATGACCGGAGAAGATTATGATGAGGTGCACGCGCTCTGGCTTACAATTAAAGGATTCGGTATCCGGGCAGTCGACGACAGCAGGGAGGACATCGAAAGATTTATCAGGCGAAACCCGAGCACCAGCGTCGTAGCCGTTATAGACGGGAAGATTGTCGGTTCGATTCTCTGCGGGAATGACGGACGGCAGGGAACGCTGTATCATGTATGTGTAGCGAAGGCGTACCGGAGGCTCGGGATCGGGCGGCAGATGGTCGGCACCTGCATGCGGTCCCTGCGGGAAGAAGGCATCAGTAAAGTCTCTCTGGTAGCCTTTACGACAAATAAGGAAGGCAACGCGTTCTGGAAAGACATCGGATGGAAGAAAAGAGAAGATTTCTTCTATTATGATTTCCTACTGAATGAAAAGAACATTACCCGCTTTATTGGAGACTGAAGCGGGCGGCAATTCGGCCAAAGAGGCCGGGGAGGCACAAGATGAAGCAGATCAAGGGAGGCGTCGCGGCGGCGAAGGGCTTTTATGCCGCGGCAGCCGCAGCCGGCATTAAATACCAGGGAAGAGATGACATGGCGCTCATTTACAGCGAAGTGCCTTGCGCCTGTGCAGGTACCTTCACATCCAATGTCGTGAAGGCCGCGCCGGTCTTATGGGACCGGAAGATCGTCCGTGAGAGCGATAAAACAGTGCAGGCCGTCATCATCAATTCCGGCATCGCGAATGCCTGCACCGGAGAACAGGGAATGCGGATCTGCAGGGCTGAGGCAGAGGCCGCCGGCAGCGCGCTTTCCATAGATCCGGAAGGCGTTCTTGTCGCTTCGACCGGCGTTATCGGAATGCAGATCGACACCGACAAGATCTGTGCAGGTATTGATCTTTTGTCCGAACGGAAAGAGCATTCCTTTAAGGCCGGAGATCTTGCGTCGAAGGCGATCATGACGACGGATACGAAGAACAAGCAGTTGGCTTTTTCGTTTGAAATTGCGGGGAAAACGATAACGATCGGCGGCATGTGCAAGGGCTCCGGCATGATCCATCCCGGTATGTGTACCATGCTTGCTTTTATAACGACGGATCTTGCGATTGATAAAAAGCTCTTACAGAAAGCGGTTTCGAGTGTTGTAGAAGATTCTTTCAATATGATTTCCGTGGACGGCGACATGTCGACAAACGACACGCTGCTTGTCCTTGCGAACGCAGAAGCAGGGAACCCGGTTATTACGGAGGAGAATGTGGATTATGTTTGTTTTTACGAAGCGCTCGAAATGATCTGCAAAAGTCTCGCGAAGGAAATGGCCGGAGACGGCGAAGGCGCGACAAGGCTGATCGAGGCAGTGGTTGTGAACGCGGCGAGTGTACATGACGCAAAGCTTCTCGCTAAATCCGTCATTCAGTCGAATCTGACGAAAGCGGCGGTTTTCGGCAAAGACGCCAACTGGGGGCGCGTTCTGTGCGCGCTCGGATACAGTGGAGCGCAGTTTGACCCGGAGAATGTGGACCTGTATTTTGCTTCCGAAACAAAAAGCATCCTGATCTTTTCGAAAGGCAGCGCAGCGGCCTATTCCGAAGAGGAGGCATCCGCAATTCTCGGCGGGGAGAAAGTCATCATCCGCTGCGATATGCATATGGGAGGCGCCGGCGCGACAGCCTGGGGATGTGATCTCAGCTATGACTATGTAAGAATCAATGCGGACTATCGTTCCTGAAAAAGACGCGGATTTCGTTCCTGAAGCGGATAGAGGAAAAGTGCGGGAAGGAGTTTCCATATGGAAGAGTATCAGATCGAGGCGCAGAGAAAGGCGGAAGTGCTGATTGAGGCGCTTCCTTACATTCAGAGGTTCAACCGCAAGATCATTGTTGTCAAGTACGGCGGTTCCGCCATGTCCGACGAAAAGCTGCAAAAAAGTGTGATCGCTGACGTCACGCTGCTTAAACTCGTCGGTTTCAAGCCGATCATCGTACACGGCGGCGGAAAGGAAATTTCATCCTGGGTCAGAAAAACCGGAAAGGAAGCGCAGTTTATCAAAGGCCTCCGGGTGACGGATGAGGAGACCATGGAGATAGCCGAGATGGTGCTCGGGCGCGTTTCCAAAAAGCTTGTGACCATGGCGGAGGAGCTTGGCGTCAAAGCCTGCAGTATCAGTGGCAAGGACGGATCGCTGCTGCATGTGAAGAAAAAGCTGCTTCCGGACGGCACGGACATCGGCTTCGTCGGAGAAGTCACTTCCGCAGATCCGAAAATCCTGTTTGACATGCTTGACAACGACTATCTGCCGATTGTCGCGCCGATCGGTCTGGACGAACACTTTGAAACTTATAATATCAACGCGGATGAAGCAGCCTGCGCGATCGCAAAGGCAGTCGGCGCCGACAAGCTGGTGTATCTGACCGACGTGGAGGGTCTTTACAGAAATTTTGAGGACAAAACATCGTTCATCTCGAGAATCAGTGTCGGCGAGGCGGAGGAAATGATCCGGGACGGTATTGTCGGCGGCGGCATGCTGCCCAAGCTCTCCAACTGCACGGAAGCCGTCCGCGGCGGTGTTAAGAGAGTACATATTCTGGACGGGAGAATTCCGCACAGTATCCTGCTGGAAATTTTCACGGATAAAGGAAATGGCACCATGTTCTATATGGACGACGACAAAGACTGAGCGACAGGCCGGAAGGAGGCAGGTATGGCAGATACAATGAAACAGATGATCGAACAGGCGGAGCAGGATCTGCTGCACACGTACAACCGCTATCCGATTGTCTTTGACCACGGTTCCGGCGTCTATCTGTATGATGTGAACGGAAAGAAATATCTGGATTTCTGCGCGGGAATCGCTGTTTTCGCTCTAGGGTACGCAAATCAGGAGTACAATGACGCGCTGAAGGCACAGGTTGATAAAATCCTGCATACCTCCAACTATTTTTACAATGAGCCGGCGATCCGCGCTGCGCATCTTCTGAAACAGGCTTCCGGGATGGACCGGGTGTTCTTTACGAATTCCGGTGCAGAGGCAGTCGAGGGAGCACTCAAAGCTGCTGTGAAGTACGCCTATGAAAAGGACGGGCGCACGGATCATGAAGTGATCGCCATGGAGCATTCGTTTCACGGAAGAACGTATGGTGCTCTTTCGGTGACCGGCAATCCGCATTACAGGGAAGCGTTCGGAACGATGCCATGCGGTGCCCGCTTCGCGAAATTCAATGATTTCGCCTCGGTAGAGGCACTCGCGGACGACAAAACATGCGCGGTGATTCTCGAACCCGTGCAGGGCGAGGGAGGTCTGCAGCCGGCCACAGAGTCGTTCCTGCGGGACGTCCGGAATTTCTGTGATGAACGGGGAATCCTTCTGATTTTTGATGAAGTGCAGTGTGGCATGGGGCGGTGCGGTTCGATGTTCCGCTGGCAGAAGTACGGCATAAAGCCTGATATCATGACGAGCGCCAAGGCACTTGGCTGCGGCGTGCCGGTCGGCGCGTTTCTTCTGACCGAAGAAGTGGCGCAGCATTCGCTGGTGCCGGGTGACCACGGAACAACCTATGGAGGAAATCCGCTTGCCTGCGCGGCGGTATGCAAAGTCCTTGAATTATACGGGAAGGACCATATAATAGATCATGTGAACGAAATCGCGCCTTATCTTGAGGAGCGGCTTGACCGGCTCGCTTCGCGCTACGCGTGTATTCTGGAGCGGCGCGGCTGCGGACTGATGCAGGGACTTGTTTTTGACCGTCCGGTGGCGCCCGTTATAAATGCTGCTATGGACAGAGGCCTTGTGCTGATCAATGCAGGCAGTAATATTCTCCGTTTCGTTCCGCCGCTGATTATAACCAAAGAGAACGTGGACGAAATGATCTCCATTCTGGAACCGGTCATTGCCGCGCTGCTTTGAACTTTCACGCCGGGTGGTGTGAAAATCCATGGAGATTGTACATGAGTATCAGAACCAGAATCGCTTCCGCCGTGACCGCAATCGTTCTTCTTGCCGCGATTATCGGATTTTCCATCATGCCGCAGGGCAGTCAGGAAGGCTCGCCCGCGGCTTTCTTTTCGCGCAGGAAAACGCTGTATTTGTGGTATGAGGACGCTGCCCTGACGGATTTTCTGAATTCTGTCACGGTCTCTTACAATGACAGGCAGACCCGCTACCGTGTGGAGCCGAAGCTGATATCGGATACGGATTATCTGGACAGGATTTACAAAGCTTCGATTAACAATAACGACTTGCCGGACATATATATACTGGGGAATGATTCTCTGGAGAGAGCTGTTCTGACGGGCCTCGCGGCGCCGGTCATGGACAGTACGCATTTTACCGACACGAAGTACTTCCCGCAGGCGGCAATTGACGCGGTGACGTATGAGGGTGAGACCGTAGCGTATCCTTTGTCTTTTGAAACTTCGGCGCTTTTATACAATGAAGACTATCTGCAGATGATGGCGGACAAGGCCGGGAAGTCTCTTGAGGATACGGTGCCGAAGACAATTATTGATATCATTTCCCTCTCGAACAGTTTTGACGCGCCGGAAGGCGTCACGGATATCTTCAAGTGGGATGTCAGCGACATTTTCTATAATTATTATTTCATCGGGAACTATATGAGCGTAGGCGGAAAGGACGGCGACGATCCGAAAAACCTTGACATATACAACAGCAAGGTCATCCAGTGTCTGCAGGTTTATCAACAGCTCAACTCTTATTTCGCGATTAATACGGATACGGACGATTACAGCAGTGTCATCAATGACTTCGCGGACGGAAGGATTGTCTTTACAGTCGCGACGACAGGTGCCGTAAAAACGCTCCGGGACAAGATAGCATCCGGAGACAGTACGGTTCGCTATGGCGTCACGATGCTGCCGGATCTGACGAAAGATCTGAAATCCAAACCGATGTCGGTGACGGACTGCTTTGTTGTAAACGGGTATTCGGAGCAGCAGAACGCCGCGAACAGTTTTATCCAGTACGTACTGTACTCGCAGATGTCGGATTTCTATGCGCGGACGGGAAAAGCGCCGGCACTGTCCTCTTATGACTACAGCGCAACAGATGATCATATGACGGGCTTCTGCAAGTCTTATGATGCGTCCGCGCCGATTACGAAGCTTCGGGAGGCAAGCAATTTCTGGATGCTGATGGAAAATGCCTTCGCAAAAATCTGGGACGGGGCGGATTCAAACGATACGATGCACGATCTGTACGAACAGCTGATGGTGCAGATCACGGGCGGAAGCGTTACGGTGAACCGTCTGCCGGATCCGGAGCGTATTGATATCAGTGCGCAGCTGACCGGCGGCGACTGAAATTGTCTGACTGCCATTGAAAACAAAGTTTATTTAGATTAGAATAAATAAGCATAGCGGGGCCCCGGAAAGGGTATCGCTATGCTTATTGAGTTTGGAATGCGAATCCGTCTTGCGATGGACGCTGCCCGCAGGGTATTTTCGCAGAGGAAGAAAGCGGTCACGATAACCGCGAAAATCTTTCTGGTTCTGATTGTCTGCATCTGTTTCAGCGCCTGTGCGAAAGGCGGTACGGAGGGGGCTTTTACTATTTCTTCCGACGGTGCTGTGCTGACGGAAGGATCTCCGGCGGAGCAGGGAGAAGCTTGCGGGGAAGCTTCCGCGGGTGCCGCGCGCACGGATTCGCGGGAGCAGCAGGAACAAAAGCCGCGGGAGATAGTCGTCTATGTATGCGGCGCGGTGAATCATGCAGGCATTTATACGCTGCCGGAGCCCGCACGGGCAGCGGCAGCTGTTGAGGCTGCCGGCGGCTTCTCGGAAGAGGCGGACACAGCCGGCCTAAACCTTGCCTGTCTGCTGGAAGACGGACAGAAAATTCTTGTTCCGTCGAAGGGGGATGATGCGTTATCTGCGGCCGGTTCTTCTGTTTCCGCGCAGGGCGGTATTTCCTCCGGCTGGAACAGTAATGAGACCGGGAGCGGAGCCGCCGGAAAGATCAATATAAACCGCGCGGATGAGCAGGAGCTGCAGAAGATTCCCGGCGTCGGCAAGGCCAGAGCGGCCGCGATTGCAGCGTACCGGCAGGAACACGGACCGTTTTCGACAATTGAGGATATTATGAAGGTTTCCGGCATCAAGCAGGCAGCCTTTTCCGGAATGAAGGACGCAATCTGCGTGGATTAATGCAGCAGGAGTAATGGCAATGGCGAAGAAGATACTGGTCGTAGATGACGAGAAGCTGATCGTTAAGGGAATCCGCTTCAGCCTCGAGCAGGACAGCTATGAGGTAGACGCTGCCTATGACGGGGAGGAGGGCCTTGAGAAGGCTAAGAGCGGGCAATATGACCTGATTCTTCTGGATCTGATGCTGCCGAAAATGAGCGGCCTCGAGGTCTGCCAGCAGATCAGGGAATTTTCGGATGTCCCTGTGATCATGCTGACCGCCAAGGGCGAAGATATGGACAAGATCCTCGGCCTCGAATACGGTGCTGATGATTACATTACCAAGCCGTTCAATATTCTGGAACTGAAGGCCAGAATCAAGGCAATTCTGCGGCGCACTTCTCCTGACAAGGACAAGAAGAACGCGTCTGTGATCGAGAGCGGAAATCTGCGTATCGACCGGGAGAACCGGCGTCTGTCCATCAGCGGAAGGGAGATCAACCTGACGAGCAAGGAGTTCGAGCTTTTGGATTTTCTCGTGTCCAATCCGGGCAAGGTTTACAGCAGAACCGAGCTGCTGCATATTATCTGGGGGAAAACCGATAGGAGTGATGAACGTACCGTCGATGTTCATGTGCGGCGGCTTCGTGAAAAGATTGAGCCGAATCCTTCGGAACCGGTCTACGTTCAGACAAAATGGGGTGTAGGATACTTTTATCAGGAGCACCACGCTTAAAGATTCATGGAAAAGACCGGAAATACGATTTCTTCGAAACTGCACGCGTTTGTGTTAAAGGCTCCGTTTCTGCGGAGTCTGAAACTGCGTATTTTTCTTATCACATTTCTTTTCGGGATGATTCCCGTAACCATTATGCGCTACGGGATCCTGTCGAATTATGAGACCCGCGTCGTGAATGTCCGTACCAGCGAGGCGCAGACACAGCTGCGGATTCTGGCAAACCATCTGATTACCTATAATTATTTGAAAAATCCGGATTCTGTTATTGTAAACGCAGAGCTTGCCCAGTTTTCCTCGTTTTATGACGGCCGTGTGCTGATTATTGACGACGCTCTGCGGATTGTCAAAGATACCTATGATATGTCTGCCGGCAAGATCATTGTCTCACAGGATGTCGTCAGGTGTCTTCGAAACGGAAGCAAGGCTGTTTCATCAAACTATGTCCGGAAAGACGGCTATATTGAAGTGATCATCCCGATCAGTGAGACCAGATCACTGGAAAGCGGTGATTATTCCGCAGGAAGCGAAAAGGAAGAGGAGACCGTTTACGGCGTCATTCTGGCAAGCGTTTCCACGGACTCCATCAATGCGACGATCGACATTCTCGACCGTCGGGCCTCGCTCCTTGAAGTGATCCTTCTGCTCTTTGTCTTTTCGCTCGGTCTTCTGCTTTCGGGAGAGCTGGTCCGGCCGTTCGAAAAGCTCACCAGAGAGATTCAGGACGTAAAGGCGGGATTCAGCAGCGCACCTGCTTCTGTCAATGATTATCTGGAAACAGAAAACATGGTGGATGCATTCAATCAGGTACTCGGCAGAATGCGCGCACTTGATGAATCCAGACAGGAATTTGTATCCAATGTCTCGCACGAACTGAAGACGCCGATGACTTCGATGAAAGTTCTTGCCGACTCCCTTCTGCAGCAGGGCGAGGCTGTTCCTGCTGAAATGTACCGGGAATTTCTGCAGGATATCGACAATGAGCTTGACCGCGAGAACAAGATGATCGGCGAGCTTTTGAATCTCGCCAAAATGGACCGGCGTCAGGTGACAATGAATATTTCCCAGGTCAATATCAATGACCTGCTGGAGATTATTTTAAAACGTGTCCGGCCGCTCGCGATGCAGCGGGATATTGAAATGACGCTTGTGAGCGAGCGAGAGGTCACCGCGGAAATCGATGAAGTCAAGATGACGATGGTATTTACGAATCTGATCGAAAATGCGGTGAAGTATAACAAGGATCATGGAAAAGTAAAAGTGACCGTAAATTCGGATCACAAAAATGTGATTGTAACCGTCGAAGATACCGGTATCGGAATACCGGAGGAATCGATCGGACGGATCTATGAACGTTTTTACCGCGTGGATAAATCCAGATCGAGAGAAATCGGCGGCACGGGTCTTGGACTGTCGATTACAAAGAGCGCGATTCTGCTGCATAAAGGACAGATTGATGTAGAAAGCAAAGAGAATGTCGGGACGAAGTTTACGGTTACCATTCCGATCAAACATTCTCCGGATCAGATGCCTTCGCGGGCTTCCGCGCAGGATGTCATGAAGAAATATATTGGAGAGTTGAAGCTGACGCATGGACATGAAGAGAAGAAGGCCAACTGAAAACAGGACATGCAGCCTGTGCATCTGTCTTATTCTGTGCGTCATACTTGCCGTATGCGGCTGTTCTTCCGGGCAGACAAACAAAGAGGATGAAGCACACGGTGCGTTCCGCCTGTATTATGTGAGCAAAGACGCGGACGCCGTCATCCCTGTGGACTATGACCTGCAGACGCCGGACGAGAGGAAAAAGTCCGTGCGGGAAATACTGGAGGTGCTTTCCCAACAGCCGGATTCTGTGGATTACAGGGCGCCGATTCAGGGCTATACCGTCCGTTCTTTCAACCTGTCCGGAAGGACGCTGACCATTGATTTTTCGGAGGAATACCGCTCACAGGATCAGGTGCGGGAAATCCTTGCAAGGACGGCGGTTGTGAATACGCTTTGCCAGATCCCCGGCATCGAGAAGGTTACCTTTACGGCGGACAACAAACCGCTCTCCGACGCGGACGGCACATTGCTCGCGAACATGAGTGAAGATCAGTTTATCAATAATTCGGGCAGTGAGATCCGGGGGTATGAGAGGATCCGGCTGCATTTGTTTTTCGCGAATCAGAAAGGAGACCGGCTGGTCGACACTTACCGGAATGTCGTTTATAACAGCAACATCGCGCCGGAGAGGCTGATCGTCGAGCAGGTGCTCAAGGGGCCGAACAGTGATGCCGTCTATCCTACACTCAATCAGGACACGAAGGTGCTGTCTGTCACGACACGTGACGGCGTCTGTTATGTGAATCTGGACAGTGCGTTTCTCACGGAGCCGTACAATGTAACGCCGCAGGTCGCGGTTTATTCGCTGGTCAATTCTCTGACGCAGCTTCCCACGGTCAGCAAAGTGCAGTTTTCCGTTGAAGGCAAGACCGCGGATTCCTTTATGGAGACCATGAGCCTGCAGAATACCTATGAAGAAAACCCTGACCTGACATCCTCCGGCGAAGAGGCCACCGGCGGGGAGCAGTAAATGAAATGACAGTCTGAAAACGAAAGAGGTGAGCTTTATGCGCCGTCCGCTCTGTGCGCTTGCACTGGCTGTAACGGCGGTCATGTATCTGGTCCTGCGGTTTCTGCCGCCGGCGCTGCCAGACTATGCAGAGTTTGATGGCAGCACCGTGCGGCTGCAGGGAAGAGTCCTTTCGAAAGAGTACCGTGTATCAAAAAACGGCGTTATTTCCCTTCTGATCACGCTGGGCAATATTCATTGCCCGTCCGGACCCTCTACGAAAAATCATGTCCTTGTGAGGGTCCCTGTTTCCGAAAATGATAACAAGACCGAATATGAAGGTCACATGTCGCATATTCCCCGGGAGTTCCCGGAGGCGCCGGAAGATGACCTGACGCCGATAGGCGCACTGATCTGTGTTACAGGAAAGGTGCGCGCTTTCGAAACCGCGCGCAATCCCGGCGAATTTGATGCCCGGCTCTATTACCGGACGCTGGGGTGTGATTACTCGATTTCCGGTGCGCGGGTTACGGCGGTAAACGGAAAAAGAAGTGTGATCGGTGACACTTTATACAGACTCCGGAGAGCAATGGCCGGGGTTTTTGACCGGTGTCTTTCACAGGAAGATGCGTCTGTCATGAAAGCACTGCTCCTTGGAGAGAAGGGGTGGCTGGATCAGGAGACGAAAGATCTGTACAGGCGGAGCGGAATTATCCATATTCTGGCGGTTTCAGGCCTTCATATTTCACTCGTTGGCCTTGGCATTACAGGACTTCTGCGCCAAATACATGCACCGAAATGTCTGCAAAGACTCCTCGCGCCTCTTGTCGTCAGCATCTACTGCCTGATGGCAGGCCCCGGACCTTCTTCTGTCCGCGCGCTGATCATGTACCTGACCGGCGCTTTGGGATACCGGATCGGAAGGACACCGGATTTTCTGACAAGTCTTTCACTTGCGGAAATCTTTCTCCTGCTCCGTCAGCCGCTGTTTCTGTATCATACAGGCTTTCTGTTTTCGTTCGCGGCGGCGCTTTCGATCGGCGCACTGATGCCTGTGCTGCCCGGGAAAGCCGGCAAAACACTGGCGATCCCCGCCCTTACACTTCCGGTATATATGGTCAGCGGATATACTTTCCCGCTCGCCGGTGTTTTCCTGAACTTTCTTGTTCTGCCTTTTATGCAGACATTGATGATTTCCGGAGGAGCCGTTCTTGCCGCAGGTTTTCTGTCCGTGCGCGCCGGCAGAGTGACCTCGCTTTGCTGTCATGTGATACTGTATTTTTATAAAGCGCTCTGCACAATTTCGCAGACAGCCGCGGCGGAACAATTTGTCGTCGGCCACGCGCAGCCTGTAAAGCTGATGATCTATCTTGCCATGATTGCCGGAATTATCGCATTTTCGCGGTGGATTCCCGGGCGGCTTCGAAGCTTGTGTCTGCTTGTGTCAATGCTGTTCCTTATCACGCGGCATCCGGGGAATCTTCGGTTGTTTTTCCTAGATGTAGGGCAGGGAGACGGCATTGTCCTCGAATATCGGGGTCATGCGATGCTGATCGACGCAGGCAGCTCCGACCGGAACGCGCTCGAAGAGTATACGGTGGAGCCGTATCTGTTTTACGAAAAAATCGATGCGCTGGACTACGCAGTGGTTACACATCCGGATCAGGACCACTGCGGAGCAGTAAAGGAGCTTCTGGAAAGGCAGGGAAAGGGAGCTCCAAAGGTGCGGATGCTGCTTCTGCCTTCCTGCACAGAGACCGCCATGGAAGAAGCGTACCGCGACCTTCTGCATGCTGCAGCGCGCGCCGGCGTTCCTGCAGGCTATCTTGAGACGAATATGAGTCTGCACACAGGCGGTCTTACAATCACCTGCCTGCATCCGGAGAAGGACAGCGCTTATCAGGAGAGCAACGCGATGTCGGTGACGCTCCTTGTTTCCTATGGGAAATTCCGGGCGCTTTTAACAGGCGATCTGGAAGGCGAGGGGGAAAAACACTGTCTTTCCGTGATCCGTTCCCGCTACGGCGATACGCTTCCGGTCACGGTATTAAAGGCTGCGCATCACGGATCATCGGGAGCTACGACGGAAGAGTTTCTGAACACCCTGCGCCCTGCCTGGACCGTGATTTCCTGTGGCAGAAATAATCCGTACGGGCATCCGCACAAAGAAACCATCCGGAGACTACGAAATTGCGGCAGCCGGATTCTGGATACCAGAGAGTGCGGGGGAATTTGTTTTGAAACCGATGGCAGCCGCGTCTTCGTCAGCAGAACGCAAAAACCATGACAAGACGGCGTGCGGATTGTATAATGTATTGACAGGTATTCTTATGGCAGTGAAGAAGAACGAACAAAAATACGCGGACAGTGTCCGCCTTCTGGAACAGCAGATCGGGAGCGGTGAATTTCAGAGAGTATACCTTCTGTACGGGGATCAGGCATATCTGCGGCTGCAAAACAGGGATAAAATCACAGATGCGGCTTTGCCCGGCGGACGGGGAATGAATTACTCGTACTTTACAGGCGCGGGATTTACAACGGAAGAGGTGATCGATATTGCGCAGACGCTTCCGTTTTTCGCGGACAGACGGGTAATCGTGATCGAGAATTCCTGGCTCTTTGAGAAGACAGGAGAAGCGCTGGATCCGATCACGGATTTTATTTCCAGGGTGCCGGAAACGACCGTACTTATATTCTCGCAGGAGGAAGTAAACCGCACGACGAAGCTGTATAAGGCAGTCAGCCGGAACGGTTTTGTGCTGCCTTGCACGGAGCCGGATGAGAGACTCTGTCGGAAGCTTCTGACGGACAGGTGCAAAAAGGCGGGGCTTACGCTTACAGACGAGGCATTTTCACTGCTTTCGGAGTACGCGGGAAGCGATCTTATGAATGCGGTCAACGAGACAGACAAAGTCATCGGCTACTGTCTCGGACGGACCGAGATCACTATGCAGGATGTGCGCGCGGTGTGCAGCGAACGCATACAGGACAGTATTTTTGATCTGATTGCCGCAGTCATGCGAGGTGACGCGGATACGTCTTTCGCGCTTTATTATAAAATGCTGCTTCTGCAGACTCCGCCGCAGCAGATCCTCGCCCTGATGATCCGGCAGCTTAACCAGCTTCTGGAAGTCGGAGAACTGATCCGGCAGGGTAAGCCGGATCAGGAAATTGCCTCGGTCACAGGACTGAATTTTTATGTGCTGACGAAAAGAATCCGGCCTTTGCTGCGCGGTCATACACTGCGCGGACTCATGGATGCGCTGCAGCGTTGTGTGCAGGCAGACTATGAATACAAACGCGGGAAGATCGGGGACCGGCTGGCTGTGGAAGTGCTGATTGCCGAAATCACACGGAAAACGGGGGCCCACCGGTCATAGACCGGACTGGAAGACGGGAGAAGCGTAAATTCGCAGGGAAACTTCGCCGGCTTGACCGGGCGATGGAAGGAAGATGGAGAATGGATACTAGAAAAGTAAAGATACTGGGCCGGTACAGACATTTCAAGGGAAAGCTATATCAGGTGCTTCTTATCGCACGCGAGGAGGCTACCGGCCGCAGGGTTGTGGTTTATCAGGCACTGTATGGCGATTACGGCTTTTTTGTACGGCCTGAAGAAGAATTCCTGAGTGAAGTGGACCATGTAAAATATCCCGGGGTTGCTGCCCGCTACCGTTTTGAAGAAGTGGAAGACAGGGAAACGGCGGAGGAACTGCCGAAGGAACAGCCCGCAGCGGAGAAGGCACAGGTCTTTGTGAACGCGGCGCCGGAAGATTCAACGCTGGATCCCTTGGTGGAAGCTTTTCTTGACGCAAAGAACATGCAGGAGAAGCTGGACGCTTTGACAGCGCTCCGTCCGCGGATTACGAACGATATGATCGACACCATGGCTGTCGCAGCAGGCCTTGAAATCGGACCCGGCGAGGTGCAGAAAAGATATGAAGATCTGAGGGACTGTCTTCTTACAATCGACCGGTACGAGCCGCCGCGCGGCAGGCTCCGCGGAAATCCGGAGGAATGAAATCTGCCGCGTATGTCTGCAGGAAGTCTGTATGGCAGCGCAGCGCAATAATAAGCTGGAAAGGCTGAAGTATGAAATTACTATCGATTTGTGTACCTTGCTACAACTCGGAAGCATATATGGCTAAATGCATTGACTCGCTTCTCGTCGGTGGCGAAGATGTGGAAATCATCATTGTGGATGACGGCTCCAAAGACCGGACCGCGGAGATCGCGGACCGGTATCAGGTTCTGCATCCCAACCTTGTTCGTGTAATTCACAAGGAGAACGGAGGGCATGGCAGCGCGGTCAATACCGGAATCGAGAATGCGACGGGCGTGTTTTTCAAGGTGGTTGACAGTGACGACAGACTCAAGCAGAGCGCGTATCTGAAGGTACTGGACAAGCTTCGCGAGCTTTCGGGGGCGAGCCCGCAGCTGGATATGCTTTTATGCAATTATGTCTATGATAAGGAGGGCGAGAAAAAACATAAGGTAATTCATTACCGCAGCACCCTTCCGACCGATAAAATGTTCACGTGGGAAGATGTCGGGCATTTCCGGAAGGGACATTATATTCTCATGCACTCGGTTATTTTCCGTACAAAGCTTCTGCGGGAGTGCGGCGTCCGTCTTCCGGAACATTGTTTTTATGTGGACAATATCTATGTTTTTGAGCCGCTGCCGTACGTACGGAACATGTACTACATGGACCTGAATCTGTATTACTATTACATCGGCCGTGTAGATCAGTCCGTCAACCAGAAAGTCATGATTTCCAGAATTGACCAGCAGCTGCGCGTCAATAAACTGATGATCGATTATTATACTGACAAGGAAAATCAGCCGAAGATCAATGCGCACCCGCAGCTTCGCAAATATATGTACAATTATCTGGAGATTATTACGACGATTTCCTGCGTGCTCGCGATTCTGGCCAATACGCCGGAAGATCTTAAAAAGAAAGATGATTTGTGGAAGTATCTTCGGAGCAAGGATTACTTCCTGTATCTTCGCCTGCGCAATGGTATCTTCGGCCTTGGCGTGAATCTCCCCGGCAGAGGCGGCCGTGCTCTGACAGCGGGCGGATATAAGATTGTACGGCATTTCTTTCAGTTCAATTAACCGCATCGACACAAAAAACCTGCCGGAATTCCAGGTTCGGGAATCCGGCAGGTTTTTTATGTGCGCCCGGCGGCGCGCGTTTCTTTATTCGCCTTGCAGCGGTTCCTGCTTACCTGCATTGCCGCGCAGCAGTATGCTGCCGGCATGGTAGCGGAAAACAGCAAGGTAGCTGGCATACGAAAGCGCAAACGCGGCAGCGACATCCAGAACCGAGTGCTGCTTGATGAACATGGTGGAAAGGATAATCAGAACGCCGATGATATTCATCGGGATCCGGAAAGCCTTCCTGTGCATCGAAGAATCTGTACGCCAAAGACCAAGCATGACAGCGACCGTGTTGTATACGTGGATACTGGGACAGATATTGGTTGGCGTATCTGTCTTATACAGGTGTGCCACCATGCGGGTAAACAGATTGTTCCTCGGCATCACCTGCGGGCGAAGATACTGTATATTGGGGAAAACAAACGAGACCACCAGCATTACGGTCATTCCGATCATCAGGAAGACGGATATGGCAAGATAGGTGCGGCGGTCTTTCAGATACAGACTGATCATATTGAATGCGATATAGCCGAACCACATGAAATACGGAACCACAAAATACTCGATGAACGGAATTCTGTCATCCAGAGGAGAGTGAATGACCGTATAATGCAGTCTTGTCGCCTTTTCGAGCAGCGTGAAGACCAGTATATACATCAGCATGAAAATCAGCATCGGCCAGGAATCCCTGGAGAGGTCACGCAGCCATAAGAGCTTCTGCTTCGTTGTTTTATTCTTAATCTTCATAATCCATTCTCTGCTAAAGAGATCACTGTAATAATTACTAAAATCAGACACCCCGAATTGTGGTGTTTTACATCAGTACGATAGTACACCGGCCTTTTTCAGGACGCAATATCCGATGTGTGAAAATTGGATGATTTTTCAATAAACAGCATGCTATAATGAACGAAAACTTTGACGCATCCGATGCGGAGGAGTTTGTACCGGTTCAGAAGACAGGCAGCGGCAAGGAGGCGCAGATCATGTATTCACTCGATGAAGTAAAAAGAGAAGATCCCGAGATCGCGGAAGCGATCGAGCAGGAGATGCAGCGGCAGAATGATCATATCGAACTGATCGCTTCGGAGAACTGGGTCAGCAAGGCAGTTATGGCAGCAATGGGCAGCCCTCTGACGAACAAATACGCGGAAGGATATCCCGGACACCGCTATTACGGCGGCTGCCAGTGCGTGGACGTCGTGGAAACGCTTGCCATTGAACGCGCGAAGAAACTGTTTGGCTGTGAATATGCCAATGTTCAGCCGCATTCCGGCGCGCAGGCAAACCTCGCGGTAGAATTTGCTGTTTTGAAGCCCGGAGATACCCTGATGGGCATGAATCTGAATCAGGGAGGGCATCTGACACACGGATCGCCTGCGAACATTTCCGGAACATATTATAACGTTATTCCTTACGGCGTCGATGAGAACGGCTTCCTCGACTATGATGAAATGCTGCGCCTCGCCAAAGAGCATCATCCGAAAATGATCATCGCCGGCGCTTCGGCATACGCGAGGACCATCGATTTTAAAAAGTTCCGCGAAGCCGCGGATGCCGCCGGCGCTGTTCTGGTCGCGGATATAGCGCATATTGCGGGACTGGTCGCGGCAGGGCTGCATCCCAGCCCGTTCCCGTGGTGTGATATTGTCACGACAACAACACATAAAACGCTGCGCGGACCCAGAGGCGGTCTGATTCTGGCAAATCAGGAAGCAGCGGACAAGTACAAGCTGAACAAGGCGGTCTTCCCGGGCATTCAGGGCGGCCCGCTGGAGCACGTGATCGCCGCGAAGGCGGTCTGCTTCAAAGAGGCGCTCGATCCTTCCTTCAAGGTCTATCAGCAGAGAATACTGGATAACGCGAAGGCTCTTTCGAAAGGACTCATGGACAGAGGCGTGCAGATTGTATCCGGAGGCACGGACAACCATCTGATGCTGATTGATCTTACAAACTTTGATCTGACCGGCAAGGAAGTTGAGAAATGGCTCGATGATGCACATATTACAGCGAATAAGAATACAATTCCGAATGAAAAGAGATCGCCGTTTGTAACAAGCGGCATTCGCCTTGGAACGCCTGCAGTGACAACGCGGGGCATGGATACACAGGATATGGATCGGATTGCCGAAGCGATTGCCTGCGTGATCCGGCAGAAAGAGGAGGGCATTCCGAAGGCCAGAGCGATCGTTGCCGGTCTTACGGAAAAGTATCCTCTCATTTGAGGCACGTTGATATTAATAAGTGTCAGAATTGACAGCAATATTACGAATAAACAGATAATACAACACCGTGCAGATAATTGATTGACAAATTAACTGCACGGTGTTATTTTAAAGTCAGCAAAGAGATAAAAGATCAGGAAAATGAAGATGAGAGATCAGTTCTCATGACAGGACCCCGATCGGACAAGAGCTTCAGGGGAATTTTACAGGAAGGAGGTACGGACCACCCGAATAGTTAAGTTCCACAGAAGTATAATTGTTCATCTCAGACTCGTTGATGCAAGTACATGAAGGATGTGATGAAATCCTTGACGGGACGAAGGATGCCCGCCGGGAACTGATCGAACGTGGATCAGGCTGCCCGGTGAAGACTTTGGTTCAGGATCAGGACATCGCAGTACAATCAGTACAAAGGCAGAGAATGGAACGCGGATACGGGAAAGGCAGAGTTCAGATCCAGAGGAGGTTTAGTCCATTGGACAACGAACAGCAGTAAAGGGACATCAATCGTAAAGAAGGTTGATGTCCCTTTTCTCATGTCTTTTTTACTTCTTATTCGGCTTCCCGGCGCATATTATTCTGCGCGCCCGCAAGCAGAAGCTTGATCCGGTTCAACTGATTTACTTCCGATGCGCCCGGGTCATAGTCAATAGCCGCAAGATTCGCCTGCGGATAAAGCTGGCGGACTTTCTTCGCAACACCCTTTCCGACAACATGATTCGGAAGGCAACCGAACGGCTGTATGCAGATAATGTTCGGAACGCCGGATTTAATCAGCTCCACCATTTCTCCTGTCAGGAACCAGCCCTCACCGGTCTGGTTTCCGATGTCGACAATCGGCTCCGCGTATGAAACCAATGTATAGATGCTTGAAGGCGCTTCAAAATGCCTGCTCTTATCATAAGCCTTGTAAATCGGACGCAGAAGCACTTTCTCGATCATGAAAATTGCGGCGCGCATCGCGGCAGCGGTCTTTTTGCTTGTCCCGAGAAACTCCGCCTTGTAAATCTGGTTATAGAAGCAGTAAAGCATAAAGCCCATCAGATCCGGAACAACGGCCTCCGCGCCTTCCTTTTCCAGTGTTTCCACAAGATGGTTGTTGGCAGCGTAGGAGTACTTGACCAGAATTTCGCCGACAACGCCGACCCTCGGTTTTTTGAGGTCTTCCCGGACCGGCACCGCATCAAAATCCCGGATCATCTGTATGCACATATTCTGGACTTTCCGGATCGGGAGTCCTTTCATGTTTACAAGAAATTCCGTGCATTTTGCAAGCCACTTCTGATGCAGTGCTTCGACAGAGCCTTTTTCTTTTTCGTACGGGCGCATTCTGTAAACGCACTTCATCATGACATCGCCGAACATGACCGCGAACGCAAGCCTTGCAAGGAGCTTCATCGAAATCTTGAATCCGGGGTTCCCTTCCAGACCCGAAAGGTTGGCGGAAATAACCGGAATCTGCTCCATGCCGGCTTTCTTGAGCGCTCTTCTGATAAAGCCGATGTAGTTTGAAGCGCGGCACCCGCCGCCTGTCTGCGACATGATGATCGCCGTATGGTCCGGATCGTACTGGCCGGATTCAAGCGCTTCCATAAACTGTCCGACAACATACAGGGAAGGGTAGCAGGCATCGTTGTTTACATACTTCAGGCCGTAGTCAACCGCCTTCCTGTTGTCGTTCTTCAGAACGACCAGATTATAGCCACAGGATCTTGCCGCAGGTTCGATCAGATCGAAATGAATCGGCGACATCTGCGGGCACAGTATCGTATATCTTTCTTCGAACATCTTCTCGGTGAAAGGTACCTTTTTAATCGCACTGGAACGGATGGTACGCTTTGTTTTTCTGCGGTCGCGGATCCGGATTGCCGCGATCAGGGAACGGACGCGGATTCTCGCGGCACCCAGATTGTTGACCTCATCGATCTTGAGGCAGGTATAAATCTTGTCGGAACCCGAAAGAATATCGTTTACCTGATCCGTTGTGACCGCGTCCACGCCGCAGCCGAACGAATTGAGCTGGATCATGTCCAGATCATCTCTTGTTTTTACGAAGCTCGTAGCCGCGTACAGGCGGGAATGATACATCCACTGATCCAGTACGACAAGTGGCCGTTCGGGCGAGGCCAGATGCGAGATACTGTCCTCGGACAGAACCGCGAAGCCGTAGGAACTGATTATTTCGGGGATACCGTGGTTGATCTCCGGGTCGAGGTGGTACGGACGCCCCGCAAGCACGATGCCGCGGACATGATTCTCCTGCATGTAGCGCAGCACCCGCTCACCCTCTGCCTGAATGTCTTTTCTGGTCTTTGCGAGCTCGTCCCACGCGTCCCTTGCCGCAGCAATCACTTCCTTCTCCGGAAGCTCTTTGAACTCGCGTGTAAGACCCTCCGTGATGGTTTTCAGGTCGGTAAATGCCATAAACGGATGGCGGAAAACAACGCTTCCGTTCATGATTTCCTCTACGTTGTTCTTGATATTCTCCGGATAGGAGCTGACGATCGGGCAGTTATAATGGTTGTCCGATTCGTCAAATTCCTTTCTCTCGTAAAACAAAGACGGATAGAAGATGAAGTCGACCCCGTGCTGCATCAGCCACTGGATATGCCCGTGCGTGATTTTTGCGGGGTAGCAGGCAGACTCGGACGGAATGGATTCAATTCCCATCTCAAAAATCTTATGTGTGGAAGGCGGCGACAAAACAACGCGGTATCCCAGCTTTGTAAAGAACGTATACCAGAACGGATAGTCTTCATACATGTTCAGAACGCGGGGAAGCCCCACCGTGCCGCGGACAGCCTGCGCTGCGGGAAGCGGACGGTAGCCGAAAATCCTGCGCATCTTATACTTGTACAGGTTGGGAATGCCGTTGTCGGTCTTTTCAAGGCCAAGGCCTCTTTCACAGCGGTTGCCGGAAATAAACTGCCTTCCGTCACTGAAATGGTTGATGGTCAGTCTGCAGTTGTTATTGCAGCGGCCGCAGTTTGAGAGCGTTGTCTCGAACGTCAGATTCTCCATCTCTTCAAAAGAGAGCATAGAAGTCGGACGGCTCTCGTCATAGCGCTCCCTCGCGATCAGAGCGGCGCCGAACGCGCCCATGATACCTGCAATGTCCGGCCGGATCACATGACCGTCCGCGATTTTCTCGAGCGCACGAAGAACCGCATCGTTGTAGAAAGTTCCGCCCTGTACGACGATATTCTTACCAAGTTCCTCTGCGGAGGAAACCTTCATAACCTTGAACAGCGCGTTTTTAATGACGGAGTACGCAAGACCTGCGGAAATGTCGGAGACTTCCGCTCCTTCCTTCTGTGCCTGCTTGACTCTGGAATTCATAAAAACAGTGCAGCGTGTGCCAAGATCAATCGGATGCTGCGCAAAAAGAGCGGCTTTCGCGAAATCCTGCACCGAGTAATTCAGGGATTTTGCGAACGTTTCGATAAAGGAACCGCAGCCGGAAGAGCATGCTTCGTTCAGCGTTACGGAATCCACTGCGCCGTTCTTGATCCGGATGCATTTCATATCCTGTCCGCCGATGTCGAGAATACAGTCGACCTGCGGGTCAAAATAAGATGCACCGTAATAGTGCGCGATTGTCTCTACCTCTCCGTGATCGAGCTTGAACGCGGATTTTAACAGCGCTTCACCGTAACCGGTAGAGCAGCTGCCGGCGATCACAGCGCCCTCCGGCATCTTGCGTGCAAGCTCCGTGATTCCGCGGATTGCTGTTTTAATCGGAGAACCGTTGTTGGAAGAATAGAAAGAGTACAGCAGCTCTCCGTTTTCGCCGACAAGCGCGAGTTTTGTTGTCGTTGAGCCCGCATCTATGCCAAGGAACGTGCGCCCTTTGTAATCTCTGATGTTGCCGGTTTTAACCTTATGCTGCGCGTGCCTTTCACTGAATGCGTCATACTCCTGCCTGGTCGCGAAGAGAGGGTCCATCCGGTGGACTTCGAACTCCATCTTCATGGGCCTTGACGTCTTGCCGATCAGTTCATTCAGAGAGAAGACAACGTCTTCATGTGCATTAAGAGCACTGCCCATCGCGGGAAACAGATGGGAATTTTCAACATCGATGATATGTTCATCATCGAGCTTCAGCTCCCGGATGAAAGCCGCCTTCAGTTCTGTAAGGAAATGGAGCGGTCCGCCAAGGAATGCAACGTGTCCGCGAATCGGTTTACCCTGCGCGAGTCCGGAAATCGTCTGTATGACGACCGCCTGGAAAATGGATGCGGCGAGATCCTCTTTGCGCGCGCCGTCGTTGATCAGGGGCTGAATGTCCGACTTCGCAAAGACGCCGCAGCGCGCTGCAATGGTATACAATGACTGGTAATGTTTCGCGTACTCGTTCAGGCCCTTCGCGTCTGTCTGCAGAAGGGAAGCCATCTGGTCGATGAAAGAACCTGTGCCGCCCGCACAGGTTCCGTTCATTCTCTGCTCAACATTGCCGTTTTCAAAATAAATGATTTTGGCGTCTTCGCCGCCAAGTTCAATAGCGACATCGGTTTTCGGAGCGATCTTCTTTACAGCAGCTGCCTCTGCGACAACCTCCTGCTCGAACGGGATGCCGAGATGATTCGCGAGCGAAAGACCGCCGGAACCTGTGATCACGGGGTGAACCATGATGTCTCCGAGCTTTTCCTTCGCTTCGACAAGCAGTGTGTAAAGGGTCTTACGGATTTCGGCGTGGTGGCGGCGGTATTCACCGAATGCCAGACTGTCCGAAGTATCCATGACTGCGATTTTGACGGTTGTAGAACCGATATCAATGCCTAAAGTGTACTCTTTCGAACTCAAAATTGATCTCCTGCAAGTAAAAAGCCGCCGGCCGGAACCGGAGCTTTCTTATTAATAATGCAAACTTATCAAATCACTATCGGATTCTAAATCGCGCACAATTTAAAGTCAACAAACCCGCGTACCTCAAAAAATGAAATTTGTCTTAAATGTCTCCGGTGGGAGGCCGGCGTTCGTTTACTTTTACGGGTGCGGATGCTATTCTAAAATCCGATTGAACAGAAAAAGAAAGGAAAAACCACATGAGCTGGTTCGAAAAGAAATTTTCAAGATACGCGATCCGGAATCTGTCACTGGTTCTGATCCTGTGCTACGCGTTCGGATATCTGATCCAGATTATCAATCCCTCTTTTATACTGTATCTGACGCTGAATCCTTACGCGATCCTGCACGGACAGATCTGGAGACTTTTTACATGGCTGATCATTCCACCGGAGCAGACAAACCTGATTTTTGTCCTGATTATGCTTCTGTTCTACTATTCGATCGGAACGTCTCTCGAGCGTGCGTGGGGAACCTGGCGCTATAATGTCTATATGTTCGCCGGATTCTTATGTACGATCGCCGGCGCGTTTCTGATGATGGGGTACGCTTATCTCTTTCATGCGGGCATGATAGAAAGACTCGGTGCTGCCGCATTTTTTGCGGGAGTCAGCCCGGCGTTCAGCACATACTATATTAACATGTCCATTTTTCTTGCGTATGCAGCGACTTTCCCGGACGCTGTTGTGCTGCTGATGTTCATACTGCCTGTGAAGGTGAAATGGCTTGGGATTGTCTATGCCGTACTGCTCGGTGTCGATTTTGTGCAGGCGGCGGCCGCAGGGCAGTTTTATCTGTGTTTTGCCATGCTGGCATCGCTCCTGAATTTTTTAATCTTCTTCCTTCAGAAGAAGAATCCGGCATTCCTGCACCCGCAGGAGGCAAGGAGAAAGGCCCGTTTCCGGAAGGCGATGTCGTCTGGAAAGGGCGCGGCCGCGGGACCTGCGCCGGAGTCAGCTGCAGCCGCGAAGGCAGCGCGCAGTGAACAGCATGCGGGAGAGACTATGAGAAGAAAGATGGCCGCGAGACATCGCTGCGCCATTTGCGGAAGAACCGAGCTGGATGATCCGACGCTGGAATTCCGTTACTGCTCGAAATGTGACGGTACTTATGAATTTTGTCAGGATCATCTGTTCACGCATGTTCATGCAAAGGGAGGAATGGGACCGGTGCCAATGACTTCCGTGGCAGACAGCCGGGAAGATGAGAAGCAGGGACCATCAGGACAGAATCCGGATAACATCGGAAAGTAAGGTGAATTATGGACGAAATCAGCCGTGAGGAAAGTTTTGTCAGGATGCTGCAGGCCTTGATCAAAAGCGCGCAGAAGAACAGAGGTGTTGTGACAAGCAGGCAGATCGAGAAGGCGTTCGATGGGATGCAGCTTTCGAAAGAGCAGCTGCAGCAGGTGAAAAATTATCTGAAAGACAATAAAATCGGCATTGATGAGCCGCTTGACGCGGAGGAGAGGATGAGCCGGGAGGACCATGACTATCTTGCGGATTATCAGGAAACCGTGGCTTCCATTGAGCAGCCCTCGGATGGCGTCTTCGACGCGATCAAGCTGAACGCGATGGCTGGCGACAAAGAGGCGCAGCAGCAGCTTGCCGAGCTGATGCTGCCCAAAGTCGTGGATATCGCGAAGCTTTATGCCGGTCAGGGCGTATATATGGAAGACCTGATCGGTGCCGGCAATATGGCGCTGGTGCGCGGAACAAAGCTGCTCGGACCTCTCGAAAAACCGGAAGAGGTGGAGCCTGACCTTGCGCAGAGAATCATGAAGGCCATGGAAGACCTGATCGAACAGGAGCTGGAAGAACACGCGACCGCGGCGGATGCCGCCGAAAAATCCAATCAGGTGCTGGACAAAGCGAATGAGCTTTCGGCAGAACTTGGAAGGAAAGTCACGGTCGGAGAGCTGGCAGCGGAAGGCGAGCTTTCGGAAGAAGAGATCATGGATGCCATCAGGATCACCGGAAACCATATCGACAGCATTGATTATAAGGCGTAGGACGGAAAATCTATGGAAACGCAGGGCAATGATTACAAGTACATCATGGAAGGCCTCACGGAAATTGCGGTGGGTACCAGATATACCTATGCCGAGCTGGAAGACAATCCGGAGCTGAGCTACAAATTCCGTTGTATCATCAAGCGGTTTTTCGAACAGGAAGTGGGGAGGGAGACAAGCCTTGAGAGCCATCTGTATTATATGAAACCGGAAGATGAAAGCTGCAGAATCTATGCACAGATCAAGGCAAAAATCCGCGTTTACTGCCCCGTCACGGGTAAATCATTCGGCAGAACAAAGACGATCTATAAGGAACAGATTCTGAAGGCGGATGAACTCTCGAAGATACCGCTTTCGGAAAAGAACCGCCGCGGCATGATTGTACATGAACTGCAGCTCTCGAAGCTCGGCCTTATGACATTTGCCATGTAGCAGCATGGCCTTTATCAATCCGCCGCACACTGCGTGCGGTGGATTTTTTTATGCCGCCGGCATATAATAAATCCATGGCCTGCCGCAGCAGCGCGGGGAACCGGGGAACGCATAAACGCGTTCTTATATCTGTCTTCAAATCGTGTCATCCGGCGGTATTTCCAGCAGCCGCGTCTTCATGTATCCTCGTTGTTGCAATCAAAAGAAGCGGATGCTATACTACAAAACAAGAACACATGTTCTGTTTTTGTTCGTTTCGTAAAGAAAGGATTTATTAAATTATGGCTATGAATCGGGAAGACCGCGAGAAGGCGTTAAGCGCTGCTGTATCGCAGATCGAAAAGGAGTTTGGCAAGGGCGCGATCATGAAGCTCGGAGACCCTTCCAACAATATGAATGTGGAGACTACGCCGACCGGTTCGCTGTCTTTGGATATCGCGCTGGGGTTGGGCGGAATCCCGAAGGGGAGAGTTGTCGAGATCTACGGGCCGGAATCTTCAGGTAAGACGACACTGACCCTGCATATGGTCGCTGAAGTGCAGAGGCGCGGCGGCATCGCGGGATTCATTGACGCAGAACATGCACTGGATCCTGTCTATGCGCGCAATATCGGCGTCGACATTGACAATCTGTATATATCCCAGCCGGATTCCGGTGAACAGGGACTGGAGATCGCAGAGACAATGGTGCGTTCCGGCGCGATCGACATTGTCGTTATCGACTCTGTCGCGGCACTTGTTCCGAAGCAGGAAATTGACGGCGAAATGGGAGATTCCCATGTCGGCCTGCAGGCAAGACTGATGTCCCAGGCGCTGCGTAAACTGACGGCTGTCATTTCCAAGACAAACTGTACGGTCGTATTCATCAACCAGCTGCGTGAGAAGGTCGGCGTCATGTTCGGAAGCCCGGAAACGACAACCGGCGGACGCGCGCTCAAGTTTTATTCGTCCATCCGTATGGATGTGCGCAGAATAGAAGCAATCAAGCAGAACGGCGAGGTTATCGGCAACCGTACCAGAGTCAAGGTTGTGAAGAACAAGATCGCGCCGCCGTTCAAGGAGGCCGAATTCGATATCATGTTCGGCAGAGGTATTTCGTATTCCGGAGACGTATTGGATCTTGCGGCAGGCGCGGACATCGTCAATAAGAGCGGCGCCTGGTACAACTATAACGGCGACAGGATCGGACAGGGCCGCGAGAATGCGAAGAAGTATCTTGAAGATCATCCGCAGCTCCTGTACGAAATCGACAGAAAAGTGCGGGAGCACTACGGACTTGACCCGGACGGCGCGAGGACGCCTGCGCCGGAGGTCACCGCGGCAGAGGATACCGCACAGGAAGATGCAACTGTTCAGGCGTGAGAGACCGGCGCGGCAGGCTGCCATTGCCATGAGGTGAGTGAAACATGCTGATTACATCGATGACGAAGGCGGGCAGGACAAAGACCAGAATAACAATCGACGAAGATCTCTCCATGGTCCTTTCGGATCGTGTGATCAGCATTTATGACTTTCACGAGAATAAGGAAATACCTGAAGAGATTCTGGAAAATCTGCTTGCACAGCTGCGGCAGGATGCTGTCAGGAAGTGCGGCGACCTGCTTTCCCGTTCGGATTATTCAGAGAAAGGTCTTCGGGACAAGCTCCTGCAGGCAGGATATCCGGACATTGTGGCGGATGAGACGATTCACAGGATGAAAGAGGCGCATTACGTTGATGACCGGCGGATGGCGGAGAGCTATATCCGCTATCATGCAAAGGACAGGAGCCTCCTGCGCATCCGGATGGATCTGCAGAAAAGGGGAATCCGGGAAGATCTGATCCGGGAGCTCATCGAAGAAGCCGAGGAAACCATGGGGGAGGAAATCCGCGGACTCGAGCAGGAGCAGATCCGCGCTTATATGCGCAGGAAACATTATGATCCCGAAGCTGCCGACCTAGCCGCCAGACAGAAAATGACTGCGTTTCTGCTGCGTAAGGGCTACACGCAGGAAGCGGTCAGAAGAGCATTCCGCGGTTGACATCAGAGCCGTTTGTGTTTAATATTTATTTGTTGTAGAACGTCAATCGGAATGCGGAATAGCAAGCTTTTCTTTCGTCTGGAAAAGATTTCGCATACGCATTGTACGATACAATATAACTGAATAAGGAGGTGCTCCTGTCATGCTGGTTACGATCATTGCGGTGATTGTTGCCCTTGCGATTGCGGTTCCCCTCAGTGTATTTCTCACGAACAGCCGGCGAAACGATGCCGACCGGAAAAAGGTGCAGAGTGCCGGGGATGAAGCGAGAGCGATTATTGACAAGGCCATTTCCGATGCTGAGAACAAGAAGCGGGAAGCTCTTCTGGAAGCTAAAGAGGAGAATCTCAAGGCCAGAAATGATCTGGAAAAGGAGATTCGCGACAGAAGGGCAGAGGTTTCGCGCAACGAGAGAAGACTTCAGCAGAAGGAAGAGGCGCTCGACAAGAAGTCGGACGGACTGGAACGGAAGGAACAGTCCCTGTCATCAAGGGAAGATTCACTGCGCAAGAAGCAGGAAGAAGTTGCGAAGCTTGGTGAACAGCGTACACAGGAACTCGAACGAATTTCAGGCCTGACTACTGAACAGGCAAAAGAATACCTTTTAAAACTTGTTGAAGAGGATGTGAAACACGATTCCGCTGTCATGATCAAGGAAGCGGAAGCGCAGGCAAAGGAAGAGGCAGACAAAAAGGCGAAGGAATATGTCGTCAGCGCAATTCAGAGGTGCGCCGCGGATCATGTCGCGGAAGCTACAATTTCGGTTGTGCAACTGCCGAATGATGAGATGAAGGGCAGAATCATCGGCCGCGAGGGACGGAATATCCGTACACTCGAGACGATGACGGGTGTGGATCTGATTATTGATGACACACCGGAAGCGGTCGTTATCTCGGGGTTTGATCCAATCCGCCGTGAAGTGGCGCGTATCGCTCTGGAGCGTCTGATCGTTGACGGCCGGATTCATCCTGCCAGAATCGAAGAGATGGTCGAGAAGGCCAAGAAGGAAGTCGAAGCCATGATCAAGGAAGAAGGCGAAGCCGCGACGCTGGAAGTCGGTGTCCATGGCATTCATCCGGAGCTGGTAAGACTGCTTGGCAAGATGCGATTCCGTACGAGTTACGGGCAGAATGCACTCAAACATTCAATTGAGGTTGCACAGCTGTCCGGACTTCTTGCCGGCGAGCTGGGGCTGGATGTGCGCATGGCGAAGCGCGCGGGTCTTCTGCATGATATAGGAAAGGCGGTAGACCATGAGATGGAAGGCTCCCATGTACAGCTTGGCGCGGAACTGTGCCGCAAGTACAAGGAATCTCCGATCGTGATCAACGCGGTTGAATCTCATCATGGAGACACCGATCCTACCAGTCTTATTGCGTGCATTGTGCAGGCGGCGGACACGATTTCCGCTGCCCGTCCAGGTGCCAGAAGAGAGACGCTTGAGACTTATACTACAAGGCTCAAACAGCTTGAAGAAATTACCAACAGTTTTAAAGGGGTCAGCAATTCTTACGCTATTCAGGCGGGCAGAGAAGTTCGCGTAATGGTAGTTCCTGAAAAGATCAGCGATACCGATATGGTACTGCTTGCCCATGATATCTCCAAGAAGATTGAAGACGAGATGGAGTATCCGGGCCAGATCAAAGTCAATGTAATCCGTGAATCAAGAGTGACGGATTACGCGAAGTAACTTGTTTGCTGTAAGCTGTAAAGGCGGAAACGCGGTGCGCTTCCGCCTTTTAACATATCCGGATATATTTACGCGGAAGGAGCGGAAGAAATGGCAAACGGTAAATATGAGAGAATCGGCCGTGAACTTGTAAAGCACGGCTCTATTATTGATATCTATTCAGACAGGATGTCTCTGCCGGACGGACGGGAAGAGAACTGGGATTTTATTGATCACCTTGGGGCCGCTGCAGTTGTGGCTGTCCGTGATGATGGCCGGATTCTGATGGTCCGCCAGTTCAGAACAACGGTTTCGGATTATACATTGGAACTGCCTGCGGGCAAGCGCGACAGAAAAGGAGAAGCCTCTTCGGAAATCGCGGCGCGGGAGCTTTCCGAGGAGACAGGTTACAAAGCGGATAAGCTCGAGCTGCTCGTCGGCTTTTATACGACCATTGCTTTCTGCAACGAGCAGATTGATGTCTACCTTGCCACGGGACTGCATAAGGGAGAGCAGCATCTGGACAGCGATGAATTCTTGAGCGTTGAAACGTATACGCCGGAGGAACTGGAACAGATGATCTACAGCGGTAAAATCATTGACGCCAAGACAATAGCGGGTATACTTGCATACCTTCGGAGGAAATAAGCCATGTCATTCACCTTTGTACAGGCGCTGCCGACGCCGGCGGAAATCCGTGAAGCATACCCGCTTCCGGCCGCTTTCGCAGAACTCAAGCAGAAGCGGGATCAGGAGATCAAGAACGTCCTTGCGGGAAAAGACCCCAGATTCCTGCTGATTATCGGGCCTTGTTCCGCAGACAATGAGAGCGCAGTCTGTGAATATGTCTCCCGCCTTGCGAAAGTTAACGAACGGGTCTCGGAGAAGCTGCTTCTGATTCCCAGAATTTATACAAACAAACCAAGGACAACCGGCGAAGGGTATAAAGGAATCACTTCCCAGCCGGATCCGCAGGGACGGACAGATTTTAAGGCGGGCCTCATTGCCATGCGCAAGATGCAGATTCACGCGATCGAGGTCTCGGGCCTCACAGCTGCCGATGAGATGCTGTATCCGGACAACTGGGGATACGTGCAGGACATCCTGAGCTATGTCGCGATCGGGGCGCGCAGCGTCGAGGATCAGCAGCACCGGCTTGCGACGAGCGGCTTTGATGTAGCCAGCGGCATGAAGAATCCGACGAGCGGAGATTTTAATGTCATGTTGAATTCTGTTTTTGCGGCACAACACCCGCATGAGTTCACCTACAGAGGATACGAAGTGCGCACGGACGGCAACCCGTATGCCCACTGCGTGCTGCGCGGCGCTGTCAATAAACGCGGCAATAATACACCCAACTATCACTACGAAGATATCGTGCGGCTGATCGATCTGTATGAGAAACGGGATCTGAAAAACCCCGCCTGTGTCATCGATACAAACCACAGCAATTCCAATAAACAGTTCTGCGAGCAGATCCGCATCTCCAAGGAAGTACTGCAGAACAGAAAATCCAACCCGGCGATCAGGGAAATGGTTAAAGGCCTGATGATCGAAAGCTATCTGGAAGAAGGCTGTCAGAAGATCGGAGAAGGTATTTACGGCAAGTCGATTACCGACCCGTGTCTTGGCTGGGAAGATACCGAAAGGCTGATTCAAGAGATCGCGGAAATGGTGTGAGTCTGATTGCCGCCATCATGAATCGGCGGTATAATCTAAATGTGTTTGCAGCCACAAGGGGGTAAAGCTCTATGAAAAACATTCTGTTCGTAGCTTCGGAAGGCGTTCCTTTTATCAAAACAGGCGGACTTGCGGATGTCGTAGGTTCTCTGCCAAAGGAAATTGACAAGAATTATTATGACGTCAGGGTATTCCTTCCCAAGTATTCCTGCATACGGCAGGAGATGAAAGACCGCATGGAATACATCACCAGCTTTTATATGGATTTTGACTGGAAGAGCATGTATGTCGGCATTCTGAAGGCGGAAGCGAATGGTGTAATCTATTACTTCATCGACAATGAAGAGCTTTTCAATACCTACAAGCCGTACACGGATGACGCACTTTTCGAAATCAAGCGTTTTTCTTTCTTCTCGAAGGCAGTTCTTTCCGCTTTGCCGACGATCGGGTTCCGTCCGGATCTGATTCACTGCCATGACTGGCAGACAGGGCTTGTTCCGGTTTATCTCAAGGAACGTTTTCAGGAGAATGAGTTTTACCGCGGTATCAAGACGGTAATGACAATCCACAATCTCCGTTTTCAGGGCAAATGGAATGTCAGAGATGTAGAGAATATCACAGGATTATCGGGGTATTATTTCACACCGGATAAACTGGAGGCATATAAGGACGCGAACCTGTTGAAGGGCGGAATTGTTTACGCGGACGCGATTACGACGGTCAGCCCGACTTACGCGGAAGAAATCAAGACGCAGTATTATGGAGAAGGCCTTGACGGCATTCTGAACGCAAGGGCGCATGACCTTCGCGGCATTTTGAACGGTATTGACTATGACGAGTTCAATCCGGAAACCGACAGGCGGATTCCGCACCCGTATAACGCTTCCAATTTCCGCAAGGAGAAGATCAGGAACAAGATTGAGCTGCAGAAGGAACTGGGACTGCGGCAGGATGAGAAGTGCTTTATGATCGGTATTGTCTCCCGTCTGACTGATCAGAAGGGCTTTGATCTGATCGCTTATGTGATGGAAGAGATGCTTTCACTCGACGCTATTCAGGTCGTTGTTCTGGGAACCGGCGAGGAACGCTACGAGAATATGTTCCGGTATTTCGATGAAAAGTATTCGGATAAGCTCGCTGCGAATATTTATTATTCGGAAGACATGTCGCACAAGATTTATGCGGCCAGTGACGCTTTTCTGATGCCTTCCCTGTTTGAGCCATGCGGACTCAGCCAGCTTATGGCGCTGCGCTACGGTACGGTTCCGATTGTCCGCGAGACCGGCGGTCTCAAAGATACCGTCTCTCCTTACAATGAGTTTGAACAGACCGGCACGGGCTTTACGTTCAGCAATTATAACGCTCATGAAATGATGCATGCCGTGCGCTATGCGGAGCGGATTTTCTATGACAAGAAGAGAGACTGGAATCATATCGTCGACAGAGATATGGCGGCAGATTTCTCGTGGAAGGTATCGGCGGGCAAGTATCAGCTGATGTATGACTGGCTGATCGGATAAGCCTCACAGGAGTTTTATGACAGACAATTCCAGACGAACCTCGGATGGAGTACTGGTACAGGCCGGGATTCTCGCGGCAGCAAGTATGATCGTGAGAATCGTCGGCCTTTTATACCGGGCTCCTTTAACCGCTATTATCGGCGATGAAGGCAATGGTTATTACGGCACTGCCTATAACATCTATACCATCATTCTGATGGTTTCTTCTTATAGCATCCCATCCGCTATATCCAAACTGATCGCACAGAAAAGAGCGGTCGGAGAATACAAAAACGCGCACAGAGTTTTTCTCTGCGCAGTCCTGTACGGCCTTGGCGTCGGTTTCCTTGGCAGCGCGCTGTTATACTTCGGTGCCGGAGCGCTTGTCCCCGCGGTTGCTGTGCCGGTTCTTCGCGTCTTTGCGCCGACAATCATCTTTTTCGGGATTCTGGCTGCTCTGCGCGGCTATTTTCAGGGACATGGATCGATGGTGCAGACGTCGGTATCCCAGATCCTGGAACAGCTCGCGAATGCGGTCGTTTCCATCGGCGCTGCCGCGCTTTTAATCCGGATCGCCGCCGCACACGGAGCGGATACAACGAAGAAGGCGCAGATGGGCGCGTCGGGAAGTGCTCTTGGAACCGGTGCGGGTGTTCTGACCGCGCTTGTTTTCATGGCATTCTGCTACTTTCAGGGCCGCGGAAAGATCAGAAGATCGCTGCTGGAAGATCAAACGGGCAGACTGGATACATATGGTCATATTCTGAAAGAAACGGTTCTTGTTATTACGCCGTTTATGCTCAGCGGCTTTATTCTGAATCTGACGACATCGCTGAATCAGACGATCTATTACAAAATTATGATCAATCTGCGCGGCATGGACGAAACGCTCGCAACGACATTGTACGGGATTTTCTCGAACAAGGCAGTCGTAATTTCCAATATTCCGATTTCGATCGCGACCGCGGTGTCCTCGGCGATTATTCCAGGCATATCCGCCTCCTTTGCGAAGGGAGATCTGGAGGATACGAAACGGCGCGTGACGAACGCTACAAGAATTACCGCGATGATTGCGATTCCTTCGTTTGCCGGCCTCCTGACTCTCGCAAGACCTGTTACGATGCTGATGTTTCCGCAGATGGAATCGCTGCCCATGGCAGCGCTGCTTCTGTCGCTCCTTTCCATTACGGTTGTATTTTATTCGATTTCGACGATTACAAACGCGGCGCTGCAGTCGATCGGCAGGATGAGCATGCCTCTTGTTTCGGCGGGAATCGCTCTGATTGTGCAGACAGCAGCACTGTGTCTGATTCTTGTAACAACGAATGCGGATATCTATGCCCTTGTGATTGTGAGCGTGCTGTATTCCTTCATGATTTTTATCGTAAATGAGCTGTTTTTGAAGAAATATCTCGGAATACGGCGGGATCTGAAGATACTGTTCATCCGTCCGCTTCTATGTGCAGTGGTGATGGGAGCCGCAGCATGGATGGTCTATCATGCGGTATGTCTGCTTGTTTCGGCAGCCGGACTGCACCGCGCGTATTTCGTTAATCTGGCAGGCGCTGCAGCAGGACTTCTGATCGCGGTGATCGTTTATTTTTTCCTGCTCATAAAGAGTCGTACAATGACGGAGGAGAATCTGCGGAGCCTTCCGAAAGGAGAGAAGATCGTCCGGCTTCTCCGGAAAATCAAATGGCTTTGAAAAAGATCAATTGGATCTGAGAAGAAAGGACTGCGCCTATTCTATAAGGCGCAGTCCTTTGATATCTGCCTTTGCGGTCAGAGAATAATTGCTGTGGTATATGACAAAGCCCGGTCTTGCGCCGGAAGGCTTTTTAACGCCTTTCCGTTCCAGATAGTCGATCTCCACGCGTCCGGCTTCTCTTCCCTGCGAGTAGTAGGCGGCAAGCGCAGCGGCCTCCTCAAAAGCTCTGTCGGGGATTTGCTCGAACGGTTTTCCGCCGGTGCAAAGAATCACGTGAGAACCGGGAACATCGTTCGCGTGAAACCAGATGTCCGTTGGCTTTGCAAAATGGAAGGTCAGTTCATCGTTCTGTGTGTTGTTTTTCCCGACATACAGGTCATAGCCGTCAGAAGAGACATAGTGCAGGGGTCTGCCTTTCTGCACTTTGGAGCTTCCCCTCCCGGAGCCCTTCTGCGGCTTTGCGTGGATAAAACCGGACTCTTCCAGCTCTCTGCGGATCTGTGCGAGATCCCCTTCGGTTGTAGACAGGTCAAGCGAAGTGCGGATGCTCCGCAACTGACTGATTTCGGCTTTTACCTGCTCTGTCAGCTGCGTGAGAGCCTCGGCAGTGCGCTTCTGCTTCATATATCTGTCAAAATAGCGCTGCGCGTTCTGCTGCGGTGTTCTGGCAGGATCCAGAGGAACCTTTACGGTCTCTCCGGCGTAGTAATTCTCGAGCTGCGCGCTTTCCGCGCCTTCCGGAATATTGTATCCGTAGGTGTTTAAAAGCTCGCCGTACAGCCGGTACTTTTCCCTTTTCTGTGTATCTTTGAGCTGCCTGCTCTGCAGGTCGTATTTGTGCACATCTCTTTCCAGAATCGTCTGCACAATCCGGCGGAGGTCCTGCGACTTCTGGCGGATTCTGGTGACAGCATTTTTTTCCTGATAATAGTTCTCTATGAGAGAGGAAATGGAATCGTATGTCCTGGACGGCAGATCCCTGTACATCGTAAGAGGAACCGCGCTGTATTCGACCGGCTCTCCCTGCGATAATGTGTCCGCCGCGCCGAGATGATAATACACCGTCGGCGAAAAATCCCCATTCCGAACATATTCCAGCATCGCTTCAAAGGTGTTGTAGAACAGTTTCTGCTCGTCCTTTGTGAACTCTGACACGCTGCGGTCCTGACCAAGCCTTGTCCTGAAAACAGTCTCTTCAGCAATGACATTCGAAAATCCGGTAAAACTGCGGACCAGAAAAGCTGCGGCCGGTACGTGTTCTTCCTGCAGCGCCGCCATGAAATTTTCCTTTGTCTCCGACAGCGGATTTCTTTTCCCCTGCGTTTCCGGAATAAAGTATTCTCTGCCCGGCAGAACTTCCCGTACAGAGCTGACCATCGCGGAGACGTGTTTGATACTGTCTACAATGTGCGTATGTTCCTTGTCATCCAGAAGAATGATGTTGGAGTGTTTACCCATGAGCTCGATGACAAGAACATGCCGGCACAGATCCCCCATTTCATTCATATGCTCGATTTCCAGCCGGATACTGCGCTCGAGTCCCGGCTGCGTTACGGAAACGATTTTCCCGTTCTGCAGATATTTACGCAGAAGCATGCAGAACGCGGGCGCGCTGGCAGGTGCCTGTTTGTTCGTGTCTGTCAGATAGCAGAGCGGAAGAGACGGGTCCGCGCTAAGGCACAGGCGCACCTGGCCGCCGCCCTTTTCCATCATAGGTTTTAATGTAAGCAGCAGTTCGTCGTTTTCCGGCATAATAACCCGGAAAACACGCGCGCCGGTCAGCCTGTCAGAGAGTTCTTCCGCAAGAGCTGCTGTTGTAAATCCGTCAAATGCCATAATCGCCTCCGAAACATTGTCTGCGTCCTCTTAGGATACAGCAAAAACAACCTTGATACAACATACACGCAAAGCTATAATAATTCTGTATGTGTGGAAACGGACGGAAAGGGGGCCTGTTTTGGCGAAAAGCATGACGGGATATGGCCGGAGCGAGCTTGGCTGGAACGGCAGAAAATTTACGGTTGAAATCAAATCGGTGAATAACCGGTATCTGGACATCAATATCCGCATGCCGCGGCAGTTCAATCCTTTCGAGGCGCAGCTGCGAGCGCTGCTTAAGGACTATATTACGCGCGGAAAAGTGGACGTCTACATTTCGTTTGAAGATCTTTCCGGAGAATCTGTCTGCGTAACTTATAACCGCGCGCTGGCAGGTCAGTATCTGGAGCGACTGTCGGAACTCGCGCAGGATTATCATCTTCTGAACAATATGACAGCGGACAGACTTTCGACTTATTCCGGCGTTTTCACGGAGCAGGAAGTGGAACCGGATGAATCGCAGCTGTATGAGCCGCTGCAGCGTTGCCTGCAGGATGCCGCGCAGCAGTTTCTGGAGGCCAGAATCAAGGAAGGTGCGTTTATTGAAAGCGACCTTTTGAAGAAACTGGACGATATTCAGAAGCTCGTTGACTTTATTGCCGGCAGGGCGCCTTCGATTGTGGAAGCGTATCAGAAAAGGCTCAAGGAGAAGATGACCGAGCTCTTGTCGGACGTGAATATTGATGAGACAAGAATCCTGCAGGAAACTGCGCTGTATTCTGATAAAGTCTGTATTGATGAAGAACTTGTACGTCTTCGGAGCCATCTCAGGGCGACAAGGGACGCGCTTTCTTCTGCGGAAAGCGTAGGAAGAAAACTCGATTTCCTCGCGCAGGAAATGAACCGGGAAGCGAATACGATTCTTTCGAAGACCGATGACGCGCAGTCAGCGGCTGCGGCAATCGAGCTCAAGACAGAAATTGAGAAAGTCCGGGAACAGATTCAGAACCTGGAGTAACCATAGGGAAGGAATGAAAGAAAGGAGAGCTGCAAACGAATGGAGAACTGGACGGACAGAGGAAGCCTGACGGTGATCTCCGGTTTTTCCGGAGCCGGAAAGGGAACAATCATGAAGGAACTGTTGAAGGCGCATCCGGAGTATGTTTTGTCCGTATCCGTTACGACGAGAGAGCCGCGCGAGGGTGAAGAGGAAGGCAAAAGTTACTTCTTCATTTCCAAAGAGGAATTCGCCCGCATGGTCAGGGAAGACGAGCTTTTAGAGCATGCGGATTACGCTTCGTGCAGCTATGGCACTCCCCGCGCTTTTGTCGAAAGGAAAATCGCGGAAGGGGCGGATGTGATTCTGGAAATTGAATCGCAGGGCGCGGCCATTATCAAGGCCAAGTGTCCTTCGGCAATCATGATTTTCGTTATGACGCCGTCGGCGCAGATGCTGAAGGACCGGCTGATCGGCCGGGGAACCGAGACCATGGACAAGGTCAGAGAGCGGCTTTTGCAGGCGCAGACCGAGTGTGGCAGAATCGATCAGTATGACACGGTAATTATCAACGAGGCCGGCAAGTCAGAGGAAGCAGCCGAACGTGTTCATGAAGCAATTCAGGCGCAGAAAAGAGCTCCGGGGCGTATCCGCGATTTTGTCGAAAAGTTCGGAGAAGACCTGCGGGAAATCAATATTTCGCAGGAAACATTCTGAATTCTTTCATTTGAACAGCTCTGTTTTTGTGGTACAATAGCATTTCGCAATGTACAGGACAACGAAAAGTGCTCCGGCACTTGAAAGGAAAGGTGCTATATGATTCATCCTTCTTATGTAGATCTTATGAATGTGGTTAATAAAGGCGTTGAAGAAGGCGAAACGCCCGTTATCAACAGCCGCTACTCCATCGTCATGGCAACGGCCAAGAGAGCAAGACAGATCGTGGACGGAGATGAGCCGATGGTAGATGACGCGGAGGGAAAAAAGCCGCTCTCGATCGCGATTGAAGAGCTCAAAAAGGAAAAGCTGCAGATCATTTCGACCGATGAGCTCGAGCTTGAGAAGGCTGAAGATGCAGCGCTTGCCAAGGCAAGAGCGCTTGAAGAAAATTTTGCGGATGATATGCTCGAGGAATCCGCAGACGAAGACAAGGATTACGAGATGGGAGATTCGGATTCCGAAGAAACGGACGACAACGAATAATATATGAAGGTAGTTTTTATCTCGCTTGGCTGCGACAAGAATACGGTGGATACGCAGCAGATGGCAGGCATGCTGCAGGACAGCGCGGCGCAGTACACCTTTACGGACGATGAAGAGGAAGCGGATATCGCGGTTGTCAATACCTGTGCGTTTATCAATTCCGCGAAAGAGGAGAGCATCGGACAGATTCTTTCTCTTGCGGAGCGCAGAAAAAACGGGCAGCTGAAAGCCCTGATTGTGACAGGATGCCTTGCGCAGCGATATCAGGAGGAAATCGGGAAAGATATTCCGGAGGTGGACGCCGTCCTTGGAACGACGGCGGAAGATCAGCTGGGCATAGTCCTTGACGGGATTCTGCATGGAAAGAGCGCTCCGAAGGTTCTGACCGCGGACCTTGACAAAGTGCCGGCAAAACAAAGCGCGCCGGTTCTTTCCCTCGAAAGCCCGGTCGGGTATCTGAAAATCGCGGAAGGCTGCAATAAATGCTGCAGCTACTGCGTCATTCCCTCGCTTCGCGGCCATTACAGAAGTGTTCCGATGGAACAGGTACTCGAAGACGCGAAAACCCTGCTGGCAGGAGGCACCCGCGAGCTGATCCTTGTCGCGCAGGAGACGACGCTGTACGGCGTAGACCTGTACGGGAAGAAGATGCTGCCGGAACTTCTTCGAAGGCTCTGCCTTCTCGGCGGTGTCAGATGGATCCGGATTCTGTACTGCTATCCCGAAGAGATTACGAAAGAACTGGTGGAAGTCGTTCGCAGCGAATCCAGGATCGTACCTTACTTTGACATGCCGGTTCAGCACGCGTCTGATAAAATTCTGAAGGCAATGGGACGAAGGACAAACCGGAAAGAGCTCGAAGAGATCATCGGATATATCAGGGAGCAGATTCCGGATGTCTGCCTTCGGACGACGCTGATCACAGGCTTTCCCGGAGAGACGGAAGAAGATCACAGAGAACTGCTTTCTTTTGTCCGGAGGATGAAATTTGACAGGCTCGGTGTTTTCACTTATTCAAAGGAAGAAGGGACACCGGCTGCGGCAATGAAGAATCAGGTGCATCCTTCCACGAAAAAGAGAAGACAGAAGGAGCTGATGCTTCTGCAGCAGCAGATTGCGTTTGATGCCGCGGAAAAGATGAAGGACAAGGTTCTGGATGTCATCATCGAAGGCAAAATCGCGGATGAGGATGTCTATGTCGGAAGGACATATAAAGATATTCCGGGCGTGGACAGCAATATTTTCGTGGAAACAAAACGCGAACTGATGACCGGCGATTTTATCAAGGCAAAGGTCACCGGCGCGGACGGCTATGATCTGATAGGAGAAATATATTATGAATCTGCCCAATAAGCTGACAATGTTCCGGATTATACTGATTCCGTTCTTTGTGGTCTTTCTGCTTGCGCAGCCGGCGGGCGCCGCAAGCCGCTGGATTGCGCTTGCGATCTTCATCGTCGCAAGTCTCACGGACCTTCTCGACGGCAAGATTGCCAGAAAGTACAATCTGGTTACCAATTTCGGCAAATTCATGGATCCGCTTGCGGACAAGCTTCTTGTCTGCTCTGCCATGATCTGCCTGATCCAGCTCGGACAGATTCCTGCATGGATTGTCTGCATTATTATCGCAAGGGAGTTTGCAATCTCCGGCTACCGTCTGATCGCCGCGGAAAAAGGCTCGGTTATAGCCGCGAATTACTGGGGAAAGTTCAAGACAACCTTTCAGATGATCATGGTCATTCTGATGATCGCGGATATCCCGCAGCTGCGGATATTGACTGCGGTCATCATGTGGATCGCTCTTGTGCTCACCGTAATTTCGCTCGTTGTATATATTGTGCAGAATAAAGATATTCTGAAGGATACAAATGAATGAAAAAGGACAGAGCAGCGTTTGCGGTTCATCAATTGAAAGAGCAGGGACTGACACTCGCAACCTGTGAATCGCTGACCGGCGGAATGCTCGGAGAAGCGGTTACTGCGGTTCCGGGCGCGTCTGCCGTCTATCGCGGAGGCTTCATTACCTATACCAATGAGATGAAGCACGAACTGGCTGCGGTGCCGGAAGAAGTGCTCTCCCGGAAGGGCGCTGTCAGTAAGAAGTGCGCGGCTGCCATGGCGGAAGGAACAGCTGCCGCGGCGCACGCGGACATCGCTGTCTCCACGACGGGGAACGCAGGACCCGAACCGTCGGAGGGCAAACCCGTAGGTCTTGTCTATATCGGAATCCGTGCGTTCGGAAATACGCGTGTCAAGAAATGCAGTTTTGAAGGAAGCCGCGCGTCTATCCGGAAACAGACAGTGGAAACGGCTCTGAAGATGTTGTGCAGGGAACTCAAGAGGAATTGTTTTGAAAAAATTGATTGATCAGATTCTGAAATTCGGAATCGTCGGCGTTATCGCGTTTTTTGTAGACTTCGGCGTATATACAGCCTGCAACTTTGCCGGCGTGCCGTACCTGTTTTCCGGCTTTCTCGGCTTTACCATTTCTGTTGTCGTGAACTATCTTCTGAGCATGAAGTATGTTTTCGTCCGCAGGGATGACCTCTCGAGGACGAAAGAGTTTACGATTTTTGTGATTCTCAGCGCATTCGGTCTTCTGATCAATGAGCTTGTGCTGTACATCTGCCTCGGACTCATTTATCCGCACTGGTCGTGGCTGCGGCAGACCTTCGGTGTACACACGGTCGAGACTCTGGCAAAGCTTGGTGCAACCGGCATTGTCATGATCTACAATTTCATTTCCCGAAAGGTTTTTCTGGAAAAACATGAATGACATTCTGTATTTTGTAATTCCCTGTTATAACGAAGAGGAGGTTCTTCCGGAGACGGCAAGGCGGCTGCGGGAAAAGATGCGCGCGCTCATGGAGTCCGGCAGGATCTCGGATCGGAGCAGAGTTGTATTTGTCAACGACGGTTCCAAAGACAAAACATGGGATATTATCCGTTCGCTGCACGAGCAGGATCCTTTGTTTTCCGGTATCAATGAAAGTCGTAACAGAGGACACCAGAACGCTCTGCTTGCGGGGCTCATGACAGTCCGCAGCTACTGTGACATGGCGATTTCGATGGACGCGGATCTGCAGGACGATATCAATGCCTGTGATGAAATGATCGAAAAGTACGGGCAGGGCTTTGACATCGTATACGGCGTCCGCAGCGCGAGGAACACGGATTCGTTTTTCAAACGGACGACAGCGCTTGGCTTTTACAAGCTGATGGACAGGCTGGGCGCGAACACGGTATACAATCACGCGGACTACCGCCTGATGAGTAGAAGAGCGCTGGAAGGACTGTCTGAATTCGGCGAGGTCAATCTGTTCCTTCGCGGAATTGTTCCGATGATCGGGTATCCGAGCACGGTTGTATATTACGAAAGAGCGGAGCGGTTTGCGGGCGAGAGCAAATATCCGCTGAAAAAGATGATTTCCTTCGCTGTCGAAGGAATCACGTCGCTTTCGACGAAGCCGATCCAGATGATTACGAATCTGGGAATCATTATTTTTCTTGTCAGTATCGGAATCCTGATTTATTCCCTGATCCGGCACGCGATTGGCGCGACTGTTGTCGGCTGGACTTTCCTTGCCGTATCTGTCTGGGCGATCGGAGGTCTGATTCTGCTCGCTCTTGGTGTCATCGGAGAGTATATTGGAAAGATTTACCTGGAGACCAAGAGAAGACCGCGTTACATTATCGAGCAGTTTCTTGATTCGGAGCATGGCTTTACCACAAGAGACCTGCCTGCGCGGAACAACATGGAAGAAGAGAACCAAAATTAGTGTATAACGGCTGTGAAACGAGAGAATCGCTTCACAGCCGTTTTGAATAACGGGAGGCTGTCATGAGCAAATGCATCATCATGTGCGCCGGAGAGTTCGAGCCGCTGCAGATTGAAAAAGAAGAGGGCGATTTTGTGATCGCCGCGGACAATGGCCTGTCGTATCTTCTGGAGCTGGGAATTCTGCCGGACATAGTCATCGGAGATTATGATTCGCTGTCGCCGGAAGGACAGCGCACGCTCCGCGAACTCGAAGAGACGCAGCCCGAACGCGTAGTGCACCTGCCGGTGGAAAAGGATGATACAGATACGATGGCTGCAGTCCGTGAGGGACTCGCAAGGGGATATGACACCTTTTACCTCTATGCGGCGCTCGGAGGACGTCTGGATCATACACTGGCGAATATCCAGACGCTTGCTTTCATTAGGTCGAAGGGAGCGAAAGGATATATTCTGTCCGCGGACAGCATGCTGTTTGTTCTTTCGAATGAAACAAGAGAGTTTTCGAAGGGGTTCCGCGGAGGTTTTTCCCTGTTTTCCCTCGGAGACCGGTGCCGCGGCGTGACAATCCGCGGAATGAAATATGAGCTGGAAGACGCGGAGATTACGAATACATTTCCGATCGGCGTTTCCAACTATATACCGGGAGATCAGAAAGCCAGTGTGACGATTCGCGAAGGCATGGCACTGGCGTATGTCAGCTGGGGATAACCGTATCGATGGAGGAGACGATCCGCAGTTATAAGCTATGCCTTCGCCGGCGCATAATGATCCACGGATATGATGACTCTCGCGCCCGGCGCGGCTTCGTGAAAACGGTCTTTGAGGTATGCGGTTACTTCCTGATCGGAGAGCCGGAAACCGTACGGAACCGCGACGTCAAACAGAATCCGGAAATGCGGTTTTTCATGGACGGTCCGGAAATCATGATAATGAACGTCCGGCCCCAGCTCCCGCAGGAAGCCTTCCAGATCTTCCCTGAGTTTTCTCGTTAAAACATCGCTGTTATCCACCGGATCAACATGGATCACGGTTTCGATGCCGTACTCACCGGAAAGGCGCTGTTCGATGCGGTCGGCCAGTTCGTGTGCTTCCTCGAGTGTCATAGTGTACGGCACTTCCAGGTGCAGAGACATCATCCGGCGGCCGGGACCGTAGTCATGGATCATCAGGTCGTGCATGCCGAGAACATTTTTGTTGTTCATTACAGATGCGGTTATGTTTTTTACAAGATCCTTGTCAGGCTCCTGACCAAGCAGCGGATTTACGGTTTCGATAATGGAGCCGAAGCCGGAAATCAGAATGAAAACCGCAACGCCAAGTCCCAGCCAGGCGTCTATTCTGATATGAAAGAAAAACCCTGCCAGCTGTCCCAGCAGAACGAGAGCGGTTGTAATTGTATCATTTCTGGAATCAAGAGCTGTGGATGCAAGCGCTACACTGTTCAGATCCTTCGCGAACCTTCTGTTGTAGCAGAACATATACAGTTTGACCGCAATCGACAGCATAAGAATCAGGGCAGTGGCGGATGTGAAAGAGGTTTCCTGCGGATGCAGGATTTTGCCCAGCGATTCCCGCGCGAGCGAAAAGCCCATGATGCAGATCAGCGTCGAAACCAGCATGCCGGTGATGTATTCGATTCTTCCGTGCCCGAACGGATGCCCCGCGTCCGCTTTGTGGCCGGCAAGCCGGAAGCCGATCATCGTGATGATACTGGACCCCGCGTCGGAGAGGTTGTTGAACGCGTCGGCAACAATCGCGATCGAGTTTGACAAAATGCCGGCAATGAGTTTTGCCGCAAATAATAACAGGTTAAAGAAGATTCCGGCCGTGCCCGAAAGAACGCCGGCGGCTGTACGTACGGCGACATTGTTCTCCGGGTAGTCCGGTATGAATTTTTTTACAAGAAAGTTCATCATGCCATCAGTCTAGTCATGGGGATGCGGGATAGTCAAGCGTAACCGGAAAGACAGCTGATCCGCCGAATATTTTCTGTAACATCCGCCTTTTGTGTGATATGATGCAGAAGTATTCCGGAAAAGCATATCCAGCAGAAAGGAACAGCTTATGCAGAAAATTGGAGAAGAGTGCGGCGTATTCGGTATCTGGTCTCCGGTAAAACAGAACCTGGCGTTCACCGCTTACTACGCGTTGTTTGCCCTGCAGCACAGAGGACAGGAGGCGGCCGGCATTGCCGTCAATGACGACGGCGTTTTCCATTACCACAGAGATCTGGGGCTTGTTCACGAAGTTTTCAATAAAGAAGAGCTGGACCGCCTCGGCGGAGGCAATATTGCGGTCGGTCATGTCCGCTATTCGACAAGCGGTGTTTCCAACAGAAGCAACGCCCAGCCGGTTGTCGTCAAGCATATCAAGGGAAGCATGGCACTCTGCCATAACGGAAATCTTGTCAATTCCTATGAGCTTCGCTGTGCTCTCGAAAACGACGGCTGTATTTTCCATTCAACGACCGATACCGAGGTCATTTCTTATCTGATTACAAGAGAACGCCTGCATACTGCCAGCATTGAAGAGGCGGTCAACAACGTGGTAGACAGGATTCACGGCGCGTTTTCTCTTGTCATGATGTCTCCGACCAAGCTGATCGCGGTCCGTGACCCGCACGGCTTCCGCCCTCTCTGCTATGGAAAGTGCGCGGACGGCTCTATTGTTTTCGCATCGGAAAGCTGCGCTCTCGACGCCGTAGGCGCCCGGTTTGAACGGGATCTGCAGCCCGGAGAGATTATGATCGTCGATCAGAACGGCATCCGTTCCATCAAGGAACACTGCGGCAAGGCAAAGCCTTCCATGTGCGTTTTCGAGTATATTTATTTCGCAAGGCCGGATTCCATCATTGACGGCGCGTCCGTGCATGAAGCGAGAATGCGGGCCGGCGCGTTCCTGGCTCTCGAGCATCCCGTGCAGGCGGATGTAGTCATCGGTGTTCCCGACTCGGGACTGGACGCGGCGCTCGGCTATGCCAGACAGTCCGGTATTCCGTATGGTATCGGACTGCTGAAAAACAAATACATCGGCAGAACATTCATCTCCCCCGGCCAGGCGGCTCGAGAGGATCTTGTCAAAATCAAGCTGAACCCGATTGCGGAGACAATCCGTGGGAAGAGAGTTGTTCTGATCGATGATTCAATTGTGCGCGGCACTACGTCGCAGAGAATTGTCAAGCTTGTGCGGGACGCAGGGGCTAAGGAAATTCATTTCCGGGTTTCGGCACCGCCGTTTCTCAATCCCTGCTACTACGGCACGGACATCGATTCCAGGGACAACCTGATTGCATGCCACCATTCTGTCAGCGAAATCGCGGAAATCATCGGTGCGGATACGCTCGGCTATCTTTCCGTAGACAGCGCGATGAAGCTCGCACAGGGATCGAACGGGCGCGGGAGTTACTGCGCTGCCTGCTTTGACGGCAATTATCCGACTGAAATTCCGGAAAACGGCAAAGACCGCTTCGAACAGAAGATTCCGAGGGAATGGCTGGACCGTCACACGAAACAGGAATAAATATAGAACAATCAATTTGAAGGAGCGCGGCAGGTCCGCGCTCTTTTTAGTTGCAATTTCAGTTCGCAGGGAATAAAATAACTGTATTAATACATGCAGTACACTTAATACAGACAAGGCTGTATCAGTGATCAAAGCTCTAATGCACCGGGCAGGGGAGAAATTGTGATGCGCAAAGCAGACAAAACAAGACACACAGGGAAAAAGAAGTATGGAAAACGGATCATCGCGGCGGTACTGATCCTGGCAGCAGCGGCGGTGACCGGTTTTTTTGTCTACAGACATTTTCATAAGCAGGAAGAGATGCCGGCGGACGCGTCCCCCGTGCCGGAGCAGGTGATCCGCACGGATCTGGAGAATATCTACAGCGCGTCAGGCAGCGTTATCAGCGCGGATGAAAATAACGCGAATCCGCAGAGCTTCGGCGATACCACATATCCGATCAAGGAAGTGTTTGTCAAGGTAGGGGACAGCGTGAAGGCAGGAGACCGTCTGTATACGCTGGATATGACCGACGTTGAAAATGATATCGCGCTTGCGCAGAAAAAGCTTTCGATCGAACAGCAGCAGAATGCGATTGATCAGGCGGCTGCCGGAAGAGCGGTCCGGTCCGCGCAGGAGACATCCGCGCAGCAGTACGAGGACGCAACGAGAACGCTGACCGAGCAGGCGGAAGATACCAATAAAGCCATTCTGGAGCAGGTGCATTCACAGCAGGATGTCGACCGGTTCATCAGGGCGGAAGCCGACGCGAAGGCGGCGCTCGATGCCGCGCAGAAAGCAGCGGATGCGGCTGATCAGAAGTACGCAGGGCTGCAGAGCGCTGTCAGTAACGCGCAGAGGGCCTCCAATGACGCTTCGCAGGCGGCCGCGTCGGCGCCGGATATTTCAAAGCTGACGCCGCCCGCAGAGCCTGCATTGCCGCAGGAGCCGGTGGCACCGACAGCCCCTGCTGTGCCTGTCAAACAGGACGGTGAAACGCAGGAGCACTATGATGCGGTCATGGGAGAATATGCGGACGCCAAGCGAAAGTATGATCAGGATCAGGCGGCATATGAGAATGCCCTCAAGGCTTATAACGAGCAAAAGGATCAGCTGATGGCTGATTATAATAAAGCGAAAGCGGAATATGACAAGCAGGTTGCAGATTACAACGCTGCAAAGGCGAAATCCGGGGAAAGCGCGCAGAAAGTAACCGACGCCTCTTACGCGCTCACGCAGGCACAGCAGAATCTTTCGGATTATTCCGCGGAGCATGACAAAACCTCTGCCGCGCTGTCCAAAGCGCAGAGCGATTACGATGCGGCAAAGTCCGCGAGAGAAGCCGCTGAGGCAGCCCTGAAGACCGCGCAGCAGGGTGTTACGAGCAGCGTACGCTCGCTAGAGCAGCAGGGCTCTGCCACAAAAACTGCAAACCGCTCGACGTATGAAAGCGAGCTATCCGCAAAAGACAGCGCGGCCAAACAGGCACTCGCCAATCAGGCGGGAACACTGGATGCGCAGGATACATTGAAAAGGGCAAAACAAAAGCTCGAAAACGGCACGGTCTATGCGGAAATGGATGGTACCGTTACGGCGGTCAACATTGTGCCGGGGCAGTCTTACTCCGGCGCGGGCGCGGTTGTGATCAATAATCTCGGTCAGTTGAAGGTGACGGTCAATGTGGATGAAGGTCACATTGCGGATCTGCATGTCGGGACACCGGTCCGGATCAAAACAGATTCCACGGGGGAGGAAACACTGACAGGCAAGGTTTGTTTTACCGCGCTGACACCGGTTTCGGATACGGAAACCTCCTCGGATCCAAAGGCAGGAAGCGGCAGCGGAACATCCGCACAATCGTCACAGAGCGGCACCAGCCAGAACAAGGGAAAAGCGCAGTATCGTGTTGACATCTCACTGGATCAGGTAAACGAGCGCCTGCGCCTTGGTATGACCGCAAGGATTGATTTTGTCCTTGCCAGTGAAAAGAATGTGCTGGCAGTGCCTACGTCCTGCATCACGACAGACCCGGACGGCAGCTCCTATGTCACGGTTCTTCGCGGCGCGTCGTCCGAGTCTGCAGAGGCAATGACCGGAGCCGCGGAAGATGCCGGAGCGGCGGACAGCACGCAGGGAACGGAGGATATGGGGCAGAGCATGCAGATTCCGGTGGAAACCGGCATTTCCAATGATTATTACACCCAGATTACGTCGGGCGATCTGAGGGAAGGAGATCAGGTCCTGCCGGCGGTTTCTTCCGGGGACTCCGAAGACGGGATGCTCAGCGGCATCTACGGCTGAAACGGAGACACGTATGGACAGCATCATTCATCTTGAGAAAATTATTAAGAAATATTATATCGGCACCGAGAATGAACTCGAAGTTCTGCATGGAATCGACCTCGATGTGGAGGAAGGTGAGTTCACCTCGATCGTCGGAGAATCCGGCTCCGGCAAGAGCACGCTCATGAACATCATCGGGATTCTGGACCGGCCGACCGAGGGAAACTATGAGCTTCTGGGAATTGATATCGGAAGTCTCTCCGACGATGCCTGTGCGGCGATCAGGGGACGACAGATCGGGTTTGTTTTTCAGACCTATAACCTGATACCCCGGATGAGCGCGCGTGAGAACGTGGAAGTTCCGCTTCTGTACGCGGGCATGCCGCCGGCGCAGCGGAAAGAACGCGCCGAGTTCCTTCTGGAGCTCGTCGGAATGAAGGACCGCATGGATCACAGTCCGGATGAACTCTCCGGCGGACAGAAGCAGAGAGTCGCGATTGCGAGGGCTATGGCAAATGATCCGGCGATTATCCTCGCGGACGAACCGACCGGCGCTCTCGACTCCGCGACAAGCCGGATGATCATGGATATCTTCCACAGGCTGCACACAGAACAGGGAAAGACGATCCTGCTGATCACGCATTCGCAGAATCTTGCGGAGGAAACGCCCAGAATTCTGACACTGATGGACGGAAGGATCACGGGGGAAAGGAGAGGCGCGCATGCTGGGTGAGAATGTAAGGCTTGCTTTCAAGAGCATGGCCGCCAATAAACTGCGGACTTTCCTTACCATGCTGGGCATCATCATCGGCATTGCCGCGGTCATCGCGATCATGACCGTGGGAAACTCCCAGACTGCCGAAAACGAACGCCAGAATTCGATGTATGGTGTCAACACCATGAATGTCTACATGTGGCTGAAGGACGGAATCCAGCTGGATGAGAACACCGACATGAGCCGCTATCAGCCGCAGTTCACGAAGGAAATGCTGCAGAAGATGGTGGACACCTACAGCGACAGAATCGAGGCGGTCGCGGTCACGAGCTGGGCAGGCAGCGGGACGGCTTACCCGGACAAGGCAAAAGATGAAAAGGTCTACGCGAACTTTGATCTGCAGGGCGTGAACCCCGGGTATTTTACGGTCAATGCCGGCATGGTGCCGCTGCAGGAGGGAAGAGTTTTTGCGGACAATGAGCTCAAGGGCGACAGCTATGTCTGCGTTGTTTCCGATCTTTTTGCGAAGAGCCTGTACGGGGAAGATGTCAGCGCGGCGCTCGGGAAAAGGGTAAGCTGCACAATCAACGGAGAAGCTGGTTATACTTATACAATCATCGGCGTATACTCCGTCAATATGGGCGATATGGGTCAGATGGACGCCTCCTCTCTCAAGGACATGTCCACAACCATGTATATTCCGTACCGGAACGCGGTTACGATGGCGCTTGTAAACGACAAAACTGCGGACAAGATCAGCTATTTCGATATCGGCGCGGTCCCCGGAACCGATGTGATCAGTTTCAGTCAGGAGCTGCAGGATTATCTGACATCGCTTCTGCCCGCGGACTCGAATTTCCAGATCAACGTGTACAACAATCAGGAGTGGATCAAGCAGGCAAATGAGAACATGAAACGCCAGACGCTGACCATCACGTTAATCGGCGCGATCGCGCTCCTTGTCGGCGGTATCGGTGTCATGAACATCATGACCGTATCGATCACCGAAAGAACGAGAGAGATCGGAACCAGAAAAGCACTCGGAGCGAGGAAGCGGGATATCCGGCTGCAGTTCATCACAGAAGCCGTTATTCTGAGCCTTACGGGAGGCGTTATCGGTATTGCCGCCGGTATTCTGACGGGCCTGCTTGTATGCAGGTTTGTACAGGGAATCCCGCCGGTTGTTTCTCCTGCGAGTGTTGTGATCTCGTTTCTGTTTTCCATCGCGGTCGGAATCTTTTTCGGATTTTATCCGGCCAGCCGCGCGGCAAAACTGGATCCGATCGAAGCACTTCGTTATGAGTAACGCGCCGCAGGCGGACGGGACGCAAGCCCTGTGTAACGTGCCGCGCTCAGACGGGGGCTGCCAGCCGCAGGAAACGCACTGAAGCCAGATGAAAGAGGTTGAAATGGTTTATGAACATAATTGATTATCAGGACGCCCGGCCGATCTACGAACAGATCTGCGACGGATACAAGGCGCTGATCCTGAAGAAAGTGATGCTTCCGAATGATCCGATGCCGTCGGTACGCAGTCTTGCCGTGGATCTGTCGACAAATCCCAACACCGTACAGAGGGCTTTCTCGGAACTCGAACGGCAGGGATTCATTTATACGGTGAAAGGTAAGGGCAGTTTCGTAAACGGCGACGCGTCGCTTCGGGAGAATAAGAAAAAAGAGCTGGTGAGCCGGCTTGTCCTTTGGATGAAAGAGGCGGGAGAGCTTGGCTTCGATGCGGATCAGCTTTATCAGGCGGCACTTGATATGAAGACCGGCAGCAGTGGAGGAATGGTTCAATGATTGAAACAATGCATCTTACGAAAAAGTTCCGCGTCGAGGGAAAGAGAGTCGTTACCGCGGTCAATGATGTTTCGCTGAAACTGGAAGACGCGAAAGTGTTCGGACTTGTCGGGACCAACGGCGCCGGTAAGTCCACGCTGCTGCGCATTCTTTCCGGAGTTATGAAGCAGGATGACGGCATGGTCTGCATCGACCGGGAACCGGTGTATGATAATCCGGAGAGCAAGGCAAAACTGTTCTTTGTTCCTTCCGACTCCTATTTCTTCAGTACGGGCTGTCCGATGGATATGGGCGTTTATTATCAGTGTGTCTATGACACTTTTGATATGCAGAAATATCTGAAGCTTTTAAAGAGCTTTAATCTGGACCCGGAGCGGCGGATCAGCGAGTTTTCCAAAGGCATGAAGAAGCAGCTTTCGATCCTTCTTGCGCTCAGCGCAGGGACCAGATATGTTTTGCTCGACGAGACTTTTGACGGGCTCGATCCGCTTGTACGTCAGGCAATGAAAAGTCTTTTCGCGAATGAAATCGTAAGCCGGGGTCTCACGCCGGTTCTGTCCTCGCATAATCTCCGGGAAATCGAGGATATCTGCGATTCGATCGGCCTTTTGCATCAGGGAGGACTTCTGCTCTCCAGCGATATTGAAGATATGAAACTGGGCATGCAGAAAATTCAGGTCGTATTCGCGTCCGAAGAAGACCGTAAAAACGCGGAAGCAATGCTGCATATTCTGACACATGAGAGCAGGGGACGGCTGCATACGTATACGGTCAGCGCATCGAGAGAAGAAACAGAACAGAAATTCAGAGGGGTTCCAACAGTATTTTTTGAAGTGCTGCCGCTGTCTCTGGAAGAAATATTTATCAGTGAAACGGAGGCTTCAGGATATGACATCCGCAAAATCATCCTCAATTAATACATTTTCCGGCATGCAGAAGCTGCTTTTCAAGAGAAGCTTCTGGCTGGCGGCTCTGAATGTGCTGTACCTTCTGCTGTATTATCCGGCAGGCACAATTCTGCAGCTGGTCAGGATCGATATGATCAATGACGGGCAGCCGCTTGCGGAACAGCTCGAGGCAAGACTCAGTGAAGTCAGCACCTGGCTCGGCATCCGCACCGCCTTTCTGTTTCCTGCCGTACTGCTGGGTATTATCACAGGGCTGCAGGCGTTCGGATATCTTTTTTCCATGGTTAAAATGGATTTTTATCAGAGCCAGCCGGTCTCCGGGAGAAAAGTGTTTTTCGGAAAATTTGTGCATGGTATTCTGCTGTTTGAGCTGCCGCTTTTTGTTATCGGAGGGCTCACAATTCCGGTGCTGTATTTCATGCACTCGCTGAACGGGGCCGGTACGCTGGAGATTCTCCTGCAGATGGCACGGATGAGCGTTTACTTCATCAGCGGATACTGTGTGACAATATTCGCTGCAATGGTTACCGGTAACCTTCCGGTAGCAGCAGGCGTTTCCGTGTTCTTAAATTCGCTGGATTTCATCTTCCTGAAAATCCTCCTGTCCTATGAACAGCAGTTTTTTAAAACCTTTGTCGGCATATATGATCTTCCGAAGAGATATTACGGAATCTTTCCTCTTGGAAACGCGTTTTTCGGATCAGAGCTGGTATCAGGCAGACAATTTATGTCGGATTCTTATTCGCCGATGCGTCTGCAGCTGCTGGGGACCCTTTACGGCCGGATCTTCCCCGCGGATATAGCCGTTCTGTTAACCGGTCTTGTCTGTTTTATCGCTGGTTATCGCCTTTTTAAGAAACGGAAGGCAGAGTCGGCCGGAAAGTCCGTCGTTTACGCGCCTGTCCGCGTGTGCATCAAATTTATTGCGGGGACAGCTGCAGGGCTCGGCATCGGCACCCTGATTTTTGGTATTTTCAATGTTTCTTCCGACGCCGGTAAAAACAGAAATTCGACGATGCTGATCGCAGCAGGAGGAATCCTGTGCGGCGCGTTTCTGGTATCCTCACTGATCGAATGTATCTACGAACAGAGTATCCGCGGATTCTTTAAAAGTCTGTGGCAGACAACAGTCATCTGCGCTGCCGCTGTTCTGATCATGCTGACTTTCCGGCATGATGTTTTCGGGTATGACCGGTTCGTGCCGGAGGCCTCCAAAGTCGCCTACGCGCAGCTGACCCATTATCCCGCGCTGGACAGCAGTTACAGCCCGGCGGGCACACAGGATCTCAAAGGCAGCTTCAACTCTCTGATGGATTTCCAGAGGCAGAATATGAAACTGACCAATATTCCGGCTGTAATTGACATCGCAAAGGAAGGACAGGCGGCGCTCGTGCGCGCGACAGATGACGAGAGCGGCTTTTCGGCTCAGGTCACCTATTACATGAAAAACGGAAGGGTGATCAGCAGAAACCTTCTGATTCCCTATTCTATTCAGGCAAAGAAGCTGGATGCGGTTTGGAAATCGGAAGAATTTAAAGAGGGCTTCTTCCCTGTATATCATGATGCGGAGCGGGCACAGCAGCTGGAAAGCTGGGATGTACAGTATCTGAACGGGGTTACCCGGAAGAAGGGGCCGCAGGGACTGTACAGGAAGATCGCGCAGGCTTACAGAGAGGATCTTTCGCAGTACAATGCCGCAACAGCAATGTCGCTCCCGATCGGAGTTATCCGTTTTGACGCTTCATGGCCAATGTCGAAGAATGTTTCCGGCGAGATTGTTCTGCCGGTTTACACCGGATTCAGAAACACGGTAGCGGTTCTTAAAAAAGCGGATCTCTGGCTGGATCCCGCAGCGGACTGTGTGGATTTGATCGGAAAGGTTACAGTAAGTTATTATGGTGATGACGGGCAGAATGCGTCACGGACATATACCGATTCCGGCAAAATCGAAGAAATCATAAAGCACATGAAACCGGACGATCTTGACGGCGATCTTATCATGACAGATGACATACGGTGGGATGTAGCCATCGATATCTTCCCGAAGGACGAATCCGGAAGTTATACGGGTAATTTCAGGAAAGATGACATCCCGTCTTTTATCGTGAATGATCTGCAGCTGCCGGAGGAGTGAACATGCATGCGGCAGACCGGAGAATTCCATTTTGTGCGTAGAAACGCTTTTATGTGTTATATTAGTACGTATATCGGCGCCGCGGCGCCGTATTTCGGAATTGATTCTTATGCATAAGAGGTAACTGAATGGCTGCATCCGGCATGAATAAGGAAAAGGCGGAAAACATTCCGCAGGAAAGAATCCGCAACTTCTGCATCGTTGCGCATATCGACCACGGCAAGTCAACGCTCGCGGACAGAATGATTGAAAAGACCGGCGTTCTGACAGAGCGCGAGATGCAGGATCAGGTTCTTGACAATATCGAGGTTGAAAGAGAACGCGGCATCACGATCAAGTCGCAGGCTGTCCGTCTGATTTATACGGCGAAGGACGGCCTCGAATACATGTTCAATCTGATCGATACGCCGGGACATGTGGATTTCAACTATGAAGTATCGCGTTCGCTTGCTGCCTGCGACGGTGCGCTGCTTGTCGTAGACGCGACACAGGGAATCCAGGCGCAGACACTCGCGAACGTCTATCTGGCGATGGAACACGATCTGGATGTTTTCCCGGTCATCAATAAAATTGATTTACCTAGCGCCCGGCCGGAAGAAGTCAAGCAGGAGATCGAGGATGTCATCGGCATCGAAGCGATGGACGCGCCGGAGATTTCCGCAAAGAACGGCATCAACATTGAAGAGGTGCTGGAGGATGTCATCAAAAAGATACCGGCGCCGGGGGGAGATAAAGACAAGCCGCTGCAGGCGCTCATCTTTGACTCTCTGTACGATTCTTATCGCGGCGTCATTGTTTTTATCCGACTGATGAACGGCACAATCCGGAAAGGGACGAAAGTCCGTTTCATGGCGACCGGCGGCGTTTCTGAAGTCGTGGAAGTAGGTTATTTCGGGCCGGGCCGTTTTATCCCCTGCGAGGAGCTGTCGGCAGGCATGGTCGGATATTTCACGGCTTCGATCAAGAATATCCGGGAAGCGCGGGTCGGCGACACTGTTACGGAGGACGAGCGGCCCTGCGACAAGGCGCTGCCCGGTTACAAAAAAGCACAGTCCATGGTTTTCGCGGGGCTCTATCCGCAGGATACCGCCAAGTATCCGGACCTCAAAGACGCGCTGGAAAAGTTTCAGCTGTCGGACGCTTCCCTTTCGTTTGAGCCGGAGACATCGCTGGCTCTGGGGTTTGGTTTCCGTTGCGGGTTCCTCGGACTCCTCCATATGGAAGTCGTTCTGGAGCGGCTGGAGCGCGAATATGATCTTGATATCATTTCGACCGCACCGGGCGTCATCTACAAGATTTATAAAAATGACGGCACGGTGATGGAACTGACCAACCCCGCGAATCTGCCGGATCCTTCCGTGATCGAGCATATGGAAGAGCCGGTGGTCGAGGCGAGGATCATGGTCACCAGTGAATATATCGGCCCCATCATGCAGCTTTGTCAGGAGCGGCGCGGTGTATATCAGGGGACGGATTATATCGAAGCCGGCCGCGCTGTCCTCAAATATGACCTGCCGCTCAATGAAATCATTTATGACTTCTTCGACGCGCTCAAATCGAGGTCGAGAGGCTACGCTTCGATTGATTATGAGCTCAAGGGTTATGTTCCCTCGAAGCTTGTGAAGCTGGATATTCTGGTCAACAAAGAGCAGGTTGATGCGCTCTCGTTCATTGTGCCGGAAGAAAGCGCTTATGAGCGCGGCAGCAAGATGTGCGAACGGTTGAAGAATGAGATCCCGAGGCAGCTGTTCGAGGTACCGGTGCAGGCGGCGGTCGGCGGAAAGGTCATCGCGAGGGAAACCGTGAAGGCATACCGCAAGGATGTTCTTGCCAAGTGCTACGGCGGTGATATCAGCCGCAAGAAGAAACTGCTGGAGAAACAAAAAGAAGGCAAGAAACGCATGCAGATGGTCGGCAATGTTGAAATTCCGAAGGAAGCGTTTATGAATGTCCTGAAGCTGGGCGATGAAAAGTAACGGGGCGGGGCAGGAACTGCCGCAGCAGGGAGCGATCCGGCTGTATGTGCACATTCCATTCTGCGTGAAGAAGTGCAGCTACTGTGACTTCCTGTCCGGACCTTCCTGCGCGGAAGACCGGCGGCGGTATCTGGACGCGCTTGCCTGTGAAATTGCGAACACAAGGCAGGAAGGCGCATATGTCCGCAGCATCTTTATCGGCGGCGGAACTCCGTCTGTTCTGGAAACAGGACAGATGGAGCGGCTGTTTTCCCTGCTTCATCAGCATTTCCGGATTCTTCCGGACGCCGAAATCACGCTCGAATGCAATCCCGGAACCACGGATCAGGAGAAGCTGAGCGCGTACAGGAAAATGGGCATCAACCGTCTGTCGCTCGGGGTGCAGTCGTTTCACGATCCGGAGCTTCTGCTTCTGGGAAGAATTCATACCGCGAAGCAGGCGCGGGAATGTTTTGACATGGCAAGAGCGGCAGGCTTCCGCAATATTAATCTGGATCTGATGTCGGCGCTGCCGGGGCAGAGCTTTGCGGACTGGATGGACAATTTAAAGGAGGCGGCCGCGCTGGGGCCGGAGCATATCTCGGCCTACAGCCTGATCATCGAAGACGGAACACCGTTTGCCGCTTCTTACCGGGCCGGGAGCCTTCCGCCGCTGCCTGATGAGGAAACGGACCGCAGAATGTACCATGAGACAAAGCATTTTCTGGAAGGCTGCGGTTATCACCGCTATGAGATTTCCAATTACGCGCGGGACGGTTTTGAATGCGCGCACAATATCAGCTACTGGACAGGGGATACCTATCTTGGCCTTGGTGCCGGCGCTTCCTCTTATGCGGGCGGCATCCGTTTCTCCAATCAAAGGGATCTTTCCGCTTACTGCGAAGCGGCGCAGAGGCTGCGCGTACATCCGCGCGGCAGGAACGGCTTTGATGAGGCGCTGGAGCAGCTTCGCGCGGACCAGACAGTCCTTACGGGAGACGACAAATTCGAAGAATTTATGTTTCTCGGCCTTCGCATGACGAGGGGAATTTCGATCGCGGAATTTCAAAAACGCTTCGGCGTTCCGATCGATGAGGTTTACCATAAGGAAATCGAGGACAATATCGCAAAGGGACTGCTGGTTCTGGAAGGCGGCCGCCTTTTTCTGACAGAGTTTGGAACGGATGTGTGTAATACCGTGATGGCGGATTTTATACGAACAGCCGTATGAATAAAGAAATATGAAGTGGAGGTATCAGAGTTGAACAGATTTTTCACAGCGGTAAAGATTTTCGCGGCGGCGGCAGCCGCAGCACTGCTATTTCTTCTCGCGCCGGGCGCGCGGGTAGACGCGGAGGCGGCGGTGAAGGGCATTGATGTCTCCGGCTTTCAGGGGAACATCAACTGGAATGCGGTCGCGAATAGCGGCGTGCAGTACGCGATGATCCGCCTCGGGAATACGACTTACGGCGCGGACTCCAAGTTTGTGCAGAACGTATTAGGCGCGAATGCGGCGGGAATACGCACCGGCGTTTATGTCTATACCTACGCGCAGAACGCGGCGCAGGCAGCCGCCGACGCGCAGTACGCGGTTGCGGCAATGGCGAATCTGCCGGTTTCGTTTCCTGTTGCGATCGATATCGAGGACAGCTCACAGTCAGGGCTTACTGCCGCGCAGCAGCAGGAGATCGTGAATACCTTCTGCAGCATTGTATATAATGCAGGCTATCACCCGATGGTTTACTCTTACAAAAACTGGTTTACGACCAAGCTCGGCGCGACTGTATGGGATCACTGGGTCGCGGATTATTCCGACTCCTGCGGCTTCGGGCCTGCTGCTATGTGGCAGTATTCGAGCAGCGGCAGCATCGCGGGCATCGCAGGCAATGTCGATGTGGATTTCTGTTTCAAGGATTACTTCTCGACGATCATTCCGAACGGGCTCAGCACGCAGGCCGGAAAAACATACCTGTTCAAGAATTTCCGCCGGCAGGTCGGCATGCAGACGGTTGCCGGATGCAGCTATTTCTTCGGCGCGGACGGCGCGATGGTCAAAGACCGGACTATCACGGACGCGCAGGGAAATATCATCCGTATGTGCAAAGACGGGCATGTTGTGACGATTACGGCGGCGCAGCTTGCCGCGAATCAGAAGGCACAGGCAGCACTTGTACAGGCGCAGGCGCTTCTTGCACAGGCGCAGGCGAAGTCGTCGCAGGCCAGGAGTCTTCTGGACGCGGCGCTTTCGCAGAGTCAGGCGCTGGCCGCGAAGGCATCAGCGGCTGCACAGACCGCGGCGGCGGTCACGGCCGAGGCGCAGGCACTTCCTACGGAGCAGAATCTGGCAGCGGCTTCGGCAGCGAAGATAACGTCCGATACGCTTGCGGCGCAGGCGGCGGCAGCCGGTACGCAGCAGACCAGCGCGCAGACAGCGCTTACCGCTGCGCAGACCGAAGAGACAGCGGCGCAGGCAGCGCTTGCGCAGGCACAGCTGACAGCGAAGGCGGCAGCTGCGGCAGTGGTTGTTCCGCAGTAATATCGAATGCGCATGCCAGGAAATGTTTTTCCGAAGCCGGCGGCAGGATGCTTTTCAATACAATCCTCATGAACTATAATAAACACGGTATCTGTTGTCAGATACCGTGTTTTCTTTTCCGCGCGGAAATGGCAGCCGGGTCTTCCGGCATCCTGTCCGCGTCAAGTCTTTTATTTCATATCTTGGAGGGTTTTCTTATGTTCAGCACTGTGACGTCCGGCGCCGTTTCCGGCATTCAAAGTTATCTTCTTCACGTTGAAACAGACATTTCAAGCGGTCTGCCGTCTTTTCATATGGTCGGCTCCGTCGGAAGACAGATCATGGAGGCAGGAGAGAGGGTACGGGTTTCTCTGAAAAACGCGGGAATTTATCTGCCGCCTTCAAGAATCACCGTCTCCCTGTCGCCGTCCGAAATCGAAAAGCGGGGCATCGTTGTCGATCTGCCGGTCGCGGCCGGAATTCTTGTGTGCATGCGGATCCTGCCGCAGGAGTGTTTTGACGGTGTATTCGTCGCGGGTGAGCTGGGGCTCGACGGGCAGATTAAACCGGTGCGCGGCGTTCTTCCAATGGTTGAAGAGGCAAGAGTGCAGGGAATGAAGCTCTGTGTACTGCCGGCCGCGAATCTTTCCGAAGGCGCGCTTGTGCATGGCATCCGCTGCGCCGGCGTTTCAACGCTCCGCCAGTTTATCGACTATATGAAGGCCGGAGAGGACGAAAAGCTCCGGATCGCGCCTTACGGGGAAACATCGCAGCGGTTGACTTCGGCGAACGATACGCGGGAAGAGTCAGACTTTTCGGACGTGCGCGGTCAGGACGGCGTCAAACGGGTTCTGGAAATCGCGGCGGCGGGTTTTCACAATGTTTTAATGACCGGAGCGCCGGGTTCCGGCAAATCAATGCTTGCAAGCCGGCTTCCCGGCATTCTGCCGCCAATGACGCGACAGGAGAGTCTGGAAGTTACAAGAATTTACAGTATTGCGGGTAAGCTCCCGGGGAATACGCCTCTGATTACGCGGCGGCCGTTTCTTTCTCCGCATCATACCGTTACCGCAAGAGCGCTTACGGGCGGCGGCATGCCCGCGATGCCCGGAATTATTACACTCGCGCACAGAGGCGTACTGTTTCTGGACGAGCTTGCGGAATTTGAACCTTCAGTTTTAAATGTGCTGCGGCAGCCGATGGAGGAGCATTCAATTGTGCTTTCCCGTGGAGGTTATACGTGCCGGTTTCCGTCCAGGTTCCTCTCAGTGTTTGCCATGAATCCCTGCCCCTGCGGCTATTATCCCGATCTGAACCGCTGCAGCTGCACGGCGCCGGAAATCGAGCGTTACCGGCACAGAGTGCCGGGACCTGTCATGAACCGGATGGATCTCAATGTTGATGTCCCGAGGGTGCCGCTCGCTGTTTTGATGCAGAGGGAGGAGAACAATACAAGCGCACAGATCAGAGCCCGTGTCATGGAAGCTGTCCGCATCCAGAAAGAAAGGTTTGCGGGGACGCCGTTTACGTTCAACGCGGATATGAACGCGAAAGCCGTGGAAGTGTACTGCCCGCTCGGACGCAGCGAGAGGCTGTTTGTCCGGGACATCTTTGAAGCCATGAATCTGACAGCGCGTTCGTATCATAAGATACTCAAAGTCGCGCGGACAATCGCGGATCTGGAAGGACAGGAGAACATCAGCGAAGAGCATCTCGCGGAAGCTGCAGGCTACAGGCCAAGAGACCCGGAAGAATTTCATAAGGACAGCGGAAAGGAGCAGTCAGTATGAGTATTTTTACCGAATGGCTGATCCAGACGCCGGGCATCGGACGAATCAGCGCGTACCGTTTCCGGAATCTTCTTCCAAATGAGGAAGACTTTGCGCAGAAGATCTATACGATGAGCGAACAGAAGCTGAGGGAACTCGCAGAGGAAGTTTTTCAGGATAAGGAGCGCGCAGAAAGGTGTCTTCTGGCACTTCGGGAAGGCAGAAAACGGAACCCGGTTCTGCTTTCTTCGCAAAACAGAAAGAGCGGTATCTTTTTCACTTGCGTGGGCGAACCTGATTTCCCGGAGCGCCTGCTTTCGATTCCGGATCCGCCGTTCGGCCTTTTCTATAAAGGCCGGCTGCCTTCGGGGAACCTGCGTTCCTGCGCGGTCATCGGTTCCAGAATGTGCTCTGCCTACGGTGCTTCTGAAGCGAGAATCTTCGCGGGGAGGCTCTCCAAAAGCGGCGTGCAGATCATCAGCGGCATGGCCCGCGGCGTCGACGGAATCGCCGGAGAGGAAGCCGTGCAGACAAAGGGCATGTCATTTGCAGTACTGGGCGGCGGTGCGGATATCTGCTATCCGAAGGAAAACCGGAAGCTCTATGATGCCTTGTGCCTGCAGGGAGGTGTTTTGTCGGAGTATCCGCCCGGGACACAGCCGAAGGCGCCGCTTTTTCCTGTGCGGAACCGGCTGATCAGCGGTCTTGCGGATGTTCTTCTTGTCATCGAAGCCAGAGAAAAAAGCGGAACGCTTATAACGGTGGACCGGGCGCTTGAGCAGGGAAAAAGCGTTTACGCACTCCCCGGAAGAGTCAGTGACAGCACGAGTAGCGGCTGCAACAAGCTGATCATGCAGGGCGCGCAAATCGCGGTCAGTCCCGAGTATCTGCTCGAGGATCTGCTGAAAATGCCTGCAGATGAGATTGTTAGAAGGCAGGCTACAGCAGACGAGGAACCGCAAGCCGTCCGGGGAGTAGCTGCAGGAAAGAAGTCGCGGAACCGGGAAGAAAGCGCGGCCTTCCTGACAGAGCGCTGGAAACTTTCCGAATCCGCGCTTCTTCCTCTCGATGCCGCCATCTGCCGCGCGCTTGATGCCTCAGAGCCAAGGTGTATTGAATCGATCCTTGCGCCTGTTCGCAAAGAGCTTGGAGAGCGCGCTTCGTATGCCGATATAATGCGCGGGATCACGATGCTGATCGTGCGGGGATTCGTAAAGGAGATCCGGACCGGGTATTACATTACGAGATGAGTCCATCCCGGACGCGCAGAATAATGCTGTACAATCTGCTTGTTTTTCTTTGAAAACAGGTCTACATTATTAGTTATGCTGTGCATTTATTAACGGCAGGAAGATGTGCTTCCGGCAGATTGTACAGCCGGTTATGTCAGGGGGAGGAAGATTTTGGGAATTATCAGTTTTTTGATATTTTTTCCGTTCGTTGCAGCCGCGGTCCTGTTTTTCCTCGGGAACAATGAAAAGGTATATCCTGTAAGAAAATTCATCGTGAAGGGATCTGGATTTCTGATCATGGCTGCCGTGGTTTATCTGGCCTTTGAGGAGCTGAGCGGGAGAGAGCACCTCGGATATCTCATGGAGTCGCGGCTGGCCAATCTGGCTGTCATGGCCGGCGAGATTTTTCTGATGCTGCTTGTGACCTTCTATTCTTTCCGTTACCGGAAATACTATGCCGCGGTGCTGTCCTGGATCGGAACAATTCCGGTATTATGGCTGGACATTTCGGGAAATTCGATCGAAGACCAGCTGTTCTTCAGAGTCGACAATCTGACGGTCATCATGTGCCTGGTCGTCGGCATTGTCGGGAGTCTCATCTGCATTTACGCTGTCGGCTACATCAAAGATTATCATCATCACCATAAGAATTATCCGCAGCGTTCGAACTGGTTTCTCGCGATGCTGTTTGTCTTTCTGGGCGCTATGTTCGGGCTTCTGTTCTCGGATAACCTCGGGTGGCTGTATTTCTTCTGGGAGATTACGAGTGTCTGCTCGTTCCTGCTGATCGGATATAATAAGGAGAGGCAGGCAATCGACAATTCCTTCAAGGCTCTGTGGATGAACCTGCTCGGCGGCTGCGGCTTTACGGCAGCGATTCTGATCTGCAACCTGCAGCTTGGGATTGCCAACCTTTCACAGCTGCAGCAGCTGAATAAAGAGGTACCGGCAGTTATTATCATCGTCGCCTGCCTCGCGTTCGCCGCGCTTACCAAGAGCGCGCAGATGCCTTTCTGCGGCTGGCTTCTCGGCGCCATGGTCGCACCGACGCCAACCTCGGCGCTTCTGCATTCGGCGACAATGGTCAAGGCGGGCGTTTATCTCTTAATACGGATTGCGCCTTTGATGAACGGAACACTGACAGGCGTCATGGTCACGCTGATCGGCGGCTTCACTTTCTTCGCGGCGTCTCTGATGGCGATTGCGACAAGCGACGGCAAGCGGGTGCTCGCACATTCGACGATTTCCAATCTGGGTCTGATTGTCGCCTGCGCGGGCGTGGGGCTTCCGGAGTCTGTCTGGGCTGCTACGATGCTGATCCTGTTCCACGCGGTTTCCAAGTCCTTGATGTTCATGTGCGTCGGTGCCGTGGAAAATGTCACGGGATCCAGAAACGTGGAAGATATGCACGGTCTGATTGTCAAACTGCCGAAACTCGCGATTGTTATGATCATCGGTATCTGCGGCATGTACCTCGCACCGTTCGGCATGCTGGTTGCCAAATGGGCAGCTCTTAAGGCGTATATCGATTCCGGAGCGGTCTGGCTGGTTCTGTTTCTTGTGTTCGGTACCGCGAGCACATCTTTTTACTGGGGGAAGTGGCTGGGCAAGATTTTTGCCGTCATTCATAAATCTCCGGAGCTGCATGACACAACGCACTATGGAGAGTGGCAGGCACTGTATCCTCTGGCAACGCTGGTTATCGCGATGTGCTTCGGCTTCCCGTTTGTCTCCAAGTATCTGATTCAGCCGGTTCTGAATCAGATGTATCATACGATGGTACCCGCAGTTATCGGCGGTACGGATATTGCAATCATGGTGCTGATGCTGCTTCTGATCGCTTCGCTTCCGGCTGCCGGTGTTTTGACCGCACGTAAGACCCATGGCATCACCGAACAGAATACCCGTTCTTACATGTCCGGCATCAATGCCGGCGACGACCGGCATTTCCTGAACTCCTACGGTGATGTTCAGAGTGTCTACATGTCGAACTGGTATATGATTGACTATATCGGTGAGCTTAAAATCATGAAGCCCTGTCTGATTTTGTCTTCGGCAATGCTTGTGATCATGATGATCATCATTGTAGGAGGTGCCGTCGCATGACTGTTCGGATTATTATCGGATTTCTTGCCGTATTCGCGGCACCGTTTATCGGAGGCATTCTCTCCGGACTTGACAGAATGATCGGCGCGCGTATGCAGAGACGACAGGGGCCGCCGCTCCTGCAGCCGTTTTATGATTTTTACAAGCTGACGAAAAAACGCGCCAACATCATGAACGGACTGCAGATATTTCTCGTGATCGGCCATCTGATGTTTGTGGCGTTGTCCATCTGGATCGTCTACACAGGAGAAGATCTGCTGCTTGCTGTATTTTCGCTGACGCTCGCGGAGATGCTGTTCTGTCTTGTCGCGTTCTCGGCCAGTGCGCCGTATTCGAATATGAGCGCGCAGAGAGAGCTGCTGCAGATGGCCTGTGCGGAACCGATGCTGCTTCTGATGGCAATCGGATTTTATATGGCTAACGGAAGTTTTAAAGTCATGGATATTCTGCATTCTTCTTCGCCGGCGATTCTGAAAACGCCGGGCATGTTCGCGGGCTTTCTGGTGATTCTTGTGATCGAGCTTCGCAAATCGCCTTTTGATGTCAGCACATCGCATCATGCACATCAGGAGATGGTCAAGGGTATCACAACGGATATCGCGGGAAGCGTTATGGCGTATGTGGAAGTTGCGGAGTGGTGTGAACTGTTTCTGATGGCGACTTTTACCGGCATGTTCTTTATCTGCGGCAATCCCTTGAGTTTTCTCGCAGCGGCCGCAGCCGCGGCGCTGGTCCTTTTTCTGATGACACTGGTGGACAATACGTTCCCGCGTGTCCGCTGGGAGAGAATGCTCTGGATGTCGTGGGGATCGACCTTTATTTTCGCAGGTGTCAATCTGCTCATACTGACGCTTACGAGATAACGGAATGGTTCGTTCTGCCCTTTCGTGAAAAGGACAGTGCAGGAGGCATATCATGAAAATGAAGCAATCACCCTGGGTGCTGCACTATGACGGCTCCAGCTGCAACGGCTGTGATATTGAAGTGCTGGCCAGTCTGACACCCAGATATGATCTGGAGCGTTTCGGTATCATCAATACCGGAGACCCTAAACATGCCGATGTATTTCTGATCACCGGCGGCATTAATTTCCAGAACCGGATGGTTGTTCAGCAGCTGTATTCACAGATGCCGGACCCGAAAGTGGTTGTCGCGGTCGGCATCTGCGCCTGCGACGGCGGAATTTTCAAGGACTGCTACAATATTCTGGGCGGCGTGGACAAGGTAATTCCGGTCGACGTCTACGTGCCGGGCTGTGCCGCACGTCCGGAATCGATCATTGACGGCGTTATCAAGGCACTGGATGTTCTGGAGAAGAAAAAAGAGCGCATGAAGCAGGGCCTGCCTCCCGAAGAAAAGGGATGGGCGATTGCCAATATCAGGGACGGAAAGGCACTGGCCGCGCAGGAAGCACGTATCGCGGCGCAGCTTGCCGCAGAGGATGCCGCCAAGGCAGCCAAGTATAAGGCGCTGGAAGAGGAATGGAAAAATGAGCAGTAAAGAGATCATGCAGGTGAAAGACATTCTGCTGGACAGGCTGCTGGATGAAGTCACGAGGATTCACTATGAGGACTTCCGGCTGATGCAGATCTGCGCAACGAAGGTCGCCGAGAACCGATATGAGATTCTCTATACTTTCGGTAAGGGCTATGAGTGGAAGCACGTGCGGGTTACAGTTTCACACGAAGAAAAAGTTCCGAGCATCACCAGCATTTTTGAAACCGCCTATCTGTATGAGAATGAGATTCACGATCTTTTCGGCATTCAGATCGAAATGATGAATTACGACTTTAAGGGGAAACTTTTCAGAACCGGTGTGCAGTTCCCGTTCGCGTAAGCGCGCTGCCGGTGCCGGAAGGAGTAATAATGGCAGATAATTCAATCAAGAAAATCAGTATTGTCCCGTTCGGGCCGCAGCACCCTGTCCTTCCCGAACCGATCCATCTGGATCTTGTTTTGCAGGATGAGAAGGTTATTGACGCACTTCCGTCGATCGGGTTCGTCCACAGAGGACTGGAGAAGCTCGTGGAAAAACGCGACTTTCAGGAATTTGTACTGATTGCCGAAAGAACCTGCGGCATCTGCTCGTTCGGACATGGCCTCGGATACGTCGAGGCGATCGAGAACATCATGGACCTGCAGGTTCCGGAAAGAGCAAAGTTCCTGCGGACCATGTGGGCGGAGCTCGCAAGGATGCACAATCATCTGATGTGGCTGGGACTGCTGGGCGATGCTTTCGGCTTTGAGTCTTTGTTTATGGAGACCTGGAGGCTGCGGGAGAGAGTGCTGGATCAGCTGGAACTGACAACCGGCGGACGAGTCATCTTCTCGGTCAATAAAGTCGGCGGGCTTCGAAGAGATGTTACACCAGCGATGCTGGAGAGCATACGAAACGCAGTGGATTCACTGGAGAAGGACTGTCGGATTGTTACGGATACGTTTCTGGGGGATCATGATGTTTTATCCAGAATGAAGGGCGTCGGGAAACTGTCTCCGGAGCGGGCAGTCGAACTCGGCTGCTGCGGACCTTTCCTTCGCGCAAGCGGCGTTCGCAGAGATCTGCGCACAACCGGATATGAGGCATATGGGAAACTGAAGTTCGATCCTGTCATTTCTCTGGACGGAGACTGCTATGCCCGATGTGAAGTGCGAATTAAAGAACTGTATCAGTCCATGGACCTTGTGAAACAGTGCATAGAAAAGATGCCGGAAGGAGAGGTCGCTGTGCCGTTCAAGGGAAATCCCGACGGTGAATGTATGGTCCGGATAGAGCAGCCAAGAGGCGAAGCACTCTATTATGTGAAGGCAAACGGAACGAAATTTCTGACCAGATACCGGAACAGGACGCCTACTTATTCCAATATTCCGGGGCTGATCGAAACTATTATCGGCGCGGAGCTGGCGGATGTCGCGATGATGATTCTTACGATTGATCCCTGCATCAGCTGCACGGAAAGGTAGGAAGGTACAATGGCTTTTACGAGTTATATCGGATACGCGCTTAAGAACCTCTTCACAAAACCGTCAACCGAGAAATACCCGGCGCAGCCGCGGCAGTACGAAGAACGATACCGCGGCCATATTGAAAATGATATTTCGAAGTGCATTCTCTGCGGCATGTGTATGCGTTCATGCCCGAGCAGCGCAATCACGGTTTCGAAGCCGGCGTATTCCTGGAAGATCCGGCCGTTTTCCTGCGTACAGTGCAGAAGGTGTGTGGAAGTCTGCCCGGTGCATTGCCTGAGTATGCACAATGCCTATACGGAGCCCGGCCCCGAAAAGACAGAAATCGTCAACAGCTACAGTGAGGAACAGATCGCGAAAGAGATAGAGAAGCAGAAAGCGATGGCCGCGAAAATCGCCGCGGCCAAGGCGGCAGCCGCAAAAGCGGCGGAACAGTAAACTCTTATGGCAAGATATGAAATAATTGTTACGGGGGCGGTACAGGGTGTAGGGTACCGCCCTTTTGCGGCTGCTATGGCAAAGCAGTACGGGATCCGCGGAAACGTAAGGAACGAGGGCGGAATCGTCCGTATCCTCGCAGACGCCCCGGAAGAGGCTGTCAGGTCTTACGCGAAGTCGCTGAAGGAGAACGCACCGGCGGGAGCCCTGGTGCTGCGCGTAACAGTCCGGCCGCTTGCGAAGGAAGATGACAGAAATGTGTCTTCGGGGCAGATCCTGCCCCCGGGAGACGTATTCCGGATTCTGGAAAGCCGCGGCACGAAAAAGGACCGGCCGCGGGAACTGGATGTTTTTACGCCGGATATCGGCATCTGCCCGGATTGCCTTCGCGAAATGCAGTCAGCGCGGGACCGGCGTTTCCGATACCCTCTGATCAGCTGCGCATCCTGTGGACCAAGATGGAGCATTCTCAAGCACTTTCCTTATGACAGGGAAAGAACGAGCATGGATATCTTTTCGATGTGCGGAGCCTGCGCTGCCGAATATCTTTCCGGGAGGAGAAGACACGCACAGACAATCTCCTGTCACAGCTGTGGTCCGCAGATGCTGCTCCTGGAAAAAGGCACGGAGATTTCCGGCGAAACCGCATTTTCGGAAGCAGTCCGGATATTAAAGAGCGGCGGTATTCTCGCGCTGAAGGGTGTCGGCGGTTATCAGCTGCTCTGCACGCCGTATCTTCCGGGGACGGTCGCGCGGCTGCGCGCGATGAAAGGCAGGGAAGAAAAACCGTTTGCGGTTATGTTCGAAAGCCTGGAGGAAGTCCTTACGCATTGCGGCGCAGACAAGGAGGAACAGCGGCTTCTCAAGAGCGCGGCGCGGCCGATTGTGCTTCTGGAAAGTGCAGGCTGCAAGGACAAACGCTTTGCCTTCAATGTCAGCGGAAACAGCAGATATCTTGGCGCGTTCCTTCCGTCTTCCGGTGTACATGAGATGCTTTGCAAAGAGACAGGACCTCTTGTCGTGACCAGTGCGAACCTATCGGGTTCTCCGATTCCCATCGATGATGTGAAGTTTTTCTCTTTGAAATTTCAAGGCGGCGATGCGCCGGATGGAGTTTATTATCACGCGCGGCAGATTCTGCGGCCTTTGGACGACTCCGTTGTCTTCATGAACTGCGGCAGCGTGCAGATGATCCGCAGGAGCCGGGGCTATGTGCCGATGCCGGTTTTCCTTGAAGAAAGCTCTGTCAAAGGAGCGTATGACACCGGCGGAAAGACGATTCTTGCCTGCGGTGCGGATTTAAAGGCAGCTTTCGCGGTCAGAAGAAACGGAAGAGTCATTCCCTCGCAGTATTACGGCGATCTCTCGGATTATGAAGTACTGCAAAACTATGCCAGAGGTATAGATGATCTGGAACAGGTATTTGATGCCCGGGAGGACGCGGTCGTCTGTGATCTGCATCCTTCGTACTTTTCCTCTGCTTACGCAAAAAAGCGCGCGGAGGAAGAAGGCGTTCCACTTTTTTACGTACAGCACCACCATGCGCACGCGGCATCGGTTATGGCGGAACACGGACTCCGCTCCTGTATCGGCGTGATCATGGACGGCACCGGCTATGGCAGTGACGGATCGGTCTGGGGCGGCGAATTCCTGTACTGCGAAGGTGCGGATTTTACAAGACTGGGGTGCCTTTCGCCGGTCAATATGTGCGGCGGCGATGCGGTCAGCAGGAACGCGGATCTTGCCGCGTTGTTTTACAAACTGGATGCTGGAGCCGTGCGGCAAGAGGATATTCCGGAAGAGCTGCGTCCGGCAGCTGCGGCCTTGCGCGCGGGAATCGGCGTTTATCAAAGCTCCAGCATGGGAAGACTTTTTGACGCAGCTGCCGCAATCCTTGATATCGCGCATCGAAACGGATATGAGGGAGAGTGCGCAGCGGAGCTCGAGAATGCCGCAGACCGGGGTCGCGGCTGTGCGGAAGCGACGGACTGTGCAGGAACGCTGCAAGGCGATATCGCCAGAATGCTGCGATACTTTAGAAATCTAACAGACGTGTCCGCGGATGGTATGCGGATGATCCGTGCGGGGCAGCTGATACAGGGCCTTTTAGCCATGCGGAGGTCGGGACTTTCCACAGAGGAAGCCGCGTATTATTTCCATCTGGCAGTGGCATACGCTTCCGCGGAAGTGGTGGTTTCCTTATCCCATATCACGGGAGAGAAAAAGATCGCGCTGGGCGGCGGCACTTTTACGAACAGAATTCTCACGAAGGCGCTGATCCAGATGCTGTCGGGGAAGGGCCTTTCCGTGTACAGGAACGAACAGGTGCCCGGAAACGATGGCGGTATCGCGCTCGGGCAGGCGTATCTCGCAGGAATCCTGCTGTCCCGGCAGGATGGTGTGGAAATATGAGGTGAATTTTATGTGTGTGGCATATCCGGGAACGGTGATTGCACTGAAAGATGAAGGAAGAGAGGCGGTTGTGGATTTTGCGGGCACCGTATTGAACGCGCGAACCGGCTTTCTGCCTGTCAGGGAAGGGGATCATGTCCTCGTGCATGCAGGCTGTGTTTTGCAGGTTCTTCCGGAGGACGAAGCAAAGGCGCTGGAAAGCATTTTCAATGATATCGCGGAAATCGAAGGACATTCAAAACCGTATACTGCAGAAGCTGCAGAGGAAGCAGGTAACGGGAAGGAAAACGCAGGCAGATGAGAGAACTCGACAATATCAAATCCTTTCTGAAAAACTATGACGGCCCCGATATAAAAATCATGGAGGTCTGCGGAACGCACACGGCTGCCATTATGCATCTGGGCATTCCTTCGATGCTTTCGGAGCATATCCGGCTGATTTCCGGGCCCGGCTGTCCCGTCTGTGTTACCGTGACCGCGTACATTGACAAGCTGGTTACGCTTGCAATGAACCCGTCCAACATAATTTATGCCTTCGGCGATCTGCTGCGCGTTATGGGAAGTCAGAAGAGCCTTTCGATGGCGAAGGCGGACGGCGCACGCGTCCGGATGGTGTATTCGCCTCTCGACATGCTGGACGCGGCTGAAAAAGACCCGGAGCATACGCACATTTTCGCGGCCGTCGGTTTCGAGACGACAACGCCTGTGTATGCGCTCCTTCTGGAGGAAGCAGCGCGGCGGAAGATCCGAAACATAAAACTCTTAACCAGTCTCAAAACAATGCCGGCCGTCATAGACAGACTCTGCCGGGCAAATGACACAAACGGAGGCAGCAGGATCACAGGCTTTATCGCACCGGGGCATGTCTGCGCGGTTTCCGGCTATGCGGCTTACAGGATGCTCGCGGATAAGTATCGTCTGCCGTTTGTAGTCTCGGGATTTACCGGAGAGACTCTGCTGGCTTCTATTTACACACTTGTGAAAAGCGCTGGAGAGCCACTTGTTCGAAATTATTATCCGCAGGTTGTACGGGAAGAGGGAAACATGGCCGCGCAGGAAGCGGTGCTCCGTATTTTCCGCCCGTGTGATGCTGCATGGAGAGGACTTGGCGTTATTGCGGGAAGCGGTATGGTGCTGCGGAAAGAGTATGAGAACCTGGATGCGGGTTCCGAAAACCTCATTGAAGACAGAACCGGCACCGGCTGCCGGTGCGCCGATGTTCTGACGGGAAAGATCCTGCCGGAAGAGTGTCCGATGTTTGGCAGGGCATGCACGCCGCGGGAACCGAAAGGCGCCTGCATGGTATCGCAGGAAGGCAGCTGTTTCAACCATTTTACGGCAGCAGGAATTCGAAGCTGAAAGATTTTCCAAGGCACTGTCGCAGGATCTTAAGGAGCGGCAGAAGGGATAGAACAGGAGGCGGGCAGGATCATGGAACGGATCACAATGGCACATGGCAGCGGAGGTGAAGAGACAAGCCGTCTGATTGAAGCTGTTTTCGCAAAATATCTTGGGAATAGCTACCTTTCCCAGATGGAAGACTCCACGGTTGTTCCGGGAAGCAGCGAGCTGGCAGTCACAACAGACTCTTTTGTCGTAACACCTTACATTTATCCCGGCGGCGATATCGGACGGCTGTGTGTATGCGGCACGGTCAATGATCTTTTAATGAGCGGTGCGGTTCCACAGTATCTGACCTGCGGCTTCATTCTCGAAGAAGGGCTGCCCCTGGAGAAACTCGAACAGATTGTGCGTTCCATGGCAGATACGGCAGAAGAGGCCGGTGTTTTGGTTGCGGCAGGAGACACCAAGGTGATTGAAAACCGCGGGGATGCAGAGGGAGGCCTGATGATCAATACCGCTGGCGTCGGTTTTATGCGGGCCGGAGTGCAAAGACTCCTGCCGTCCGGTATTCAGGCAGGCGATCAGGTCCTTGTCTCGGGGAGGCTCGGAGACCATCACGCGGCGATTCTTGGCTGCCGTCTGCAAATGGCGCACTCTATTCGAAGTGATAACGCGCCGTTATCGGAGATGGCAGAAGCATTGTTCGATCGCGGACTGCATGTGCATGAGATGCGGGATGTAACCCGCGGAGGGCTTGCGGGCGTTTTAAATGAGCTGGCCGGGGCTTCCGGAAAAGTAATCGGGCTGGAGGAACAGGACATACCGGTTTCACCGGAAGTTACGTCTTTTGCGGGTATTCTCGGGCTGGACCCTCTTTATATGGGAAATGAAGGCAAAATGGTGCTGTTTGTTCCGAAGAAGGAAGCACAGGAAGCTCTTGAAATCATACGCGCATGCAGATACGGAGAAGAAGCGGCTCTGATCGGATCGGTACGGGAACCGGAGGCCGGAGAATCTCCGATCCTCCTTCTGCATACCGGCATCGGCGGCACGCGCATTCTCGGGCCTTTGTATGGAGAGGGGCTTCCCCGAATATGCTGATTGAAAATTCACCGGAATGATAGTATGATTTCAATGTTTGAAATGAATGCTTCGATGAAAAAGGAAGCCGGAAGAGAAGAGGAAAATCTATGGCACTGAAGAAGAAACCGGTCACCGGTATGAAGGATATCATGCCGGAGGAGATGGAGATCCGCGAGTACTGTATCTCCGTCATCAGCAAGACCTATGCGGAATTCGGATTTCAGAGAATCGAGACGCCATGTGTCGAGAGCATCGAAAACCTGACATCCAAATCCGGTGGAGACAACGAAAAACTGATTTTCAAGATTTTAAAGCGCGGAGAAAAGCTGCGTCTGGACGACGTAAAGAGCGAGGCCGACCTTGTAGACGGCGGACTCCGCTATGATCTCACTGTTCCGCTGGTACGGTATTACAGCAATCACGAAAACGAACTGCCGGTACCGTTCAAGGCACTGCAGATGGGAAATGTATGGCGCGCGGACCGGCCGCAGAAGGGCAGATACCGCCAGTTCATGCAGTGTGATATTGATATTATCGGAGAACCTACAAACCTCGCGGAGATCGAACTGATTCTTGCGACGACAACAACGCTTGGGAGACTTGGATTTGAGAACTTCCAGATCAGAATCAATGACCGCCGCATTTTAAAGGCGATGGCTGCCTGCTCCGGCTTTCCGGAAGATCGTTTTGATGAAGTGTTCATCAGCCTGGACAAGATGGACAAGATCGGTCTTGACGGCGTGAAGAAAGACCTCGAAGAGCAGGGCTTTCCCGAAAAGGCCATAGATACGTATGCGGCGCTTTTCGAAGGGCTGGAAGAAGCGGATGATAAGCTTGCCTTTCTTGAAGACAGGCTCGGCGGCTTTATTGAAGAAGACGTCATCCCGACCCTGCGGGAAACTGTAGAGACAGTGGAAGCGGCAAAACAAGCACAGTTCCGTATGGTCTTTGATCCCACGATTGTCCGCGGCATGAGCTACTACACCGGTACAATTTTCGAGATTGCCATGCCGGAGCTTGGAATCAGCGCGGGCGGTGGCGGACGCTATGACGGCATGGTCGGCAAGTTCACCGGAAAGGATGTTCCTGCCTGCGGATTTTCAATCGGCTTTGAGCGGATTATCCTGCTTCTTATGGAACAGGTGTTCAAGGTTCCCGGCAGCGCGCGGAAGAAGGCTTATCTTCTGGAGAAGAATCTGCCTTCGAAGCAGCTTCTTGAAGCGATCCGCGCAGCGCAGAAAGACCGCGCAGCCGGAAATGACGTGCTTGTTGTCCGCATGAACAAGAACAAGAAGTTCCAGAAGCAGCAGCTGACGGAGCAGGGTTATGAAAGCTTCGAGGAGTTCTACGCGTCCCCGAGGGAATAAGCGCGTCCTCTTGCGCTGACCGAAAAGTCGGCGGAAAGAAACGCAGCGCAGCCATAACGCAGGAGATTAATATGCAGAATCGTACTCATACATGCGGAGAACTCCGCATCGGCGATGCCGGTAAGAAAGTGCAGCTTTCCGGCTGGCTTGAGAATATGCGGATTGTATCCGCAAATCTGGCATTCATCGTCCTTCGCGATTTCTACGGCACGACACAGCTTGTCGCGGAAACCGAAGAAATGATGAAGAAATTCAAGGAGATCACAAAGGAATCAACGATCAGCGTAACCGGTGTTGTCCGGGAACGCAGCTCCAAGAACCCGAAGCAGGCAACCGGCGAAATCGAAGTAGTTCCGGACAGTGTAACCGTTCTGGGCCGCTGCCGTTATAATGAGCTTCCGTTTGAAATCAATCACTCAAGAGAGGCGGACGAAACCGCAAGACTCCGGTACAGATATCTTGATCTTCGTAATCCCGAGGTCAAGAAGAACATCATCTTAAGATGCAATGTTGTAGCCGCGCTCCGGCAGGCTATGACAGAGCATGGCTTCCTCGAGATCACAACGCCGATTCTGACCGCGTCTTCTCCGGAAGGCGCGAGAGACTATCTTGTGCCCGCACGTAAGCACCCCGGAAAATTTTACGCGCTGCCGCAGGCACCGCAGCAGTTCAAGCAGCTGCTTATGACAGCAGGCTTCGACCGTTATTTCCAGATCGCGCCGTGCTTCCGTGACGAAGACGCCAGAGGCGACCGTTCTCCGGGAGAGTTCTATCAGCTGGATATGGAGATGGCGTTTGCGACGCAGGAAGATGTTTTTGCGGTACTTGAAGATGTTCTGCCGCCGGTATTCGCTAAATTCGGCAAATACAACAGAGCGAGCAGCGCACCGTTCAAACGGATTCCTTATCTGGAAGCGATGGAGAAATACGGTTCCGATAAACCGGACCTGCGGATTGACCTGACGGTGCAGGATGCGACCGAAGTCCTCGGCGGCTGCGGTTTTGGCCCGTTTGAGGGAAATGTTGTCAAGGCAGTCGTTGTATCCGGCTTCCAGGGCAGCCGGAAGGTAATCGACAGGCTTCTTTCTGATGTGGAAGTGCAGGCCGGCAGCAAGCCTTACTGGTTCCGCGTCGATGAGAACGGAGCGTTTGTCGGAGGTATCTCCAAGTTTGTATCGCCGGTCGCAGACGTGGTAAAGGAGAAGCTTGGCCTTGCCCCCGGTGATTTCGTCGGAATTTCCGCAGGTAAGAAGACACTTGCCCAGAAGACAGCCGGTGTTCTCGTCAAAACATTCGGAGCCGCAGTACCCGGCCACATGGATAAGGAGCAGTATGCGTTCTGCTGGATTGTCGACTTCCCGATGTACGAAATCGGAGAGGAATCCGGAGAACTGGAATTCTGCCATAATCCGTTCTCGATGCCTTCGGGAGGCCTCGATACACTGCTTGCCGCCGAGCGTGGCGAGATTGACCCGCTCACGATTACGGCGGATCAGTATGATCTTGTCTGCAACGGTGTAGAACTTTCTTCCGGCGCGGTGCGCAACCATGATCCCGAAATCATGGTCAAGGCTTTCGAGCTTGTCAGACTGGGCGAAGAGGATGTGAAGAAGAAGTTCCCTGCAATGTACAACGCGTTCTGCTATGGCGCGCCGCCGCACGCGGGCATTGCGCCCGGCGTTGACCGTATGGTCATGTTACTTGCGGGCGAGGATTCGATCCGTGAAGTCATTCCGTTCCCGATGAACAAGAATGCACAGGATATTATGATGGGCGCACCTTCCGAGGTTACCGAAAAACAACTGGAAGAGCTGCATATCAGGACTACTGCCACCGAAGACGAAGAGAATTAAGTATTAATATACAATCGTCATAAGATAGCCTTCTTCCGGAGCCGTAAGGCAGCGGAAGGAGGCTTTTTCATATACGCCTGCAGGCGCGTCGCTGTACGGCAGAATTTCTCCCTCTGCAGGAGAGGTAAAACGAAGAGAATAACGGTTCATTCCGCCGGAGAGTCCGATACCGAGAAATTTTAAATAAGCTTCCTTGATGGTCCACAGCCGGAAAAACATTCGCTCTTTATCCGCAGCGCCGGAGATGGCCGACAGTGCGTCCGCCTCTTCCCTTGTGTAAAAACGCGCTGCCATTCTGTCTATCCCTGCATGCACCGGGACAATCTGCTGAAGGTCAATCCCGACCGGACCCTTTCTGGAAGCAGCCAGTACAACAAAACGTCCGGAATCGCTGAAATTATAGTGAAAATCCGGAAGGAACGGAAAATATGGCTTTCCGTACGCTGTATGCAGGACCTGCGGCAGTTCTTCCTGTTCTGCGAAGTATATTCCGGTATCCCGCAGAGCCTTTCGCAGAAGCTCTTTCTGCAGATGCTTTATCTGCGCCTGCTTTTCTTTTCCGGGTGCGGCAGGTCCGCGCAGTTCCTCACTGTAAATCCGGATTTCCATTGCGTTCACCGCTGTGCCTTTTCCGGGACGGAAGGCTGTCCGGCAGACTGACCTGCGGTTTCTTCCTCTTTCTTTTCTCCGCTGTCTTCATCTTTCACAGGAAGAACTGAAAGGTGGATCAGAACCTTCATGATCCGGTTTCGGCGGATTCCCTTTACCGTCAGAACAGTTCCATCCTGGAGCGTGACAGACTCGCCGTTCTGCGGCAGGCGCTCGAGCTGCTCGATGATCAGTCCTCCGATCGAATCATAGTCTTCGGAAGAGAAGGTGCTTCCGATCGCGTCATTGACATCATCCAGGCTCATCGAGCCGTCGACAAGGTAGGTGAGGTCGTCGTACTTGCGGATTTGTTTTTCCTCATCCTTGTCATATTCGTCCCGGATATCGCCGACTATTTCTTCAATCAGATCTTCCAGCGTGATCATACCGATTGTGTTGCCATATTCATCCAGAACAAAAGCAACGCCGTAGGAATGCTGCTGCATTTCCTTTAACAGATCGGCAGTCTTTTTGTATTCATATGTGTAATAGGACTGATGCAGGAGCCGCTTCATATTGAAATGCTGCGGATCACGCAGCAGAACCAGATCCTTAATATTCAGATGACCTATGATGTGATCCTGGTTATTCTCTTCATATACAGGAAGCCTGGTGAACATTTCCCGGCGGAAAGTGTTCATGACATCGTTATAGGTGGCGGAGGAGGAGACACAGGCCATGTCGATTCTGGGCACCATGATATCGCGCGCGATCGAATCTCCGAAATCAAAGACGTTGTAAATGATTTTCTTCTCGCGGTTTTCGATGACACCGTCCTCGCGGCCGACTTCGACATAGGTTTTCAGTTCACTTTCGGTAAGAGCGGTTTTCTGGTTCAGGTCAACGCCGAGCAGTTTCATGATTCCGGCGGCCAGATGATCAATCAGGAAGATGACGGGAGTCAGGAGGAACATCAGCGTGCGGATAACCGGTGCGTCCTGCATGGCAATCTGCTGCGCGCGGATCCTTGAGATATTTTTCGGTGTAATTTCACCGAATAAGATGATGAGGACAGTCAGAACCGCGGTCCCGACGGAGACAAAACCCGGACCGAAATACCCGATGATCAGGGCGGTGGACAGAGAAGACGCGGACAGATTGACGACATTGTTGCAGATCAGAATTGCGGAGAGCATTTTACTGTACTGATCAAGAATCGAGAGGACCAGAGCTGCGCGCCGGTTTCCTCCATCGGCAAGTGTCTTTAAAGAAACACGGCTGACCGTAGAAAGCGCTGTCTCCGCTGAAGAGAAAAAGGCCGAAAGTGCGATCAGCAGTATCAGAATGATAAGTTCCACAAAAGCGGTGTTGTTCATTGATTTTGTAATTGCGCAGTCCGTGTGCCTTGAAACTATGCCGGGCTGCCTCCTTGTGATTGTGATTTTACTAAGAAGAAAGAGGTTTTACAAGCTTTTGAACTATGTTATAATAGGCCCGTTGCGGGCGGGGATACTCTGCCCATAGTAAGGAGATTGTTATGAAAAAGAGAAATGCGGTCATCGGACTGATCGTGCTTCTGGCTCTTTTATGCGGACTGATTTATACGGCAGTGTTCGGAATCGGGTCCGAAAAGAGCGGCGCGATGTCCAACATCAGGCTCGGGCTCGACCTTGCCGGCGGTGTCAGCATCACGTATCAGGCGGCAGGAGAGGAAAAGCCGTCCAGTGAAGATATGGATGATACCGTCTACAAGCTGCAGCGAAGAGTGGAGCAGTACAGCACGGAGGCGCAGGTTTACCGTGAGGGAGACGACAGAATCAACATCGAGATCCCGGGCGTAACAGACGCAAACGCGATTTTACAGGCCCTTGGCCGTCCCGGCTCTCTTTATTTTATCCGTCAGACGGACGATGCCGGCAATGCCAACTATCAGCTGGATTCTTCCTATCAGTATGCTCTCACCAGATCGCTCAAGGATATTATCAAGACCGGCGACGCGGTGCTGCAGGGCACGGATGTTGCGAACGCGCAGGCCGGCTACCAGTCCGACAATATGAACAACAAGCAGATTGTCGTCGAGCTGACTTTTACGGACGAAGGCAAGAAGAAATTCGCGGAGGCTACGCAGCGCGCCTTTGAAAAGGGCGAAACGATCGGCATTTATTATGACGGACAGTTCATCAGCGTTCCGAAGGTACAGCAGGCGATTACCGGCGGACAGGCGGTCATTACCGGCGAGAGCACGATCGAGGACGCGAAGAATCTGGCGTCTACAATCCGGATCGGCGGCCTGAAGGTTGAACTGAAGGAGCTGCGTTCCAACGTTGTCGGCGCACAGCTTGGTCAGGAAGCTATCAGTACTTCGCTGAAAGCCGGCGTGATCGGCATGGCGATGGTCATTGTTTTCATGCTCGCAGTTTATCTGCTTCCCGGCCTTGCGGCATCGCTCGCACTGCTGATTTACACAGGACTTATGGTTCTTGTCCTGAACGGCTTTAATGTAACACTGACACTGCCCGGTATCGCGGGCATCCTGCTTTCGATCGGTATGGCCGTGGATGCGAACGTTATTGTTTTTGCGAGAATACGGGAAGAACTCGCGGCGAACAAGAGCGTTCGGGCGGCTATTGACGCCGGCTATAACAAGGCGCTTTCCGCCATTATCGACGGCAATGTCACGACTCTTATCGCGGCGGCTGTCCTTGGACTTTTAGGAAGCGGCAGTGTCCGCGGCTTCGCGCAGACACTGGCAATCGGTATTATTCTTTCGATGTTTACGGCGCTGTTCGTAACCAAGTGGTTCATGAACATTTTCTATGTACTGGGCCTTCGGGACAAGAAGCTTTACGGTGTCGGCAGGAAGAGAAAGACGATTGCGTTCGTTGAGAAGAGAAAGATCTTCTTCGCGGTTTCACTGCTCTGCATTGTAACCGGCTGGGTAACGATGGGGGTAAATCACGCGAATGGTATCGGAGCACTCAATTACAGTCTGGATTTTGTCGGCGGCACTTCAACGAATGTCACGTTCGACAAGGACTATTCGCTGAAAGAGCTGGATGAGCAGGTTGTTCCGGTATTCGAAGGCGTAACCGGAGACGCGAATGTGCAGGTGCAGAAGGTTGCCGGCGGAAATTCCGTTATCTTCAAGACGAGAACCCTCGATGTCAGCGAGCGTGAAGATTTGAACCAGAAACTGAAGAGCGGCTTCGGTGTTTCGGAAGATAAGATTACAGCAGAGACAATCAGTTCCACGGTTTCAGGAGAGATGAAGAAAGACGCACTGGAGGCCGTGATTGTAGCTCTTGCTCTGATGCTGCTGTATATCTGGTTCCGGTTCAAGGATATGCGTTTCGGCGCGTCGGCAGTTCTGGCGCTCGCACACGATGTCCTTGTAGTTCTCACGGTTTACGCGGTGCTTCGAATCAGCGTAGGCTCAACCTTCATTGCCTGCATGCTGACGATTGTAGGTTACTCGATTAACGCGACGATCGTTATCTTCGACCGGATCCGTGAGAATCTCGCAGCCCGCAGAAAAGATCAGGATCTGATGGAGCTTGTGGACAGAAGTATTACGGATACGCTTTCGAGATCCATCTTCACATCCCTGACGACGTTCTTTATGGTATTTACACTGTTCATTCTGGGCGTATCCTCGATCAGGGAGTTCGCGCTTCCGATTATGGCAGGCATCATCTGCGGAACCTATTCTTCCGTATGTATCACCGGTGCGCTCTGGTTCGTTCTGCGGAAGCACTTCAAACCCGGACATGACGATTCCGGCAGGTATCAGGCGCAGAAGGCCGCTGCGGACAGGAAGCAGCGCAAGGCCGACCGCGAAAAGAAAATCAGGGAGAAGACCGTCGTCTGACGGACTTACAGATTTCTGAGAGATAAAGATAAGGCAGTCCCCGTCGCAAGAAGCGGCACAGGGGACTGCCTTCAATTATCATAAGGGTAGCGGCTTCACGGTTTTGCCCGGCGGAAAAGACGGAAAGGTGTGATTGAATCAGCAATATGGCTAAATGGATACTACTCCGCAAATATGCGGATTTTCAGGCGATCGCGAAAGACTGCGGCGTTTCCGTTTATCTTGCATGCCTTATGAGAAACCGGGGCGTCATGGACAGTGCACAGGCAAAGCGGTATTTATTCGGCAGCATGAAAGATCTGTATGATCCTTCGCTCCTGCACGATCTGGACAAAGCTGTTCATATTCTGCAGCAGAAAATCCGGGACGGGAGAAAAATCCGCATTATCGGTGACTATGACGCCGATGGCGTCTGTTCCTCTTATATCTTATTCCGCACGTTTTCGTTTCTTCGCGCGGACTGCGACGTCCGTTTGCCGGAAAGAATCCGCGACGGATACGGGATCAACGAACGGCTTGTTCAGGAAGCCGCAGCGGACGGCGTTGACACGATCATTACCTGTGATAACGGTATCGCGGCAGCCAAGGCGCTGCGCGCAGCGAAGGAAGCAGGCATTACGGTTATTGTGACGGATCATCACGAGATCCCGTATACGGAGGAAAATGGCAGTAAAAGATATATCTATCCTCCTGCAGACGCGATCGTGGAGCCCAAGTATCCCGCGGTTCAGGGTTTTACCCCTTATCCTTTCCGGGATCTTTGCGGAGCGGCGGTTGCTTTCAAGCTCGCACAGGTTCTTCTTGATCGGCCGGACATTTCTCTGCCGGAAACAGACAGGGATACGAAAGAACAGCGTGTTCTGCGGGAACTCCTTTCGTTCTGCGGAATTGCGACGGTCTGTGACGTTATGCCGCTGATTGATGAGAACCGGATTCTTGTAAAATGCGGCCTTCTGGAAGCGCAGAATCCGAAGAATACGGGACTTCTGGCGTTGAAGGCAGCTGCCGGCCTTTCGGACCAGCCGCTTGGTACCTATCATGCCGGCTTTGTCATCGGCCCCTGTATTAATGCCGCGGGCAGACTGCAGACAGCAGACCTTGCCCTGCAGCTTTTTCTCGAACCGAATGATCTGCGCGCGAGGGAAAGAGCACTCGCTTTATGCGGATTGAACGAGCAGCGAAAATCCATGACCGAGGAGAACACCGTTGCTGCCTGTACTCTGATCGATGCGAGGAGGCGGGAGACCGGCAAAACAGACCGCGTTCTCGTTGTACGACTGGAAGAGTGCCACGAAGCGCTTGCCGGTATTGTCGCCGGAAGACTCCGGGAGAAGTATATGCGGCCGGTCATTGTTTTGACGCCGTCTATGAAAGACAAACGTGTCCTCAAGGGCTCTGGAAGGTCAGTGGACGCTTATAATCTTTTTGAAGAACTGCATAAAGTCAGCGATCTGCTGCTTGCTTACGGCGGTCATCAGGGAGCTGCCGGCGTTTCGCTGCTTCGCGAAAATGAGGAAGAGCTTCGAAGACGCCTGAACGCGCAGTGCAGTCTTACCGATGAAGAGATGGAAGATACGCTGCGTATCGATATGGTGCTGCCTCCTTCCGGCGTCACCCCGGATTTTGTGCGCGAGCTGGATCTGTTAGAGCCTACTGGAGAGAAAAACGCGAAACCATTATTCGTCGTAAGAAATCTTCTGCTGCATCTGGACAGGATCGTCGGGAAGGCGCAGAATGTTCTGCAGCTTACAGGAATCGAGGAAAGCGGGCAGAGAGTCAGGATGATTCTGTTTGACAGGGATTTTTCAGCGCCGGATCTGCGGGACGGGCATGACAGAATCTGCCATGTGGTATACTATCCGCAGATCAATGTTTTCCGCGGCGAGGAGAACCTGCAGTTTGTGATCCGGGCATACCGTATTATCGGGAATGCGTGAAGACAGCAAAAGCGCCCCGTTTGCACGGAGCGCTCTTACTTCTTTTCTTATGAGGGGGGAGATAGTGAGTTATTACTATCTTGATTTATAATATACACGACGAATGTGTTCGGAATATGTACGCGGGATAATGATTCTCTAAAAACTATTAAGTCTATCTAAAAAAACGAAAGAATGAATGAGGAAGCGGAGATGGAACTTGCAAGTCTTGTGAAAGAACTGGATTATAGAATTACCGATGCCTTGGGAAATGAGGCTTCGGAGAAAGAGACGGCTGCCGCTCTCCGGACAGAGATCACCGGTATTACAAATGATTCGAGGCAGGTGTCTTCGGGGAAGCTGTTTTTCTGCATTCCAGGAGCGAACAGCGACGGGCATGACTTTGCGCAGATGGCGGCAGACGCGGGAGCCGCGGTTCTCGTTGTCTCGAGGAATGTCGACCTTGCACCTGCAAGGCAGGCGCAGCCTGTCATTGTGAGGACAAAGGATACCAGACTCGCAATGGCTCTTATCAGTGCGGCCTTTTATGGATATCCCGCCAGGAGTCTTCGCATGATCGGCGTAACCGGCACCAAGGGGAAGACGACAACGACCTATCTTGTCCGCGCCATCCTGCAGCACGCGGGCGTTGACACCGGCCTGATCGGAACCATTGAATCGGTCTATCATGACAAACATATGCCGGCAAATAATACGACACCGGAATCTCTTGCGCTGCAGAAAACGCTCCGCGAGATGGCCGACGCCGGTGTGCAGGCCGTTGTCATGGAAGTTTCCTCGCAGGCTCTCATGCAGAAGCGGACGGCGGGCATACTGTTTGACATCGGCGTTTTCACGAACATTTCGCCCGACCATATCGGACCGAACGAGCACGCTTCGTTTGAAGATTACATGCACTGCAAAGGGCTTCTGTTCCGACAGTGCAGGACAGGAATCGTAAACGGAGATGATCCGCATGTAAAGGATATACTCGAAGGGCACACCTGCAGCGTCGAGACATTCGGACTTGCAACCTCGAATGATCTGTATGCGGATGACCTGCAGCTGATTCGCAAGCCGGGCGAGCTGGGGATCAGTTTTGACGCGGAAGGCCTTATGAAGTTTCATGCGGAAGTGCCGACACCCGGCCGCTTCAGCGTTTACAACGCGCTCTGCGCGATTGCGATCTGCCGCCATTTCGGCGTCCCGGCGGAGAAGATTCAGGACGCGCTTCTAAACGCGCACGTAAAGGGCAGAATCGAGCTGGTCAGAGTCAGCGACAGCTTCACGCTGATGATCGATTACGCGCACAACGCCGTCGCGCTCGAGAGTCTGTTAAAAGCGCTGCGTGAATATCACCCGGAAAGACTGGTCACGCTGTTCGGCTGCGGCGGAAACCGGAGCCGGCTGCGCCGCTTTGAAATGGGCGAAGTCTCCGGAAAGCTTTCCGACTTTACGATTATTACATCGGACAATCCCAGGTTTGAAGAGCCAATGAATATCATTGCCGATATTGTGACGGGAATTTCCAGAACAGAGGGCAAATACATTACAATCCCGGACAGAAAAGAAGCCATCGCATATGCAATTCATCACGGGCAGCCGGGTGATATCATCGTTCTTGCGGGCAAAGGCCACGAGGATTATCAGGAAATCAAAGGAAAGAAATATCCGATGGATGAGCGTGTAATTATTCAGGATATTCTGAGAGAAGATGCACAGGTACGCTGAAATTATCATTGATATATCCAAGGGCAGACTGGACCATCCGTTTACCTATCGTATCCCTTCCGGGCTGCAGGATAAGCTGCGGCTCGGAAGTTTTGTTCAGGTGCCGTTCGGCAGGGGCAATACGCCGCGCAAGGGCTATGTTGTGGGCTTCCCGGGACGCGCGGACATGGACGAGGGCAGGATCAAGGAAATCGCAGCCGTTTTGGCGGCGGCAGAAGCAGACGATGAATATAAAGCGGTGCGTCTTGCCGCCTGGATGAAACGGCGTTATGGCGGCACGATGATCACCGCACTGAAAACCGTTCTTCCCGCGAGAAAGCATGTACAGCCGCTGCAGAACAAACAGGTCCGGCTTCTTCTTACGAAGGAGGAAGCGCTCCGTCAGCTGGCGTTCTGTCAGAAGAAGCATCAGGTCGCGAGAGCAAGGGTACTGGAAAGTCTTCTGGCAGTTCGTGAACAGCCTTATTCCCTGATTACCGGGAAGCTTCATATACCGTCGAAGACGCTGCTTTCGATGGAGAAAGCCGGCATACTGAAGGTGGATGTGACGACATCGCTCAGGAATCCGGTCGGCGAGCTCACTGTCGGAAACGACATCCTGATATTAAATGATGAGCAAAGGACAGCGGTAAACGGCGTTCTGTCCGATTTCACGGCACTGCAGGAAGGCAGAAAAGTACCCTTTACATCCCTGATTTACGGTATTACCGGCAGCGGCAAAACACAGGTCTACATCTCGATTATCGAAAGGATCGTGAAACAGGGCCGGCAGGCGATCATGCTGATTCCGGAGATTTCACTGACTTATCAGACGCTGCTGCGCTTCTACAGGCATTTCGGGAGCCGGGTTTCCGTGATGAACTCCCAGCTTTCGGAGGGGGAAAAGAGCGATCAGTTCGAGAGGGCCAGACGCGGTGAAATCGATGTGATCATAGGCCCCAGATCTTCCCTGTTTACGCCGTTTCAAAATATCGGCGTCATTGTCATTGACGAAGAACACGAAGCAAGTTATAAAAATGAAAGCATGCCCAAATACCACGCAAGAGACGTTGCGCGGGCGATTGCCTCGATGCATCGCGCGGTTCTTGTACTCGGCTCCGCCACACCCTCTTTGGATTCTTATTACCACGCGAAAAGAGGAGACTATCGCCTGTATACACTGACAAGCAGGCCGACCGGCGGCGTTCCCGCACATGTCGTGATCGCGGATATGCGGGAAGAGCTTCGAAGGGGAAACAAGTCAATCCTTTCCAGACCGCTTCGGGAGAAGCTCGAAGACCGGCTTTCAAGGAATGAACAGTCGATGCTGTTCCTGAACAGGAGAGGGTATTCCGGTTTTGTATCCTGCAGAAGCTGCGGACATGTGATGAAGTGTCCGCACTGCGATGTTGCGCTTTCCCTGCACCGCGGCGGACGGCTGGTCTGCCACTACTGCGGATACGAACAGCCGGCGGTCCGGATCTGCCCCGAATGCGGTTCCAGGTATATCGCGGGCTTCCGCGCGGGCACGGAGCAGATCGAAGAGGCGCTTCGAAAGGAATATCCGAAAGCGCGGATACTCAGGATGGACGCAGATACAACGACGGGAAAGGGAAGCTTCGAAAAAATCCTGAGTGCTTTTGCCAATGAAGAGGCGGACATTCTGCTGGGGACACAGATGATTGTCAAAGGACATGATTTCCCCAAGGTAACTCTGATGGGAATTCTTCTCGCGGATCTTTCCCTGTACTCAAATGATTACCGTGCGGCAGAACGGACGTTCCAGCTTCTTACCCAGGCGGCCGGGCGTGCCGGCCGCGGCGAACGGGAAGGAGACGTTGTGATTCAGACTTATGAGCCGGAGCATTACGCCGTGCAGTACGCGGCGGCGCAGGATTACGCGGGGTTTTATAACGAGGAGCTTGCGTACAGGAAAGCGCTTCTTTATCCTCCTGTACATCATATGCTCGCGGTGCAGATCAGCGCGAAAACGGATGATCATGCACAGTATCTGTGCGGACGGATTCGGGAAAAGCTGGACCACATCGCGGAGAACAGAGCGACGGGACTGCTTCTGATCGGCCCCGCGCCCGCCCGGGTCAGCCGCATCAAAGACACCTACCGGTACGTGCTCTATATAAAAAGTGAAAAATATGCTACACTAATCGATTGTAAAGATGCCGTTGAGGCGCTGTGCCTTGCGGCGGCAGAAGACAAAATGTGTGCGGATACCATGGTTCAGTTTGATTTTGACCCGGTGAATCCGTATTGAATGATGAGGTGAATGATGGCAGTACGACAGATCCGTGAGATCGGAGATCCGATTCTCAATAAGAAAGCAAAACCGGTCACTGAAATGACGCCGAGGCTGAAGGAGCTGATTGCGGACATGAAAGAGACTATGTATGAGGCAGGCGGTGTCGGCCTTGCGGCTCCGCAGGTCGGCATTCTAAAGCGCATTGTGGTCATTGATGTTTCGCCCGAGCAGAACGAGCCGCATGTTTTTATCAATCCCCAGATTGTTGAAACCAGCGGCGAGCAGGAAGGTTATGAAGGGTGTCTGTCGATTCCCGGCAAATCCGGCTGGGTAAAGCGCCCCGCTTACGTCAAAACAATGGCGTACGACGAGGATATGAAGCCGTTTGAAATCGAGGGAACCGAGCTTTTCGCGCGTTGCATGTGCCACGAGTTCGATCATCTGGACGGTCACCTGTATTCCGAAATTGCGGAAGGCGGCCTGATTGATAACGAAGAGCTTTACGCGGAAGAAGAGGAAGAGACACAAGAATGAGAGTTGTTTTTATGGGAACGCCGGATTTTGCCGTACCGGCGCTTCAGGCGCTTGCGGATTCCCGGCATGAAATAACACTTGCCGTCACGCAGCCTGACAAACCGAAAGGTAGAAGCGGAAAACTTTCGATGTCCGCAGTGAAAAGCTGCGCGGTTTCCTTAGGAATTCCGGTTTTCCAGCCGGCAAAAGTTAAGAATGAAGAAGCCGTCGAACGGATTCGGAGGGAGCAGCCGGATGTCATCGTTGTCGCGGCTTACGGACAGATTCTGTCAGAGGAGCTTCTGAACATTCCTGGGTATGGCTGTCTGAACATCCACGGATCGCTGCTTCCGAAATACCGCGGCGCGGCGCCGGTCCAGTGGGCGGTCATAAACGGAGAGGAGAAGAGCGGGCTGACCATCATGCAGATGGACAAGGGCCTGGATACCGGGGATATTCTGCTGCAGGAAGAAACGGCGCTGCAACCGGAGGAAACCGCGGGATCACTCTATGACAGACTCTCCGCAATGGGCGGGCCGCTGATCTTAAAAGCTCTGGATCTGCTGGAAGAGGGAACACTTACCCGTAAGCCGCAGTCCGCGGAAGGCTCTTCCTACGCTAAGATGCTGAAGAAAGAAGACGGCCTGATTGATTTTGGAAGGCCGGCCGCAGAGATCGGCAGGCTGGTCCGGGGGCTCAATCCATGGCCCTCCGCGTACACATATTATGAAGGAAAAATGCTGAAAATCTGGAGCGCTTCGGCCAAGGCTTCTCCGCGCGGAGCGGCCCCCGGAACAGTGACAGCAGTGACGAAGGACGAAATCCGGATCGCCTGCGGCGACGGCGAACTGATCCTCCATGAGATTCAGCTGGAAGGCAAGAAGAGAATGCAAGTCCATGATTTTCTTCTGGGTACGCATGTGCGGGAAGGAGAAATGCTGGGAACGGCCCGGCGGGTATAAGCGATGATGTATTACGGCTTTGACTGGACCTATATTCTGGTGATGATCGGCGCTCTGCTTTGCATTTTCGCGAGCTCGCACGTAACGTCGACCTATAACCGCTACGCTAGGACCAGAAGTGCCTGCGGCATGACCGGGGCGCAGGTGGCGCAGGAAATCCTGCGGAGAAACGGTGTTAGTGATGTGACTGTGCAGCATGTTGCGGGGAATCTGACAGACCATTACAATCCTGCTACACAAACCGTGAATCTTTCGGATTCTGTGTACGGTTCCACCTCGGTGGCCGCGGTCGCAGTCGCGGCGCACGAGTGCGGCCATGTCATGCAGCATGAAACCGGCTATGTTCCGCTCAGCATCCGCACCGCACTGGTTCCGATCGCGAATTTCGGTTCGAACGCAGGCATCTGGATTGTGATGCTCGGCTTCTTGATGGGGCTTTCGGATAAAATTGTAACGCTCGGCATTTTATTGTTTTCCCTGGGCGTACTGTTTCAGGTGGTGACGCTGCCTGTCGAATTTAACGCGTCGAGACGCGCGCTTTCGATGCTGGACAGCTATGGCATCCTGTCTTCCGATGAAGTCGGAAAGAGCAGGGAAGTTTTAACGGCTGCAGCACTTACCTATGTCGCTTCCGCGGCATCGTCTGTTTTATCGCTCCTGCGGCTGATCTTCCTGAATAACAGAAGGCGCAGTGACTGATGAATACAGGAAACCGTACGGGGTTGAAGATGACAAATTATGCCAAGGGAGAACGGGAAATCGTTCTCGACATTCTGATGGACCGGGAGAAGAAGGGAACGTACAGCAACGTCCTTGTCCGGAAAGCACTGGATCGCTACGCGGGTATACCGCAGACGCAGCGGTCCTTTATTAAACGCCTCGCGGAGGGTACAATCGAACGGCAGATCGAGCTTGACGGCATCATTAAAAGCCACCTTCGCAACAAAGACGATCCGATTCGGCCGATCGTTTTATGCCTCCTGCGGATGAGCGTGTACCAGATTTACTACATGGACAGTGTCCCGGATTTCGCGGTCTGCAATGAGGCAGTGCGGATTCTGAAAAAGCGGCATCAGGACAGCGCGGTCGCTTTCGTGAATGCGGTGCTCCGCAGCATCTGCAGGGATAAAAAAGAGAACAGTGACAAGCCGGATAACGAGCTTACGCTGGAGCAGCTCTGTGTTCGCTATTCGATGCCGGAGGTGATTGCTTCCTTATGGAAGGAAGCATACGGAGAACAGAAGGTGCGGAGCCTGCTGCCCGCGATGATGGCGCCGCGGCCGGTCTGCATCCGGATGGACAGAAGGCGCAGTGAAGAAGAGCGCGGAGAAGTATTAAAGCGTCTTCGGGAAAAAGACGTCGAGGTGACGCCCGGGCATTATGTTCCGGACTGCTATTATCTCAAAGGCGCTTCCGGCATCGCTTCTCTTTATGGCTTCGCTGAAGGCATCTTCACGGTGCAGGATGAGAGTTCCCAGCTCGCGGTTCTTGCGGCGGGGCTTACCGGCAGCGAGATTGTGTTCGATCTTTGCGCCGCGCCGGGCGGTAAGACGCTGTTCGCGGAGTCGTTTCTTCCTTCCGGGCGCGTATACGCGTACGACGTATCGCCGGTCAAAACAGCGCAGATAAAGAGCAATATCTCCCGCATTGACGGCGGTCATTTTCCGTGCCGCGTGACGGTCGGCGTCAAGGACGCGACTGCATTTGATCCCGCGCTCGAAAACCGCGCCGACGTGGTTCTTTGCGACGTTCCCTGCTCGGGACTGGGCGTTATGACGAAGAAACGGGATATCAAGTACAATGTCTCCATGGAGAAGATCTCTTCGCTTGTTACGCTCCAGAAGAAGATCCTGCGAAACGCGGTACGCTATGTGAAACCTGGCGGAACGCTGATTTACAGCACCTGTACGATCAACCCGTGGGAGAATGATCTGCAGGCGGAATTTATCAGGACAAAGCTTTCCATGCAGCCGGAAGATCTCTCCGGATATCTGCCGTCGGGAGTTCCCGGCATCAACGGAAATATGCTGCAGCTTTTCCCGGATGTGCATGATACGGACGGCTTCTTTATTGCGAGATTCAAAAAGCCGTTATAAATTTGATATGGCAAAAGATTTATTATCCTTTACTTTAGAAGAACTGAAAGAAGAACTGACAGCTGCCGGCTTTCCGGCTTTTCGCGCGTCGCAGCTTTACCGCTGGCTCCATGTGCAGCTCGCGGACGATTATGCGGAGATGACGAATCTGCCTGCGGATTTCAAAGCTTATCTTCAGGAAAACTATGTTTTGACGCGGCTTGAAGCTGTGGATCATCAGGTGTCGGCTCTCGACGGTACACAGAAATTTCTGTTTCGCCTGAGGGATGGGGAGACGGTGGAAAGCGTTTTTATGAAATACAGATTCGGTAACAGCGTCTGTATTTCCTCGCAGGTCGGCTGCCGCATGGGCTGCAGATTCTGCGCTTCCACTATCGACGGACTGATCAGGGGCCTTCTGCCTTCGGAAATGCTGGGGCAGATTTATCAGATCCGAAGAATCACGGGCGAAAGGGTTTCTCGTGTGGTTGTCATGGGAACCGGCGAACCGCTTGATAATTACGACAATCTGCTTCGGTTTATCCGGCTTCTTACGGATGAAAACGGACAAAACATCAGCCAGCGCAATATTACGGTATCGACCTGCGGCATTGTCCCGAAAATCTATGAGCTCGCACGGGAGAAGCTTTCGATTACGCTTGCGCTGTCCCTGCACGCGCCGACCGATGAAAAGAGACGGGAGATCATGCCGGTTGCAAATCAGTATTCGATCCGGGAGCTGATGGATGCCTGCGGATATTACTTCCGGTCAACAGGACGTCGGATAACCTTTGAGTACAGTCTGATCCGCGGTGTGAACGATTCGGACAGGGAAGCACAGCAGCTTGCCCGCCTTGCCGGCAGAGCGGGTGCCCATATCAACCTGATTCCTGTGAACCCTGTCAGAGAGACAAACTATGCCCAGCCGGATCTTTCCGCGGTCACGGCATTCAAAAATAAACTTGAAAAACATGGAATAAATGTTAGTATTAGGAGAGTATTGGGCCGGGATATCGACGGTGCCTGCGGCCAGCTCCGGCACAGACATCTGTCGGAGGACGGGGCAATCCGGCAGCCAGTTGAATCTATGTCCGGGGAGAAGAAATGAAGTCATTTTCTGTAACGGATATCGGCAGAAAACGAAAAATGAATCAGGATTTTGTCTTTAACTCTGACAAGCCGGTGGGGAATCTTCCAAATCTGTATATTGTCGCGGACGGTATGGGCGGCCACAAGGCAGGTGATTACGCTTCCCGTTTTTCCGTGCAGGAAATGGTGAAGCTTGTTCAGGAACAGGAGAGTACCTCGGTCCGGGAGATTATCGATCTTTCACTTCATACAGTTAATTCACGACTCCATGTTATTTCAGAAACGAATAAGGATATGCGGGGCTGCGGTACGACCTTTGTCTGTGCCACGGCGAAAGAAAACCTTCTGTATGCAGCCAATGTCGGAGACAGCCGTCTTTACATCGCGGGCGAAGAGCTGCGCCAGGTAACGGTGGATCATTCACTTGTCGAAGAGATGATTCTCGCAGGAAGCCTTGATGAGGCGGGAGCAAGACGCCACCCGGAGAAAAATGTCATCACACGGGCGGTTGGTGTCGAGGACTATCTGGACATTGATTTCTTTACGGCAGAGCTGCACAGAGGGGAACTGGTACTGATGTGCACGGACGGCCTGACCAACATGCTCGAGGATGCGGACATACTGCAGATCCTGCAGCAGGGAAATACGCTGGAAGAGAAGGCACAGGCGCTTGTGCGCGCTGCGAACGTAAACGGAGGGACGGATAATATATCCGTACTGCTTGTTGATCCCTTTATGGAAGCCGGAATGTAACATGTGCTTTGTTTTTACGCGCTAGCTGTATTTACCTGCCGGCGGAGTGTCGTTACGTAACACAGGAGAATTTGCATGGTTAAGATCGGAATGCTGATTGCGGACAGATATGAGGTTCTTGAGAAAATCGGGACCGGAGGCATGTCTGTCGTCTACAGGGCAAAAGACCATAAACTGAACAGATTCGTTGCCATCAAGGTGCTCAAGCAGGAATTTTCGGATAACGCCAGCTTTGTTTCCAAGTTCCGCGTGGAAGCGCAGGCTGCCGCGGGACTGATGCATCCGAATATTGTCAATGTATATGATGTCGGTGAGGAAAAGGGCATCAATTATATTGTCATGGAGCTCGTTGACGGCATTACACTCAAGAAATATATCGAGAAGAAATCACGGCTTTCCGTGAAGGAGGCCATCAGCATAGCGATTCAGGTCTCGATGGGACTGCAGGCCGCGCATCATGCGCGGATTATCCACAGAGATATCAAGCCACAGAACATCATTATTTCAAAAGACGGCAAGGTCAAGATCACAGATTTCGGAATCGCGAAGGCTGCGACGAGCAATACGATCACTTCGAATGTCATGGGATCGGTTCACTATACCTCTCCGGAGCAGGCGCGCGGCGGTTATTCCGATGAACGCAGTGACATCTATTCGCTTGGCATTACAATCTTCGAGATGCTGACCGGAAGAGTCCCTTTCAACGGAGAAACGACGGTTGCCATCGCGATCAAGCATATTCAGTCGCCGATGCCATCGCCCAGAGAGTTCGTACCGGAAATTCCGGTCAGTGTTGAACAGATTGTACTCAAATGCTGCGAGAAGAGTCCTGACAGACGTTACCAGAACATGGAATCGCTCATTGCGGATCTTAAACAGTCGCTGATTCACCCGGATGATAATTTTGTAAAAGTCATCCACCCGGATGAGGAGTCCGCAACAAGAATTTCTTCGCCGATTGAACATTCCAAGGTCCGCCAGGGAATGTACGAAAGCGAACGAAGAGAGCCTGTAAGGGAAGACCGCTATCCGGAGGAAGATGCATACGAGGATCATTACAGTCAGCGCAGACGCTCTGCTTCCGGGCGCCTTGATGCACCGCTTCGAAAGAACCGGGATCTGCGGAAATCCTATGAAGCGGATGACTACGCAGATGATTTTGACGACGACGGATACGATCCGGGAAGAGAAAGACGAATTACTGCTGTTTCGATCGCGGCAGCGGTAGCGATCGGCGTCATCATCATTGCAGTCGCGGCAGTAAAGCTCGGGCTGTTTTCACCATCCGGACTTACGGGAGAAAGCACAGCGGTATCCACGGACGGACTTGTCAAGATGCCCGCGGTTGCCGGGAAGAATGCCGATGAGGCGCAGAAAGAACTGATAACCGTTCCGGATGTAACCGGCAAGCCATATGCCGAGGCTGTCTCGATACTGGAAGGTCAGGGATTTAAAGTCAGACGCGAAGAGGCACAGAGCGATACTGCCGCAAAGAACACGGTCATTTCGCAAAGCCCTACAGGTACTGCTCAGAGCGGCGCAACGATCACGATCACTGTCAGCAGCAGAGCGCAGGAAGCCGTCAGTATAACGGTTCCGGATGTCCGCGGCATAACCAAGGATCAGGCGACAGCGGAACTTATTGCCGCAGGTTTCTCCGCTGCTAATATCACGGTGAATGAGGTCGAGGTTAAAGATCCGAATCTGACAGGTGTTGTCAGCGATCAGTCGCCCGCTGCAGACACTGAAGCGGACGAGGAAGACAAGATCACGCTCAGTATCGGGAAGAGTACGGTCAAAACCTATTCGTATACGGCAGAGATCACGGCACCGACAGAAGGCGCCGGCTACGTGGACGGCACACCGGTATACTGCGTACTGATTGCCGGGGACGGGACGAAACTTTTTGACGGGCAGATTACGCAGTTTCCGTTTCCGGTCAGCTACACGGGACTTTCAAGCGGGACGGGGACGCTCAAGATGAGCTATAAGCCGGCAGGCACATCAACGGACGCGAACGGCAATCCGGTTACCGGAGAAGCTGTCGTTACCCGTGAGCTCACTTTTACCCCCGAGGACTGATATGTCAGTGCAGGGAAAAATCATCAAGAGCATTGCGGGGTTCTATGACGTTTACGCGGAGGATACGCTCTATCGCTGCAGGGCGAAGGGCGTATTCCGTTCGCTTGGGGAAAAGCCGCTGGTCGGAGATGACGTACTGATTGATGTCACAGACACGGTCAGTGATCCGAAAGAGGGAAATGTAGTCCGTCTTCTTCCGCGGCGCAATGATCTGATCCGTCCGAATGTGGCGAATGTGGATCAGGCGCTGCTGCTTTTTGCGATAACAAATCCGGCCCCCAGCTATAACATGCTGGACCGGTTCCTGATATTAATGAAACAGAAGCGCCTGCCGGCAATCCTGTGCTTTAACAAGCTGGATCTTGCAACAGCGGAGCAGCTGGCAGAGCTGAAAAGCGTCTATGAAAAGTGCGGCTGCCGTGTTATGTTCATCCAGACAACCGATGAGGAAAGCCTTTCACCGCTCATTGTCGCCTTGTCCGGCAAAACAACGGTGATCACAGGCCCGTCCGGAGCTGGAAAGTCATCGCTCATCAACCGGCTTTGTCCGGCGGCACATATGCAGACAGGAGAACTTTCCAGAAAAATATCCCGCGGGAAGAATACGACGCGGCATACAGAACTTCTTGCCGCGGGCGGCGGAACGTATCTGGTGGATACACCGGGGTTTACGTCGCTCGATCTGCCGGGGCTTACGGCAGACGATCTCAAGGACTATTATCCTGAGTTTACCGAAGAAGCAGCGGGGTGCCGCTTTCAGGGATGCAGTCATATTGCGGAGCCGGGGTGCCGGGTCAAGGAAGCTGTCCGCGAGGGTCGGATCAGCAGTATCCGTTATAATAACTATCTGGAAATTTATGGTCAGCTGAAGCAGCAGCGTCCGGTTTACAGCAAAAAAACAAGAGGATGACACGTATCTATCGTGTCCTCCTCTTGTTTTACGCGGATTATTGTTTTGCGGTCAGGCCGCCGTCTACCGGAAGAATCTGACCGCTGATGAATGAAGAAGCATCACTTGCAAGGAAAACCGCTGTTGCCGCGATATCACATTTCTGACCGATTCTGCCGAGAGGAATCCGTTTTGTCAGCGCCGCATAGAAGACAGGATCATCAAGCTGAAAAGCATTGATTTCCGTACGTACAAACGTAGGCGCGATAGCGTTCACGCAGATGTTATATTTGCCCCATTCGCAGGCGAGCTGCCTGGTGAACATATTGACGGCACCCTTACTGGTGCAGTAAGCAATATAATCGGCGTCTGTTCCGATCACGCCTTTGACTGAAGAAATATTGATGATTTTACCGGATTTTGCGGGAATCATAAATCTTTTTCCGGCCTCCCTGCTGACAAGAAAGGTTCCTTTCACGTTGAGGTCCATAACTCTGTCAAAGGTTTCCGTATCATAGTCTTCTGCAGGAAGAAGACGGTTCATGCCAGCGCTGTTGACGACGATGTCAAGCCCCTGCAGAGAAACGCCAATCTGATCCATCATCTGCTGAACATCCTGTTCCTCTGTCACATCACAGCGAAGCGCTATACAGGTACTGCCGATATTTTCCGCATACAGGGAACGGAGGGTGCTCATAAGAAAGTTTCAGATCAAAAACAATATGGGCATCTGTCTGAACGGGTTGGCAAACAAAAACGGATTGTTGTTTTACAGCAGCCCGTTTTTTGTTGCCTTTTTTCAGATTTGATGACTGGCGCAGCTGAGAGCGAAAGTTCTTGAAGTGTGAAAACGAAACTTCTTGAAGTGTCGAAATGAAACTTCTTGAAGTGTGAAAATCACACCCAATTAAGACTAATAATAATGATACTGATATGAATAATACTTATCTTTCTTTCCTTTCGGGAAGCGAACTGAAGAAAACGTTTGAGTATATAACAACCCTTTTTGCTATTAAATAGTAATATTGAACTGACGTTTCGAGCTTGCAATACATCCGTTGATTATTTCACAGAAATGTGATACAATATGTGTGCATTTTGAGATAAGGAGGCTGATGATATGGCAGTTAGTTATAAACCCCTGATGCACATGATGATTGAGCGCGATATTTCCAATGCAGAGCTGATGCGCCGTGCCAGCATATCCGCAAACATAATCACAAAAATCAAGAACGGGCAGTACATCGCCTTAGATAAGGTAGAGAGCATTTGCTCTGCGATGAACTGCACGCCTAACGATATGATGGAATTTATACCCGATCAGCCGAAGGAGGAAGAAGATCATGATTAACATACGGAAACTGGAGGCGGAGCTGTGGGAATCCGCTGATCTCCTTCGTGCAGGGTCAAAGCTAACTTCAAATCAATACTGTATGCCCGTGCTGGGGCTTATTTTCCTGCGCTATGCGTACAGCCGCTTTAAAAGGGTAGAAGCCGAGATACTGAAGGACCGTCCCTCTCGCGGCGGACGCGTAATGCCCGTCGAGGCCAGCGACTTTTCCGCAAAGAGTGCACTGTACCTGCCGAAAGAGGCACAGTACGAATACCTTGTCAATCTGCCGGAGAACATTGCCTCCGCCGGTCTTGTCAACAAAGACGGCCATCCGATGAACAGCCTCGGAGAAGCTGTCAACAACGCCATGCAGCTCATTGAGGCGCAGAGCGAACAACTCACAGGTGTTCTGCCGAAAAGCTATACGGATTTCTCCGACGAGCTGCTGGCGGAGCTTCTCCGTATTTTCAATAACAGCGCACTTGACGATGTCGGCGGCGATATCATAGGCCGCATTTATGAATACTTCCTCAGTAAATTCGCTCCCGTGGTCGCATCCGATGACGGTGTGTTCTTCACGCCGAAATCCCTTGTAAAAATGATCGTCAATATTCTGGAGCCGAAACAGGGAGTTCTTCTCGATTGCGCGTGCGGCAGCGGCGGTATGTTCGTGCAGAGCGGCGATTTTGTGAACGCCGCTGGAATGAACGCCAACAGCACCATGACCTTCTACGGACAGGAAAAGGTTGAATACAACGCCCAGCTTTGCCTCATGAATATGGCTGTTCACGGACTGACAGGCGTGATCAAGTCCGGTGACGAGGCGAACACCTTCTACCACGACGCGCATAACCTCGACGGCTGCTGCGATTACATCATGGCGAATCCTCCGTTCAACGTGGATAAAGTTAAGGCAGAATCCTGCGAAAACGCCGGACGCCTTCCGTTCGGTCTGCCGAGCGTAAACAAAAACAAAGAGGTCAGCAACGCCAACTACCTCTGGATTTCCTATTTCTATTCTTATCTTAACGAGCATGGCCGTGCCGGTTTTGTAATGGCGTCCTCTGCTACGGACAGCCAGGGCAAAGACAAGGACATCCGGGAGGCACTGATCCGCACCGGACACGTTGACGTGATGATCTCCGTTGGCAATAACTTCTTCTATACCAAGTCTCTGCCTTGCTCACTGTGGTTTTTCGACAAGGCCAAGGGCGAAGCCATCCGCGACAAGGTGCTTTTCATCGACGCCCGGAATTACTATACCGTTGTTGACCGCACACTCAACGAATGGAGTGACTGGCAGCTCAAAAATCTGAACGCTATCGTATGGCTCTATCGAGGTAAAACCGAAAAGTATACTGCGCTGCTGCAAGAATATCACGATTACCTTCACACAGAAGCCGAAGCCGCCGAGAATGATGATCTAAAAGATGCCGTTTATCGGGATTCCTTTGCCGATGTAGTATCCGCACTGAAAGAGAAGCTCTCCGCGCTCCGCAAGGCCGCGAAAACCGAAGTGGACGCCGCTGGGAAACGCGACAAAAAGAGCGTCCAGCAGCAGTACGATGACAGAATCGCCTATATCGAGAATATGCTGACTGTTGCAAAGGAAGCACACTGGCTCTATGAAAAGTTCGGTGATGGCATTTATGCTGATATCCTTGGCCTGTGCAAGCTGGCGAGTCTTTCCGAGATCGAAGAAAAAGGCTGGTCCCTCACGCCCGGCGCATACGTTGGTGTGGCTCCCGTGGAGGATGACGGTGTGGATTTTGCTGAGCGCATGGCTGAAATTCACCGGGAGCTTCTGTCCCTTCAGACTGAGTCCAACGACCTGATGGACACCATCTCACAGAATATGAAGGAGATAGGGATATGAAGACGGTTACACTTCGGGAAATAACTCTAAATATAACTGACGGAAAGCACGGTGATTGTGAGCCGGCTGAGAATTCAGGGTATTATTTTGTTAGCTGCAAAGATGTTAATAACGGTACGGTTGACTACGCTAATGCAAGACAAATATCAGAAAGGGCTTTTCTCGAAACACATAAAAGGACTCAACTTGAGCCAAACGATATTTTAATAACAAATAGCGGGACAATCGGTAGAATGGCTTTAGTGAAGGATATCCCCGAAACATATAGAACAACTTTCCAGAAGAGCGTTGCTATTGTAAAACCAGACACCTCGGTTGTCCTACCAACATATTTGTACTATAAATTGCAAAACTGTGTGACAGATTTTGTTAATCGCTCAAACGGCTCCGCACAGAAAAACCTTCTTCTTGGAACCATGCGAGAGTTCAAAATTGATCTTCATGAGGATTTTGCAGAGCAAGAACGTTTGTCTTCTATTTTGGCTGCCTACGACAACCTCATCGAAAACAACCAGAAGCAGATAAAGCTACTTGAAGAAGCGGCACAGCGGCTGTATAAGGAATGGTTTGTCGATTTCCACTTCCCCGGATATGAGGACACGCCGATTGTTGACGGTGTGCCGGAGGGGTGGAAAAAAGGAACGCTTGGAGATATTTCTCTTTTTAAACGCGGGAAAACAATTACTAAAGCACAAGTGCTTGATGGGGATGTGCCTGTTGTTGCAGGAGGTATAGAGCCTGCGTACTATCACAATAAATCAAACACAGTTGCCCCGGTCATCACAGTTAGTGGATCTGGCGCAAACGCTGGATTCACAAGGCTTTACAACGTGGATGTTTTTGCTTCAGATTGCTCTTTCATTGACAGTAATAGCACACCATTTCTGTTTTTTGTTTATTGCTTCCTGAAGGCCAATGCGATGAAACTTGATTCTCTGCAAAAAGGGTCCGCACAACCTCATGTATATGCCAAGGATTTAAACGCATTGGTGCTGAGTGTCCCGACTGAAGGAGTCCTAACTGTATTTTGCGACATTGTCTTTCCATATTTTGAAAGAATACGGTTATTGCAAAGGGAGAACGAGATTGCGGCAGAAGCTCGTGATCGTCTGCTGCCCAAGCTGATGAGCGGAGAAATCGAGGTGTAAAACATGTCTCGTGGGAAATCCGTAACAAAACTGCTGCTGGATTCGTCTCAGGCAGCATTGTTTGCCGGGATCGAGATCCATAATAAACCACATATTGCGTTCCGGTATCCCACGGCTACGATCCTCATCATCAACGCGTGGGAGCTGGCGCTCAAGGCGTATGTGTATAAATACATCGGGAAAAAGCAGCTCTACGAAAAGGACAGCGTACATACAAAGAGCTTTTCAAAGGTCCTGATCCTAACGCGGGACCATATCAACACGGTTGAGAAAAATAAGAAGTTTCAAGCGGTTTATGATAATCTCGATCTTCTGAGCGATTACAGGAATTCCAATATCCATTTCATCGAAGGAAAACTGGACCCTGTGGTCTTTATGTTGATCAGCAAAGCCGTTCTGAACTATGATGCTTTCGTCAAAAAGTATTTCAACAAGGACGTCACAAAGGACGATAATCTGATCATTCTCCCGGTTGGGATGAAACTGCCCTTTGACCCTATCGATTACCTCAAGCAGGATTACGGCAGTGCACACAACGAATTTGTGAATCGCGTCGTACAGTCAGTCCGTGAATTGAATGAGAATGGCATACAGGAGAGCATCGTCGTCGGTTTCGACGTTTATGCGGATAGAGTGCGCGATGCTAAAAATGCGGATCTCATTGCCGCGCTTGAGAATAGCTCGGACGCCGTTGCGCTTAGAAAGGCGGTTCGTGTAACGGATGATCCGAATGCCCCAGCTTTTAGAGTAGAACCGGATCTACCTCCCTTACGATATCAAGATCTTAAAGAAAAGGCGAAAGAAAAGAAACCCGACATTAAGTATGGCAAGACATTCAATGCAGCTATGAAGAAAATAAAAGCCAGCCCTACCTTGTGTCAGCCTAATTACCTCGATCCGCGAAATAAAACGGGTACGAAAAAAGATTTTTACGCATTGGCAGCTGTTGACGAATTAGTTGCAGAGTATGAACGATTGGAGGCGGAAGCGTGAGCTACGACTATTCAGAAAACATACTCGTACAGGAAAGCGCTGGAAACCTTCTCCGGGACGAGCTTGGTTGGGATGTGAAATTTGCATATAACACGGAAGTGCTTGGCGATAATGGCACTTTCGGCAGAAAGTCGTACAAGGAGATTCTGCTTGTGCGTTATTTCCGCGCTGCCCTGAAAAAGCTCAATCCGTGGATCAACGCCGATCAACTTCTTGAAGCACAGGCTGTTTTGGAGAAGCGCCTATCCACATCGTCGCTACTCCAAATCAATGAAGAGAAGTATTTTCTGATTCGTGACGGTATCCCTGTGACGGTCAAGCGCCCGGACGGCAAAACTGTAACGAAGAAGGCCGCTGTAATCGATTTCCTGCACCCTGAGAACAATTACTTCCTTGCGGTCAAGGAATTGAAGATATACGGTGACCTCTACCGCCGCCGCACGGACATCGTCGGCTTTGTAAACGGGTTGCCGCTCCTTTTCGTGGAATTAAAGAAAAACACCGTAGATGTACAGAACGCTTACGATGACAACTATACAGATTATCAGGATACGATACCGCATCTGTTCTACTATAATGCTTTTCTTATGCTCTCCAATGGCACCGAAGCCAAGGTTGGCACGCTGGGCAGCAAGTATGAATTCTTCCATGAGTGGAAACGTCTTGACGAAAAAGAGCAAGGCAGTGTTGCCCTTGAAACGATGCTGCGCGGTATCTGTAAAAAGGAGAATTTTCTTGATCTGCTGGAGAACTTTATCCTCTATGATCACTCCGGCGGCAATACCGTAAAAATCCTTGCCCGTAACCATCAGTACCTCGGTGTCAACGAAGCGGTCAAGGCATATGAGGCGAGAAAGCTCAACGACGGAAAACTGGGCGTGTTCTGGCATACTCAAGGCTCCGGCAAGAGCTATTCCATGGTATTCCTCGCGCAGAAAATACGCCGTAAGTTTGCCGGTTCACCTACTATTGTGGTACTGACCGATCGCGATGAACTGAACAAGCAGATCAGCGATACCTTTGAAAACTGCGGTCTGCTCGGCAAATCGAAGGCTTCGCAGTTTATCGCCACAAGCGGCAGTGACCTTGTCACGAAGCTGAAAGGCAATCCGAGCTTCATTTTTACTCTGATTCAGAAATTTAACAAACCTGATGAAGCTCCGATTTACCCGGATCACGATATTATTATCATGTCGGACGAAGCGCACCGTAGCCAGTACGGGATCTTTGCCGATAATATGATGAAGCTGCTCCCGACAGCTGCTCGTATCGGTTTTACAGGCACGCCGCTTCTCTCCAGCGACAATATCACAGCGCGTACTTTCGGCGGCTATATCTCCGTATACGACTTCAAACGCGCCGTGGAGGACGGTGCCACCGTTCCGCTATATTACGAGAATCGCGGTGAAAAGATACTCGACCTTCACAATCCGGAAATCACAGACCGCATTCTCGACGCTATCGAAAACGCCGATATTGACGTCGACCAGCAGGACAAGCTGGAAGCGGAATTTGCCAAGGAAATCCATCTGATGACGGCGGAGCCGCGTCTGAGATCCATCGCCAAGGATTTTGTCGGTCACTATTCCGATCTCTGGACCAGCGGCAAGGCCATGTTCGTGTGCCTTAATAAGGTCACGTGCGTCCGTATGTATAACTTCGTCCAGGAATACTGGAAAGAAGAAATCAAAGCCCTGAAAATGAGAATCAAAACGGCCACACAGCAGGAGGCGCAGGAACTGGAGCGCAAGCTGAAATGGATGCAGGAAACGGAAATGGCAGTTGTGATCAGTCAGGAGCAGAATGAGATTCAGACATTCAAAAAATGGGATCTGGATATCAAATACCACCGGGCGAAGATGGAAAAGCGCGAACTGGACAAGGAATTCAAAGATTCGTCCAATCCTCTCCGCGTTGTGTTCGTCTGCGCTATGTGGCTCACCGGTTTTGATGTGAAGTGCCTGTCCTGTCTCTATCTGGACAAGCCATTGAAGGCGCACACGTTGATGCAGACCATCGCCCGTGCCAACCGTGTAAATGAGGGCAAGAGCAACGGCCTGATCATTGATTATATCGGCATCGTAAAAGCGCTCCGAAAGGCGTTGGCCGATTATACGGCTAACATCAACACACCCGGCGGCGATCCGACCGTTGATAAAGATGAGCTGATTGCTCGTATCCTCGATACCATCGAAAAAGCAAAGGCTTTTCTCCATGAGCGCGACTTTGAGCTTGCCGATCTGATTGCTGCAGTCGATTTTATGAAACTGTCGCTGCTTCAGACTGCCGCCAATGCAGTTTGTGGCACTATCGAGGATAAAAAGTCATTCTCCACATACGCCACGGAACTGATCCGTCTGATGAAATACACGGACCGTGATGATATTACAGGCCCGACCCGGAAAGAGTATGAAGCCATCGCCGCGATTTATGCGGAATTACAGAAAAAGCGCCGTCACGTTGACACGACCGATCTGATGGTGGAAATCAATTCTATCATCAGCGAGTATGTTGAAATAGACGATGTTCCGTTGATGGTCAAAGAGGAGCCACGCCGGTTTGATATCAGTGCTATTGACTTTGATCTACTGCGCCGAGAGTTTGCAAAGGTCAGGAAAAAGAACCTTGTGATGAAAGATTTGGAGGAGCTGATTCAGCAGAAACTGAACCGCTTGCTTTTCAATAATCCAGACCGTATTGATTATTATGAGCGGTATCAACAGATCATCACAGATTATAACAGTGAGCAGGACCGTGCTACCATCGAAAAAACCTTTATGGATTTGATGGATCTGGCTAACAGCCTCGATAAAGAGGAACAGCGTTACGTCCGTGAAGGATTTGAGAATGACGAAGAACTGTCCCTCTACGATATGCTCTTCCGGGATGATCTCTCCAAAGCGGATATCAAAATAATCAAGGAAGTGGCCGCAAGTCTTCTGAAAAAGATCAAGGCAAAGATTGCCGAGCTTGACCACTGGACCGATAAGCAAGAAACGAAAGCCGCTGTGGACAACCTGATCCGTGACACGCTGTGGGCTGAACTTCCAGAGTGCTATGACGAAATCAGCATTTCTGAATACCGCCAGCGTATTTACGAATATGTTTACATGCGGTATAGAGTGGCTGCGTAAAGGAGTTTTCACAATGACTATAGAAATGCAGGCACAAGCTGTTTTACGTGATTTGTATCAGAAATTCGAGGAATGCTCAGAACTATCAATCTCCGCACCGGATTATGACAAATTACAGATTGATTATTTGATAAAGGCGGGCTTGCTTACTAAAATTGATGCAAGTTCGCTGAGCGGCTGGGCATATATCGTCAGACCTACGTATGAAGGCAAAGTTTTCTTGAGCCAATTGCAAGAAACGCCAGCATCCAAACTTCAGGAATTCATACAAAGAGGTGAGGAAATAGGTAAAAGGGAATATCATCCTGCTGAACGTGGCTTTGCTGTTTCTTTTGTAAGTGGACCGCTTTATAAAGCTTGGATGGATGAGATCAACATTTTTAACGAGCGGTATCTTAAAGACCACCCGATGCATGATCAGATTTTTCAAACTTATTTTCACCGGAGAAACAGGCCATCTGCCTATGAAGACATGATGGGCCATTTGCGTGCATTATCGACTGATGAAGAATTTGCATTTAAAAACACAGAAAAAGGACGGACAGCAAGCGTGATAAAAAGAAGCCCTACTATTGGTAAAATGCTGCAAGAAGATATTATGCGTTGCAAAGCATTTCTTGCAGATCCTAAAGATGAATCTGTTGGCTTGGATTTATACATTGATGTTACAAGCAGATATGATGCCATAATTCCCAACTTAGGTGCTGGCTTGTATCAGTGTATGCCAGAAAAACATTGGTACGATCCTGAGCTTTCCGGCAAATCATTGATATTTAACTTGAAGAGTATAACCAACAAGATGCTTGCTTACCAAGCGGTTAATTATCCAGTTCAAGAATCAGATGTACATATAACTGAGAGGAAAACTATGAGTAATAAAGTATTTATTGTTCACGGACACGATAATGCTGCCATACAAGAAATGGCTCGGACACTTGAGAAAGGCGGTTTCGAAGCGATTATTCTTCACGAGCAACCCGATTCTGGACTTACAATAATTGAAAAGATAGAACGTTATGCTGACGTTGATTTTGCTGTAGTTCTTTATACGGAATGCGACCTTGGCAGAGCAAAAGAAATGGCTCAGAAAGATGAAAGATATCGTGCTCGGCAGAACGTAGTATTTGAACACGGATATCTAATTGGAAAGTTGGGAAGAGATCATGTTTGTGCATTGGTCAAGGGTAATGTAGAAACTCCTGGAGATATCAGTGGTGTCGTATATGTCAGTATGGATTCTGCAGGTGCTTGGAAAATGCAACTCGGTAAGAATATGAAAGCGGTTGGCCTTTCGGTCGATCTAAATACATTTTGTGGGTAAATATAGAGAGCCAACACCTGATATAACCATAGAAAAGAATTAATCTACGAAAAATGAATTATGTGAAAGCGTGAAAACGCGTAGCTCGCAAAAAGTGCGATCTCTGGGTTTGGGATTTGTTCCCAACGAGCTTGTGCCGAAAATCGCGCGGGTCCGGATCGGAACACTGCTTGCCAGTTTCTGAACCATCCATCCGGATTCTGCTCACGAATTTGCAAAACCTGTATGTGCAGGCCCTGCTTGCCAAGTGCCGAATCATACAGGTATGCATTGCTTGCCAAATAGCAGATATGGACGACAATGCACTGCTCGCCAGGTAGTAAAAGCCTGGCGAGCAGTTACGTTGACGGCAAAAACCGTCAACGTGTTTTTGGCATATTGACAGTAGAATGTCGTGTTGATATATTTGAATCGGTCTGGAAAAAGGGGCCTTGGAGGAATCTGGTCCGGCCCAATTCGTTATCGGTTCTCTCCTAAAAGCTGAGTTCCCGATTTTTATAGAGTATCTGTCTGATAGAACAGATACAGTGGGCTGCTGTTGGGCAGCCACCGGCAGTTTGATCGCTGGGTTACATAGACACATATCTATTTTGGCGGACTCTTTGAGTTCGTCTGTTGGTGCGTATCTATGTGACCCGGCTTTTTTGTCCGGAGAAATAGAAAAAGGAGAACAGCCAAAATAAGAGAAACAAGAATTGACGAAGCCGGTCACATCGTGGTTAGAAATCTTTCCGCTTATTGGATCCCAGAGATCAAGGTCGAACGAGAGATCCACGGAACCGTCTACACCGTCACCGGCAGCTTTGAAGGAAATGAGTTTCTGGAAAAGAAGCTCACGCGCATCCTGCTGAAAAATGTGGAGGATGTAAAATAATAAACGAGAAGAATTCGGTTATAATGGCACCAGCCAATCCTGTGCAGACAAGTTGCCCCTGAAAAGGAGGAAACAGAAATGTTAAGGGCAACTGATAAAATAACAGCACTATACTGCCGTCTGTCCCAAGAAGATGACAGACTTGGCGAGTCGCTTTCCATCGAAAACCAGAAGTGTATCCTTGAAGCATATGCAAAGGAACATCGTTTTCCGAATCCTGAATTCTTCGTCGATGACGGATACAGCGGAACCGACTTTGACCGTCCTGGCTTCCAAGCCATGCTGAACGAAATCGAGTCTGACCATGTAGCGGTACTTTTGAAAAAAGACCTGTCCCGTCTCGGGCGTAATTCTACAATGACAGGGATGTTCATCAACATCACTTTTGCAAAACATGATGTCCGCTACATTGCCATCAATGACAATTTTGATTCTGCCAATCAGAACAGCGTGGACAATGACTTTGCAGGGATCCGAATGTGGTTCAATGAATTCTATGCCAGGGATACCAGCAGGAAGATACGAGCGGTCAACAAGGCCAAAGGAGAACGGGGCGAGCATCTGAACGGACGTCCACCTTTCGGATATATCAAAGATCCGGAGAATCCGAAACAGTGGATCATCGATGAAGAGGCTGCCAAGGTAGTCAAACACATCTTTGATCTCTGTATGGAAGGCCGGGGCCGATGCAGATTGCAAAGCAGCTTCGGGAAGAAAAGGTCCTGACGATCATTGCTTACACGAAGCAAGCTGGTAGAAAAATGGACAGACCTGCACCAGCAGATCCGTATAACTGGAATGAAAGCTCGATAGTGAACATTCTGGAAACACGTGACTACACCGGATACACAGTCAACTTCAAGACTTATTCCAATTCCATCTGGGACAAGAAAACACGGACGAATCCCATCGAAAAGCAGGCAATCTTCTACAATACTCATCCGGCGATCATCGATCCGGAGGTGTTTGAGAAGGTCCAGGAGATCCGATCACAGCGTCATCGTAGGACAAAGACAGGCATGTCCCATATGTTTTCCGGACTGGTCTATTGTGCGGATTGTAAGGCAAAGATGCGATACTGTACCACGAAGTACTTCGAAGCCCGTCAGGATCACTTCGTCTGTGCCAACTACCGAAGCAACACGGGTTCGTGTTCTGCTCACTTCATCCGGGCATTAGTTCTGGAACAAATGGTCTGGGAACATATGAAAGATGTCATCTGGTACGTAGGTTACTATGAAAGTCATTTTCAAGAAATCATGGAAGTCAGGCTTCAGGTAGAGAGCAAAGAGACCACACGGGTCAACCGGAAACAGCTCGAAAAAGATGAGAAACGTATCCAGGAACTTGACCGACTCTTTATCCGTCTGTATGAGGACAATGTTTCCGGGAAAATCAGTGATGAGCGTTTCAGCATGATGAGCCGGGGATATGAGGATGAGCAGTATCAGATGAAAGCAAACGCAGAATTCTTACGGCAGGAAATCGAAACACAGGAAAAACAGAACCAGAATCTTGACTCATTCATTCAGAAGATCAGGAAGTACGCAGAATTAATCGAATTGACGCCTTACGCGGCCCATGAGCTGATCAAGGCGATTTATATCGGGGCACCGGATAAAAGTAGCGGAAAACGCAGTCAGAGCATCCATATCTACTATGATCTGATAGGGTTCATCCCCCTAAGTGAACTGATGCAACAGGAAATGGCATGACCCAAAGATCATGCCATTTCCGGAAAACCATAAAACTGTCTTACAAGCCCTGGCCGAAAGCTCCCGGGCTTTTTCGGGATGACCGCCGCAGACCGCGACATCCGCGCCGCACGATAAAACGCTTTCGCAATCTCGCCGCCGAGTCCGCCGGTGCCGCTTCTCTGGTTCTGTATTGCGCGAAAAAGATGGATCTGCCGTACAGCATCCCCGAGAACGCAGAGATCATTTCCTCCATCGGTGTTGCGCTGTCGATGGTTCGTGACGTTGTCGAACGTGTCATACCGAACCCTACGCAGGACGATATCCGGGATCTGAAGAAGGAAGCTACGGACGCTGCGATCAGCTCCGGCGCATCACCGGATACAATTGAAGTACATATTGAAATCGACTCCCAGAAAGGTAAGGTCACTGCAATTGCCACCGGCTCCACGGAGGTTAAAACCACAGATCTTCTGAAGGAATGCGATGATTCGGAAGCGGAGCAGCTCGCGAAGGAGGATTTCGGGCCGAAGGTTTCGAATATCTGCCTGAAGGAAAAGACGGACAAGTTTTATGTTTTCCAGGGCGATCGCGACGACAAACACCCGATCCGGATTGTAGACCGGAAAGGCTTTATCAAAGTGCAGTGCTCGGACGGCGTTGTATCCAAGTGCAAGGTTGCCGATTATGATAAGGAAGTAGAACGGATGTGGGAGGAAGAAGCGATTTTCAAGACAGACTCGATCATCCGTCCGGATTACTTCATCTGCTTCGGACCCAGAGTTTCCGACTACAGTTCTGTAGATCTTGCGCAGGTAAAACTGCTGATGGATCTGGACCTTGGGGAGCGCGATCCGGAAGAAGAGATCATAGTGGTCGGTTCGCACAATGACGTGGGATAATACATGACCAGAGAAGAAATCGCAAAAGCGCTCAAACCAATCGCGGACGGACTGTTCGGCAAACAGCGCCGTCCCTCCTATGAAAAACCGCTTTACGAAATCCGCGGGCTGAATGATATGCTGCAGGATCTGACGGCCGTTGCTCCGGATGACTGGTGGCCGTATGCTTTCTCCAGAGATCCGATTGACGGAAAGCTGACAGACGGACAGAGAGTGCAGCTGATGCATAAATCCGTGCAGTGCGGTTATGAGTATGCGGATAAGATCGCAGAAGAGTACGGAACGGACGATCCGGTGCAGATTGCGAAAAAGATGGAATGGTTGTCACTTATCCGGAGTTCCCGGAGCGCACGGACCGGGTTCTCTTCGCCGAGTTCAAGCCGGCAAATCAGATCCGGATCTATATGGACGCGGTTTATAAAGCGAAAAATCTTCTCCGTGACAGAAAAACCGCGGAAATTCTGACGGACAAACTCAATGTTTCGAAGCTTCTGCTTTCGCATGAACTGTTTCACTACATCGAGGAGAAATATAAGGATACAATTTTTACAAGAACCGAGAAGATCAGACTCTGGGAACTGGGGCCGCTCCACAATGATTCTGTTCTGATTGAACAGGGACGTGAAAAAGGGGATAATACATGAGTATCAGAGTACCGTTTTCTGAAGTTGAGGAAACATGCAGAAAGGCATTTATTAATATTGGCGTACCGGAAGACAAGGCGCGGATCTGTGCGAGAATCCACACGGAATCAAGCGCGGACGGCGTGGAGAGCCACGGGCTTAACCGTATTCCGCGTTTTGCCGAGTATGTACAGAAGGGACTGGTCGATGTACACGCCGAGCCGACGCTCGTTGGAAGCAAAGGCGCGGCGGAGAATTACGACGGCCATCTCGGAATCGGTGTAACAAATGCGCTATTTTGTTCTGACAGAGCACTGGCACTTGCGAAAGAGCATGGAATCGGTCTGGTTGCGATCCGCAACACAACGCACTGGATGCGGGGAGGCACTTACGCGTGGAAGATGGCGAAGGCTGGATTCATCGCGATCAGCTGGATCAATACCGAGAGCTGCATGCCTATGTGGGGAAGCGACAAGCCTTCTGTAGGAAACAATCCGTTCTGTATCGCGATTCCAAGAAAGAACGGAGAAATTGTTGTTGATATGGCCATGAGCCAGTACGCTTATGGTAAACTTGGAGTATACCGGCTTGCAGGCAGACAGCTGCCTTACCCGGGAGGCTTTGACAAGGACGGAAACCTTACAACGGATCCAAGAGCAATTGAAGATTCGATGCGGATCCTTCCGACCGGTTACTGGAAGGGCTCGTCTCTGGCCATTGCATTGGATCTGGCGGCTGCGATGATTTCTGCCGGAAAATGCGGCAGTGATCTCGATGAAGAGCACCGCGGATCGTGCACGGGCTGCAGCCAGATTTTTATCGCCATTGATCCGAACATGTTCGGAGATCCGGATGAGCTGCAGAAAATGCTGGACCGGAGAGTTGCAGCTGCGGACGCGGCACATCCGATCAATCCGGCGCGCCCGGTCAAATGCCCCGGAGAAAACACGATTGAGAGAAGAAAGAAGAGTCTGGAAGACGGTGTTGTCGTGGATGAGAATGTCTGGGCACAGATTCAGTCTCTGGCTGCCGGAGACCTGAATGTCAGGGATATTGCGAGCAAGTGAAAGATAGTGTAAAGCCGTTTATGAAAAACGGCAGGCCAAAATAAAAGGCCTTTTGGGCCTTGAAAACTGCAGATATTTAGATTCCCAATGGGTAATTAGG
>ONHF01000011.1 GCA_900317555.1 uncultured Lachnospiraceae bacterium | reverse complement strand
TTCACGCAGTGTTAGCCCTAAGGCTGATAGCCTCAGGATTTCGCGATACTTGGTCATAAGTGACCCTCCTTATAATGAATTTGCATCTGGATTGATGCTGAAAATCATTATAAGGATTGCTTCCATTATGACCGGAATAATGCTTCCCAATTATCCGGAATCATGCTTCCCAAAGTCCGGACAGGTGCTACCGGGGAGCCCGTAATCTTCACTCTGAAATTGATAAAAAATATAAATCCTTGCTTGAGGACGAAATTCGCTGGATCGAGCATAATGACACCCGGATTCTTCAGAATGCGAAAATCATCTACAATCTGAAAATTCATGAAGATGAGCGCCGCACCGAGCGGAACAGCCGTATGCTTGACGCCATTCTTCCGTTTCCGAAACTTGAAGAGCTCCACACGAAGTGGGTCGAAGAGCATAAATCTTAATAAAACGACTCTTCTCCTGATGGCTTGTGATCATCCGGATTTCTTCTTGTTTCGATATCTCTCCTGTTGGATTGCCGCAGAACTCTTATCTTCTGTTCCATCTTGACGGTGCCTAACACTATCAATGCTGTTCATCGGCTTCAAAGGATAAAGTCATGTCATTTTTCCACCGTGTAATTTCCCACCTGGTAGGCCTTGCTCGGAATGCCGAGGTACTTTTTATTTTAATTTCTGACCGGTAACCTGTTACGAGTGAAGGCGTACACAACAAAGCGGCTCAAAAGCTCCATGCATTTGAGGATCGTATGCTAAGGCACCCTGCCTACTATGATTCCAATGCTCTAATAACGTCATTCATTTCTGAAAAGCTCGTCGAACTGTCCGGGAACAGTTTCCAGAGAAAACCCTTGCATCACCATTACCGTGAATTCCTCTTTCAGGTTCTGGGACAGATCGAACTGGCAGGCGCTCTGCAAGAGATGCCACGACAGAAAAACGAGGAGAGAGGACAGTAACCCGACGTATCGGTATTGAAGGGGATGAGTAAGAAAAGAAACTTATTACGCGATGTGCGCAAGAATCCATGTTCGAAGGACGCGATCGTCTGCATTTCCTGAAGCAATTTTCAGGATTAGATTGATCAGGTCGTCGTCTTGATATTGGAGTTCAATACCGTTGATATCCAACGTCACTAGCAGGGTATGTGTTCCGATACGTTTGTTGCCGTCAACAAAAGGGTGATTTGTAATCAGTCCGTACCCAAGGCGGACGGTTTTGTCGACAATGCCCGGATAAAGCTCCATATCGTCGAAGGTCTGAAAGGGCTGACTGATTGCTGAATCAAGCATTCCCTCATCACGAATGCCCTCGGATCCTCCTGATTGCCTGATTAATTGTGAGTGCAACAGAAGAATCTGCTGTTTGGTCAGCATATTCATTTGGCAAGTTCCTCATAAACGTGTCTGTTTCGTTTCAAGAGCTTTTCCGAGGAAGCAAGTACGTCTTCGTCAGAAGTAGCCTTTACAGAATCATCCTGCGGAGCATAGTGGACAGTTAGAAAAACCTTGTTGTTTTTCAGAATAGTGACATCACCATATTTCATTGCCATGCGGGCAACCTTGGAGAAGTTCTGATTAGCTTCAGTCATAGAAACAGTTTTATCCATGTCAATAATCATAATGAGTACCTCCTTTGTGTTTTTGATTATAGATAAATTCTAGGATAAATTCAATGAATTATTAAAGCAATTTGAAAGAAAAGAGAGGCAGGGGGGAGGTGAAGATCCCTAAAGTCGGAGGCATATCTGACCGCCCCCTCTTGTGTTGATTTTCGCGAAATTGATACCCCGGGGTCAGAGAGGCGTAAGTGGCATCTCAGGAAATGTATATTCCGTGTGCAAAATGCGCGTAGAATGCGGATTTGTTTGAAAAATTGATAACTTTTACAGGCAGTGTTGGAGCAAACCGATATAATTCTCTGTTAAAGCGTGGTCACGGTGCTTGGCATCAAGCTCATTTTCTTCCAGAAGTGTCTGCAGCACATCCTGCAACAGGTCCAGATCTTTTCCCTGCTGCCGGATGCGTTTCAGGTCTTTCTTGAATTTGTTTGTAACTATGTTTTTCTGAGAACGGCCATTCGCGAAAATGGAATACCTTTCTTTTTGACGTTGGAAGTTCCGAATGAAAAGACAATGCATGCAATCGAAGAGGGTAAGCGTATTGCGCATGATAGTAGCGTAAAGGGCTATACCAGCATGGATAAACTTAAATCTGCGCTTGACGTATGAAGTATGAAATAAAGTTCACAACTCAATTTAAACATGACCTGAAATTGGCAAAGAAACAGAATAAAGATCTGGATGAGTTGTTTGATGTGGTCGACATACTTGTTTTGGCGAATTTATTTATTGCGTGTTCAAAATAATTTTCTCACTTCCACCGGCGCGAAGGAGGAATTCTCTCTTGACAGAATAAGCATGCCCGTTATATCGTTAGACCTGTCAAAATGACATGAAATAACGTTGTTATCTACGCCTAGAAGAGTGTGTTTTCACCTGAATCTGTCAAAATAACATGATAATAACAAGGAAGGAGGCCGAAGTGACAAAGATCGAAGAAAAACCGGATTATTCTTTCATGAAGAAGGTGTGTGACTACTATGAAGATAACGAGCATTCCATCAATGCCGCAGCCGAGAAGTTTAACATCACCCGCGCGAAGGTGAGGAAGATCCTTGTAACCATGGGAGCCTTCTCAAATGAAATTTCAATCGAAGCCGAGAAGCTGCGTGACGAGGGATATTCCGTCAAAGAGATCGCTGAAAAGCTGAATATTTCTGTAACTACAGTCTCTACATATCTTCCTTACTCCACGGTTATGTATGGGAGTGAGGAGCGGTCGTTGAATGCGATACGTCATGAAAATTACCGCCTGCGCAACAGCAAGGCAAGGGAAAAGACGAATAAAACCGCTTCAACAAAAGGAGATCGGAAGATCATGGAAGAAATGAGAAAACAGGTATATGAACAGGCAAAAGCCTTTCTTGATGCAGCAGGAATAAAGCTGCCATCGGATGAAGAATTTCTGGAGCAGGCCAGAAAAGAATTCTATCCGGGAATTGTTAACGAGCGGGTTTTCTTCCCGGATGAATTTGGCGAAGATGTACTGAAAAAAGAGAAATGCTGTGAAGTGTTCCGGCTTCATCTGGAACTTGTCGGACATGATTACGACGGCAGCGTGACGGGTGCTCTCCACAAATACGGCGGAGTGAAGCGCGGAGACAACATTTCCCGCGATATTCTGGTTCCGTCTGATATCCAGCTCTGGTCGCTTCACTACTTGATCCAGAGAGCGTTTGGCTGGCAGAACAGCCACCTGCACCGTTTCTATCTGTCAGAAGAGCGTATGAAGGAAATCACAGAGGACAAGGTTGGAAACTGGGCAAATCTGTGCGGTCTTGTGTTCAGAAGCCCTAAGATGGATCAGGACTCGGAGTTCTGGGCAGATGATTATGAAAACGGGAGTTTCAAGACATGGCTGAAGAAGAAATACACGGGGCCTTATGCTGACCTGAATCAGGAAGAGAGCTACTGGTACATCAGGGAAGCCATGTGCGAGTATCAGGATTACAGCAAGATCCTCACTGACGACTGCCTGGAAGGCGCTTATAAAGATCAGGGTACAAAGAGGGATCAGAAGTATGCGGTGATATGGCAGAGGTATAAAGACGGGGAGCCGTTCATCGGAAGATGCTATCCGGAGAGCGAAAGGGCGAAATTTGAAAAGCCGGGGGAGGAAAACAGCAGGAGCGATTATTCTCCCACAACCGTAAAAGAGGAGATCCTGCCATTTAAGGATCTGCCATTAGATGCGCTTCGGTGGTTACAGGAGCGCCCCGCAGATGAGTTGCTTGAAAGAATGTCCATTCAGTTTGTGCTTGCATTGGGTGAAAAGGGGCTGCCTGAAAAAGGGTATGAGATTTTCGATGGAGATCTTGTGGAAAACAGTGAACAGCTGAAAGAAGAAATAGATGAAGCCGTCCACATGACTTATGATGGGCTGGATACTCCTTTGAATCAGCCGGATGTCGGCGGGATTACGAAGGAGCTGTTCTACGAATATGATTTTGGCGATGCGTGGACTGTGAAAATCACCGGAAGTTTCAACTGTGCTGATATGATTGCGGAAGGACTGGTTACGCAGGAAGAATTGGATGCGGCGAACCTGCAGGTGCGAAATACATACCGACCTGTTATGATTGCAAGGGATGGAACTGACCTTGTGGATGATATGGGGGGTTATGGCATGATCGGATGTTTTCTCAGGGCGATCAATGATGACAAGAGTATGGATAATGAGATATATGATGATAAAAAGAGTACGCTTGCATGGGCGAGAAGCCTGGGATGGAGTAACCGGAACGCAGCTTTGAAGAACAGGCTGTGATGAAGGTGCACAGGAGTTCCAGGAGAAGATGATTCTGATGTGGCCGGCGTCTATGACTTCTGGTGAACGAGGACAGATGAAAGCTGACACTGCCGGATAAACCGAAGAGCTCCAAACAAAAATATTACACGGCGAATGATTGAATACCGTATTAGGAGATACGCTGATGATGAAATCTGAAGAAATGCCAAATAATGCACTGGTATCGATCATCGTCCCCGTCTATCACGCGAAAGAATATATAGAAAAGACGATCCGCTCCGTAGAAGCGCAGACCTTTCATGACTGGGAACTGATTCTGGTCGACGACTGCGGCGGAGACGGCAGTCTGGAACGGATCCGGGAGATCAAAGAGGCGTCGCCGTGCGGCGGGCAGATCCGGATCATTCAAAATGAGAAAAATCTTGGAGCAGCCATGAGCCGTAATCACGGCGTTGAGAAGGCGCTGGGACGCTATATCGCTTTTCTGGACGCAGATGACTGCTGGCTTCCGACCAAGCTGGAAGAGCAGCTTCTGTTTATGCGGCAAAAGGGCGTCGGATTCTCATTTACTTCATATGAATTCGGCGATGAAAATGCTGCCGCGACCGGCAGAGTGGTGCATGTGCCGCATAAGCTGGATTTTCGGCATGCGCTCAGCCGGACCGTGATTTTCACATCAACGGTGATTTTTGACACAAAGATTGTTCCGAAGGCGCAGATCCGGATGCCGGACATGCCGTCGGAAGATACGGCTTTGTGGTGGACGATTTTAAAGACCGGTGTCTGCGCGTACGGTATGGACAAAGTGCTGACAATATACCGGAGGCCGCGGAGATCGCTTTCTTCAGATAAGAGGTCATCCGTCAGAAGATTCTGGAACCTGCTGGTAAATGTAGCCGGCTGCAGCAGAATTGAGGCTGCACGTCATCTGATCGGATGGGCTTTTCGTGCTACACTTCGTAGAATATAATTTTTAAAAGTTACGTGTTTTTACGAATCATACCGGATGGACAGATCTTTGATCAAACGCGGCACAGCTCCTTCCGTCTTGCAAATTGTCCGCAAACCAATTAAAATAATTAGATAGCGGTGCCGGGAAACGGCAGACGGATGACCGGAGGTGCCGCACGGCGAGGCGCCGGGGTGTGGCCCAATGGTAGGGCACGTGGTTTGGGACCACGGGACTGCAGGTTCGAGTCCTGTCACTCCGAGATACGGCAGAATCACATGATGGCGGTGTGGTTCTGCCGGTTTTTGTTATCAGAGACTACAGACGGCGGGCAGGTGCGCTCCATGACATTTTCATTGCTGACAATTCTGGATATGATCGGAACGGTTGCCTTCGCGATTTCGGGAGCGCTGACCGGCATCCGGCAGCGCATGGATATCTTCGGTGTCAATGTGCTCGCGATCTGCACGGCCACGGGCGGCGGAATGCTGCGGGATATTATCGTCGGGCGGTTCCCGCCGGCTATGTTCCGGAACCCGGCTTATGTCGTGGTGGCGTGCGTGACGGCGAACATTGTCTTTCTGGTAGTGCGCAGGAAGCGGGCGGTACCGAAGACGGTCATCACGGTCTATGACAAGGTGCTGTTCTGGTTTGACACGTTCGGCCTCGCGGCCTTCACGGTGGACGGCGTTATGATGGGGATTGATCAGGGATACGGTTACAACATCTTCCTGATTTCGTTCCTCGGATTCACAACCGGCGTTGGCGGCGGCGCGCTGCGGGACATCCTTGCGAATCAGATGCCGTATATCTTCCGCAAGCATATTTACGCGATCGCTTCGATCGCGGGGGCGGTCACGACCGGACTTTTCGAGTATTATCTGCCGGGATTGCGGCTTCCGGGCATGTTGTCGGGATTTGCGGTTGTGATTCTGCTGCGTTTTCTGGCCGCGCACTATGAGTGGAATCTGCCTGTGATCAAAATGTGAATTCATTGTGAACCTTTGGCCAACTTGATTGTTGGTGGCATCCGCGCATGCTATTATTCGCGTGTAGGAGGTATCAATTATGTGGACAATTCAGAATTTAAAGCAACGTGGAAACGCAGTTTTTCATAAATCTTACTGGAGAAGTGTGCTGGCGGCGCTTGTTTTATCAATCGCGGGAGGAACGGCCGGCGGCATGACGAGGACCGTGACCTATCACTATACGACAGAATATCCGGGAAGCATCCATTTCTATGGTGATTTCGGCAACGCCATGGAACAGTTCGGAAACAACGTGCACGGGGTCATCTCGGGCTTCGGACCGCTTCTTCCGATTATCAGCCTGTTCGCTGCGATCACGATCTGGTCGTTTATCGCCATGCGGATTGCGATTGATATCTTTCTGCTTGCGCCTCTGGAAGCCGGGAGTCAGCGGTTTTTCGTTGTCAACCACTATACAGACGGGAACGCAAAGGTGCCGGAGATTCTGTATCCGTTTTCGCACAGCTACATGAATGTCGTTAAAACAATGCTGCTGCGCGCCGTTTACATCTTCCTGTGGTCATGTCTGTTTATTGTGCCGGGCATTATCAAAGGGTATTCTTACCGGCTGGTTCCGTACATTATCGCGGAGAATCCGGAAATGCAGACCAAAGAGGCGTTCCGGCTTTCGATGGAGATGATGTACGGTCACAAGTGGCATACATTTCTTCTGGATTTGTCGTTTATCGGCTGGGAGATTCTGAACCTGTTCACGTTCGGCATTCTCGATTTGTTCTATGTGACACCTTACCGTTTCTCGACCAACACGGAACTTTATGTAACCCTGAAGGAGAATTATCTGGGAGCGCAGGACTGAGCGGAGATTGTTATGCCCGGCCGTGGCGCAGCTTTGCATGAGGGGAGGCTCGCACGGAATGATCAGTAAAATCACAGCCGAAGAAATCGCGGAGAACATCCGCAGCAACAACGTACAGGGTCTGAAGGACCTGAAAGAGAAGCTAAACCGTGTCAATCCTGTCGATATTGCGCAGGTTCTTGACGAGCTTACAGACGAGCAGCGGCTGATCGCGTTCCGGCTTCTGAGCAAGGATAACGCGGCGGACACGTTCGTTGAAATGGAGCAGGACAGCCAGCAGAAGCTGATCGAGGGCTTTACCGATAACGAGCTGAAGCAGGTGCTGGCAGACGTATACGCCGACGATATGGCGGATATGCTGGAGGAGATGCCGGCGAATGTGGTCGAGCGTGTTTTGTCCAAAACAGACCCGCAGATGCGCGCCGATGTAAACCAGCTGCTGCAGTATCCCGAAGACAGCGCGGGCGCTGTCATGACGACCGAGTATGTCTCGCTCAAGGAGGCGACGAAGGTTTCGGACGCGTTCAACTGGATCCGGAAGAACGGCGATGACAGAAAAGATCTGTACACCTGTTATGTGACGGACCCGCAGAAGAAGCTGATCGGTGTCGTTACGGTCCGCGATATGCTGCTGTGCAAGAAGGATGTTCCTGTCAGTGACATCATGGAGAGGGACATCATTTCGGTCAGAACGCTCGACGACAAGGAAGACGCCGCGAAGCTGTTTGACCGTTACGATCTTTCGGCACTGCCGGTTATCGACAACGAACAGCGGCTTGTCGGTATCATCACGTCGGACGATGCGATTGATGTCCTGCAGGATGAGAACACGGAAGATTTCCAGAAGATGGCCGCGATCGTTCCACAGGAGGACACGTACTTTGAGACGTCGGTCTGGCAGCATGCGAAGAACAGACTGCCCTGGCTTCTGATCCTGATGTTCTCCTCGATTTTCACCGGGATGATCATTGACAAGTATGAGGCGGCGTTTACGACCATGCCGGTCCTGGTCGCACTGATGCCGATGCTTTCGGATACCGGCGGTAACTGCGGTTCCCAGACGTCGACGCTGGTGATCCGCGGAATGGCGGTTGATGAAATCAAACTGAAGGATTTCCTGCGCGTATTCTGGAAGGAGTTCCGGATTGCGATTATTGTCGGCGCCTGCCTTGCTCTGGCAAACGGCGTCAGAATTCTGATTCAGTATCATAATCCGGTACTTGCGATGATTATCGCATCGACGCTGGTGTTCGTTGTGATCGCGTCCAAACTGATGGGCTGCTGTCTGCCGATGCTGGCGAAGGCACTGCACATGGATCCTGCGATTATGGCGTCGCCTCTTCTTACGACGGTCGTTGATGTATGTTCTGTATGGATTTATTTCTCGATCGCGACGGTATTAATGAATTGAATATGGGATTGCAGCCGGCGCTGCGAAGTCTTGGAGGCTTTGCGGCGCCGGTTTTTGTGTGCCGCTACCGCGGGAGAGCGCCATCGCGCTATATGCACCGCGGGAGCGGTACGTCCCCCGCAGCACGCAGCCGTTAACTGGCGTTCGGGAGTAGTCAGCGGGACTTTGGAATGGTATAGTATTCTAGGATAAAATCTGGTCCACAGCAAATATCACAAGGATGGACATAATTATGTTTGAGTCGCACGCGGAAATTGTCAGGCTTTCCATGGCGGGAACCTGGATCTGTCTCGGTCTTGTGGCACTGTTGACAAATCTGGCTTACCGGAACAAAAAAGTCCTGCTTGCGCTTCTGACTTCTGTTCTGATCGGCGCCGGTGTTGTAGCCGGGTACCTTGGAAGCAGCCTGATCACTACGGACTCGATCAAGGTCATCATGGCCTTTATGCTGGCTGCCTGTGCCGTTACGCTGGTTCTTGCAATATTACGCGCAAATGTGACCAGCATCATGCTCGCGAGCGTTTCGGCGATGATTCTTGTAACCGGCGTCTATCTTTTCGGCGGCTTTACAAATGTCATGATCGCCGCAAATATTGAAGCGATCGCAGCCGCGCGGCTGGTCACTCTTCACGGTAATCATTAAAACGGCGCCGCCTGATTCTTCCGAGCAGAATTTTCCTCGCGAAGAAAATGACAACCGTCATGAACAGCTGTGCAATCATCAGGCTCATGACGACGCCGTTTGAGCGCAGAAGATATTTGATGCCAAAACCATACCAGGCCATGGCGCCTGTGCAGCCAAGGGCAAGCAGCATCAGAGGAAGGCTCGCCGCCGCGTCTGAAACCGCGCTGACAAATCCGTCCAGCGTCGCGTCAAAGTAGATAAACCGCCCGATAATCAGCCCCAGAAAATACATGATAATCGTGTCATAGTTGTCGTCTTCATAAATGAATTTGATGTAGACGAAGATGATAATCATGTAAAACATGCCGATCAGGCGGATCGCCGCCCGCTCCCGCGGTTTGATGTAAGACAGCGGAATGATCACCTGATCCAGAAAGCTGTTCAGAAGGACGGAGAGCAGAATCATGCCAAGCAGCAGGAGACTTCCGTACTTTGACCATAAAGGACTTTTAGCGGGTCCAAGACCATAATAGTCAATCAGAAAGTAGATTCCGACAAACAGAAAAATCGCAAGCCCGGAAAAGATCAGCTCGAAAAAACGGTCTGCCAGATTCAGCAGTTTTTCCTCCGGAGAAAGCATTTCCCCGGTTTCCCTGTCCGGTTTTTCGGATAAGGGGCCGGCGGCAACGCGCAGGATCAGGATCGCCAGTGTGATCACCAGAGCCGCGATCAGGAGGAACGGCAGCGCCTGTTTCCAGTTCAGATAATGCAGCAGGTATTGAGAGAATGTCATATTCATAGTGGCATCATTATAACACCGCGCGAGGAGCACGCATGTGAACATTTGGAGAACTCGTATGCGGATATTTGCGAAAGGGATTACAACGCCGGGAAACCTCGAAGATGAGAATCTGGCGCTCGCACCCGTTAATAAAGTTTGAAAAAGAGGGTTGACATGTCCGCTGTTCCGTACTAGGATACGAGACATCACAACAAAACAGCAAGGGCGACGACGAAAAAGAGTACCTGCAAGGAACGTTTCAGAGAGCTGCCGGGCGGTGTGAGGCAGTACGCGGTTACAGGGAAAATCATTTCCGAGCTTTGATTCCAAACGATCTTCCAATGCGTCAGCACGCAAGATTCAGTAAGGATCAACGGCAGGCTTCCGTTATCATGAGCCGCGCATTGATGGATGCGACTGAGTGGCTGCTTATTGCAGCAATAAGAGTGGTACCGCAGAGGATTTAACACCTTTGTCTCTTAGCAGAAATTTGTTAAGGGGCAGAGGTGTTTTTTTGTTGGTGACCTTTGCTGCCTGACGTGCAGAATGAGGAGGATGAGATGAAAACACTCGAAAAAGCAAGCAATTTTGTTGGCAAGTATATGGCGTGGATCGTTATAGCGGTCGCGGCACTTGCGCTGTTCGCGCCGCAGACCTGTCTTTGGATCAAAACAAGCTGGGTAAACACACTGCTCGGAATTGTTATGTTCGGTATGGGACTTACATTGAAGGCGTCTGATTTTGCCGCTGTTTTCACAAGACCGAAAGACGTATTCATCGGAGCGGTCGCACAGTTCACGATCATGCCGCTTCTTGCGTTTGTTCTGACAAAGGTCTTCCAGCTTCCGCCGGAACTGGCAGTCGGTGTCATTCTTGTGGGAACCTGCCCCGGCGGTACTTCTTCCAATGTCATGACGTATCTTTCTCATGGTGACGTTGCTCTGTCAGTCAGCATGACGGCAGTTTCGACGCTGCTCGCACCGTTCATGACGCCGCTCCTGACACTTCTTTACGCCGGAAAAACCGTTGATGTCAATGCGGCGGCAATGTTCCTGTCTGTTTTGAAGGTCGTGCTGCTTCCGATCCTTCTCGGCTTTGTAGTAAACCATTTCTTCGCTAAGTTTACCGAGAAAGCGGCGAAGGCACTTCCGCTCGTTTCCACGACGGCGATCGTGCTGATCATCGCGGCGGTTGTCAGCGTGAACTCGCAGAGAATCCTGACCAGCGGTCTGTTAATCCTTGCGGTTGTTGTCTGCCACAATGTGCTTGGCTATCTTACCGGCTATGGCGTAGCGAGAGCTCTGCGGCTTGACACAACAAAGTGCCGCGCGATCTCGATCGAGGTTGGCATGCAGAACTCCGGACTTGCGACAAGCCTTGCGGCGACGCACTTCGCACAGTATCCGCTTGCGACAATCCCTGGCGCGGTATTCTCTGTATGGCATAATATTTCCGGTGCGCTTCTTGCGAACTTCTTCAATCGTCAGGACAGCGCGAAGCGCGCAGCGGAGAGTTCTCCGGCGGCAGCGCAGGAGTGATGCGGGCGCCGGGCGGCAGCTGGTGGCAGCGTGGCGGCATCAAGCGCTTTCACGACGCACTGCCGGCTTTCTACAGCGGCGCTGAGCTGATGCGTCAATACTATATGGCGCGGCGGAACTGAATTGCATAAAATTTTCAAGACAAATCAGAGGCGCGGGCTTTTATTGCATAGAAAACGCCAATTTCTATGCAGCAGGCCCGCGCCTTTTGATTTCGTCTTGAAATCTTCATGCATAATGAGGGAGAAGTGCTCATATTGCATGAAATAATCCCGGCGGGGCAGGAATCCGGCCGCAGCGCGGGCGGCAGCCGGGCTGCGGCGATAGAAATCTCTATTCAAAGCGAGCGGGGGAGGAATTGTGGAGCCGATTCGTGATATTCTAATAAGAAAAAAGAAAAGGTTTCTGCCGCCGCGAATATTACTGACGCGTCGTTACGGCTTTTGCGGCGGCGGCTTTAAGGAAATAACTTATGGTTGTACACATAGAAGATGATATTGACCTTGCGAAGATTGATGCGAGCGGGCAGTGCTTTCGCTGGAGGCATCCCGCTGAAAAGCGCTGGATCATTCCGGCGTTCGGAAAAGTGCTGCGGGTGGAAGAACTGGGAAACAATGAATTCTGGTTCGAATGCACCGCGGAAGAGTTTGAAAATGTGTGGAAGGATTATCTGGATCTGCAGACTTCTTACAGGGACATTCGGGCGTCCATTCCGGACAGCGATTTATATATGAAGAAAGCCGGTGATCTTGGCGCCGGGATTCGGATTTTACGGCAGGATCCCTGGGAAACGCTGGGGACATTTATTATGTCACAGAGGAAAAATATTCCGGCGATCCGTCAGTGCGTTGAAAGACTTTGTTCCTGCGCCGGGGATAACCTTGGAACCTATCAAGGGGAGAAGATTTCCTCATTTCCTTCACCGGATGCAATTCTTGGGATACACTGCAGAAAGATTTCTCCGGAGCAGGGGAGATGCAGCTATCAGGAGCGGGGAATTCCGCTCTGCGGGCTTGGGTATCGCATGCCATATGTAATGGCAGCGGCAGAGTGGGCAGCTGCGATTCCTCCTGTAACGAGCAGTGTCCGGGGAAACGCAGACTCGCAAGACATCGCCCGGAAACCCCGGCCTTCTGCGGATGCCGGCGCCAAGCTCTCCGCAGCGGCCGCCGCGCTCAGTGATGAACAGCTTCAGCAGGAACTCATGAAGATCAAGGGCGTGGGAATCAAAGTAGCATCCTGTACGGCGCTGTTCGGCTTTCACAGAACCAATGCATTCCCGGTCGATGTCTGGATGAAACGCGTGCTTTCGCAGCATTATCCTGCCGGATTTAACCTCTCTGCTTACGCGCCGTATGCGGGGATTATGCAGCAGTATATGTTTTTCGCGGTCAGGGATGAAGCTGCCACGAAAACAAGACGCTGACTATGACGGGCCGGATGACTCAATGCATGTAAATGTTAACAAAATATTCAAATATTAGTATATCAAATTTAGTGAAAAGCATATAAAATAAGTGTATAAAATCATCTGAACCGGATGCTGCAGGAATTTCCGGACAGAAATAATCAGAGGGAGGTAAGGAATGGATACGAATGACAATACTGCGAATCAGCAGAATCCAAATTCCGGCGAACCGGTAACCGGAAATGGAACGGGTGCCACCGATGCCGGAGGAAGCACGGCTTCTTCAGCATCCATGAAGCCGACACCGCAGCCGGTTCCACAGCCGTCACCGCAGGCAGGTCTTTCACAGGGCGCAGCATTTAACGGCGTGACACACGAGGACATGGCAGGCATCGCCGGACGTCTGGACGATGTTGTGGACGCACTGGGCGACATAGCCATTGCGGAGAAGAAGCACGCGAAACAGGCAAAGATCTCGGCTGTCGGGAGTGTGCTTTTGTTTCTGGCGTTCACGGCTGTTTTTATCTGTCTGACGCCCGGCATGTTCAAGCTCCTCGGCAATCTGAATTCCACACTGACGCAGCTTAGCACGACAGTGAGTGAAGTCAACACACTGGTTGCTTCCGCCAACAAGACAGTTACCGGCGTGAACGGAATAATTGACGATGCCGGCGCGAACATCAATGATACATTCCGGCAGATCAATGACGTTGTCAGCAATGTGAATAATGAAATCACGGATGTCATCAAGACTGTGAATACGGATCTGGATACGATCACCGGCACTGTCAACACGGCGAACGACACCATTACAACGCTGTCCGATACAGTCAATGATACGATTCCGGCCATTAATAATGCCGCAGATGCCGTCAACGACATTGCGCCGCAGATCAGGGAAGCTTCGAAATCCTTAAACGAAGGTATTCCGAAGGTCAATGACATGATCGACGAGCTTTCCGAAAGCGTGCCGAAGGTGAACGAAACGGTTGATCAGATCAGCAGCATTGATTTTGCTTCGATCAATCAAACTGCGCAGAACGTCGAAGCCGCCACGAGTCACCTCGAAGAAGTGATCACGCAGGCAAATGAGGTTCTCCGGAACACGAACGCGACGGTCACCGATGTGAACAGCACAGTAACGGATCTTTCAAACGCGGTCACGGATACGACGAAGGCGATCAGCTCCGCGATGGATACGGTCAATTCCTTTGACGTTGACGGACTCAACAAGTCAGTCAGCAGCCTGCAGGATGCTTCCAGACAGGTGAATAAGGTTGCGGCCGGCATCAACGATACCGTCGACGGGCTTGGCGAAGCTGTAGAGACTACGCAGAACAGGATTTCGGATTCGCTGGATTCTGTTGACTACGACAAGCTCAATGACGCGATCTCGAAGCTTCAGGAATCCGCGAAGAAGCTCTCCGAAACAGCTGGGGAGATTTCCGGGAGGGCCGCGAAGATATCCGAAAAGAGCAGCCAGTCTGTTACGACAGGCAAGACAACTGACAGCAAAGCAAAAACAGACAACAAGGCAAAATCCACGAAGAAATAATACTGAAGAGGTTTTGCTTGTCAGAAACATAATCTGAGCAGTAACGAAACTTTATAAGATACAATAAGAGGCGGCGGGCATATACCCGCCGCCTCTTCACTCTGTTATTCCGCGGCAGCATCATAAAGACAGATTCCGTCTTTGTACATCAGGAGGACGGCATTCCGGTCGCGGTCGTCCAGCAGAATCACCATCACGTTCCCGTCTTTGGAAACGGAAGAGGTGAATTTGTTTTGCGCGGCCGTGCACATCTTCTGGATGCTGGTTTTCATATCGTTCCATTCGGCAGTGAGCTCTGCGCTGCCCTTTTTAATTCCGTCGCAGGCTTCACCGACGCCCTCATGCCAGATCTGGATAATGCAGCCGGTTTCATCGGTGGAAATCCGGTAGCTGTCACCATACTCAGCCGACAATACAGGCTCCATCGCAGCCGCATAAGCAGCCGATTTACTGCCCGCCGTACTTTCTGAGCGCGCCTGCGCGGTCTCATTGACAGCCTGATTGAGCGCGTTAGCCTGTTCACCTGTGATTGCCTGCGGATTCTGACTCCGGTTGTGCAGGTTATAGCTGATCGCACCGGCAAAAACAACGATGGAGACGATAATGCCCGTGAGAGCGATATATTTGCTGCGCCCTTTCCGCAGGGCAATGATGCCGAGGATCACACCGATCAGTGCGCAGGGATAAATGAAGAAACCCAGAAGTCCGAAGATGATCGAAAGAATGCCAAGGCGGTTGCCTGGCTTTGCGGGAGCTTTTTCCATGGACCTTTTCTGCGAAAATTTTCTTCGCCGGGCGTCAGGGAAATCCGCCTTGCTGCTTACCTTACCGCTTACCGCCTCGCCGGCGTCAGCCGTCGCACCGGCACTTGAACCGCCCTCGCCGGCGTCAGCCGTCGCACCGGCACTTGAACCGCCTTCGCCAGCTTCAGCCGCCGCACCGGCGTTTGAAGCGCCCGCGCCCGCAGGCGCTGTGTTAATGCCGGCAGCCGCCGGAGCAGCACTGCCGGCATTGCCGCCGGTCCGCTCCTTCTCTATTGCTGCCCAGTCATCGTCCGCGGCTGTATGGATTTTCTGGATTTCATCGTTCATAGTACATAACCTCATTTTCAAGAGATGTCGGGATAACCAAATCCGGGTGAAAATGCACCCGCATTTCTCACATTTTCAGACAAAATCATAAGTTCATTTCCATGTCATAACAAGTTAATAACCGTCTTTTAGAATAATTACTGATAGTTCATATGCGGCTGACTGCATCACTGCGCACAGAGGGGGATACATCATGAACCGCAAACATAGTACTATTCTGATAATGTTGATCCTGATGGTCAACGCATCGTTTATCGGCGCGCTGCTGGGGCTTCACACACAGAGGAACATTCTGCGCGCTGACTCCGCGGCGCGCTTTGTCCGCAGCGGTACCAACATCAACGAAATCTATTCCGAAGAAGAATTGCTTTCGCAGCTGCGGGAGCAGTATCCGAAACTTTATGACGCGCTGGACATGGACGGTGCGCCGGTTTATGTCGTCCCGGGGATGATTACGACCGCCACAATCGAAACGTCGACAGGCAGACCCGGGATCAGCCGCCACATGACGCCGCAGGGTATCGCCCTGACAGCCGACTATCTGATCATATCCGCATATTCCTATGATAACGCATATTACTCTGTTTTGTACGTAATGGATCGTGAAAGCGGCGATTACGTCAAAACAATTGTGCTCCCCGGCACACCGCATGCCGGCGGCCTCGCGTATGATGAGCGCTTCGGGCGCCTGTGGATCGCGGAGACAACGGACGGCCGAAGGGGGATGCTGGCCGCGATTGACGACGCAACATTGCGGCAGGAAGACTTTTCAAGGAGCGCGGCTCCGGTCACTTACGATTATCTGGTGCGTGTGGATTCGCTGGAAAACATTTCCTTCCTCACCTGGCACGGCGGCTCACTGTATATGGGGAGCTTTTCGAGAAACGGCGCAGGCAAACTGGAAGCCTATGATCTCGATGAGCGGGGACTTCCGCAAGACGGGGACGCGTTCACCGGCGCAAGAGGAGCGGTCGCTGTGATCAATAAGATTCAGGGCGTCGCCTGCACCGAAGACAGTATGTTTTTCTCGAAATCCTGGGGGCCATCGGACTCGACACTTCTAATGCACCGGTTGGATGACGGCGATATTTTTGACGACTTCAAGAGCGCGGGCTTTTGCAAACTCCGCTTTCCTCCGTACATGGAACAGATCGTGGCGTCCGGAGACGACCTGTATGTGCTCTTTGAGTCGGAGGCGGCGGGATATCGGGGGCGGGAGAATATTTTACATGTCGATCGTGTTTTCCGTTTCCGGATTTCAAAACTGTTCAGCTGACAGACGCATATGTGTTATACTCCCGGTTAGATAACGACGGGAGGATTGGATATAAGATGATAAAGCTCCTCATCACCGATCTGGATGATACATTGTATCCGTGGCTGGACAGTTTTGTGCCCGCATTCTATGCAATGGCGGGTGAGACGGCGCGAATACTCGGGCTTCCTCTGGATACGGTGCTGCGGGAATTTAAACAGGTGCATACAGCGTACGGAGATGTCGAGCATCCGTTTGCGGCCGCGGAGCTGCCATCGGTCAGACACCGGTATGCGGGAGCGTCAGAAGAACAGCTCCGGATTGTTTTTGCGCCCGCGCTGCAGGCGTTTGCGTCTGTGCGGAAGCAGAAACTCCGGCTGCTGCCCGGCGTATATGATACACTGCGGGAGCTGCATGAAGCGGGAATTAAAATCGCGGGATATACGGATGCGGGAAGCGGAAACGGATTGGAACGCCTGAGGGAACTGCAGATCGAACCATTCTTTGATGCGCTGTATGTGACCGGCGGTTTGTCCTCAAAAGAGGCGGAAAACAAGCTGCTCCGGGATGGAGGACATGCAAAGCCAAATCCTGCCATGCTGCGGAAAATCTGCAGGGATTTCCGCGTTCGTGAAGAAGAGACAATTTACACAGGGGACAGCATGACCTGTGATATGCTGATGGCTGCACAAACACAGGTGCATTCTGCGCAAATACTTTGGGAGCAGGAGCATAGAAAAAAAGAAGTTCAGGATAACTACAGAAGACTTGTCGCGATTACGAACTGGACGGAACAAGATTTCTCAAAGGATGAGGCGCTTCGGAGGGAATGCCGCAGAAAAAATGTAAGGCCGGAGTTTACAGTCAGCTGTTATTCTGAAATCAGGGAGATTATTGCCCGGTTTGCGGAATAAGATTCCGAACGGGCGAAACGCCGCAGGTATTTCAGTGATCGGTTTCCTGAAAAAGGTCTTTGACGCTGCACCTCAGAACGCTGCAGAATAGTTCGAGCGTCTCAAAACGGATCTGTTTGGTTTTGTTGCCGACAATATTACAGATATTCTGATAACTGTACCCGGTTTCTTTGGCAAGCCAGTACCGCGTCTTGCCTTTTTCATCAAGGATTTTCTGTACACGTAATTTGATCATCATATAAGCCTTTCCAAGATGCTGAATAATTAGTACGTATTATAGCTGTTTTTCATACAGAATGTGAATTATGAAAATATTATATACTCGGTCTTTTTTTCTTAAATTTTCGTAAAAAACCATACAACAATTATATCACAAACGAAAATGGAAATGATTGACCGAAATGGTGACTGATTTTATTGTAAAATATGCTATTATTATCTTGAATTGTGCGGAATCCCTGTGGAGGGATATACGGCAATTCAATTGACCGAGGGGGAAAAGATACAATGCCGGATCAGGAAATGGTTAATAAACGAGAAATCGTCAATCTGGATTTCTCCGTTATGCTGCCGGATGGCTTTACGACACAGGAGATAACGGAAGGCGAGCCGTTCATCTTCCGCGCGGCAGGAGAGGACGCCTGCATTGCTCTGGAAAAACCGGTGGAGATCGGCGGAGAGATGGATTTTGCGAGGCCGGCGGTCAAAGGCGTGATCCGTAACGTGACAGCGAGGGAATTCATCCGCTGTTATGGCCGCGATATTCCGCAGAAATGCCTGACCGCGCAGAAGGATCTGATGGTCGTCTGCGGAACAAGGTCCGATGAGCGCGGAGATGTACATTATATTATTGCTACAGGCAAGGGCTTGTACAAGGGCATGATACATGTCAAGACAAACGGCGACCGGAGCCGCCTTGCCGCCGCGGAAAAGTTCCTTACTTCCATAATGATGTATCAGATGACGCCGGAGGAGGCGCAGGAAGCAGAGGAAAGGGCCGCGCAGGAAGCCGAAAGGCGAAAAGAAGAACTGGCGAAGAGAGCGGAAATCAGCCGGGGCGCCGCACTTGATTCCGTCATCCTCGCACAGGCGCAGAAACGGAACGCCGAAGAATTAAAACGGATCGCCCGCGATCAGGAGCTGGCGGAGGAAGAAGCTAGAAAACGCGCGAAAGAGCGCGAAGAGAGAATCCGCGCGCGGGAAGAAGAACGCGTAGCCCGTCTTCAGGAAGAGGCGAAGCAGCGTGCGGAGAAGCGCCCTGCAGATCGGGCAGAGTTCGCTGCAAAAGAGCGGAGCCCTGCAGGTCAGCCAGAACCCGATGTCGAAGCGCAGCAGAGCGCAAACGCGCAGGAGCCGAAAGACAAAGAGGACAATGCGCAGCTGACGCCGGAACAGAAAGAGATCCGGGAACTGGAAGAAAAGCGCAGTCTCAGAACGCAGAAACTGCGGGAGAAATATCAGGGGAACCCGGAACAGGAGCTGGAAGTCGACCATCTGATCGCGCAGCTGGACAGAGAATCCGAAGAAGTCATCGGACATTTTCATGAGTTTCTCGGCTGGGTGCAGAATGTTTTCAATACGACACCGTTTACCGGCGAAGACGACCCGAAGCTGCTGGATTTGTTCGCACAGATTCATATGAATATTGACGGATTCGGTCAGCAACTGGACTGGATGACAGACCGCCTTGACGAAGTCGGCACAAAGGCGCTTGCCGGCGGTATCCGGGAAGCCTGCGTCATCCGCCTGATTAAGTTCGCGGCCAAGCTGGACGGCAAATACAGAAAGCTGGCTGTGCGCTTCAACGAGGAAAACCGCGTAGGCTACGCGCGACCTGCCGAAACGGATGAAATCTTTGACAAGTGGCAGAAAACAAAAATGCAGCTGCCATCCTGCATTGAAGAAGCGGATGTGCGCAGAGAGCGTGCTGTGACAGAATCGCTGCAGGCGCAGATGGACGGGCTTGTCGAAACGATGCAGCTGACCCGCAATAATGTGCAGCAGCTTCTTGAACAAAAGGAAACCGCACAGGAAGAGCAGCTCCGGGCAAAGGAAAATCTGGATCGGTTTCTTGAAGATGAAGAGGAACGAAAGGCCGGAATCCACGAAGAAGAAAAGCGGAAGCTGGAACAGATCAGGAAGAAACTTGATGAGAACCGGGGACTCCTGCAGACAAAACAGGAAGAGCTTTTAAAACTCCGGGATGAATTTGAGCGCACCTTCGTTCTGAGCAGCCGGAAAAAACAGCTGCAGGCCGAAGTCGAGAAGGCAGAAGAGGAAGAACGCGCGCTGAAGGAAGAAACGGTCAGGCTCACGGAGAGCCGGGAGAGCGCAGCGGACAATGCGGGAGAGAGCCTGAAGGCGCTGGAAGACAAGAAGCGGGAACTCGAAGAACGGCTTCAGATTACGGAAGCTGCACTTGATAATGCCGGAGAAAAGCTTATACAGGCGCAGAAGGAGCTTGAAGAGCAGGAAAAGAAGACACAGGAAACGAATGAGGCTTTTTCTCATGTACATAGAGATTTCCTGCGCGGCAGATACGATGATTTTCCGATGCCGGGAGAAGAGGCGGCGGTAAGGTAATTTTCCAACAGTATATTTGAAAATATGCAGCCGGATCAGACGGTGTGCGAAGCGAAATGCTGCAGAAGCGGCATGGCGCAGCGCTGTCTGGTCCGGTTTGTTTTCACAAAACACTTGCAAATCATTTGCAAATGCGTATAATGACAATTATTGCAAGATGCAAATCATTTGCATATTCAAGCAGAAAGGAAACGATGGCAAAAGAATATCATTCCAGACACAGAACCCGGATTCTGCAATATTTTGAAGAGCAGCCGGACAGACGCATGAGTGCCGCGGGAATCTACGGGAGAATGGCGGAGGAAGGAATAAAGGTCAATCTCGCGACCGTCTACCGGAATCTCGACAGGCTGGTTCAGGATCAGATGCTGATCGCCCTGAAAGCGCCCGAAGAAGAGGAGAAATATTACCAGTATATGCGGCCGGGGCTGCAATGCGCGGAGCATCTGCATCTTTGCTGCAGCCGCTGCGGCAAGGTCATCCATCTGAACTGCGGATTCATGCGTGAAATTCAGGAGCACCTCATGGATGATCATGGTTTCCTTCTGGACTGCGGAGAGTCGATGCTGACCGGCCTTTGCAGCGAATGCCGCGGCATTGTGCGCATGAAGGGACAGACACAGGACAAGAAACCGGAGAAAGGTACGAAATTATGACGGAAATGATACTCGACGCGCTGCAGGATGCTCTTACCGACACGGCCAAGCTCATTCCCTTCCTGTTCGCGACTTACATTGTTATGGAAATACTGGAACGCAAAGCATCGAACGCGTCGGTGGATCTGCTGCAGAAATTCGGGCGTTTCAGCCCTGCGGTCGGCGCCGCGGTCGGCGTTGTTCCGCAGTGCGGGTTTTCGGCGGCTGCCGCGAGCCTGTATTCCGGAGGACTGATTTCGATCGGAACGCTGCTTTCTGTTTTTCTTTCCACATCAGACGAAATGCTGCCGATCTTTATATCGGAGAGGGTACCGGCGGTGTCGGTTTTAAAGATCCTTCTGACAAAGGCGGTCATCGGCGCGGTGTCTGGCATGGCGGTTGATTTCGCTCTCCGGTTCACGAAGTACCGGCACAAGACCGAAAAACACATCCGTGACCTCTGTGAAGACGAACACTGCGGCAGCGAGGACGGCGAAGAGGGCGGCGTCCTGAAAGCAGCATTTATTCATACGCTGCATATTATTGTGTTTGTCTTTCTGATCAGTCTGGTGCTGACTGTTCTGGTCGAAGGCTTCGGCCAGCAGGCAATTGCGGGCTTCCTTACAAATCGTCCGGTGATCGGCGTTGTTTTGGCCGCTCTGATCGGGCTGATCCCGAACTGCGCCGCTTCTGTTATGATTACGCAGCTGTATCTGTCCGGCATGCTCGGCGCGGGGCAGATGATGGCGGGCCTGCTCGTCGGCGCGGGCGTGGGCCTTCTTGTCCTGTTCCGGACGAATGAAAGACACCCTTCGGAAAACGGGAAGGCGGCGCTTCTTCTGTATGTCATCGGTGTATGCTGGGGACTGTTATTTGAGTTTTTGAAAATTACGTTCTGATATGATCACGGAAAAGCCGGAGCGGACCTGCCACAGTCTGGCAGTCTGCTTCGGCTTTTCTTCTGCAGTCTGTCGGCTCTTTGCAAAGCAATATGTGCATAGCAATAAATTTACTGCTTATCACAAAAAATAACAGCAAAATCACTTACATGAAACGGAAATGATCTGTTTTTCCGTAGACAAACAGTTAAAATTACCTATACAACCGCCATAACCGCTATAAAAATGTGCAAAACGGCAATAACTGTCAAACAGACCGCAATTTATGTCAACATGCGAAAACGATTAGATGATACAAATAATATGTAACAGGGGACAGACAGCTGCAATGGGAAACAGCTGTAAATGTATTGCAAGGAGGTACGTATGAAAAAGAAGGCATTAGCCATGGTTTTGACGGGAGTCATGGCAGCGTCCATGCTCGCCGGCTGCGGAAGCTCCGGCACGAAGGAAGATACTGCGAAGGCATCTTCGGAGGAGGCAGGGACGGAAGCCGCGACAGAAGCTGCTACAGAAGAGGCTGCTGCTTCCACGGAAGCGGCTACAGAGCCGATTGAGTCCACACCCGCGAACGGCGGCAAGGAAGGCACGATCAATCTCTGGACATTCACGAACGAAGTTCCGGGCATGGTTGACCACTATCTGAAAGATCATCCGGATTTTCCTTATAAAGTCAGCTCGACGATCATCGCGACAACCGACGGCGCTTATCAGCCGGCACTTGATCAGGCACTGCAGGCAGGCGGCGACGATCAGCCGGATATGTACTGCGCAGAGTCCGCTTTCGTCCTGAAATACACAAAGGGCGACATGCAGGATTACGCGATGCCTTACAAGGATCTGGGCATAGATGTCGATAAAGCGCTGAAAGATGCGGATATCGCACAGTATACAATTGATATCGGCACGAATACAAACGGCGATCTGGATGCTCTCGGATATCAGGCAACCGGCGGCTGCTTTATCTACAGACGCTCGATCGCGAAGGATGTTTTCGGAACGGACGATCCGAAGGAAATCTCCAAGATCATCGGCGGCGGCTCCGGTTCGTTCGACAAATTCTGGGAAGCAGCGAAGAAGCTCGCAGACAAGGGCGATGCGATCGTTTCGGGTGACGGCGATGTATGGCACGCTGTAGAGAACAGCTCGGACAAGGGCTGGCTCAATGACGCAGGCCAGCTGCAGATCGACCCCAAGAGAGAAGCGTTCCTTGATATCTCCAAGAATCTGACCGACAACGGCTGGTCCAATATCACACAGGACTGGCAGGACGCATGGTTCGCGGACATGAAGGGTGAAGGACAGAAACCGGTATTCGGCTTCTTCGGACCCGCCTGGCTGATCAACTATACACTGGCTCCGAACTGCGGCGGCACGAAGACCGGCGAAGGAACCTACGGCGACTGGGCAGTCTGCGATTCCCCGATCGGCTTCTTCTGGGGCGGCACATGGCTGCTTGCCAACAAGAACATGGATTCCAAGAAGACTGACGCTGTGAAACAGCTCATCGAGTGGATCACGCTGGATACAAGCGAAGACGGCCTGCAGTACAAGTGGGCGAACGGCACGCTCAACGGCGAAGGCGGCACGAAGGACGCGGTTGCATCCGGCACTGTCATGTCGAAGTCGGACGGCAAACTCGAGTTCCTCGGCGGCGAGAACATGTTCGATTATTTTGTTCCCGCAAACCAGTACGCGAACGGCAAGAATCTGACCCAGTATGACGAGTCCATCAATCAGATCTGGAGAGATCAGGTACGCGCTTACGCGGCAGGTGAGAAGGACCGCGATGCGGCCATCAAGGATTTCAAGCAGACAGTATCTGACAATCTTGGAATTGAAGCGGCACAGTAAATCATCATAGTCTTCATAACAGGCAGGGCGGCCTCTTTCCGGGGAGCTGCCCTGCCCTCCTTATTTCATAGAAGAACAATTCGGGGTAAAACAATGAAGAAAAAGAAACGCGTCGGATACGCCAAATACGGCTATCTTTTCAGCCTGCCATTTGTCATTGCTTTTGCGGTATTTTCGCTGTATCCGACGCTCTATACGGCGTTTATCGGATTTACGGACCTCAAAGGCATCGGCAAGACCACATTCCATTTCCTGTGGCATGATCCGTTCCTGAACTTCCGGACGATCCTGACAAGTCCTACTTTCCTGATCGCGCTGAAGAATACGCTTGTCATGTGGATCCTGAACTTCATACCGCAGCTCGCGCTCGCGCTGCTGCTCGCGGCGTGGTTCACGAACCGCAGGTTCAAGATTCCGGGAGAGGGCGCTTTCAAGGTCCTGTTTTATATGCCGAACATCATCACGGCGGCAACGGTCGCGATTCTGTTCAACGCGCTGTTCGGATATCCTATGGGGCCTGTGAATGATCTCCTGACGAGATTCGGTATTCTCTCCGAGCCTTATAACTTTCTGGTCAAGAAAAATGTCGCCCGCGGCATCGTTATCTTCATCCAGACATGGATGTGGTACGGCTATACCATGATCATCCTGATCTCGGGCGTTCTGGGCATCAGCCCTGATATTTTTGATGCGGCGGAAGTGGACGGCGCAAACGGCTGGCAGACGTTCTGGCGCGTTACTCTCCCCAACATCCGCACAATCCTTCTTTTCACGCTGGTTACGAGTCTGATCGGCGGTCTGAATATGTTCGATATCCCGAAGCTTTTCCTTCTTGGAGGACCGGACAACGCGACGCTGACAACAAATGTCTTTATTTACAATCAGGCTTTCAGCGGCGGGTATCTGTACAACCGCGCGGCTGCGGCCAGCATGATTATGTTCGTTCTGATTATTTTAAGCTCCGCGGTGCTGTTTTACCTGCTGCGGGATAAGGATGAGGAAAAACTGCGCAGGATTGAGAAGGCCGAAGCGAAGAAAGAACGCAGGGCAAAGAAGGAGGGCGCAAGATGAGCAAATCGAAAAAGCATTACGGCGCCAGAACCATCATCTTCATCATCTGCGTGCTTCTTGCAATTATCAGCATACTGCCGTTTGTTATCATGCTGGTCAACGCTACAAGATCCACGCCGCAGATTCAGGCGCACGCGGTTTCACTGATTCCTTCGCACTACCTTTCAAAGAACATGAAGATTCTGCTTGGCAAGAGCTTCAAGCCGAGCGTCGGATTCATGAATTCGATGATTGTTTCGGTCGCGGCGACGGCTCTGTCAACCTATTTCTCGACACTGACGGCGTACGCACTCGTCGTTTATGACTGGAAGCTGCGCGATGCGTTTTTCCGCTTTATTCTGGCGGTTATGATGATTCCGGCGCAGATCACGACGATCGGCTTCTATCAGATGGTTTACCGGATTCACATGACCAACAAGCTGATCATGCTGATTCTGCCGGCCATTGCGGCGCCTTCGATGGTGTTCTTCATGCGGCAGTATATGAAGCCTGCGCTTTCCCTTGAAATCGTGCAGTCCGCGAGAATCGATGGAGCGAAGGAATTCTATATTTTCAATCATATCGCGCTGCCGATTATGAAACCCGCGATCGCGACACAGGCGATCTTCACGTTTGTTTCTTCGTGGAACAATCTGTTCACGCCGCTCGTTCTTCTGACCAAGCAGAACAAGTTCACGCTGCCGATCATGATTTCTCTGCTGCGAGGTGATATCTACAAAACAGAGTACGGCGCCGTTTATCTCGGACTTTCTTTGACGGCGCTTCCTCTGATTGTCATCTATCTGGCGCTTTCCAGATATATCGTCGCGGGTGTCGCTCTTGGCAGTGTCAAAGGATAAAAATACTGCCGGAGGTTCATTCCTCCGGCAGTATAATTCGATCCGAAAATTTTCCATGATAGCGCTCGGCGTAGTTTCTGTACGCTGACGGCGAAATGCCGGTGAATGAACGGAAGCTTCTGCTGAACGAAGTCAGGTTGTGAAAACCGCACCGGTAGGAGATTTCCGTGACGGAAAGATCCGTGCCGAGCATTTTCTGCGCCGCCCGGATTCTCCGCCGGAGAAGATAGTCATAAAAGGTTGTGCCGGTATATTCGTGGAACAGCCTCGTAAAATGGAACTTGGAAAAACCGACATAGGAAGCGGCGTCCATGAGCGAAATATCTTCACTGTAGTGTTCATCGATATAGTCAAGCAGAGCGGAAAATTTGTCATAGTTGATCTTTCCGTGTTCACTTGAGGAAGGGGAGAAGCTGTTTGTTTTGTCGAAATAATCTCTTCCAATTGCTGCCGCGATATTCAAAAGCTCAGTGTAAACGCTGATTTCCCACATCGCCTGCTGGGAAAAGTACAGGTCGATCATACGCTCGAACCGTTCCTGCACGGCGCAGTAAAGGTCGGGCCTGTCCTTCTTGCGAAGATGGAACGGCCCGTTCATAACAGGAGCGAGAAGCCTCGTTTCGCGGAACATGGAAGCGGGCTCCAGGTCGAAGAGCATGATGAAGCGTACACCCTGCACGCCGCCGATCAGCCGGTGGATGACATTCGGGGGGATGAACAGGATATCACCCTCTCCGAGCGAAAATGTTTCGCGTCCTGCGGTCACGGTGTACGTATTCTGAACACAGTAAATGATTTCGAGAGCCGCGTGATGGTGCAGCTCATAGCCTTCCATCTGGCAGTTATACCAGATTCTTACATGTGTCTGAGGAACATAATCCACAATTTCAAGAGAATCATCTTTCATCGTGCGCCCGCCGTAGTCGTCGACATCGGGCTGCCGGTATTTGGCGGGAACCGAGCCGAGAGCCTTGTCACGGAAGCGCGCAATTTCACTGGCGGTCAGACTGCTCATGGAATACCTCCTTTCCCGTCAGACAGATATTATAATTTTACAATACTTTAAGGTGAATGAAAATGGACAGAGCAAAAGCAAAAGCGGCAGCCGAGAAACTGGTCGCGAAAATGACACTTGAAGAAAAAGCCTCGCAGCTGCGCTACGATGCTCCCGCGATTGAACGGCTGCACATTCCGGCTTACAACTGGTGGAACGAAGCACTGCACGGCGTCGCGAGAGCCGGGACGGCAACCGTTTTTCCGCAGGCGATCGGTCTTGCGGCTGCCTGCGATCCGGACCTTATGGAGGAAATCGGCAAGGTGATTTCCGTGGAAGGCAGGGCCAAATACAACGCGCAGAGAGCGTATGGAGACCGGGATATTTATAAAGGAATTACGTTCTGGGCGCCGAATGTCAATATTTTCCGGGATCCCCGCTGGGGCCGGGGACATGAGACCTACGGCGAGGACCCGTTCCTGACATCGGTGCTGGCGGTCCGGTTTATCCGCGGCATTCAGGGGGATGGCAAGTACATGCGGGCAGCAGCCTGTGCCAAACATTTCGCGGTGCATTCGGGACCGGAAGCACTGCGGCATCAGTTCAACGCGAAAGTCAGTCCGAAGGATATGGAAGAGACGTATCTTCCGGCCTTTGAAGCCTGCGTTAAGGATGGAGAAGTCGAAGCGGTCATGGGGGCTTATAACAGAACAAACGGCGAAGTCTGCTGCGCGAGTCCTTCCCTGCAGAACATCCTGCGGCGTAAATGGGGATTCAAAGGACATTTCGTCTCCGACTGCTGGGCCGTGCGGGATTTCCATGAGCATCACAAAGTAACGGGAAGCCCTGAAGAGTCGGCGGCGCTTGCCCTGCAAAACGGCACGGATCTGAACTGCGGCTGCACGTATCAGAAAATTCTGGACGCGGTAAAAGAGGGCCTTGTGGACGAAAAGTACATCACGCAGGCGTGCGTTCGACTTTTCACATGCAGATATCTGCTGGGCATGTTCGACAAAACCGCGTACGATCAGATTCCCTACGAGGAAGTCGAAAGTCCGGCGCACCTTGCACTTGCCGAAAAAGCCGCGGAGGAAAGCCTTGTCCTTTTGAAAAACAACGGCATCCTGCCGCTTGAGCGCACCGCGGTCAAGATCATCGGCGTGATCGGACCGAACGCGAATTCCAGAAGCGCCCTGATCGGTAACTATCACGGAACATCTTCCCGCTATACGACCGTACTCGAGGGAATCCAGAAGATCGCGGACGCTTCCGGTATCCGCGTGCTGTATTCGCAGGGCTGTGATCTGTCCAGAGACAATGTGGAGGCGCTCTCGAAGCCGGAGTCTGCAGACAGAATGGCGGAAGCGCTGACGGTCGCAGAATGCTCGGATGTGACTGTTCTGGTCATCGGCCTTGATGAAACGCTTGAGGGCGAAGAGGGCGATGACGGAAATGCCTATTTCTCCGGCGATAAAAAGGATGTTGCGATTCCGCCGTTCCAGATGGAACTTGTCCGCAGAATCCTGGACACGGGGCGGAAAGTGATCCTGCTGAACATGTCCGGCTCGGATCTGGATCTTTCACTTCCTGCCGAAAAGGCGGACGCGGTACTGCAGGTATGGTATCCGGGCGCAGCGGGCGGCGAGGCGGTCGCGAAGGTCCTGTTCGGGGAAGTTTCACCTTCCGGTAAGCTGCCGGTTACGTTCTACCGGTCCTGCGATGACCTGCCGGCCTTTGAAGATTATTCGATGCGCGGCAGGACCTACCGCTATTACGACGGAACGCCGGTCTATCCGTTCGGCTTCGGTCTGACCTACGGAGACTGCAGTGTACAGGATATGTATGTCGTATCGGTAACCGACGCGAACACCTTTACAAGAGGTTATACCGACAGGAAATCCGCCTTCGGAGAAAGAAAAGCAACGCTCTCCGTGACGGTCAGAAATGACGGCAGGGAGACGGACGATGTCCTTCAGATTTATATCCACGACAATGAATTTAAAGACGCGGTGCCGCACCCGGCCCTTTGTGCCGTGCGGAGAATCCATCTTGGAGAAGGAGAAGTTCAAACCGTACGGATCGATCTTCCCGAACGTGCCTTCACATCCGTCGATGCCGGGGGGAACCGTATGATCCGGAGCCGTCAGTTCACGGTTTACGCGGGCTTCACGCAGCCGGATGCGGTGAGCTGCAAACTGTCAGGACATTCCTGTATATCAAAAGACATCGAACTGTAAAAGTGGTAAAATAACTGCATAAAGAATCCGGAAGACGCAGAAGACAGAATACAAATATCAGGGGGTTGCGTCATGATTATTGCAGTACCGGTTCGTCATGGGGAGATCGGGCAGGATTTTGAAAAAGCCGGAACATTCCGCGTCTTTGACATCGACAACAGGAGCGGAAAGTGTCTCCGGACGCAGGACTTTGAGATTCCAAAGGAGGCAGAAACAAAAATCTGGCCGTCCATGCAGCGGGATCTGGAAATCGCGGAGTTTCTGGAAGCCAATGGCGTGGACAGCGTGATCTGCGGCGGCATTTCGAAGAAGATGCGGGAAGCGCTTTCGAAGCAGAGCATTCAGTATTACGCGGGGGTCTCCGGAGACTGTAAGGAGGCTGTTTCGGCTCTTCTTTGCGGCTCTCTGGAATTTCTGGACACACAGGAAGCGATTGACCTTTATAATTCTGTGCTCGCACGATAATTCTGCACGGTTACGCTGACGGTAAGTCTTGCATAACAAGGGCGGTACGTCTTATAATCCCTAAAGAAGTGTGTTAAAAAAATGACGGTTCAGATGGAGACATCCGGACCGCCATGTTTTGCGCGTTTTTCAAGGAAGGAGAACTTTTATGGTTTACTCAAAGGAAGTACAAGACATGTGCGTCGTTCACCAGGGCGTACACCATGGCGCTGCTCCCATTCCGGAAGAGGCTAAGTGGGTTAAGTCAAGAGAAGTCAAGGACATTTCCGGCTATACACACGGTGTCGGCTGGTGCGCTCCCCAGCAGGGTGCCTGCAAGCTGTCCCTGAACATCAAGGAAGGTGTCATTCAGGAAGCTCTGGTTGAGACAATCGGCTGCTCGGGCATGACGCATTCCGCTGCCATGGCCGCGGAAATTCTTCCCGGACTGACTGTTCTGGAAGCACTGAACACAGACCTTGTCTGCGACGCCATCAACACTGCCATGAGAGAGCTGTTCCTGCAGATCGCTTACGGCCGTTCTCAGTCCGCGTTCTCCGAAGACGGCCTGCAGATCGGCGCCGGCCTTGAAGACCTCGGCAAGGGCACACGTTCGATGATCGGCACAACCTACGGCACACTCGCGAAGGGACCCCGTTATCTTGAGCTGACCGACGGCTATATCACAAAGATCTGTCTCGACGAGAACGATGAGATCATCGGATACAGATATGTCAACTTCGGCAAGATGATGGATTTCATCAAGGCCGGTGATGACGCGAATACCGCGTTCGAGAAGGCTTCCGGCAAGTACGGCCGCGTACAGGATGCTGTAAAGGAAATCGATCCGAGAAAAGAGTAAGGTAGAGGAGGACTAAGAAGATGTCATTATTTGAATCATATGAAAGAAGAGAGCCCCAGATCCTTGCCTGCCTGAACAAGTACGGCATCAAATCCATTGAAGAGTGCAAGGAGATCACAGAAGCTGCGGGCCTTGATGTTTATCATCTTGTAGAAGGCATTCAGCCGATCTGTTTTGAAAACGCAAAGTGGGCTTACACGGTAGGCGCCGCGATCGCGATCAAGAAGAACTGCCGTACAGCACCGGAAGCGGCTGCCGCAATCGGCGAAGGACTGCAGTCTTTCTGCATCCCCGGTTCCGTCGCTGACCGCCGCAAGGTAGGTCTGGGCCACGGCAACCTCGGCAAGATGCTGCTCGAAGAGGATACAGAGTGCTTCGCGTTCCTTGCGGGTCATGAATCTTTCGCGGCTGCGGAAGGCGCGATCGGTATCGCGGAGAAGGCGAACAAAGTCCGCACCAAGAAGCTGCGTGTCATTCTGAACGGCCTTGGCAAGGACGCGGCGAAGATCATTTCCCGTGTCAACGGCTTCACTTATGTTGAAACCGAGTATGATTACAAGACCGGCGAGCTGAAGGAACTTTCGAGAACCTGCTATTCCAAGGATCCCACAAGCCCGCGTGCTCTTGTAAACTGCTACGGCGCTGACGATGTACAGGAAGGCGTTGCGATCATGTGGAAGGAGAATGTTGATATCTCCATCACAGGCAACTCCACGAACCCGACAAGATTCCAGCATCCGGTTGCGGGCACATACAAGAAGGAAAGACTCGAAGCCGGCAAGAAGTATTTCTCCGTTGCTTCCGGCGGCGGCACAGGCCGTACGCTTCATCCCGATAACATGGCTGCAGGCCCTGCATCCTATGGCTTCACGGATACACTCGGCCGTATGCATTCCGACGCGCAGTTCGCAGGTTCTTCTTCGGTTCCCGCGCACGTTGAAATGATGGGTCTGATCGGTGCCGGCAACAACCCGATGGTCGGCATGACAGTTTCCACCGCTGTTTCCGTAGCTCTTGCGGCGCAGCAGGGTAAGTTCTGATTTGTTTTGAACTGAATATCTTGTTCATATGCGTAGAGGCTGTGTGTCGTTAGGATGCGCAGCCTTTACAAGGCCTTTCCCGCGGCGGAAACTGCGGGAAGGGCCTGTATGATAACCAGCGACGGCGGGAAGCCGCGCCCTGAAAACAAAGTTATGGAAGGAGCAAACATATGGAAATTTCTCCGCTTCAGAAAGAAAGACTGAAGTATCAGCCCAAGCTACCCGGAATGCTGCGTCACGGCATTTCCGATATCTGCGTAAAGGAAGGCGAAGAGACCGCCAGCGTATCGGATCAGGACAAGATCAGAGAACTGTTCCCGAATACTTACGGCAAGCGGGAAATCATCTTCGAGAAGGGGCAAAACACCTCCGCGGCGAAGAGACAGGTCGTCGGCGTTATTCTCTCCGGCGGGCAGGCGCCCGGCGGCCACAATGTCATCAGCGGCCTGTATGACGCGCTGAAGGCGACAGACAAGGACAATGTTCTTCTCGGCTTCAAGGGCGGCCCGAGCGGTCTTGTGGATGACGACTATGTGGAATTTACGGACGAGTTCATTGACGCGTACCGTAATACCGGCGGCTTTGACATCATCGGCTCCGGCAGAACGAAGATCGAGACAAAAGAACAGTTCGAAGCGGCGGCAGCTACGGCGAAGAAGCACGGCCTGACCGCTGTGGTAATTATCGGCGGCGACGATTCCAACACGAACGCGGCGGTGCTGGCGGAGTATTTCGCAGCGAACAACACCGGCGTGCAGGTCATCGGCTGCCCGAAGACGATCGACGGCGATCTGAAGAATGACGACATTGACTGCTCGTTCGGTTTTGACACGGCGACGAAGACCTATTCCGAGCTGATCGGCAATATCGAAAGAGACGCGAATTCCGCGAAGAAATACTGGCATTTCGTAAAGGTCATGGGCCGCAGCGCTTCACATGTGGCACTCGAGTGCGCTCTTGAGACGCAGCCGAACGTATGTCTGATCGGCGAAGAAGTGGCAGAGAAGAAGCTTTCCCTGTCGCAGATTGCGGACCAGATTGCGGATTCCGTAGAGAAAAGATCGAAGACCGAAGGCAATTTCGGCGTCGTCATTATTCCGGAAGGCATTGTAGAGTTCGTTCCGGAGTTCGGTGTACTGATCCGTGAAATCAGCGAGATGCTCGCGGGATCAAAGACCGAAGAGTTCAACGCGCTTCCTTCGTGGGAAGATAAGAAAGAATATATCCGCAAGGGACTGACAGAGGAATCCTTCAAGGTATTTGACATTCTGCCGGAGATGATCCAGAAGCAGCTGTTCCTTGAAAGAGATCCGCACGGCAATGTGCAGGTATCCCTGATCGAGTCCGAGAAGCTGTTCGCGGAGCTGGTTAAGAACAAACTGGAAGAGCGTCGCAAAGCCGGCACTTACACCGGGAAGTTCAGCACGCAGTTCCATTTCTTCGGCTATGAAGGAAGATGCGCGTTCCCGTCGAACTTTGACGCGGATTACTGCTACAGCCTCGGTTATAACGCGTTCATGCTGATTCAGTATGGTTATACCGGATATCTTTCCAAAGTATCGCACCTGAACAGACCCGCCGAAGAATGGGTTGCAGGCGGTATGCCGATTACGAAGATGATGAACATGGAGCGCAGAAACGGACAGGACAAGCCTGTGATCCGCAAAGCTCTCGTGGATCTTGAAGGAAAGCCGTTCAAGTATTTCGAAGCGCACCGTGCGGAATGGGCCGCGCACACCTGCTACACATATCCGGGTGCGATCCAGTATTACGGACCTTCGGATGTCTGCGACATCACAACGAGAACGCTGGCTCTGGAAAAGGGCTGATCCCCTTCCGGATGCAGGGGTGTTGAAGAGAATACGGGATCTGCACAGGTCAGACGGACTTCTCTATTGAAAAACAAAAAGGAAGCTGCAGCTTTGGTGACGGCAGTCACCGGAGCGCAGCTTTCTTTTTTTAGGAGTGAAAACGCCTCTTATTTGTTCTTTCCGACCACATCAACGGTAATGCCGTGCGGGAGACAGACAATCGGGATGCCCGGCTGTGTCACCTTACCCTGATAGATGCAGAGCTGGTTCGGGCAGTCGGATTCTTCCATCCAGACTGCCTTGTCCTTGATCCGGACGACATTCGTGAATCCGTTCTGCTCAATACGGATATCCTGATCGTCACTTATGGAGTATGTTCCGTAAACTTCGTTGCCGACATAGATGACGACCTGATAACCGCTGTCTTTTCCTGCGGCCGCGCGGTAAATCAGGATGCCGGCAAGCAGTGCGAGCATGATGATGATCAGTATTCTGTCATTTTTTTTCAGTATCTTTTTCTTCATATCAAAACAGGACCTTCGCAATGTTTTTACCTGATTATAGCATATGGAACCCCGCGGATATTTGATATAATAAACAGGGGCACGGACCTTTAACAACAAAATGATCAGGGGGAACGACATATGGACGAGGGTTCAAGAATCTGTGAAATTCAGACACTGACGTTTTCAAGAGAGAACGCGACGGAAATTCTGACCGAGCTTTTCGGACTGAATCTGATTGCGGACGCGCGTATTTCCAATGTCGATCTTGCGGTCAAGAACGTCTATAACGAGGGCGGCATTACGGTGCTGAAGCGCTGCGAGATCACGATGCGGACCAAGCTGTCGCTCGCGGGAAAGGTTGTGGAAATCGCGAATGCGCGCAACAGGGTGATCGATCCCGTGACAACGGTAACGGAGCTGCGGGACACTTCGGTCGGATATTACAGCTTTGTGGACAGGCATGTCAGCTGCGACGGGAAGAAGAAACGCGGGTAAGTGCCGGAAATGACCGGAAAACCGCATAGATTCCAGATGATCAGGCACCATGTCCGGCGGGCTTTCCCTGCCGGACATGGTGCCTTTTGTTGTTTTCCGCAGGATATGATATAGTTGTTAGTTAACAGTGTGGTAATTTACAGCACTTGATCTGAGGTAAACATTTGAGCAGAAGACGGAACGAATACAACAGATATTCCGAAGGTGCGTATAAAGGCGGAGACAACGGAAGATATGATGACGGGTATGCCGTTCAGGACGGGAGTCTGTATGAGGACGGATATTCCGGTCAGGACCGCGGAGCATATGGTGGCGGATATGCGGATACGGACGGGAGTCTGTATGAAGCCGGATACGCGGAGCAGGACCGCGGAGCATACGATGGCGAATACGCGGACACGGATGAACCCGCGTATGATGACCGCTACGGGTATTCCGGTGACGCCCGCCGCGGCGTTTATGATGACGACCTTGACGATGCGCCGGTGATCCGGGAGCGCCGCCGCAGCAGCCGCAGGGCAGACGGACGCGGCAGATATTCTGAGGGAGCACAGCGCAGCAGCGGGGCGCGGCAGAAGAAAAGCCGCCGTCCGAAGAAAAGAAGAAGCCTCTTTGCGCGTGTCGTGGGGAAGGTTCTCCTTACTGTTTTTCTGCTGCTTCTTGTCGCGGGCGGGTATCTCGGAATCCGTCTGTACACCAGTATTCTGAAAGACGCGCCGGACATCTCCAAGATCGACGTTACGCCGTCCGGGTACGCGACTTTTGTCTATGACGATGAGGGCAAACAGACCGCGAAGCTCGTCGCCGCCGATTCCAACCGCATTCCGGTTACGCTGGATATGGTTCCGAAGAATCTGCAGCACGCATTTGTCGCGGTCGAGGATGCCAGATTCTACAAGCATCACGGCGTGGATGTCGTCGGCATTATACGCGCGGGCTGGAAAGGAATAACGACAGGCAACTTTTCGCAGGGCGCGTCCACGATTACCCAGCAGCTGATCAAGAACAGTGTTTTCACGAATTTCACGGAGGAAACGAAGAAGCAGACCGTGATCCGCAAGCTCCAGGAGCAGTACCTTGCCGTACAGCTGGAAAGGCGCATGTCCAAGGATGATATCATGATCAATTATCTGAATATCATCAACCTCGGGCACAATACGCTGGGCGTGCAGGCGGCTTCGCAGACGTATTTCGGAAAGCCGGTCAGTGATCTGACGCTTTCGGAGTGTGCTGTTTTGGCGGGAATTACGCAGAATCCGTCCCGGTACGATCCGATTATCAATCCGGAAGCGAACAAGAAGAGAAGAAAAGTAGTGCTGGACGACATGCTGGACCAGAACTGGATCACGAAGGCGCAGTATGACGAGGCGATGGCGGATGACGTTTACGCGAGAATCAGCGAGCACAACAGCACGAGCACGGCGAGTGTCAATTCGTATTTCGTCGACGCGCTGACGGACCAGCTGCTTGCGGATCTTGTCGACGTCGCGGGGTATACGGACACGCAGGCGCAGATCCTTCTGTACACCGGCGGCCTGAATATCTATTCGACGCAGAATCAGAAAATCCAGAAGATCGCGGACGAAGAGGCGAACAATGAGGCCAATTATCCGAACGGGACCCGCTGGTATCTGAATTATCAGCTGAGCATCACGAACGATGACGGTTCGACGAGCAATTATTCGACGGAGATGATGCTCGCCTGGATGAAGGAAAACGGTGTCGGCACGAGCCTTCTGTTCAGCGATCAGGACGCGGCAAAACAGGTGGCAGAGCAGTACAAGCAGGCGATGCTCGCAAAGGGCGGAAAGCTCGAAGCGGATAAGGTGACGCTCACCGCGCAGCCGCAGATTTCGCTGACAATTGAAGATCAGAAAACCGGCAATGTGCTCGCGGTTGTCGGAGGGCGCGGAACCAAGACCGCGAGCAGAACGCTCAACCGCGCGACCGCAACGCTCCGGCAGCCGGGATCCACGTTCAAGATTGTTTCGACTTACGCGCCGGCACTTGACGCCGGCGGCAAAACACTTGCGACCGTCTACAAAGACGAACCATACAATTATTCCGACGGGACGCCGGTGCGCAACTGGTACGGCGAATCGTACAGAGGCGATACCACGATCCGGACCGCGATCATGAACTCGATGAACATTATCGCGGTCAAGACGCTGACGGATATCACGCCGCAGCTCGGCTACGAGTATCTGCAGAAGTTCGGCTTCACGACGATTGTGGACAAGGAAACCATTGACGGCAAAGTGTATTCGGATATCCAGCAGACGATGGCACTGGGCGGCCTGACCAAAGGCGTCAAGAACATCGAGCTGAACGCGGCCTACGCTTCGATCGCGGATGGAGGCAAATATATCGAGCCGAAGCTTTATACCAAAGTGACGGACCATGACGGAAACGTGATTCTGGACGTGTCACAGAGCCGGCAGGAGCGGCAGGTGCTCAAGGAGACGACGGCCTGGCTTCTGACATCGGCGATGGAAGACGTCGTCAAGTCCGGGACAGGAACCGCGTGTCAGATTTCCGAGACTCCGGTAGCCGGCAAAACAGGCACGACCTCGAACGAACACGACGTCTGGTTTTCGGGCTACAGCAATTATTATACCTGCACGACCTGGGCAGGCTACGACGTGGACACGGATCTTGTTGGGTCGGAGTCGGGGATTGCCAAAAAGCTCTGGCATGCGGTGATGGAACGCGTGCATGAGGGTATGGCATCCTCTTCCTTCAAGATGCCGTCCGGCATTACGCAGGCGACGGTCTGCGGCGTTTCCGGAAAGCTTCCCGTGGAGGGACTTTGCGACGCGCATCTTGTAACGGATTATTTTGCCGAGGGGACCGTGCCTGTAGAATACTGCAATGAGTCCTATCACGCGGATGAGATCGCGGCGCAGAAGCTGGCCGCGGCGACCGCGGATGCGAAGGCGGCACTGGATTCGGCAAATACGACGCTGACACAGGCCGGCGAGATCCTTTCACAGGCGCAGAACGCTCTGAGCGCGGCGCAGGCCTCCGGCGACGAGAACGCAGTGGCAGCCGCGCAGAGCGCGCTCGATACGGCGAACCTCAATTATACGGCCGCAGTGCAGCAGCAGACTGCGGCAGAAGCGGCTTATAACGAAGCGCTTGCCAGGGCGCAGGCGGAAGCCGCGGCAGGTACCGGAAGCTCAGCGGCCTCGGAAGGGCAGGACGGTGCGGAAGGCACGGGAACTGCGGGTGACGGCACTGCGGGCGGCGCGGGTGATGGCGCTGCAGCGCAGGGGAGCGCAGGCTCCGCGGACGGGTCCGCAGGCGGGGCAGCCGCTTCGCCGGCGCAGGGAGCAGGCGCCCAGAACGGACAGCTGGACAGCGCCGGTGCGGCCGCACAGGCAGTTTTACAGGGAATTGAAAATCAATGAAACAGATATATGCCGCGCTGGATCCCGGGCAGATGAAAGCCGTGCAGCAGCTGGACGGTCCGGTCATGATCCTGGCCTGCGCGGGGAGCGGCAAGACAACCGTCCTGCTGGAACGGATTCACGCGCTCTGCGCGCGCGGCGTCTCTCCGGCGCGGATCCTTGCTGTCACGTTCTCCAGAAACGCGGCGCTGGAGATGAAGAGCCGGTACGCGGCGCACTATGAAGGGAAAAGCCCGGTTTTCTGCACGATCCATTCGTTATGCTATCAGATACTCGGCGAACGGTACGGACGCGAAAAACTGAAGTTTTTTCCGCAGGAAGAGCTGTTTGCCTTTTTGAAGGAAATCCGGACCAGATACAGCGGCACCTACGGCGAACTGCTGGATGGCGGTGATCCGCAGGCGGTCACGGATCTGATGAACAGGCTCAGCCGCTGCGCTGCAGCAGACTTTTTCGGGGAGAAACCGGATCAGGAAGAAGCGGTCGTTGAAATTTTCAAGGCGTACAAGAAACGCAAATACGAGCGGAAGGAGATCGACTACGACGATCTTGTCATGATGGCGTACCGGGTGCTTTCGCGGGAAGAGACGACGAGAAAACAATGGCAGGACCGCTTCGACTACTGTCTGATCGACGAGTTTCAGGACACGGGAAAGCTGCAGGCGCAGCTTTTTTACCTGCTTGCCGCAAATCACCGTAACATCTGCGTCGTCGGAGACGATGACCAGTCGATTTACGGCTTCCGGGACGCAGATCCTCAGGTTTTCAAAGGATTTGAAAAGCGGTATCCCGACTGCGTAAAAATCACGCTCGGCGTCAATTACAGGAGCCTCCCCGGGATTGTAGAAACGGCAGATCATCTGATCCGCAGAAATCATCTGCGCTATCCGAAAAAGTTCCGGCCGCAAAGAGAAGGAAGCGCCCTCATCCGCGTCGTTCAGGAGAGCGATCAGCTGCATCAGGCGATCGCCCTGCGGACCGAGCTGCGAAAGGACCTGTCGGCAGGGGTTACCGCGGAGGACATCGCTGTATTGTACAGGACGCGGAGGACGGGGATGCTGCCGGCGCTGTTTTGCCGCGAAAAGGAAATTCCTTTGGAAATCGGCGAAGCATTTCCGGACGTTGCAAAAGGGCAGGTCTACCGTGATATTGTCAGCTATTATCGTTTGTCTCAGAACCCGGACGATATGTACGCGCTGCGGCGCGTAATCAACCGGCCGACAAGGTATATCAGCCCTTCCCTCATTCGGTCCGGGATGAACCGGCGCGCGGTTTACAGCGCCTGCTTACAGACGGCCGACAAGGCATACAGGCGCCGCAGCATTCTCGATAATCTGGACAGCATGTACGAGGACTTTAACGAGATGGCGGGGATGGACCCGCCGCGGCTTTTAAGTTACATGCAGTACGGAATGGATTACTACGACTATCTGCAGGAGCACGCGGAGTTTCTGCATCAGGACAAAGATTATTTTCAGATGGAATTTGACCTGCTCCGAAAGCTTGCCGCGGGAACGAAGGACTTTCCGGAGTTTGACCGGAAAGTGCGGGATTTCCGGGAAAGCCTGCGAGAGACAGGCGGAGAGCGGGGCGTGTTTTTCACGACATTTCACGGCGCCAAAGGCATGCAGTGGAAGAAAGTCTACATCCTTTCGGCCGACCTTTCGCCGGAAGGCGGGCGGACGCAGGAAGAGCTCGAGGAAGAGCGGCGGCTCTTTTATGTGGCTGTGACAAGGGCCGAGGACGAGCTGTATATCTCTTATACGCAAAAGCCCTGCCGGTATCTGAGAGATGCCGGGCTGATCCGCGGAAAAAGCAGATAGATCTTATCCGGAGCATCCGGTGCCGGAAGAAGGCAGCGGATGCTTCCGTTTCTTAAAAACTTCTTAATCATATCCTTCAATTCTCTTAAGTGAACTCCTGTTACAATAAAACCATCAAAACAAAGAGGTACCTTTCATGAGCAGAATTCTGGTCTGTGATGACGATCACGACATTGTAAAGGCAATTTGCATTTATCTGAAAGGGAGCGGATACGATACCGTGACCGCTTTCAACGGAAAAGAGGCTGTCGAAAAACTTGAAACGGACAAACCCGATCTTGTGATTCTGGATGTCATGATGCCGGTGATGGACGGCATCGAGGCACTTTCGAGAATCCGGGAGAGCAGCAATCTTCCGGTCATTCTTCTTACGGCGAAGGCGGAGGATACCGACAAGGTCCTCGGTCTGAACCTCGGTGCGGACGATTACATTACCAAGCCGTTCAATCCTGCGGAGCTGCTTGCGAGAGTAAAGAGCGCCCTGCGGCGGTACCTTCTGCTTGGCGGCGCGCAGGCAGAGAAGAGCGCGGTCAGCGAAAACAGCGGCGCAGTAACGACGATCTCCTACCGCGGTCTTGTGCTCGATGACAGGAAGAAGGAGGTTACGCTGGACGGGGATGTTTTGCAGCTGACACCGACCGAATACGATATTCTCCGGCTGCTGCTTCGCAGTCAGGGGAAAGTCTTTTCTCCGAAGGAGATTGTCCGCCAGGTGTGGCACGAGGACTACGAAGGACTTGTAAGCTCGGTTCCGGTGCACATCCGGCATCTGCGGGAGAAGATTGAGATCAATCCGTCGGATCCCCGGTACATCATTCTGGTCTGGGGCAGGGGATACCGTCTCGGGTAAGAGGCAGCGCGTTTTGCATCGGAAAGGGAAAAACATGCGTAAAGAGAAAAACAGACACTGGCGCACCAGCACCGCTGTGAAAATTACGTTTTTTATACTGGCAATCGTCTGCATTCTGACGACGGCCGCCGGCGGCGGAATGCTGGCTTATTTCGGCGGGAACCTTGGAAAGAGTGAAGCTTCCCTTGAGAAAACATTTTACGAAGATGCCGCGCGAAAATACGCGGTTGCGGCGCTGACCGGAGATTCTTCGCTGGACTTTCGAAACAGCAACTTCAAATATGTGATAGTGGAAGACACGGATACCCGGAGTCTTTCGGAAGAAGCAAGGAAAGGGAAGCTGAAACTCTCGAAGTATACAATCGCGGATCAAACCGCGGACGCGGATGAGATACAGCTGATCCTGCGGCATCTGCAAGGGGAGACAGTAAAAGGAAGCAGAGTCTTCGCGTTTGACTTTGCTTACGGGAAAGATGTGAGCTATTACACTTTAAGCTATGACCGCGGGCTGTTCGAGTGGCCGTATAATCTCGGATCTTCCGGCATTTACAATGATTCCTATGATCCGGAGACCGGCATGCCGATCGAAAAACCGGAAGGTGTATCGGACTGCGCTGTCCTCTGCCTGATTCCGCAGCCGCTGCGCGCCGGTGCGGATCTGTTCACGAGGATCGCTCCGGCAGCGCACAATCTGCGGAGCATGCTGACAGTCCTTCTGATTGTTTTTGCGGCAAGCGCGATTCTGGCCGTCGTTTTCGCAGTGCTCTACCTGCTCGCGGCAGGGCATGTGGCGGAGCCGCAGCATAAAGACAGGCCGGAGAACATACGGATGCTGCGCGATAATGATTATATCGAAGTGAGCGGCATCGCCCTGCTTCCTGCCGATCTTTCCTGCGTTCTCTATCTGATTCTGTGCGGAATTCTGCTTGGTACTGCGCCGGCGCTCGACTCCGGCAGCGCCGCGTCTGATGCAATCGGCCTCATGATTCTGCTGCTTCTCTTTTCGGCCGCGACGGCTTTGCTGCTGCGTGGCATCGCGATCCAGTGCAAATGGGGATTGATTTTTCGGAACACGTTGTTTTGCCGTTTCATCGCATGGGTGCGGCAGCAGGCCGCTAAAAGACGGGAAAGGGAAAACAGTCTGACCGGCGTTGAAAATCTTTACCGCAGGGCGCGCGGGCACTTCCTTGGGGAGACGGGAATTACCATGATTATGGGGCTTGTCGTACTGTTCAGTGCGCTGTCCGGATCGTATCCGACGGTGCTGCTGACCGCGGCTCTGTATATTGCGTGGAGCGTTTACCGCTACAGGAAGCTGCAGGAAGCGCTCGGATCTTTTGCGGCGCTCAAGGAAGGCGCGGACAGGATTTCCGAAGGCAGCTTTGATCATAAAGTGACGGAAGAGGGCATGCCGGCGGATCTTCTGCAGATGGCGCGGGCGCTCAACTCGATCAGCGATTCGCTTGACAAGGCGGTCGAGGAACGTATGAAGTCCGAGCATATGCAGACGGAGCTGATTACAAATGTTTCTCACGATATCCGGACACCTCTGACTTCAATAGTCAATTACGTGGACCTGCTGTCCAAAGACGATATCACGCAGGAGCAGCAGCAGGAATACCTTGCGATCCTGCAAAAACAAGCCGCTCGCCTTCGGAAGCTCACCGTCGACATTATGGACGCCAGCAGAGCCGGCAGCGGCAAGGTGAAGCTTTCCATGATGCCTCTGGATGTCACCACCATGATCAGCATGATGGCCGGAGAGTACAGTGAAAAGCTTACTTCGAAGAAAATCGATCTTGATCTGGAAGGAACCGGGGAAGGCGCGGTGATGATCAAGGCCGATCCGGATCAGCTCGGCAGAGTCTTTTCGAATCTGTTCAGCAACATGTACAAGTATTCGATGCCGGGAACCCGCGCGTATATTGATGTGCGGCAGCCGGATGGAAAGGTGGAGATTGCGTTTTTGAATATTTCCGAGGCTAAGCTTCATATCACGGCGCAGGAGCTGACAGAGCGCTTTGTCCGCGGCGATATTGCCCGTTCGACGGAAGGGAGCGGCCTCGGGCTTTCGATCGCGCGCGGCCTGACAGAGCTGATGAACGGAACCTTCGAAGTCATAATTGAAGGAGACTTGTTCAAGGTGAAGGTGACATTTCCTGCGGCTTGACGCAAGCGCCGGCCTTATGGAATGCAGATCACCGGTGGGGGGACGCAGTTTCTTTTGTTATTTTTCTGGAATCTGTGCTATAATGCAATCATAAACAGTGGACATTAAACTGCTGATAATGTTTCGCATGATTAAATCAGAAATCGGGTTGAATTGATTGTTCGTCTAAGGCTTGCGGATAAAAATGGAAACCAGAAATAAGATTGACAGCACATTTCAGATTCATTACAGGAACAGGGTCATTACCGAAGAACAGATTGTGACCAGGGCCATGGAAGCGTGGGAGCGCTGCGGGAACTCGCTGGAAGATGTTCATTCGATCGACTTTTCGCTGCAGCCGGAGGAAGACCGCGTCCAGTACACGATCAACGGAAACAGGGGAAGTATGGGAAATTTTCCGCTTTCCTCATAGAAATCTGCACGTAAACCGTATATCTGCAAGTCATCGTGGGGACACGCACTGTGGGGGCAGTGCGTGTCCTTTTGTTCTGCCCTTGTGAGTCATGTTCTGTACCTGCGGTCACAGGACACTATATAAGCCCGGACAATTCGTGCCACAGTTTCCCCCGATTCGTGCCAAAACACTTCTCATTTATCAGATTCCGATTACAATAATCCATATCGGCCGCTTATTCGAAAGCAGCCAGCGTTCAGGGACAGCTCCCGCATCACACGCGAAATGCTGTCCGGAGTCTTTTCAGAATGCTCTGCATTCTGATCTGCAGTCCTATCTTCAGGAGGTCCTATCATGAAATCTTTACGCTTTCAGGCTGCTCTGGCAGCCGTTTTTCTGACAGTATCACTTTCGGCAGCGGGGGCTGCCGTGCCGGTGCATGCGGCCGGACCCGCTTCAGAGGCGGGAACCGGCGGCGGAGCGGGCACCGGGGTAAACGCTTCGCTTCCGGGAAGCAGCGCGGAGACAGCCTCAGGAGCTTCCGCGAAGGCCGGCAGTGTTACGCTTACCGGCGCGGTCAACGGGCATACATATAAGGCGTATTGTATCTTCACAGGCGCGGCTGACGAAAAGGGACGGCTTACGCAGATTCTCTGGGGGCCCGGTGTCACTGCGGACAGTCAGCTGATGGAAAGGCTGCGGAAAAGTCCGCTGATCGGCAAGCGCTTTGCGAATATCTCCATGGAAGAGGGCGCCGCCGCGGCGGCTGCTGCCATGAAAGACGCGGGCGCCATGGAGAGCAAGGCCTTCGCGGATGTTTTGTCGCTTTCGCTCAAAGACGCGGCGCAGTCTGTGCAGGCGGCGCAGGGGAGCGCTGTTTTTACCGGCCTGCCGGAAGGATACTACCTTCTTCGCGATGAAAGCGCAACTTCGGAGAAGGATGGAAAAGCGGAGTCTGTTACACAATTTATGCTGCGGATTGTTTCAGGACAGGAGTCTGCGGAGCTCAAGACGGCAGTGCCGTCGCTGACAAAGAAAGTGCGGGAACTCAGCGCCTCCGGCGAAACGCTTCATGGCGCGGAGTATAAGGATGCGGCCGACTGTTCTTTCGGCGGCACCGTTTCGTACAAGCTGATCGGCACTCTGCCGGACAATTATGATGTGTACGACACGTATCAGTATGTTTTTCAGGATCAGACCGGCGACGGGCTTTCTATGAAAGGCGCGGATTCTGTCAGGGTCTATCTTGCGGACAATGAGAACGCAGCCTATAAGGACGCGGGAACAAAGGACCTGTCCGGTGCAGAAGGACTGAAGATTACCTGCAGCGGGCATGATCTGACTGTGCGGTTTGATGATCTGAAAAAGGCGGTTCCGTCTTTCCGGGCGGATGAGAGAATCATCGTGACGTATGACTGCGTCATGAACGGGAATGCGGTTTGCGGCAGCAAAGGGAATGAGAACCGCGCCACGCTCTCGTTTTCCAACGATCCGAATGAGGGCGGCAAGGGACGCGTGGATACGACGCCGCAGGAGAAGACAGAGGTTTATACGTATCAGCTTCTGCTCAGCAAAACAGACAGCAGCGACGAATCACTCGCGCTGGGCGGCGCTGTATTTGAGCTTTACAGGAAGCGCGGCGGTGTTACCGAGTACGCAACTGGAAAAGACGGCAGTGTCATCGATTTAACCGGCTGGACAAGAGACGAGAGCAGCGCCGCCAGACTGACCTCCGGACAGACAGGTGCCGCGAAAGGAAGGTTTGGCATCAGAGGACTTGACAGCGGTATGTATTACATCAAAGAGCTGCAGGCGCCGGACGGTTACCGCGCGGGAGACGATGTCAAAATCGTGATCACTGCCGGGATGAAGGATCAGAACGGAATTAAAGGGAAGCTTGACAGCCTGAAAATCTCCGTGGAGCAGGAGGGAAAGACAAGGACACATGACAGCGCCTCGAAGGAGAACGGGCAGGATCCGTACGGTGTTCTTCTGGAAGACGGAACAGTACGTTCAAATGTGACCAACAGGTCGAGTGTGCTCCTGCCGGTTACCGGCGGGACCGGTACGGCGATCTTCTACGGCGCCGGCATTACAGCGGCGGCTATGGCGGGAATTGTGCTGCTTTCCGGCCTTCCCGGAAAGAAAGGAGGCAGGCCATGAAACGTCCGGGAAGAGTATCCTGGCTGCTTGCGGCGCTGCTATTGTTCTCTCCGCAGCTTACGGTACTTGCAAGTGAAAACGCTGCCATGGAGAGTTTGGCGGAGAGCCCCGTGGTGAGTCCGGCGGAAACGGCGCCGGGGAGCGAAGTCTCTGCGGAAGAGAATGCAGCAGCGGCAGCGGAGAGTGAAGGCACGGAGGGAATGCGGTCATCGGCGGAAGTCTCCTCTGCCGGCAGTTACGAGGCCGGGGATGCGGCCGAAACATCTGCGGCAGACACAGCACCTGCGGCGTCTGATGAGACCCCGGTGACTGAAAGAGCAGCAGCTGACTCTGCGGCAACTTGCGAAATTCCTGCGGCGGAAAATGCAGCAGCCACGGATTCCGCGGCTGCCGGCGAAATCCCGTCGGCGGAAGGGACTGCAGACGAGCCGCAGACGAAGGCAAAAGCCGGATTTTCTGAGGAAGAAGCAGAGCCTGCTGTCATAAAAACCAGAACCGTTTATCTGGATGCGGCGCTTTCCGGAATCTGTTATCAGGACAGCCCGGCCGGGTCCGGAAGCGGGATTCCGGGAGAAGACGGTATCGTCCGCTATGCGGTTTTCGGCGGGCAGAATCAGTGCCTTGCACAGGGAGAAATGTCACGTCTTCCGGAATATTCGGAAGACGGCCGCACATGGAAAGCTGTTTACAGCGCGGAAGTGCCGGAGGAAGCAGAAACGATTTGCTTCTGTTCTTCAGCGGAAGATCCGGCTGCAGGGACGCCGGATGGAACAATTACCGGATATGGAAGCAGTACAGGATATCTGCCGATTCCGGAAATGGAGAATCCATGCTTCTACGCGGACGCAGGAGATCCGGTAGTTTATACTTCCGGCGCAAGAAGAGGCTACTGGGACAGCGTGTATTCGGTCCGCTCGCCGGAAAAAGAAAATGATGAGAAGGGCGAGCCGCAGGATATTCTCGATGTGCCGCAGGGCCAGATGCCGGGAACCGCAGGCATGACCTATGTTCCCGCGACGGTTTACGATTACTATTCGGATATCGAGATGAACGGTGAGAACCGGTTCGGAAAGTCGGTGAACGGTGTGAATTACCGCTCATTCATGCCTTTTAGGATTCTGGATGAGACGATGAGTGATTATTATCGCTCTCACAACGCGCCGGCACCCATTTACACAGGCGCTTTCTCCGGCTCGGAAAGGAAGGAGGATGCCGGCTTCGAGTATCTTCGAAAGGAAATGAACTTATTCGGCAGTGAGGATTACGCGAAATTTTACTGGGCGAATGTAGCGATCAAGAACATTCATGGAGAAGACGCGGCCAGCAGCTATAACAGCGCGGCGTGGAATCTTGCGGGGCATGAACTGCAGGGATATGACGGAACGGGAAGCGGGAATCTGCTGTGCTACGGAACAGACGCGCCGATGCCGTATTTCTCCGAAGCGTTTCTGGAAGGCGGGAACAGCCGGAACACGCAGGTCGGAAAAGTTTTCAAGAATACGGCATTTCCGTTTTTCCGGTCGGAACGGGACGGGGACGGTATTGCCTACTGGACCTATGACAGCATGGCGACATCGCTGCATCTTTATGAAACCGGTACGCCGGACGAGCGGTACAAGTACTATCTGGCAGACACTGGACGGCAGCCCTGGTCGAAGAATGTGGGTTGCCCGGGCGATCAGCCTGCGGTTGCAAATCCGTATGGCTTCTTCCCTCTCAACGACAGAAGGACTTCAATGAGCGGAGCTGATTATGACTATGGCTTCGGCGTTCGGATGGACATCGATTTCAAGCTGACGCAGGATGGTAATCTTGTGGACACAACAGGCACTCCGCGCCCGATTACATTCAATTTCTCAGGCGACGATGATGTCTGGGTCTTCATAGACGGGAAACTTGCGCTGGACCTGGGCGGCGCGCACGGAAAATCCTATGGCTGTATCAATTTCTCATCGGATCTTCCGTATCAGAGCAGCTATAACGAATACACTTCCTCACCGGAGACCGCGCAGGTGTCTGCCGGAACGGTTTTCAACAGTGCTGTAAAGAAAAGCCTTGGTTTTGAGAACCTGACCGAAGGACCGCAGACTGTTCCGCTGGATCCTTCGCTTCGATCGCCGGGAATGCACACGATGACTTTGTTTTACATGGAGAGAGGCCTTTGGGAGTCCAATATGAAGGTGGAATTCAACTTCCTTCTGGATGATACGCTCCATGTCCGCAAGAAGGTCAACGTGGACAGCGTCAATCCGCTTTTCAAAGAACTTCTCGGGTCACAGACATACCGGCTTGAAGCTGCGGGACAGTCGTTTGAACTGGGGGACGGAGAAGAAAAGAGTTTCAGAGATGTTTTCAAACGCGGCAGCACGGTTCATCTTGAGGAACAGGCGTCTGCGCTCTACAAGACAAATGTAACGCTTCTGGAGAATGGAACCGATGTAACAGAGCTTGTGAAAAAATCCGGCGGCGATCTGCGGGATCTGGTTTTCCGCTCCTATCTGAACCCGGATGATATCAATGCGGGCATTGATCTTACTGCTTTGTTTACCAATACAGTCAATACGGGATCGCTCATTGTGGATAAGAGATCTTCTGATGGAAGCAGTCTTGCGGGTATATATCATTTTAAGGTCCGCTTTACTCTGCCTGCCGGCCAGACCGCAGAAACGGAATTTGATATCGCGCCGTCGTCGGGGATTCATACTCACGCGATCCGCGGCGTTCCAATCGGTACACGGTATGAGATTGAAGAAGTCAGTGCGAGCGACAAAACAAAACTCATGAAAATTGAAGGACCGTCCTTGCAGCCGGAGCTGTTTCACAGCGAAGACGGCAAAGCGTCCGGAACGATTGCGCCGAAAGCGTCTTCGGGACAGGATGGTGCCGCGGATGATGTTTTGGAACAGCCCGGTGCCGTGAGCAATGTTTCACGGCAGGCGAATCCTGCGGACGACGCATCCGGACCGGAGTATACGGTCACGTTTTACAACGGACTTCCGCCGGCGTTTGACCTTCCGAAGACCGGTGGCAGCGGTATACTGCTGTTTCTTTTGTGCGGAGGAACGCTGGCTGCGGCGGGATTTGCATTTATCCGGGAAAGGCAGGCACTGCATTGAGAAAAATCATCGCGGGTATTCTGCTTGCCGCCGGGCTTTGTCTGATGCTCGCGCCGTGGGGAATGGATCAGATACACAGGAAAATACGGCGCGGTGAAATCGAAAAGTATGCGGATACCGTGCAGGAGCGTTCGGACCGGAAACTGAATGAGGAATGGAACAGGGCCTGCGAATATAACAGAATAGAAAAAATACCTGCGGATCTTACGGAGCCCGGCTGGGAACAGAAATATGAAGAACTGCTGAATCCGGGCGGAGACGCGGTCATGGGGTATCTCGAAATGAAAAGCAGAGATATCCTTCTTCCGATTTATCATGGAACTTCGGAAGAGGTGCTGCAGAAGGGTTGCGGGCATCTGAAGGAATCATCGCTCCCTGTCGGCGGCACCGGAACGCACTGCGTGCTGACAGGACATACCGGAATGCCGCAGGAAAAGCTGCTGACGGATCTGGACAGGGTTAAAAAGGACGATACTTTTACGCTGCATGTGTTGGGACACTTATTGACTTATAAAGTCGATCAGATCCGTGTCGTCCTTCCCGAGCAGCAGGAAGCTCTTATGCCTGTGAAGGGGAAAGATTACTGTACGCTGGTGACCTGTACGCCTTACGGCATTAATACTCACAGACTGCTGGTCCGCGGAAGCAGGGTTATGGAACCTGTAACAACAATAAGGCTATCTGTGACTTCGGACTTTTCCGGGTACTATCCGGAAAAGTACTGCCGCAGCGCGGGTTTTGTACGGATCGCCGCGTTCAGCGCGGCAGCAGGGGCGGCGCTTGCCGGGCTCTTTACAAAAGGAATGGAGAGTAAAGTCAAAAAACAATACATGGAGGAAAGGAGGCTTTCACTGCATGGATAGAAAGCTCAGAATCGGGACGTGGCTTCTCATAGCGGCCACACTATCCGTTGTCGTCTGGATGTGCATGCCGGGAAAAGTGCATGCCGCTTCCGGCAGAAGGCAGGTCATCATTACAAACTGTCTTCTCAGGGACCAGACACTGTTTCTCTACAAGGTTGGCAGAAGCGCGGACGGACAGAAAATCAAGTTTGACTCTGCATTTACCCGAAATGGTATCCGGGATGTTTCCTCTGAGGACAGGCGAATCCGTACGGTGCCGGAGGAGCTGCTGGGTGTGATTCATAAGTCAGAGGACAGTATTCAGCCGGCATACGCGGCGAGGGCGGATGAAAAGTCGGAATGTCATTTTTACGGCGTGACGCCCGGCATCTATCTGCTGACGGGAAAGGATGTTTTGAAGCAGGAGGCCGGCTACTCTGTGGTCCCGGCTCTTATTGAAGTTCCGGAAGGACTGGAGAATACGAAAGATGCTGTGAAGGCCGCGGCCAAGTATGAACTGCGGAAGCAGAATGAGGGGAACGAAGCGCCGGCAGACGCTGTAAGGGAAGAAGGGGGTAAAGCACCGGCAACCGGCGACACGTCGAAGGAAAGTACCTGGGCATTTCTCATGGGGCTCTCGGTCCTTGCCGGCGCATTTGTTCAATACAGATGGCGTTGACTGGCGTATAATATCCTTCTGTAAAACCATGCCGCGGATACTCAGAAGGGGCGTCCGCGGCATGGCAGGCAATCACACATATGAATTACAGAACGGAAGGTAACAATATGGCTAATCCAATGGACATGATGAAACTGGCGCAGAGACTGCAGATCTTTTCTTCCCAGCATCCGCGGGCAATTGCTTTTCTGCGGGATACCGCGCAGAATGCGGTGCAGACCGGAACCATCATTGAGATGAAAGTGACAACGCCGGACGGACATGAACGGATCAGCAATATCAAGCTGACGCAGGAAGATCTCGAGACCATAGAAATCTTAAAGAATCTGAAAAAGTAAGGAAAAGCTGCAGCTTTTTCCTATTTCAGCTTCAGCGAAGACAGATCCTGCATCTGATCATAGGATATCTCTGTCAGCTTATTCCCATTGACCATATCGGATAGTGACTGGTTATAAACATTTTCATCTACGAGAAAAGTGTCGCCGGGCGGTTCAATCGTCTCGCTCTTTTCGGACTTTTCATCTTCCGTACCGGCGGACGGGGCGGCAGCAGCCGGTTCACTCCCGGCGGCGCCGGCTTCTGCCTGTTCCGTGCCGGTGGCAGCGTATTCACCGGAATCCGCGGAACTTGAAGAATCAGCAGGCGCTGCTGCACCCTCTGTCGAAACCAGCGAGTCTGTGGCAGCATCCTGTGCTGCAGTCTGCGAAGCCGCTGTATCCGCGGCAGTTGTCAGCAGGTAATTGTCTTTGGAAGTCCCGTCCGCGCTGTCCGGCAGGGAAAAGCCGGCATAATAGTAGGTATGTACCGTGATTGCATTTTCAGCTTCGGGGGTAGCAGTGACATTGTCCCCGCTCTTCCCGGAGGCTTTCCGGATTGCTTCTGCCGCGTCCCTGTACCCGGAAGCGTCTTTCATGACTGCGCCGACAGCACTGGACTTACAGCCGCTGATGCGTGAAACTACCTGATAACAGATATTTTCCGTTCCGTAGGTACTGACAATCCGGTTCTGCTTTTCCGCGTAACTTATTTTTCCATAAGATGAGAACGGCGCGTCTCCGATCTCGGATACTTCACCGCTGTCCATATCAAGCGTAAAGACATAGACGCCGTCTTCTCTGGCGCCTCCCGCACTGATCAAAAGCTCCGGCACGTTGTTGCCGTCAATATAGACAAATGCGCCGCGCGCATTCTTTCCCGCAAAATGCGGAATGAATTCGGACCGGAGTAATTTGTCATACGCGCTCTGTGCCGCGTCCAGTACGTCTCCGGTTACTCTGTCATCTGTACTCCCGCCGGACGAGGATGAACCTGCCCCGGCGCAGGCTGTCAGCGCGAACGTAAGCAGCAGAAGAGGGATCATATTCCGTTTTATAAAGCGTTTGTTCAACACAATATAGTCTCCTTATAGTGTATAGGATAACCGATTCAGGGTCCGGCATCAATGCAAAGACTGCAAGATTCGGGATTGTAACACAGGTTACAGATGTGGTATACTCCATGTCGTATGCTTGACCATGAAAGGCATACAACATGTTGTATGAAGGAAAAATTATCTATCTGTGCAAAAGGAGGCTGCCATGTTAGAGAACAAAGCTTATGAAGGCTTTGAAGGTCGCATCTGGAAACGGGAATGCAACGTCAGAGACTTCATTCAGAATAATTATACCCCTTATGACGGGGATGAAAGTTTCCTCGCGGGTCCTACAGAGGCTACGAATAAACTCTGGGGAAGGCTGCAGGAGCTGCAGAAAGAGGAAAGAGATAAGGGCGGAGTGCTGGACGAGGAGACCGATGTTGTCTCCGGACTGACAGCTTACGGCCCCGGCTACATCGACGAGAGTATGAAGGATCTGGAGCAAATCGTAGGCCTGCAGACGGATAAGCCGCTCAAGCGCGCGTTCATGCCTTACGGCGGCATCAAGATGGCGGAAGAGGCATGCGAAATGTATGGATACAAGCCGAACCCGCAGCTGCACAAGATTTTTACGGAGTATCACAAGACACACAATCAGGCTGTTTTTGATGCCTATACACCGGAGATGCGCGCAGCCAGACACAGCCATATCATTACGGGACTACCGGACACCTATGGCCGTGGACGTATTGTCGGCGACTACAGAAGAGTTGCTCTGTACGGTATTGACCAGCTGATCGCCTGGAAGGAGCACGATAAAGAATACTGCGGCGACGGAACCATGACCGATGACATTATCCGCCTGCGGGAAGAGCTCTCGGATCAGATCAAGGCGCTGCAGGATATGAAGACCATGGCAGCGGCGTACGGGTTTGATATTTCGAAGCCTGCGGCAAACGCGAAAGAAGCGGTTCAGTGGCTGTATTTCGGCTATCTTGCCGCGATCAAGACCCAGAACGGCGCGGCGATGTCCGTCGGACGTATTTCCACATTCCTTGATATTTATATTGAGCGTGATCTGAAGAGCGGTGTTTTGACGGAGGAGCAGGCGCAGGAGCTGATCGACCATATGGTCATGAAATTCCGTATGGTGAAGTTCGCAAGAATCCGTTCCTACAACGAGCTGTTTTCCGGCGATCCCGTGTGGGCGACGCTCGAAGTCGCGGGTATCGGCATGGACGGCAGAAGCATGGTAACGAAGAATGACTACCGCTTCCTGCATACGCTTGAGAACATGGGACCGTCTCCGGAGCCGAATCTTACCGTGCTGTACAGCTCGAAGCTGCCGGCCGCTTTCAAGAAATATGCCGCGAAGATTTCAATCAAAACGTCTTCGATTCAGTATGAAAATGATGATGTCATGAAGCCTGTCTGGGGCGACGACTACTCAATCTGCTGCTGCGTTTCGGCGACGCAGACCGGCAAGGAGATGCAGTTCTTCGGCGCAAGGGCGAACCTCGCGAAGTGCCTGCTGTACGCAATCAACGGCGGTGTCGACGAGAAGAACGGTAAACAGGTAGGACCTGCCTACAGAAGAATCACCTCGGAATACCTTGATTATGATGAGGTCATGGAGCGCTTTGACAAGATGATGGACTGGCTTGCCGGACTGTATGTCAACATCCTGAATCTGATTCAGTACATGCACGACAAGTACTACTATGAAGCAGCCGAAATGGCTCTGATTGATACCGATGTCCGCAGAACATTTGCAACCGGTATTGCGGGCTTCTCTCATGTGATTGACTCCCTTTCCGCGATCAAATACGCGAAGGTTAAGGTCATCCGCGACGAGAACGGCCTTGCGCAGGACTATGAAGTCGAGGGCGACTTCCCCAGATACGGAAATGACGATGACAGAGCGGATGAAATCGGCGTATGGCTTCTGCATGAGTTCATCTCCAAGATCAGGAAACACCATACTTACCGTAATTCGGAGCCGACAACTTCGATTCTGACGATTACATCGAATGTTGTTTACGGCAAGTACACAGGTAATATGCCGGACGGAAGAAGAGCGTGGACACCGCTTTCCCCCGGAGCGAACCCTTCCTACGGTGCGGAGACAAACGGTCTTCTGGCATCGCTGAACTCTCTGACCAAGCTTCCGTACGAGTGGGCGCTGGACGGCATTTCCAATACGCAGACAATGAATCCTTCTGCGCTCGGACATGATGACGAGGAAAGAAAGAACAATCTGGTCAGCGTTCTCGACGGTTACTTTGATCAGGGCGCGCACCATCTGAACGTTAATGTGTTCGGCAGGGAAAAACTGATTGACGCGATGGAGCATCCGGAAAAACCCGAATACGCGAACTTTACAATCCGTGTATCCGGCTATGCGGTCAAGTTCATCAGCCTGACCAGAGAGCAGCAGGAAGATGTAATCGCGAGAACATTCCACGATCATCTTTAATCAGCAGAAACAAGCGAAGGCAAGGCAATGACGAAAGGATACATCAATTCCATCGAAACGTTTGGCGCGGTCGACGGGCCGGGTGTACGCTTCGTTGTCTTTATGCAGGGCTGCGCAATGCGTTGCAGGTACTGCCATAACCCGGAGACCTGGAAGGTCTTCGGGCCGGCAGCTTCGCAGGGCGGACAAGGGCTGCCCGGGAATGAAGTTACCGTGAGGACACCGGAGGATGTGTTCGCGCAGGCCTGCCGGTACCGCAGCTACTGGAAAAACGGCGGCGGTATCACGGTTTCCGGCGGAGAAGCGCTGCTGCAGATTGACTTTGTGACGGAGCTGTTTGCACTCTGCCATGAGAAAGGCATTCACACAGCACTGGATACTTCCGGCAATCCGTTTACAAGGAACGAACCGTTCTTTTCAAAATTTCAGAAGCTGATGGATGTAACAGACCTGTTCATTCTGGATATCAAGCAGATTAACGGGGAAAAACATAAACAGCTGACCGGATGGGACAACAAGAATATTCTCGACCTGGCAAGGTACCTTTCTGAGAATGGCAAGGATATGTGGATCCGGCATGTGCTGGTACCGGGCATTACGACGGATGAAGAGGATCTCAAAGAGCTCCGGAAATTTCTGGACACACTGAAAACAGTGCGCCGCGTGGAAGTGCTGCCGTATCATACGATGGGAATTACCAAATACGATAAGCTCGGCATCCCGTATCCGCTTCTTTCGGTGAACCCTCCGACGGATGAAGAGATTCAAAGAGCGGAACAGATTTTAAAAAGGTAGTTGCGGGGTGTTTGCCGGAATCCACCGCAGCCGAATGACAGATGCGAAAAGGTGCAGGAGACATGGCATGGAGCATGCCGTATCTTCTGCACCTTTTGTGTACAAAGTGCCTGTCAGCGCCAGACAAACCAGATGAAGAGATAGCCTGCCGTGACTGCTACCAGTGTAAAAGGAATACCGATTCTTGCAAATTCTTTCATCGAGACGTCATGGCCGTCTTTGAACAGAATGCCGATTGCCGTGATATTGGCAGAAGCGCCGACCGGCGTAAGGTTCCCGCCCAGCGTCGCACCTGAAAGAAGGCCGAAGTACAGGAGATAGGGCTCCATATTCATGGCGGCGGCAACACCCTGAATGACAGGCAGCATCGTCGCGACATACGGAATGTTGTCGATGAATGCGGAAATCGCGACGGAACCCCAGACGATGATCGAATACAGCAGGAACAGATTGTTTCCGCCAACGTCTGCGATCCAGTTGGCCACATCATCGATGATACCGACGTTCCGGATACCGGCAATGACGATAAACAAAGAAGCCAGAAGAATAATCGTCTGCAGGTCTACCGATTTCAGAGCATGCGCGGAATCCTGAAAGCTCTGATAACGCACCGCGTTCCGGATAATGCAGATCAGAGCGATGATACAGCAGATTACGCCGTTTGTGATATCCGGCTTGCCGGGAATAAAGGAAGCGATGATCAGTGTTACCACAACCGCGAGCAGCATGACCGTCGGGAAATAATCTTCGACGGTTGTGAAGACGTCTGCGGAAACGGGCTGTTGTTCCTTGCGGAAGACCAGCATCATGACAGGAATCGTTGCGAGCGCGCCCAGTTCGACGGCGAAGAAGACGCCGGGCTTTCCATTCATCCAGAAGAAACTCGTAAAATCCATCTTCGCGTAGGCACCAAGCATAATGGATGTCGTATCTCCAACCAGTGTTGCGGCGCCCTGCAGATTGGAAGAAACCGCGATGGACAGAATCATCGGAACAGGGTTGATCTTCAGTTTTTTGCAGACGGCCATGCCGACCGGCGCGACCATGAGGACGGTCGCCACATTGTCAATGAAGGCGGAGATAATGCCGGCGAAAAGGGACATGAAAATCGTAACCCACATGACGTTCGGCGCTTTGTCCAGAAGATAGTCGGCGATTTTGTTCGGCATTTTGGACGCGATGAAGAAGTCGACGACGACCATGGTGCCGGAAATCATCATGAGCACGTTCCAGTCGATGGCGGAGGGAATGCCTGCGAGCGGAGATATGCCGGCGGCGGCAAAGATGACTGCGGTAATCGCCGCGACATACGTACGCCACTTCGGCCGGATGATCATAATTGTGTACATCGCTACAAAGAGGATAATTGCTGCAAGTTTCAAATTATAGTCCTTTCGTTTGTTATTTTCACTGCGGCGGGACTGGAAAATGCCCGCTGCGTAATGACATAATTATATAAGCCGGTAACAGAAAAAACAAATTTGGGCGGTTCAAAATTTTGCGGATTTTTGTTTTTCACTGCAGCAACCGGAAATAAATTACGTCTATACAGGTAGAACGGATGATACGTTCAACAGGAAAGGCGCCTTATTTATGAATGATGAACAGATCGTGAATCTGTACTGGGCGCGGGATGAAGCCGCGATCAGGCAGACGCAGGACCAGTACGGCAGGTACCTTGCGGTGATTGCCGCCAATGTTCTTTCGAACCGGCAGGACGAAGAGGAGTGTGTGAATGACACTTATCTGCGCGCATGGAATTCCATGCCCTCGGACCGGCCGCAGAGCCTTGCGGCTTATCTTGGCAGGATCACGAGAAATCTTGCGATTGATATGTACAGAAAACTGCATACCGCAAAACGAGAGGGCAGTACTTACGAAGCCTCTCTCGATGAGCTTGCGGAGTGCGTCGGAACGCAGGACCCCGCCGAAACACGGCTTGGCGCGGCAGCGCTGGGCGAAGCGATATCCGTTTATCTGCGGAGCCTCGATCAGCAGAAACGGCAGATTTTCATCAGCCGGTATTTCTTTCTCGATTGCTGTGCGGACATCGCTGATAAAGCGGGAATCCCGGAAGGGAGCGTCCGCAGTATTCTTTCCAGAACGAGGAAAGGATTGAAAGATTATCTGGAAAAGGAGGGGTTTGTGATATGAAACAGGAGGGCGCAGGGCGCCTTTTGGATGCCGTCGGTGAGATTGATGACGACCTGATCGAAGAGACCGCCCGCTTCCGGCAGAGGTCGTCCGCACAGCAGATGACCCTCCGAAATCACGGTAAAACAACTAACAGGCGCAAAACAGTGACCATGCTGGTCACACTTTCTGCAGCAGCGCTGACCGGCATGATCGTCTTCCGGTTCACCGGAGGCTTTTCAAGACCTTCTGAAGTTGCATCGGGTACTGCGCCGGCAGCCGCGGAGGAGGCGCCTGCATTATACGGCGCTGATGCTGCCGGTGATGCCGCGATGAAAAAGAGCGCGGACAAAGCGCAGGAACCTGCCGCGGCGTCTGCCGGGGCGTACGATGGAGCGCTGGAATCCGCAGCCGCATTGCAGTCTTATGAAATCCGCTCTGCGGAAGATCAGAATGGGATGCGTCCTGCGTATCTTGTCGCATCTTCCTTCGAGGGAACGGTTTCTTCCGGGAAAGACAACAGCGCGCAGGACAGCGCCGTGGCCGGGGCGGCCGCTCCGGATACGGTTACATTTCACGTGAGCGGGCTTCTTCTGCCGAATGGCCACACAGGTTCGTATGAGGTGCGTGTCACGGCCGGAAGCGGGGAAGCGGGACAGACGGCAGATGCTACCGCGGCAGCGCAGGAAGAAAGAACCTATGACTTCTCAGCGGGAGAGAAGACATATCAGGCGCGGATCGCCGCGCCGTCTCTTACCGATAAAGCGGAAAGCTTTACGGTGACCGCGGGCAGTGATGCACTCAAAGATATCGTGATTTATGTGCAGGATATCAGTGAAACCGATGAAAACGGAAAGAAGCAGGACAACAGCATAACGTATCAGGATATTTTGTCCGACGGCGCTTTCTGGGATACGCTGTCCATTACAAAAGCAGAATAACAGATACAGAAGGGAGAAAGACCATGATGAAGAAAAGAGGAATTGTAACAGCAATACTGGCGGCAGCAGCACTCGCGGTGACAGGCTGCGCGGAGACGGCAGGGCAGGCGAAGGAATCAGCAGCTGCCATCACGACGCAGGCAGTGTCTTCGGCGCAAGCACAGGTATCCGGCAATACCGTCACGGTGACTGCGAAGGGCTCGGTAAAGGAAACACCGGATATGGCGGCGATTTCCCTTGGCATCACCACGAATGAAAGCACCGCGGAAAAAGCGCAGAAGAAGAATACCGAATCGGTCAACAAAGTGAAAGAGAAGCTGAAAGATCTTGGCGTAGAGGAAAAGAGCCTGCAGACCAGCGGCTACGACATCTACCCGCAGTACGATTACAATTCGAATAAAATCACGTCCTACCAGGTGACGACAACACTTACGGTTTCCGACAGGAAGATCGCGGATACCGGAAAGCTTATTACAGAGGCGGTCGCTGCCGGCGCCAACAATGTAAACAACGTGACTTATACCTGCAGTTCCTATGATGAGAAATATCAGGAAGCGTTGCAGGCGGCTGTCAGCGCCGCGCGGGCGAAGGCACAGGTTCTCGCGGAAGCTGCCGGAAAAACGCTTGGAGAGCCGTCTGTTCTCGTGGAAGGCTATCAGGATACCTCTGCGCAGTACGACCCTACCGTCAGCGGCAAAACAATGGCTATGGAATCCATGAACTCTGCCGACAGTATGCAGATGGAGCCCGGCCAGATGAGTATCGACGCCGATGTCACGGTAACCTACAGCATGCAGTAATTACAATGCAATATGCGAAATCTGTCGCAGTTTACATAATGTTTACGATATTTCAAGCGCCTGCCCCCGCAGTGCATAGAAAACGGAAAATCTATGCACTGCGAGGGCAGTCTGCAGATTTGTCTTCAATTTTTCATGCAGACCGGAAAGGCTGCTTCTTATTGTATTGACCCGTCAGGCAGTTTACTCTCCGGAAGCTCCGTAATTGGAAAGAACGCGGGCGGAAGGATCATTGACATCGCAGCCCTTCCAGCTCTTGTTCGGCATCCAGAACGCCGGGATCATCTGTCCCTGTCCCGGATAATATTTTTCGAAAATTTCGCGGTAGAGCAGCGATTCTTTTGTAAACGGCATCGCATGCGGATACAGCTTGCGGCGCTTCTCATATTCCTCATCCGTGTAGAGTGATTCCGCGTATTCGATCAGATCATTGCGCAGAGAGTGTCCGACCGCATCGGAGAAAGCCGCCTTTTCACGCATCAGAATGTTTCTCGGTATAAGCTCGTCTTCCTCGAACGCGTGCCGGAGAAGATATTTGCCGATGCCGTAGGTGTTCATCTTCTTTTCCGGGTTTACATGCATCACATAATCGACAAAATCCAGATCGCCGAACGGTACGCGCGCTTCGAGTGAATTTACGGAAATACAGCGGTCTGCCCGCAGCACATCGTATACGTTGATTTCACGAATGCGCTTTTCGGCTTCCTTCTGGAAAGCGTCGGGGGATGGAGCAAAATCCGTATATTTATAACCGAAGAGTTCATCGGAAATTTCGCCGGTCAGGATGACACGGATGTTCGTATTTTCATGAATCCATTTGCAGACAAGATACATGCCGATTGAGGCGCGAACCGTCGTGATATCAAAAGTGCCGAGAGCCGCAATAACAGGCTCCAGCGCGTTTATGACATCGTCTCTTGTGATGATGACTTCATGGTGGTTGGAACCGATATAAGAAGCAACTTCGCGCGCGTATTTCAGATCAATAGCGTCGATGTCCATACCGATCGAGAAAGTCTCGATCGGCTTCTTCATGAGCCTGGCGGCAGCTCCGCACACAAGCGAAGAATCAAGACCGCCGGAGAGCAGATAACCGACCGGCGCATCGGCGTCCAGACGCTTTTTAATACCGCACAGAAGCTTGTCGTGAATGTTTTTGCAGATTTCCGGAAGATCGTCGTCCAGATACCGGTCGACTTTCGAAGGATCTTTATACGTATGGAACTCGCCGCCCGCGTAATAGCATCCGGGAGGGAACGGGAAAATCTTCGCGCAGGTACCGACGAGGTTCTTCGGCTCGGAGGCAAAAACGATGCTCCCTTCCGCGTCATATCCGTAATATAAAGGACGAATGCCGATCGGATCTCTCGCGGCAATATATTCTCCGGTGCTGCCGTCATAGATGATCAGCGCAAATTCCGCATCCAGCATCCGGAACATGGAAACACCGAGTTCCTCGTAAAGAGGAAGCAGAATTTCGCAGTCGGATTCGGAACGGAAGGTATAACCCTTGCCGCAGAGGTATTCCCGGATCGGGCGGAAGCCGTAGATTTCACCGTTGCATACGCAGTAATTTCCATTATATTCAAAGGGCTGCATGCCCGCCTCGGTCAGTCCCATGATCGAGAGGCGGTTGAATCCCAGATACCCGTCCCCGGTTTTCACGATCCGGGACATATCCGGTCCTCTGGAAATTGTCTTGGCGAGCATCGCCTGCATCGCTTCATATGATGCAGGCTTGCCGCAGTAGCCTAGAATGCTGCACATGGAATCCTCCTCCTCATCCGGCCGGCGCTCCGGCGGACAATGTACTTGGTGCTTTCTTAAATTAATGTACAAATAAAACGCGGCAGAGAGCCGCATCCGCCGAAGGGGCCGCGTGAATGCTGCCCGCAGGGTGGAAAGCGACGTCTCTGCCGCGTTTGTATGTACTTGCTTTATGGAAGGCATTATGACGCTCTCCCGGCGACTTGTCAAGCCTATTGCATTATTGTATACAAAAGTCTTGACAGGCAGGGAACCATGTGATAAAACCAGTTGCATGAAGCAAAGGCGCTTCGGGAGACAGCTCATACGGGCGGTCTCCCGGGGCGCTTTTTCGTTTTTTGCAGGAGGAGCTTATGGAAAATATCAATTCTGTACCGGAAATGTACGGAAGTCTTGTTTTCAATGACAAGGTCATGAAGGAACGGCTTCCCAAGGACATTTATAAGGCAGTTCACGCATGTGCTACGAACGGCACGCACCTGCAGCTGGATGTCGCCAACACGGTTGCCGCGGTTATGAAGAACTGGGCACTCGAGCACGGCGCCACGCACTTTACACACTGGTTCCAGCCGATGACGGGTCTGACCGCCGAGAAGCACGACAGCTTCATCAATCCGCAGGCAGACGGTTCCGTGATCATGGATTTCTCCGGCAAGGAACTGGTCAAGGGCGAACCGGACGCTTCCTCATTCCCCAGCGGCGGCCTTCGCGCGACCTTTGAAGCAAGAGGTTATACCGCGTGGGACCCTTCTTCTCCGGCATTTATTAAAGACGGCACTCTGTATATCCCGACTGCTTTCGCTTCTTACGGCGGTGAAGCACTCGACAAGAAGACGCCGCTTCTGCGTTCGATGGAAGCACTCTCCAAAGAAGCCGTGAAGGTACTGCACCTTCTCGGCAATACGGAAGTCACCCATGTCGATACAACCGTCGGCTCCGAGCAGGAATATTTCCTGATCGACAAGGAAATGTATCTGAAGAGAAAAGATCTTCTGATGACCGGCCGCACACTGATCGGCGCTCCCGCTCCGAAGGGACAGGAGATGGAGGATCATTATTTCGGCGTTCTCAAGCCGAAGGTTTCCGAGTTCATGCATGATCTGGATCAGGAGCTCTGGAAGCTGGGTGTTCCCGCCAAAACAAAACACAACGAAGTCGCTCCCTCCCAGCACGAGCTGGCTCCGGTTTTCGAAACCGCGAACATCGCCGTTGACCACAACCAGCTGACCATGGAGATGATGAAGAAGGTTGCCGACAAACACGGCTATGCCTGCCTTCTGCATGAGAAGCCGTTTGAAGGCGTCAACGGCTCCGGCAAGCACAACAACTGGTCGATCATTACCAACACCGGCGTGAACCTTCTGGACCCCGGCAAGACACCGGACCAGAATATTCAGTTCCTGGTCTTCCTGATGTCGACGATCGCCGCTGTAGACGAGTACGCGGATCTGCTCCGTGTATCGGTCGCAACAGCCGGCAATGACCACCGCCTTGGCGCGAACGAAGCTCCGCCGGCTGTCATCTCGATCTTTGTCGGCGACGAGCTCGCGAAGGTATTAAAGTCGATTGACGAAGGCACAGCTTTTGTTTCCGCAGGAAAGACCTCGATGGGTCTTGCGGAAGTTCTGCCGCATATCACAAAAGATACAACAGACCGCAACAGAACATCACCGTTTGCTTTCACAGGCAACAAATTCGAGTTCCGTATGCCGGGCTCCTCGCTTTCCGTAGCAGACCCCAACATGGTGCTGAACACGGCAGTTGCCGAGTACCTTTCAAGAATCTACGACGCGCTCAAGGATGTTCCGGAAGAAAGCCGGGACGAGGAAGTCAAGAAGCTGTTAAAAAAGCTCCTCGACGAGCACAAGAAGATCCTGTTCAACGGCAACGGTTATACCGACGAGTGGATTGCAGAAGCGGAAAAGAGGGGACTCTACAACCTCAAGTCTCTTCCGGATGCAATGCCGCATCTGATCAGTGACAAGAGTGTGGATCTGTTCACAAAACACGGCGTATTCACGAAAGAAGAGCTGCGTTCGCGCTATGAGATCTTCCTTGAAAACTATGTGAAGACGATTCATATCGAATCGCTTACGATGCAGGAAATGGTCCGCAAGGACTTCACCTCCGGCCTCGTATCCTATATGAAGGATGTCACAAACGAAGCGCTGAAGAAGAAGCAGCTGATGCCGGAGCTCAAGGTCAGCTACGAGACGGATATCATCGGAACGCTCGACGAAGCGGAAGGTGAGATCGACAAGGCACTCGGAAAGCTTTCGGATGATACGCACAAGGCGGAAGCGGAAACCGATGCCCTGAAGACAGCAAGATATTATCATGACACAATCCTTACGGATATGGATACGCTCCGCGCGTCCGTAGATGCCGCGGAAGCGATTATCCCCGAACAGTATCTGCCGTATCCGACTTACGGAGAGCTGCTGTTTTCCCTCAGATGACGGCCTGGCCGCAACCCTCGCGGCTTTGACGTAGTTCCTTAACTGTATACACCGAAGGCCCCGGGCACTCACCTGTCCGGGGCCGGCTGGTATTCAATGGAGAATAGAATGAACGATTCCAAAAGATCCGGATGGACCGGTAAAGATTACGAGGCTCTTCTCACAGAGCACGATGCCTGCGGGATCGGAACCGTCGTAAATATAGACGGGCATCCGGATCACAAGGTGCTGGACGACGCGCTGACAATCGTGGAAAAGCTTGAGCACCGCGCGGGCAAGGACGCGACCGGAAAGGTCGGCGACGGCGTCGGTATCCTTGCGCAGATTTCCCATAAGTTTTTCAAAACAGCCGCCGCAGCCGCAGGTATCACTCTGGACGGTGAACGCGATTACGGCATCGGCATGCTGTTTCTTCCGCAGGACCAGATGAAGCGCATGTTCGCGATGCGCATGCTGGAAGTCATCACGCAGAAGGAAGGACTCGAACTGCTCGGCTGGCGCAGCGTTCCGGTACACCCGGAGATTCTGGGCGGCCCCGCGCGCGCGTGCATGCCGTGCATCATGCAGTGCTTCATTAAACGCCCGGAGGAGACACCCCGCGGCATCGAATTTGACAGAAGACTTTACGTTGTCCGCCGCGAGTTCGAACAGAGTTCCGAAGACACTTATATCTGCTCGCTTTCCTCGAGAACAATCGTCTATAAAGGCATGTTCCTCGTCAAACAGCTCCGCCGCTTCTATGAAGACCTGCAGAGCAAAGAGTACGAGACTGCGATTGCGATTGTCCACTCGAGATTTTCAACGAATACAACGCCGTCGTGGAACCGCGCGCACCCTTACCGTATGATCGCGCACAACGGCGAAATCAATACAATCCGCGGCAATGTGGACCGCATGCTCGCCCGCGAGGAGACCATGCACAGCCCGAACATGGAAAAGGACATAGACAGAATTTTCCCTGTCGTCAACAAATCCGGCTCCGATTCCGCGATTCTCGACAATACGCTCGAATTTCTGTACATGAACGGCATGGATCTGCCGCTGGCAGTCATGGTCACGATTCCGGAGCCCTGGAAACATAACCAGTTTATGTCCGAAGAGCGCAGGGATTTCTATCACTATTACGCGACCATGATGGAGCCGTGGGACGGCCCGGCCGCTATTCTGTTCAGCGACGGTGACCTTGTCGGCGCGACACTCGACAGGAACGGACTGCGTCCTTCCAGATACTATGTGACCGATGACGGGCGCCTCATTCTTTCTTCCGAGGTAGGCGTACTGGATATTCCTCCGGAACATATCGTGAAGAAGTCAAGACTGGAGCCCGGCCGTATTCTTCTGGTTGACACGAAGCAGAAGCGCATCATCTCGGATGAGGAGTGCAAGACATATTACGCAAGACGCCAGCCTTACGGCGAATGGCTGGACCGGAACCTGCTGCATCTGTCTCAGCTGCCGATTCCGAACAGAAGAGTCGAGACACATGAGCAGGAGCTGCGGGACAAGCTTTATAAGGTCTTCGGTTACACCTATGAAGACGTAAAGGATGAAATCCTTCCGATGGCGAAGAATGCAGTGGAACCGACCCTGTCGATGGGGCATGATGTGCCGCTTGCTGTTTTGTCAAGGCAGCATCAGCTGCTGTTCAACTATTTCAAGCAGCTGTTCGCGCAGGTTACAAACCCGCCGATTGACTCTCTGCGCGAGAAGGTTGTCACCGACACGACCGTTTACATCGGCTCCGACGGCGATCTGCTGCAGGAAAAGAGCGGCAACTGCACCGTACTCGAAGTCAATGATCCGATTCTGACCGAAGTCGATCTGATGAAGATCAAAGCGCTCGATCAGCCGGGCTTCCATGTGGAGACGGTGTCGCTTCTGTTTTACAAGAACACATCGCTGGAGCGGGCACTGGAACAGCTCAATATCACGGTTGACCGCGCGGCTTCCAACGGGAAAAACATCATCATCCTTTCGGACCGCGGCGTAGATGAAAACCATGTGCCGATTCCGTCCCTGCTGGCCGTTTCCTCGGTCGAGCAGCATCTGGTCAATACCAGAAAGAGAACCGCGGTATCGCTGATTCTCGAATCCGCGGAACCGAGGGATGTGCATCAGGTAGCGGCGCTCCTTGGCTTCGGCGCGCGGGCAATCAACCCGTACCTTGCGCACGAGTGCATCGCCGAGCTGATTGACAGAAGAATCCTGGACAAGGATTATCACACGGCAATTGAAGACTACAACAAGGCACTGCTGTCCGGCGTCGTGAAAATCGCGGCGAAGATGGGCATCAGCACGATCCAGTCCTATCAGTCGGCGCGCATTTTTGAGGCGATCGGCCTTTCCAGGGACGTCATTGACAAGTACTTTACCGGCACGGTCAGCCGTGTCGGCGGCATCGGCATCCGGGAAATCGAAGAAGGCATCACGTTCCGCCATGACCACGCGTTTGATCCTCTGGGACTTGGCGTCGACACAGCGCTTGATTCGGTCGGCTTCCACAAGCTCAGAAGCGGACGGGACAAGGAAGACCATATGTACAATCCGGAGACGATCATCGCACTGCAGCGGGCGGTCCGCGCCGGAGATTACGAAATGTTCCGCAAGTACACGGCGCTCGTTGACGATGAAAAGCGTCCGCACACGCTGCGCGGCCTGACAGAGTTCGTGCCGCAGCAGCCGCCGGTTCCGATCGAAGAGGTCGAGCCGGTCGAGAGCATTGTAAAGCGGTTCAAAACAGGCGCGATGTCCTACGGCTCCATCTCGCAGGAAGCGCATGAGACAATGGCCGAGGCCATGAACAGCATCGGCGGCAAGTCCAACACCGGCGAGGGCGGTGAAGACGTTTCCCGCTACGGGACGAAATACAACAGCGCAATCAAGCAGGTCGCTTCCGGACGCTTTGGCGTTACGAGCGCGTACCTGAACAGCGCGGTCGAAATCCAGATCAAGATGGCGCAGGGCGCAAAGCCCGGCGAGGGCGGACATCTTCCCGGAAAGAAGGTATATCCGTGGGTTGCGAAGGTCAGATACTCAACGCCGGGCGTATCTTTGATTTCGCCGCCGCCGCACCACGACATCTATTCGATCGAGGATCTGGCGCAGCTGATCTACGATCTGAAAAACGCAAACCGCTACGCAAGAATCTCGGTCAAGCTGGTTTCGGAAGCAGGCGTCGGAACGATCGCTTCCGGCGTTGCCAAGGCCGGTGCGCAGGTTATCCTGATTTCCGGCTATGACGGCGGAACCGGCGCGGCGCCCGGAAGCTCGATTCATAACGCGGGCCTTCCGTGGGAGCTGGGCGTCGCCGAAGCGCAGCAGAGTCTTGTCAGCAGCGGACTGCGTGACAGGGTGTGCATCGAGACGGACGGCAAGCTCATGAGTGGCCGGGACGTCGCAATCGCGGCACTGCTCGGCGCCGAAGAGTTCGGTTTTGCGACAGCACCGCTTGTGTGCATGGGCTGCATGATGATGCGTGTCTGCTCGAAGGACACCTGCCCTGTCGGCATCGCGACGCAGAATGAAGTTTTAAGAAAGCGTTTTGCCGGCAAGCCGGAATATGTTGTGAACTTCATGAAATTCATCGCGCAGCAGCTGCGGGAGATTATGGCGTCTCTCGGTTTCCGCACCGTTTCCGAAATGGTCGGACGTACCGACTGCCTGCGGACAAGGGAACATCAGATCACGCAGAGAGCCGCGGAGGTCGATCTTTCCGGCATTCTGGATCAGACCTACGCACACGCGGAAGGCACGCACTTTGACCCGGCGCACGTTTACAATTTCCATCTGGAAAAGACGCTTGATGAATCCGCGCTTCTGCCGGCCTTTGCAAAGGCGCTTCATATGAAGGCAGACGAGGTAACGCCGCAGCAGTTCTCACTGAAGGTTTCCTCAACAGACAGAGCATTCGGATCGATTCTGGGTTCCGATATTACAAGAAACTTTGGAGACGCTCTGCCGGATGACACATTCACGGTCTTCGCGGAAGGCGGCGGCGGACAGTCGTTCGGCGCGTTCATTCCCAAAGGCCTTACGATCCGGCTTTCGGGCGATGCAAACGACGGTTTCGGCAAGGGACTTTCCGGCGGCAAGCTGGTAGTGGTTCCGCCGAAGAAGTCGAAGTTCAAAGCGAGCGAAAACATCATCATCGGTAACGTAGCTCTGTACGGCGCAACATCCGGCAAGGCATATGTCTGCGGCATCGCGGGCGAGCGCTTCTGCGTCCGTAACTCGGGCGCGACGGCAGTCGCGGAAGGCTGCGGCGATCACGGTCTCGAATACATGACAGGCGGGCGCGCGGTCATCCTGGGACCTACCGGAAAGAACTTCGCGGCCGGCATGTCCGGCGGTTTCGCCTACGTGCTTGACAGCGATCACACGCTGTACCGCAGAATGAACAAGGATATGGATACCCTGCAGGAGCTGACAGACAAATATGATATTCAGGAGCTCAAGGATATCCTGACAGACTATGAACAGGAAACAGGTTCGGAGCTGGCTGCGCGGATTCTGTCCGATTTTGACCGGTACCTGCCTGATTTCAAGAAGATTGTTCCGAACGATTACCAGCGGATGCTGACAGCCATCAGCAAGTACGAGGAGCAGGGAATATCGCACGAAAACGCGATGCTCGAAGCATTCGAGGAGGTGACAGCGTAATGGGGAAGCCAACCGGATTTCTGGAATTCCAAAGAATCGAAAACAAAGGCGTCCCTGTACGCGAACGGGTCCTGAATTTTAAGGAATTTCATACACCGCTCTCCAGGGACGAAAGAAGAGAGCAGGCAGCCCGCTGCATGGACTGCGGCGTACCGCTTTGCCAGTCCGCGATGAAATTAAACGGCATGGTGACGGGATGCCCTCTGCACAACCTGATCCCGGAGTGGAACGATCAGATTTATAATGACAATCTGGAGCATGCTTTCTCCAGACTCGCCAAAACAAACAATTTCCCGGAATTCACCGGCCGTGTCTGCCCGGCGCTTTGTGAAAAAGCCTGCATCAACGGCGAATACGGTGAACCGGTCACCATCCGCGATAACGAGCTTTTTACCGTTGAGACAGCGTATGAAGACGGCAGCATAAAGCCGAGAGTTCCGAAGGTCAGAAGCGGAAGAAAGGTAGCCGTGATCGGGAGCGGCCCTTCCGGACTCGCCGCGGCGGATGAACTCAATCACAGAGGACATTTCGTAACGGTCTTCGAGCGGGACGACAGAATCGGCGGGCTTTTAATGTACGGTATTCCGAACATGAAGCTGGAAAAGGATGTGATCGCAAGAAGGCAGAAGCTGATGGAGGCGGAAGGCGTTGTTTTCCGGACCGGCGTTAACGTCGGAACAGACGTCTCGGCAGCGGAGCTTTTAAAAGAGTACGATGCGGTCGTTCTGTGCTGCGGCGCGAAGAAGGCAAGACCGCTCCCCGGAGCAGATCCGGAGAAAATCAAGGGCATTTACTACGCGGTTGATTTCCTTGCGTCAACGACGAAGAGTCTTCTTTCCTCCGGCGGAAGAACCGTGCAGGAGCTTGAAAAAGCCGGCGGCTATATAAACGCGCACGGGAAAAACGTCGTTGTCGTCGGCGGCGGCGACACCGGCAATGACTGCATCGCGACCGTGATCCGTCACGGCTGCAAGTCGGTGACAGCGCTCGAGATGATGCCGGAACCGCCTGCCGAAAGAACCACTTCCAACCCGTGGCCGGAATGGCCGAGGGTACGCAAAGTGGACTATGGTCATGAAGAAGCGCAGACGCTTTTCGGCCACGATCCCCGCGTATATGAGACGACGGTCAAGGAATATCACACAGATAAAAAAGGGTGCCTGAAGGAAATTGTTACGGTCAAGGTTTGTTTTGACAAAGACCGGAAGATGAGCGAGGTGCCGGGCAGCGCGAAAACAATCCCGTGCGATCTTCTTCTCATCGCGGCAGGCTTCCTTGGCTGCGAAGAGAAGACGCCCGAAATGTTCGGCGTCAGACTCTCCGGCAGAAACACCGTCCTTACAAAGGATCCCGAAGAATATCAGACGAATGTTCCCAAAGTATTTACAGCAGGAGACATGCACCGGGGACAGTCGCTGGTCGTCTGGGCGATCACCGAAGGGCGCAAGGCCGCGAGAGCGGTGGATGAATATCTTATGGGGTATACGAATCTGCGCGAGGTATGACGTTTACCTTCCGCGGAAAACAGAACAGCATTTCGGCAGCAAAGGGGCTGCCGCACAGACATATTGTCTGCGCGGCGGCTCCTTTTATTATAACTGCAGCCGCTCACCGGCAGCAGCCGAGGGGCAGAACCAAAAGGAGGAGTGAGTTATGGAAATCAGTGTATCTACTGTCATATGGGTGCTGGTAGCGTCAGCGCTCGTCTACTTCATGCAGGCAGGCTTCGCTCTGTGCGAATCCGGTCTGACCAGAGCCAAGAACACCGGCAATATCCTCATGAAAAACATGATGGATTTCTGTATCGGTACGCCGTGCTTCTGGTTTATCGGCTTCGGCCTGATGTTCGGCAGCGCGGGACCGCTGATCGGCCGCTTTGATCCCTTTATCCGGGGCGACTATGCGGGAACGGTGGTTCCGCAGACAATGCCTCTGTGGTGTTTTGTCATTTTCGAAACGGTTTTCTGCGCTACAGCTGCGACAATCGTTTCGGGATCCATGGCAGAGCGTACAAACTTCAAAGCCTACTGCGTTTATTCCGCAGTGATCTCTTTGATCATCTACCCGATTGAAGGACACTGGGTATGGGGCGGCGGCTGGCTCGCGGCGCTTGGCATGCATGATTTCGCGGGCTCCGCGGTTGTACACAATGTCGGCGGTGCGATCGCCTGCCTCGGTGCATGGATGCTCGGACCCAGAATCGGCAAGTACGACAAGGACGGCAAGGCAAGAGCGATTCCCGGACATAACCTGACTGCAATGGCGCTCGGCGTATTTATTCTCTGGTTCTGCTGGTTTGGCTTTAACGGCGGTTCGACAATTGCGATGGACACAGCGGACAACGCGGTTACCGCTTCCAATGCTTTCATGACAACGAACCTCGCGGCGGCTGTCGCAACCGTTGTCGCGATGATCTTTACTTGGTTCAAGTACGGCAAGCCGGATGTATCGATGACGTTCAACGCGTCTCTCGCGGGCCTTGTTGCGATTACGGCAGGGTGCGACTGTGTATCTCCGGCCGGCGCGTTCTTCATCGGCCTGGTTTCCGGTTTTATTGTCGTTCTTTCGGTTGAGTTCTTTGATAACGTCGCAAAGATCGATGATCCGGTCGGCGCGGTTTCGGTTCACATGGTCAACGGCATCTGGGGAACACTGGCGGTCGGCCTGTTTTCCACCGGCGCGGACGGCGTAGGAAAGGGACTGTTCTACGGCGGCGGTTTCCGCCAGCTCGGCGTACAGGTACTCGGTATTATCGCCATTGACGCATATGTTCTTGTTACGATGTTTATTGCCTTCAAGATCATTGACAAGTTCATCGGACTTCGTGTTCCGGCACAGGTTGAAATTGATGGTCTGGATATTCATGAGCACGGTCTTGCAAGCGCGTACTCCGGCTTCGCGATTACCGATGTAACACAGATGGAAGTCGACGCGAACGAAAACACGGATCTTGGAGAGAGCGATTACGACAAGGCGGAAGATTTCCGCAAGGATGCCGCGGTCAAGGTTTACCGCGCGCCGGAAACTTCTCCGGAGCAGGCTCCTGTACCTGTCGGCAGTTACGATACAGGTATGCACAAGGTTTCCATCGTCTGCAGGCTTTCGAGATTTGATGAGCTCAAGAAAGCGCTCAACGAGCTCGGCGTCACCGGCATGACAATGTATCAGGTTATGGGCTGCGGCATTCAGAAAGGTTCGACCGAGCGCTACAGAGGCGCTGTCGTTGACTCTACATTGATACCGAAGGTAAAGGTGGAAGTCATCGTTTCGAGAATTCCCGTGGACAAGGTGATCGAGGCAGCCAAGAGAGCGCTCTATACGGGACATATCGGAGACGGCAAGATCTTCGTTTACAATGTCACGAAGGTCGTCAAGGTCAGAACAGGAGAGGAAGATTACGCCGCTCTGCAGGACGTAGAATAACTGCAAAACAGATGCGGACAGCGTTGAGAACACTGCCCGGGAAAGATAAGGAAAGGACCGGCGCGTCATTGCCGGTCCTTTTTCTATAGGCGCACCGGATGGTCCTGCCGCCGGCCTGCTGTTCACTGCAGTGTCCGGTGCGCCGTAAACTGTCCTGTGACCGCGGCCTGTAAAGGCTTTCCTGTACGGGGCGCGGCGCTTTTGCTAGAATAAAAGAAGCCGCGCCGGCGGAAAGCCGGCCGCAATGAAAGGATGTTCCTGTGGATAACAACCCGATTTACGCTAGAAAGCCGGTGATTACCTATCTGTTGATCGCGGCCAATGTCCTGCTGTGGCTGCTGGAGACAGTGGCGGGTGGCAGCGATAACATTGACGTCGCCATGAAGTTCGGCGCGCTGTATACGCCGTATGTCATGCAATACGGACAGTGGTGGCGGCTGATTACGTCCATGTTCCTGCATTTCGGTATCGATCATCTTGCTTCGAATATGATCTCTCTGGGCGCCATCGGACCGTACGCGGAATGGTATTATGGCAGAGCCGGCATGCTTGTTCTTTATTTCGCAGGCGGCATCAGCGGAAATCTTCTGACGATTGCGGTGGAAAACAGAAGCGGTGACTACGGCATTTCCGCAGGCGCCTCGGGCGCGATTTTCGGTCTCGTCAGTATCTTCATCATTTTCGCGTTAACGCCCGGCCTTCGCCGGATCTTTCCGATGAAACGGGTTATCCTTGCGATTGTCCTGATGCTGCTGCCGGGGTTTTCCGATCACTCGATCAGCATGACCGCGCACATGGGCGGCCTGCTTGGCGGTTTTGTTACGGCATTGCTTCTTCTTCCGCTCCGCATTCACACAGAGCACTCGCGGGGGTGGTAGGTATAAAGCTCCGTCGAGAGATATTTACTGCCGCCGTCGGGGATGATGACGATGATGTTTTTCCCCCGTGCCTCTTCCTTGCGTGCAATCTTCGTTGCGGCATACAAGGCTGCGGCGCCGGAAGTCCCGATCAGCAGGCCTTCTCTGTGCGCGATTTTCTGCGCGGTCAGATACGCGTCCTCGGCCTGCACGTCCGTACATTCGTCGTAAAGCGAGTGCCGGAGGAAGCTTGTCAGCTCGCTTTCCGGCACATCATCGAAATGCAGAACGCCGTCAATGATCTTCGCGTCAGGATTTGATCTGGAACGTCTTGATGACGGCGCGGGCTCTGCGGCGATGACCCGGAGCTCCGGGTTCTTGTTCTTTAAATATTCGGAGAGTCCGGTGATGGTTCCGCCGGTGCCTGCCATGCAGACCAGATAGTCGGCTTTTCCGTCAGTGTCTTTCCAGATTTCAGGTCCTGTCGTCCGGATATGCGCTTCGGGGTTCGCGGGATTGGTCACCTGATTCAGATAGTGGAAACGCGGCCCTTTCGACCTGCAGTAGCGGAAGATCTCAGCCATTGTCGCTTCCCGGAACGGGTCGAACGGCTCGTCCTCTGCCGCTGCTCCCGGAATATTCCTGTAATCCAGAAGCTCGCATCCGTATGCATGAAGGATGGCCCGGCGCTCTTTCGTTACGCCGGCTTCCAGAAAAATCTGCATATGATAGCCGCGTGCCGCCGCGTATGCTGCAAGCGCGATGCCGGTATTGCCGCTCGTCTGTTCGACGATGGTATCGCCTTTTTGGAGCGTCCCGTCTTCCTCTGCCCGCAGGATCATATTCAGGGCGGCTCTGTCCTTGATGCTTCCCGCAGGATTCAGGTATTCGAGCTTGAGCAGAAGATGCGCCGCGGCGTTTTCTTCCTTTTCATATCGAAGCGGTTCCAACAGCGGCGTGCGGCCTGTCAGCTGTGCGATACTCTGATAGATTTTACCCATATCGTTTCCTTTCAAAATATATCCTACTAAACACATATGATAAATATTAAAAAGCCTGCTGTAAAGTATTGACTTTTCCTTTTTACGGGGATATATTGTTAAAAACCATAAATCATACGTATTAGATATGAATACTATCAAATCAATGAGGTGGGCAAATGGGAAGAATTTCGATGATTGATCCGCAGACCGCACCGGAGAACGTACAGGAAGTGATCCGCAGGCATCTGGCCGGAGGGCATCAGCTGACCAATGAAAAACGGACGCTCCTGCACAACGTGAACGCGTTCCTTGCAATCGAGGAAGCTTCCTATACGCTGGACCGTGACCTGCAGGAGAGAATCGGCAAGCTCGACGCGGACCTTTTCGAATACGCGATTTCCGTATCCAATGAGTGCCTCGTCTGCACGACGTATTTCAGCAGGCTCCTGCGGGAGGAGCATCATCTGGACCCTTCGGATTTCAAGCTGACAAGAAGGCAGGAGCTCCTGATGCATTATGCCCGTAAACTCGGCTCCGATCCGAAATCCATTACAGACGGAGAGTTCACGGAGCTCAAGGAAGATTTCCTGCGTCACGGAGATAAAGACGGAGCGCCGGTGAATGAAGAGAAGGCTGAGGAAATTATGGTGATTTTAACCGCCATGGGAGCGATGATGGTCGCAAACAATTATGTGAACGACGCGCTTCGCGTCGACGCGTAACAGGCAGCACCGCGCTGACCGCGCGAAGGGAGGAAATCCACATTGTCCGAACGAGTAATACAGATTCTGATCCAGTCCTTTCCGAGAATTCTGCTGCCGGGACTTCTTGCCACCATTCCGCTGACGATCCTCGCGTTTTCGCTCTCGCTTGTCATCGCGGTGATCGCGGCCATGATACGTTTCGCGCGGGTTCCGGTGCTCCGGCAGATTGTAAGATTCTATGTCTGGGTGATCCGCGGAACGCCGCTTCTTGTACAGTTAATGGTCGGTTACTACGGGCCTTCGGCGTTCGGTATCCGGCCGAACGGATTCCTCGTGGCGGTCATTGTTTTCGCGGTCAATGAAGGCGCCTACAGCGCCGAAACGCTCCGCGGGTGTCTGGAGAGCGTTCCCGCGGGTCAGATTGAGGCGGGATACTGCGTCGGCATGAACTATCTGCAGGTGATGTGGCATATCGTTCTGCCGCAGGCATTCCGGACGGCCTTCCCCGCACTGTCCAATTCCGCGATCGGCATGGTTAAGGATACGTCGCTCGCATCCAATATCACGGTCACGGAGATGTTCCTCGCGACAAGGCAGATCGCGGGACGAACCTACGAATTCCTGCCGCTGTATATCGAGGTCGCGGCCGTGTATCTTTTGTTTTCCACGGTTATGACATGGATTCAGAGGTACGGCGAGCGAAAGCTCGGCTCGTACGGCAAGGTCCGGAATTAACCGGTATGAACGAATGAGATCGGAGATGAGGCGATGGCACTTCTGGAAGTCAAAGACATACATAAGAAATTCGGGGATCTGACCGTTCTGGACGGCGTGGATCTCTCGGTCGATAAGGGAGATGTGGTGTCTGTTCTCGGACCGTCCGGCTCCGGCAAAACAACGCTCCTTCGATGTATCAACTTCCTCGAGCGCGCGGACAAAGGGACGATGACATTTGAAGGCCGCGAATATGATCTGCACAGCGCGTCGCGCCGGGAAATCGCAGAGATCCGCAGCCATACCGGGTTTGTTTTTCAGAACTACAATCTGTTCGCGAACAAAACGGCGCTCGAGAACGTGACACTCGGCCTGACGGTCACAGGAAAGAAGACAAAGGCGGAAGCGGACAGGATCGGGCTTGATCTTCTGGAGAAGGTCGGGATGGGAAACCGGTTCAGCTATTATCCGTCGCAGCTTTCCGGCGGGCAGCAGCAGAGAGTCGGCATCGCGAGAGCGCTCGCGGCAGGCCCCGACATCCTTTATCTCGACGAGCCGACGTCGGCTCTTGATCCGGAGCTGATCGGAGAAGTCATGGAAGTGCTGCGACTCCTTGCAAAAAGCTCTGTTACGATGGTCATTGTAACGCACGAGATGCGGTTTGCGAGAGAGGTGTCATCGAAAGTTGTTTTTATGGACAAAGGGAAAGTAGTGGAGCAGGCAGATCCGGAAACGTTCTTTACGGCTCCGGAAAAGGAGAGAACAAAAGAGTTCCTGCGGCTTGTCACAAAAAGATAATAGAAAGGACAAAATCATGAGAATCAAAAACATTACGGTATCCTTAGCAGCGGCAGCCCTTGCGGCGGGAGTACTTGCAGGCTGCGGACAGTCCGGAACCGCAGGCGCTTCTTCCACCGCTGCCGCTTCGGAAAGTACGGCTTCCGCGGGAGAGAGCACGCAGGAAGCAGCTGCCTCCGGAGATCACCTCTCCAGAATCAAGGCAGCCGGTGTTATCACGGTAGCAACAGAAGGCGACTGGGCGCCGTTCACCTACCACGATGAAGCAACCAATGATCTGGTCGGTTTTGACGTCGAGACGGCGCAGGAGATCGCGAAGCGGCTCGGCGTTACCGCAGAGTTCAAGGAAGGGGACTTCGACGGCGGCCTTACAGGCGTCAGTCAGGGGACGTTCGATATGATGGCGAACGGCGTGGACGTTACACAGGAGCGCTCGCAGACGTTTGACTTCACGGACCCCTATGCGTATGATCATGCAGTGATCGTCACAAAGGCGGATAACGACACGATTCACTCGTTCGCGGACCTCAAAGGCCTCACGACGGCAAACTCCGTCGGCTCCACCTATGCGGAGATGGGAAGCGAAAACGGCGCGAATGTAACCAATGTTCCGACACTTGCGGAGACGATGGAGCTTGTCCTGAACGGAACCGCGGACGCGACGATCAACGCGAATACATCTGTGCAGGATTATTTCAAAACATCCGGAACGGAGGAACTCAAAGTTGCCGCCACGGATGATCAGGTGACCGAATACGCGATCCCTCTGAAAAAGGGCTCGGACAATGATTCTCTGCGTGAAGCAATCAACAAAGCGATTGCGCAGATGAAAGAGGACGGCACGCTGACGAAAATTTCGGAAAAGTACTTCGGCTCGGATATTACCAAAGAATAAATCGGAAGAAAGTGAAAAGTCCCGGAACGGAAGGATCGGATTCCTTCTATTCCGGGACTTTCTTATCATTTCGCGCGGATACCGCAGCGCTGTTATTCGGGAAGAGCCGCCTCATCACAGACGACAATCAGGTTCGGATGCAGCTGCAGAACGGATGCCGGCAGATCCGGCGTAACAGGGCCGTAGAGCGCGCCGCGCAGGGCAGCCGCCTTCTTCGGTCCGTTTGCGACAAGCAGCACTTCTCTGGAGGTCATGATTCCCCAAAGACCCATAGTGATTGCCTGCGTCGGAACCTCGGAAATGTCCCGGAAAAGTCTCGAGTTCGCCTCGATGGTGCTGCGCGTCAGCTTCACGATATGCGTGCCGGCGATAAAAGCCCCCGGCTCGTTAAAGCCGATGTGGCCGTTCTCGCCAAGTCCCAGAAGCTGCAGGTCTGTGCCGCCAAGGCTCTTTATCTTCTCATCATAGGCTCTGCCCGCGGCTTCCCCGTCCGCGGCCATCCCGTCCGGCACAAAAGTGTTCGCCTTGTCGATATTGACATGATCGAAGAGCTGATGGTTCATGAAATACCGGTAGCTCTGTTCATTTGTCCCGTCCAGCCCTCTGTATTCATCCAGATTGACCGTTCTGACCGCCGAGAAATCAAGATCGCCGCGTTGATACGCTTCGATCAGTTTCTGATATGCTCCGATCGGTGTGGAGCCGGTCGCGAGCCCCAGAACGCAGTCCGGCTTCTGAAGGATCAGGGAGCCGATCATGGCGGCTGCCCTGCGGCTTACTGCTGCATAGTCTTTTTCTCTGTAGATTCTCATCTGTATATGACCCCCTTGCCACTGAAAAACAGCGCTTTGTTTTGCGTACTGAATTTATTGTATCACGGTCTTTTATTCTGACAATAAAAAAATATTCTTTTCACAACAAAAATGAAAAATAATTTGCAAACAGGGCATGATTGTTAACTGAAAAGCAACTGGAAAAGAATTGGTAATGCATTATGCACAAAAATGAAAAATATTTTTTGCCAAATCATAAGATTGAAAATTATTTTATGACATGTTAGAATCACAGCAGTTAAAGGAGGAAGTCCGATGGACAGCACGATGGAAGCTAAAATCAGGTCGCTCAAGGGAAGCCTTATCGTTTCCTGCCAGGCGCTGCCGGCGGAGCCGATGCATTCGTCCTTTATCATGGGGCGTTTCGCACTGGCTGCGTATCAGAGCGGCGCAAAGGGAATCCGCGCCAATACGAAGGAGGACATTGCCGAGATCCAAAGGCAGGTGGATCTGCCGGTCATCGGCATCGTGAAGCGGGATTATCCGGGAAGTCCGATCTACATCACGCCGACGATGAAGGAAATTGAAGAGCTGATGGAAGTGAATCCGGAGATTATCGCAATGGACGCGACGGACAGGCTGCGGCCCGGGGGAGTTACGATTGACGGCTTTTTCAGGGAAGTGAAGAAAGCCTATCCGGACAAGCTTTTTATGGCGGACTGCTCCACGGTAGAAGAAGCGCTGCACGCGGATGCGCTCGGCTTCGACTTTATCGGGACGACGATGGTGGGCTACACAAAGGAGAGTGAAGGCGATCATATCGAGGCGAATGATTTCGAGATTCTCCGGAAGATTCTGGCGAAGGCGAAGCACCCGGTCATCGCGGAAGGCAACATCGATACGCCGGAAAAGCTGGTGAGGGTCATCCAACTCGGCGCGTACGCAAGCGTGATCGGCTCCATCATTACAAGGCCGCAGGTGATTACGAAGCGGTTTACGGATGCACTGAAGGAGGCCGGGTATTAACCGGCGGAAGCTGAGGGTTGTATTGGTACTTGAGGGGTACTTCTACATAAAACTTATAATCAGGAGGGAATATTCATGAAAAAGATACTGGCACTTGGTCTTGCAACCGTTATGGCAGCAGGGCTGACCGCATGCGGATCGTCCAAACCCGCGCAGGCGCCTGCGGATACCACGAAAGCGGAGACGGCGCAGAGTGCGGCAACCGAAGCCCCGGCAGCTTCTACCGAAGCGGCAGCTCCCGCCGAAGGCGCTGATCTGAATACATCCATTACACTCTGGACATATCCTGTCGGCAAGTGGGGCGATTCGGCTACCGTTGACGCACTGATCTCCGACTTCAACGCGAAATATCCGAATGTTAAGGTTACGGTTGAATACCTTGATTACACGAACGGCGACGATCAGGTCAATACCGCGATCGAAGGCGGTCAGGCACCGGATATGGTTCTCGAAGGACCGGAAAGACTGGTTGCCAACTGGGGTGCCAAGGGATACATGGTGGATCTCTCCGATATTATGTCGGAAGACGCGGCATCCGATCTTTACGAATCTGTGAAGAACGCCTGCACCGGCAAGGACGGAAAGGTATATGAATATCCGCTCTGCATGGTAGCGCACTGCATGGCAGTCAACAAGACCTACATGGAGAAGGCGAACGCGATGCAGTATATCGATGAAGCCACGAACACCTGGAAATCCACAGATGATTTCCTGAAGGCAGTTCAGGCGGTTTATGACAGCGGCCAGAAGGATGTGCTTGCAGTATACTGCGCAGGCCAGGGCGGCGATCAGGGAACCAGAGCACTGATCAACAATATGTACAGCGGCACGTTCACAAACGCGGATCACACAGAGTACACGGCGGATTCCGATCAGAACGTAAAGGCTCTGACAGCTCTCAAGAACCAGAAGGGCGTTAACTTTGACGCTTCTCTTGTCGGCGGCGATGAAATCAACCTGTTCCGTCAGGGTGTCCTTGCAATGTCTCTTTGCTGGAACGCGGCACAGCAGACCAACACCGATGCCGGAAACGAAATGGGCAAGACGAATAACGGCGACGAGATTCTTCCGCTCCTGTTCCCTTCGGACGACGGAAAGACAGAGCTGTGCGGCGGTATCTGGGGCTTTGGTGTTTTCGATAACGGCGATCAGGACAAAATCGCGGCTTCCAAGGCATTCATCGATTTCTTCGCGAATTCCGACGAGACTGCGAAGGCAGTCAAGGCTTCCGGTTTCTTCCCGGTACACCAGAATCTGACCGGCGTCTATGACGGCGAAGCAACAGCGGATGTTATGGAGCTGTTCACAAAGAACTTCATGCCTTCGATGGGTGATTATTATCAAGTAGTACCCGGATGGGCAGAAGCACGCACGGCATGGTGGAATATGCTGCAGAGAATCGGCTCCGGCGGAGATGTGAAGACAGAGCTTGCGGCATTTGACAAGGAAGCAAACGCGGCGGCAGCAGCTGCCGGCAAATAAAGCATTTGTCAGTAATACGTCAGTACTGAAAAGCCCTGACGGGTAATAGGAACGCGCACCTTCTTATGAGCAATAAGAAGGTGCGTGGTCTTGAATCGACGTTCCCGTCGGTGAGGAGGGATGAAACGTGGCCAGAGTCAGCACACCGGCAAGGAGCAGGGTCCTGCGCAGAAGAGAAACGAAATCGGCGTACATGTTCCTGCTGCCAAGTCTTGTATTCTTTCTAGCATTCGTTATTGTTCCGATGGTTCTTTGCGTCTATACCAGCTTTTTCGATTCCACCATGGGCAAGGAAACCAGGGACGTTTTCATTGGTTTTGGAAACTACATCGAATTGTTCCGTGATTCGGTTTTTCTTAGAGCTCTTAAAAACACAATTATTATCGTCGTTGTATCGGTGCCGATTACCTGCATCTTCTCGCTCTGGATTTCTTCCGCGATTTATCAGATGCCCGGGAAGCTGTTGTCTTTCTTCCGGATTGTTTTCTATCTGCCTGTAATCACAGGTTCGGTAGCCGTAACGGTCGTCTGGAAATGGATGTTCAATAACTACTACGGAATCTTCAATTACCTCGGTACGCAGACCGGCCTGATTTCGCAGCGAATCAACTGGCTCGGGGATGAGCGCTATGCGCTTGGCTGCATTATTCTGATCCTTCTTACGACATCTGTCGGACAGCCGATTGTACTTTATGTCTCGGCGCTCGGAAATGTCGACTCCTCGCTGATTGAGGCGGCAGAAGTGGACGGGGCGACGGATCTGCAGGTTTTCTGGAAGATCAAATGGCCGAATATCATGCCGACTACGCTGTATATTCTGATCATAACCACGATTAACAGCTTCCAGTGTTTTGCGCTGATCCAGTTGTTAACTTCCGGCGGTCCCAACCACAGCACGGATACCGTCATGTATTACATCTACTACACTGCATTCAAGCTGTACCGCTACGGGTACGGAAACGCGATGGGCGTTGTCCTTGCGATCTTTATCGCGGTGCTCTCAGCGATTCAGTTCAGGCTCGGCAGAGAGAAATGAGGTGAATGAGAATGGATACAAGAAGACATGGCGTACATCATTTATCCGCTTACAGAATCTTCTGTCTGGTGGTTTTATTCATTCTTGCGTTCCTGTTTCTGTTTCCCTTGTACTGGATCGTTACAGGTGCGTTTAAAACAGCGCAGGAAGTCAACTCCGTAACACCGGTCTGGTGGCCGCAGCAGTGGACCATGGCGAATTTCCAGAAGCTGATGAGCCGGCAGAGTGCCCCGCTATGGGAAATTCATCTGCCGTTCAGCTCGGGACTGACAAAAGACGGAAGTTCTTTGATTCTTTCCGCAGGTCCGGTTCTGCCGGCAGCAGTCCGCTGGCTGATTAACACCGTGTTTATGTCGCTTATGGCCATGATCCTCACGTGCGTTACAGCGACAATGGCAGGATACGCTCTGGCGAAGAAAAGATTTGCCGGACAGACCATTCTGTTCGCGTTAATCGTAGCAGCAATGGCGCTTCCCAAGCAGGTTATTACGATCCCCCTGATTCGGGAGATGTCGAATCTGAAGCTGTATAATACAATCTGGGCGGTGATTTTTCCAACGGTCGGCTGGCCGTTCGGTGTGTTTCTGATGCGGCAGTTTTCGGAAACCGTGCCGCAGGAAATGCTGGAAGCCGCGCGTATTGACGGCGCTTCTGAGGCCAGGACGTTCACGCAGATTGTCGTTCCGATGGTAAAACCGGGAATCGGCGCGCTGGCAATATTCACCTTCATTCAGAACTGGAACGACTACTTCATGCAGTTAATCATGCTCTCGAGCACCAACAACCTGACGATTTCACTCGGTATCGCGAAGCTGCAGGCGGAGAACTCGACGGATTTCGGGCTGATTATGGCCGGCGCAGCGCTGGCTTCGGTTCCGATTCTGATTGTATTCCTGGTTTTCCAGAAATATTTCACACAGGGAATTGCCATGGGCGCGGTTAAAGGCTAAGACAGGAAATACGAGGTGACCACAATGAGAAATCTGGACAAATACAAGGGAATTCTTCCCGCATTTTACGCATGCTACGATGACAAGGGGGCTGTATCCCCTGCCGCGGTGCGGCAGCTGACAGAGTACTTCATCCGCAAGGGTGTGAAAGGAATTTATGTCAACGGTTCTTCCGGAGAATGCATTTATCTGCGCAAGGACGAGCGCAAGATCATTATCGAGAACGTAATGGAAGTTGTGAACGCGCATCCGGAACACCGTCTGACGGTCATCTGCCATGTCGCCTGCAACAATACGGAAGACAGCATGGAGCTTGCGGCGCACGCGCAGAAGTGCGGCGTGGATGCGATCGCATCGATCCCTCCGATCTACTTCCATCTGCCGGCATATTCGATTGCCAGATACTGGAATGATATCAGCAGCGCCGCTCCGGATACGGATTTTGTCATCTACAACATTCCGCAGCTCGCGGGGGTTGCGCTCACAAATGAGCTGTTTGCGGAAATGCGCAGGAACCCGAAGGTCATCGGTGTCAAGAATTCCTCCATGCCGGTGCAGGATATTCAGATGTTCAAGCAGCAGGCGGGAGAGGATTACATCATCTTTAACGGACCGGACGAACAGTTCATTTCCGGTAGAATCATCGGTGCCGACGCAGGTATCGGCGGTACGTATGGCGTGATGCCGGAGTTGTTTTTAAAGATGAATGAGCTTCTTGCAAAGGGAGAAATCGAAGAGGCGAAGCGTGTGCAGTACGCGGCGGACGCGGTTATTTACAAGATGTGTTCGGCGCACGCGAACATGTACGCGATCATTAAGGAAATTCTGCGGATCAATGAGGACCTGGACATCGGTGGTGTCAGAGATCCGCTGGAGCCGGTTCGGGGAGATGCGGACCGTAAAGTAGCGGCAGAAGCCGCCGAGATGATCCGGAAGGCACGCGAAGAGTTTCTTTAATGGTGTCAGGAAGCGGAGGTCGAACAGTCTTTGAAGAATTATATCGCAATCGATATCGGCGGAACGGCGATCAAGTACGGACTGATTAGCAGTGACGGAAAAGTGCTGGAACGAAAGAGTACGCCGACCGGCGCGGAGCTTGGCGGTGAACATATCCGCGGGAAGGCGATGGAGATTGTAGCAAACTATCTTGCGGACGCGGGGTATCCGCCGTCTTCCGGCAAAACAGATCCTCCGTTCGCCGGCATCTGCGTCTCGTCAACGGGCATGGTTGATGTCAGGAAAGGCGAAATCTTTTATTCCGGAGAAACAGTGCCGGATTATACCGGTACAAAATTCAAGCCTGTGTTCGAGAACGCTTTCGGCATTCCGTTCGAAATGGAGAATGATGTTAACTGCGCGGGGCTTGCGGAGTATACCTCCGGCGCGGGGCAGGGCAGCAGCAGTATGCTCTGTCTGACGGTCGGAACCGGAATCGGAGGCTGCGCGATCATCGACGGCAAGGTACTGCACGGTGCGACCGGCAGTGCGTGCGAAGTCGGATACATGCACATGGGCGACTCGGATTTTCAGATGCTCGGCTCGACCGGGTACATGTGTCAGAAAGTGGCGCGGCGCAAAGGCAGCGCGCAGGAACACTGGGACGGAATCCGGGTCTTCAGGGAAGCTGATGCAGGAGATGAAATCTGCCGGGAAGCGATTGACGAAATGTGCAGCGTTCTCGGCCTCGGCATCGCAAACATCTGTTATGTTCTGAACCCGGAACTCGTCGTTCTCGGCGGCGGTATTATGGCAAGAGAAGCATATCTTTATCCCAGAATCCGCGCCGCGATCGACAGAAATTTAAAACCTGTGATCGCGCGGCATACAGTCTTGAAAATGGCAAAATACGGAAATGAAGCGGGCATGCTCGGCGCGTATTATCATTTCCGGCAGATACACGGTGAATTGTACTGATTAGAAACGGGCGGCTGGACGCCGGAGGTGAACCATGAAAATCTGTGGAGCTTCTGTATTCGGAGCGGACTTCAAATTTCATGAGGAAGATATCAGGATCAGAGACGGCGTTTTTGCGCCTTCGGTTGAAAACGCCGGTCCGGACAATGGCGCCGCAGGACAGGAAGAGGAAATCGTTCTGCGCGCGGACGACTGCTACGCCATCCCGGGGCTGATTGATATCCATTTCCATGGCGCATTAAATGCCGATGTCTGTGATGAGGATCCGGCGGCATTTGAGAAGATCGCGGCCTACGAGGCATCTGCCGGCATTACGGCAATTTGCCCGGCAACATTGACACTGCCGGTTCCGGTGCTGGAGCATGTGCTGTCGCTGGGTGCTGCTTTTGCTGCCACCCCGCATCCGGGCGCAGATCTTGTCGGCTTCAATATGGAAGGTCCGTTCATCAGTCGTGTTAAAAGGGGCGCACAGAACGAAAAGTATATAATGCGGTGTGATGTTCAGACGGCGGAACGGTTTTATCAGGCTTCGGGCGGACTACTGAAAATCATCGGACTCGCACCTGAAGAAAACCCCGGCTTCGAAGCTTTTATCCGGAATGTCCGGAAGAAGATGAGGGTTTCTCTGGCACATACCAATGCAGATTACGACACGGCGATGCAGGCTTTCTCCGCCGGCGCTTCCCATGCGGTGCATCTGTACAACGCAATGAGCGGTTTGAATCACAGAGAACCAGGCGTTGTCGGCGCGGTTTCGGACAGCCCCTCTGTGTTCGCGGAAATCATTACAGACGGAATTCATGTGCATCCTGCGGCAGTCCGGGCAGCTTTCCGGATGAACGGCGAGGAACGGATGGTTCTGATCAGCGACAGCCTGCGTTGCACGGGCATGCCGGACGGAGACTATCTGCTCGGCGGTCAGATGGTTGTGAAAAAGGGCAGACACTGTACGCTGAAAAAGGAAGGGAATCTCGCCGGCTCTGTTTCCAACCTCGCAGACTGCATGCGTACAGCTGTTCTTGAAATGAACATCCCGCTGGAAACAGCGGTCCGCTGCGCCAGCATCAATCCCGCGAGAGCGATCGGGATTGATGACCGCCGCGGTTCGATTGAAGCCGGAAAAAAGGCAGATGTGGTGCTGCTTCGCAAAGACAGCACTCTCTCACTTGCGGCAGTTGTCAAGGACGGGAAAGTTATCGTAAACCGCCTCTGACCCGTTTGAGCAAAAGGAGAAGGGGCCGCCCGCGCGGGCCCGGATGATCTGATTCCGCGCGGACCTTTGACGATCTGCGTCTTTACAGAAGCCGGCGGTTGTAGTATCCTTATCCTCGTATTTTTGCTGTTTGTATTTTTGTATACAAAACCGGTGCGAAGGATGACAGATTAAAATCAGGTGACAATGGCGTCATGAAAGGGGAGCGTGCAAACGCTCCCTTGCCATTGTCACCTTTTTAATTGCAGGACGAACGGGAAGGAGAAGGGGAATGGTTAAATATGTTTTTGTAACAGGCGGCGTAGTTTCAGGACTGGGCAAGGGAATCACGGCAGCCTCGCTCGGACGCCTTTTAAAGGCGCGCGGCTACAAGGTGACGATGCAGAAGTTTGATCCGTATCTGAACGTGGACCCGGGCACGATGAATCCGATCCAGCACGGTGAGGTTTTTGTCACGGACGACGGAACGGAGACAGATCTGGATCTGGGCCACTATGAACGGTTCATTGATGAAAGCCTGAATCACAATTCCAATGTGACCTCGGGCAAGGTTTACTGGTCTGTCATTAATAAGGAAAGACATGGTGATTACGGCGGAGGCACGGTGCAGGTCATCCCGCATATCACGAATGAAATCAAGTCCAGATTTTACCGCCCGGAGAATCCGGAGGAAGGGAATACTGTAGCAATCATCGAAGTCGGCGGTACGGTCGGAGACATTGAGTCCCAGGCGTTCTTTGAAGCGATCCGGCAGTTCCAGATCGAGGTCGGACCCGGCAATTCCTGCATGATCCACGTAACGCTGGTTCCGTATCTGTACGGCTCCCGTGAGCTCAAAACAAAACCCACCCAGCAGAGCGTTAAGGAACTGCAGCAGATGGGAATCCGCGCGGATGTTATCGTCTGCCGCTCCGAGTTTGAAATACCGCAGCAGCTCAAGGACAAGATTGCGCTGTTTTGCAATGTGCCGAGCTCCCATGTTCTCCAGAACCTGAATGCGGAGTCGATCTACGAAGTCCCGCTTATGATGGAGAAGGAACATCTGGCA
>ONHF01000032.1 GCA_900317555.1 uncultured Lachnospiraceae bacterium | reverse complement strand
GCGTGAAGCTGCCTGCCAAAGCCTTCTTCCTTTGTTTTGATTTTTGTCGGATCATCCTGGAACTGATTGCGCCGCTCCTCGGTGATACGCTCCCGCGTAAAGAAATACTGCATGAATGTCAGAGGAACAGCGACGCAGCACACGATGGACATAACGGCCAGATAGCCAACCTGCAGATTCTCTCCGATTGCCGCGCAGATTCCCTGCAGAATCAGAGGAAATGTGATCGATACAATACCGGTGCCGATGTTTTTCGTGATCTGACCCGCAATCGAGTTGCCGGATCTTTGTTTCACGTTCCGTGTGGACAACGCTGCGCTCATTTCATACGCCATGTACCACATCGTATAACCGACGGAATAGAAGAGGTTATACGAAACAATGACCCAGACAGCCTGCAGCTTCACGCCAAAGGCCGGCACACTGAACATCATGTAGATACTCAGTATAATGATCGGCAGCGACAGAATAAACCACGGGCGGAGTTTTCCCTGCCGGCACGTGGTCCGGTCCAGAATCTTCGCCATGATGACGTTGGTAACAGCGTCAATGACCTTCGAAACGACCGGAAAAACAACCATCGCGATCCAAAGTCCCTTGGATACCGTAAAGCCGCGCACGTCGGTCAGGTACTGATTGAAGTAGCTGTTGACAATCGACTGCAGCAGCATGACGCCGAAAGGCCCGAGCATGTAGCCGAATATCCGTTCCATCTTCGTTACATTCGCGGATTTGATTCTGGTATCCCAGATGTGCGATTGCAGGGCACCGTGCAGGAATCCCCGTTCTTTTATCTGCTGCATCCTGTTATCCTCCTTCGTAGGCATAACCCATGTTGCGTTATATCTATCTTATTCGAACATGAGAAAAAGCATTATGTTCGTTTGACCACATTTAGTCTCTGATGATAGGATATTTATATTCATATGAACAATTTGTCGGAGGTATATCCGCAATGGCAGCCACACTCTCACAGCAGCTTGCAAAAGAAATCGTAAATTCCGTCTATGATATTCTGGGGCATGAAACCTTTTACGCGCAGGGCGGCACGATCTACGCGGGCACGGACGAGACAAGACTGGGCGATTATCATCTTCCCGCGGAAGAGGCCGAGAAGCGGGAGGAGCCGGTTTCCGTACTGCCCGATCCCGCGCATCCGGCCTGGCGGGAGGAAGTGGTCTTCCGCCTTGTTTATAACGGTTCCGTCGTCGGCGTTCTCGGAATCACCGGGAAAATAAAAAGCGTCAGCCGTTATACAGGCATCGCCCGTAAAATCGTCTCACTGATTATCAAAGAACAGGAACTCAATGTTCAGAGCCGGAACGAACGCACGCAGGTCAGCTATGTCATGCACACCCTGATTACCAGAGAGGGAACCGCTAGTGCGGATTACATCATCGATTTTCTCGCGTCGCGTCATCTGAAAAATTACCTGAATTACAGAATTGTCGTTGTCGAATTTGATCCCAGAACCAATCCCGGCAATCTTGGAATGGTTGAAAAGGAAATCCTGACCGTGTTCGAGCGTTCGGGCTCTGACCTGTATTCGTTCAATTATCCGAATGAATATGTTCTAATGCTGGAAAATTCCGCGTGTCTTAAGTTCGAAGGACTTCTGGAATCGCTTGCGGCGAACAATCCGGGGCTTCTGCGGATCGGCGTCGGTGATCCTCTTCATGTTGAACATATGCCCGACTCCTATCAAAGCGCGAAGACCGCGTTGAAGAGCCTTCGCAATACATCCCTGAATATCGCCTGGTATGACCGCCTCGGCCCGGATGCACTGCTTGCGGACCTGTCCGCAAGCATGAAAGCGCAGTATATCAGCAAGACGCTCAAAGATCTGAACGAAAATGAGCAGTCTGTTCTGAACGCATACTTTCAGAACGGCTGCTCACTCAAGGCAACAGCGGAAAAGCTCTATATTCATAGAAATACACTGCAGTACCAGCTGGATAAGATTTACGAGAAAACAAACCTGAACCCCAGACACTTCGCAGACGCCGTGACGCTGTATCTGGCGCTGCATCTGGCGGTGCAGAGCTGAGGCCTTGCGCGCGGCAGGCAGCCGGAATCGCCGGCAGACGCGCGGCTGCCGCGGCTCCGTTACCTCTCCGGCTGCTCCGTGCCTGCGGCATCCGCATGGCCGCCGCGCACAGCAGCTGCCGTGTTCTGCCGTACAATCGCAAGAATCCGCGCCGCACTGCGCTGCAGATCTTCCTTACGCACGGTTCCGTCCGCCAGTCCCTTTTTGAGTGCGATGATCTGGTCCGGGCGGCCGGGCATGATAAGATCACACTGCGCGGCCGGAGCTTGCAACACGTCTCCGCTGACAGGTTTGAGCGGATCCTTCGGATCTGCCTTCATGGAATCCCAGTCGCTGACAACCAGCCCCTGAAATCCCCACTCATCCCGCAGCACCTTCACGAGAAGATCATAGCTGTTATTAACATAAGTCCCGTTGACCATATTGTAGCTGGCCATGACGGACATGGGGGATGATGTTTTGACCGCTATCTCAAATCCCTTCAGATAAATTTCTCTTAAAGCACGCTCGGTGACATTTGAAGAAGAATAATTTCTGTTCCATTCGCAGTTGTTGCA
>ONHF01000006.1 GCA_900317555.1 uncultured Lachnospiraceae bacterium | reverse complement strand
AAGATGGTGTACGCTATCTTATTTTCACCAATGATGATGTATCTGCAGATGATCTGTTTAAGATGGCTGCTGAACTGATAAACCGATAATCGAACATTTGCGTAAAATCATTTTTTCTTAAAAACAGTAAACATATTGCAAAAGGGGCGAAGTGGATTCGCCCCCCTTTCTTTAACTCATAATCATCCATCTCCGAAAACCTTTGGGTTATCGGATTTAGTGCAAGATCAGTTTTTATATTCGAAAACATTCCTCTTATATCATCTGAAAATGCCTCATGGCATCCTCTATCGCCTTAACCTTCTCTTCCGGACATCCCGGCTGTTTACTATCAGAAGACTTGGGCTTGTTATAGTTTTCTCGCTCGATGATCCCGTGCTTCTGTTTCACCTGGGCAATATTCAGATTTGTCACATGAAATCCGTACTTCTCCTGCACCCAATCCTGGATCTCCTTGTATGTAGCCTTGGCTTCCGCACTTGTCAGATCCAGCTCGTCCATATCCACCTTAACCTCGATGTGATGCTTTGCTTCATGAAGTTTGGACAATAAGCATACCGTCTCTATATTTGCGGTTCTCGGGAACTGATCAACGCAAGTGCCCGCCACCGGCACATAGCCTCCCTCCCGAAGAACCGGCAGATCCCTTGCAAGACTCGTTGCCTTGCAGGAAATGTACAGAATATAAGGCACACCGTACGCTATCAGCTTCGGCATCGCCTTCGGATGCACGCCGTCCCGCGGCGGGTCGAGAATAATCAGATCCGGCTTTTCCTCAATCTCATCAATTACGCGCAAAACATCTCCGGCAATGAATGTACAATTGGTAATTCCGTTTTTCTTCGCGTTCTCACGTGCCGCCGTCACCGCCTCTTCAACGATCTCAACACCGATCACTTTTGCAGCAGACGGCGAAACGAGCTGTGAAATCGTGCCCGTCCCGCAGTAAAGATCAAAGACAACAGGCTTTTTATCCACCCTGTTTTCCGAGCATTCCGACGCGATCCTTCGGATATAGTCTCTCGCGATACTGTACAGCACTTCGGCGCCATAGCTGTTCGTCTGGAAGAACGAAAACGGCGTTACAAGAAACCGCAGACCGAGGATCTGCTCTTCAAACGATGCTTGCCCATACAGGATCTCTGTTCCCTGGTCCTCGACAATATCCGCTACCGAATCATTTTTCGTGTGCAGGATGCCTGCGAACCTGCCCTGCAGGGGCAGAGACACCAGCGCATCCCGCATTCCTTCGAGCAGTTCCTTTTCGGTTCCCGAATACCCGTTTGCTGACAGGCACTTTGTATCTGTCGTTGTTACAAGATCTACAAGAATCTCTCCTGTATGGGATGCCTTCCGGACGATCAGGTGCCGCAGATAGCCTTCATGGCTCTGCCTGTGCAGAAACGGAATTCCTTTTTCGGCAAAATAATTCCGCACACAGCGCACAATTCTCCGGTAGTCTTCATCGACGAGCTCGCACATCGAAGCATCCGCAAGATCATAGAAGCTTCCGCGCCTGTGCATGCCGAGCGTAAGTGGTCCTCCTTTATAAGAATCGCCGAACGTAAACTCCATTTTATTGCGATAACCCGTGGTTACAGGGCTTTCATGCACCGGCATAAACCAGCTGCTGATATCGCCTCCGCAGGCGCTCTCCAAAAGGCTCCGGACCTGTCGCTCCTTGATCTCCAGCTCCTTCTCGTATGGCAGAGACAAATAACAGCAGCCGCCGCATTCTCCGAAAACCGGACAGGACGGCGTCGTCTCCGCCGGCGCTTTTGAAACAATGCGGACAAGAGCTGCCTCGGCGCCGCCGGATCTTTTCTTTGTAATTCTGGCCTCTACCTTCTGTCCCGGCAGCGTATTTTTGACAATGACTGCGGCCGGAGTTCCGTCTCCTTTTACAGTCCATAAAATTCCCTTATTCGGAAAACGCAGTTCTTCAATCTTACCGGTAATAATATCGCCTTTTTTCAAGCTTTCATCCTTTCCCTCCGGCGCCCATCATCCGCCGAAAAAGCGGTCCGGGAACAGCTTCCCGGGCCGCGGCTCATATCTTATCTGTTAGACCGGACGCTTATTCCGTATCGTCGTCCTCATCATCCTCATCTTCATCATCGTAGCCGTCCAGATACTCGGGCTGCATAAACCGCCAGACAGCATAAATGATCAGGCCGGCAACAGCGGCAATTCCGATGACTGCGAATATGATCACATATTTGTTATACTTCCTGTCCTCTTTTTTACTTAACCCCGCAAAGATTTCCTGCAGCTTATCCATATCATAACCTCCCTGCGTTCCGGCTTTTTCGTTTTCAGCTTAACTCCAATATACCACTGAGACGGAAGCAATTCCATATCTACCGCGCAGGCAGTGTACATTTCCGGTGCGTTCCTCCACTGTTTTCCGGAAAACAAGGCACATTGCAGATTCCGGATCACCCTGCGCTTAGATTTTCACCAGTTTCGCGAACGCAGCATACATAATTTTCTGTCCGCACCCGTCAAACTTTACAACAACCTTAAAATCCTTGGGCGTCCGTTCGATGTTTTCCACGGTTCCATCGCCGAACTTGACATGCCGCACGCGGTCGCCGACGCTATAGGCCGGTTTTTCAAAAAGGGGCATTCCTTTGAGTGCGTCCAGTCCTGTTTTCGCGTAGTTTTTGAACTCCTTTGTCTGCGGCGCCGCTTTCGGCCGGTTTACAGATTTCCTCTTCGGTGCATCCGGCACGCGGAAGCCTCTGGAAAGATACGGATTGCTGTATCCGCCCGAAGAACGCTTGTATCCGCTGCTCTGCTGCGTTTTCTTCGGAAAGTCCAATGCTTTGGAAGGCGCCTCTGATTCTCCGCTTTCATTCCACGGCATATCAGCCGGATCGTCATCCTCAAAGGAATCATCCTGACGGCCAGGCAGTCGCGGAGATTCATCGAGAAGCTTCTCCGGGATTTCAAGGACAAAGCGGCTGACCGGATTGTAGATATAGTCGCCGCGGATCATCCGGCACTGCGCGTATGTGATCGTCAGATCTTTTCTTGCTCTTGTAATTCCGACGTACGCAAGCCTCCGCTCTTCCTCAAGCGCATCTTCATCTTCTGATCCTGCCGACTGATAAGAAGGGAACAGCCCCTCTTCCATACCTGCAAGATAGACATTGGAAAACTCCAGGCCTTTCGCGCTATGCAGAGTCATTAACAGAACTCTGTCATCATCGCCGCCCACCTGGTCAATATCTGCAACCAGCGAAACATCTTCCAGAAACCCCTGCAGGGTCGGCGCTTCCTCTCCCTGCTCATACATATCCTGTTCATAGGAAACCGCCTTCGAGATCAGCTCGCTCACGTTGTCCAGCCGGTCATCCGCGCTTTCGCTGTCATAATCCCTCAGGTAATTCTCATAACCGGTTTCCTTTATGACCTCTTCAATCAAACCGGAAACGCTGCTGCTCTCCGCGAAATCCCGCAAAGATTTCATTAAAATCACAAACGGCGAAAGTTTTGCCTTTGCCCGCGCAATATCCGGAATCTCATCCATATTTTCAAGCGCTTCGAAGAAACCGGTCCCGCGTGCCTGCGCGTAGGCAAGGACACGGTCAATTGTTGTTTTGCCGATACCGCGCTTTGGAATATTAATAATGCGCTGACAGCTGATATCGTCCCGTGGGTTTGCGATGGTCCGCAGGTAACTCAGGATATCCCGGACTTCCATGCGGTCATAGAAATTATGGCCGCCGACGATATTGTAAGGAATCGACTGGCGGACGAACTGGTCCTCGATCAGCCGGGACTGCGCGTTTGTCCGGTACAGCACCGCGAAATCTTTGTAGGAAAGCGAATGATCCTGTCGCATTTTCCTGTCAATATCCTCCGCGATAAAGGAAGCTTCATCCGGCGCACTGCCGAAAGACCTGAAATGAATAAGGCTCCCCGCCCCTTCTTCCGTCCACAGCTTTTTGTCTTTACGATGCGTGTTGTTGCTGATGACGGCATTCGCCGCATCCAGAATGTTCTGGGTGGAACGGTAATTCTGTTCGAGCTTGACGACAAGTGCGTCCGGATACTCTGTTTCAAAATTCAGGATATTGCGGATATCGGCGCCGCGGAACTTGTAGATCGACTGGTCATCGTCGCCGACAACGCACAGATTCCGATAGCCGCCGGCAAGCATGCTCACGATGTTAAACTGCACCTGGTTGGTATCCTGATACTCATCCACCATAATATAGCGGAATCGGTTCTGATAAGACTCCAGAATCTCCTTGTTTGTCCGGAACAGTTCGGCTGTTTTCAGTAAAAGATCGTCAAAATCGAGCGCGTTGTTTTTCCGCAGCTCCCTCTCATACTGATCGTATACATCTGCGATCTGCCGGTTCGTTTCACTGTGCGCATGGTGTTCCCGGTAAATCTCCGGCGTTTCCATTTTGTTTTTCGCGGAAGAAACCGCAGACATGACCGCTCTCTCCCGCAGTACTTTCGGGTCAATCGAAAGACGGACAAGGATCTGCCGGATCAGTGCTTTCTGGTCGTCGGTATCATAAATCGTGAAATTCCTGTCATAACCGATGGCTTCAATGTGCCTTCTGAGAATCCGGACACACATGGAGTGAAAGGTCGATATCCAGACACTCTGGGCGCCGAATCCGATCAGCTTGTCGACACGTTCCCGCATTTCACCGGCCGCCTTATTCGTAAAGGTAATCGCGAGGATGTTCCACGGATTGACATCGCATTCCTCCAGAAGATAGGCAATGCGGTGTGTGATGACGCGCGTCTTTCCGGAGCCCGCACCGGCCAGGATCAGGACCGGGCCTTCCGTGTGAAAACATGCCTCCTGCTGTTTTTGATTCAGCGTATCGTAAATACTCATTCAGTGTTACTTTCCTTGTTCTGTAGTCTCTTTGCCGCTCTCGCGCAGCTGCTCCTGATCTAGGAGCCGCTCGATGAAGAGCTTCCGGAAATAAATGTCGGCGCTCATTCTGCAGATCAGCTCGAGCTGCTGCAGCTTCCCGCGTTCCCTTTCCGGAACATCGGTAAAAGTGCCCTTCGCGCACTCGAATTCCCGGTTGATCTCGCCCGTTATTTCATCCCTGTGTTTTCCGATTCCGTCATAGATGCGCTCGTAAATATCCCGGATCGAAAGTCCGCTTTCGGGTGCGGGCGGCGCTGTTTTTCCCTTTTTCACGACAGGCGTCTTCGCGTATTCACTGCGCAGAGGAGCAAGAATGCGCGCAACATCATTGATAGAAAGAAAATTCTTCAGATAGTAGATGAACAGAAGCAGGATCATGTGGTCAATGCCGTATTTCTTTCGGACCGGCGGCACTAACAGATCGCTCTTTGCGTAATTGTTGATCATGGTCTTCGTCAGAATCTTGTCATTTTCAGGATCCCGCGCGAAAGCCGACAGGTGCTGATTCATAAACGTCGTCACCTGATCCATATAAAGATCTATGTCCGGAATTTCCCCGGCATCCACAAATTTCAGGCTGTCCATCATGTCCGCGAACATCGCCTGCAGTTCATCCATCTGGTTCATTCGTTATCCTTCTCCGGTTACTACGTACGGCGCAGTCTGTCTTTGGCAAGCTCCGCTGTCTCTTTAAGCTGCACCGCGTTGTCCAGCGCCGCTTTCGTAATCGTATCACTTCCAAGGAGTCTCGCGACTTCCGTAAGTGATTCCTGCGGATCAAGGCGCCGGATATGGGTTCTTGTTCTACCGTCCCCGGTTTCCTTTACGATGCGCAAATGCGCGTCTCCCATCGCTGCAATCTGCGGAAGATGTGTAATGCAGAGGATCTGATGATCCCTTGAAAGCTTCGCGAGCTTTTCCGATACCTTCCAGGCCGTCTGACCACTGATGCCGCTGTCAATCTCATCGAAGATAAAGGTATGAATGTCGTCTTTGCCGGCAAAAACGGTCTTGACCGCAAGCATGATTCTGGAAAGCTCGCCGCCGCTCGCGATCTCATCCAGAGGGCGCGGTTTCTCGCCGGGATTCATCGAGATATAAAAGCGCAGGCAGTCACAACCGTCCGCGCCGGCATATTCCTCACCGGACAGAATCTGCACCTGAAAATCAACCTGCGGAAAATTGAGTTCGCGCAGCTCGGCTTTCAGTTTTACGGCAAAATCTTCCGCGCTTTTTTTCCGCAGAAGCGTCAGCTCAGCGCAAAGTGTCCGATACTGTCCGCGCGCGGTTTCCATCTTTGCAAGCAGGCGTTTTCTCGTGCCTTCGTAGTCCTCCAGATCCGAGAGTCTTTCCTTTCTCTGTGCAAGCGCAAGGCCGATCTTTTCGAGGGACCCGCCGTACTTGGCTTTCAGATGATTGATCAGATTGAGTCGTTCTTCGGTCGCCGCAAAATCCTCCGGATCAAAAGACAGGCTGTCCATGTAGTCATTCAAAGATCTCGAGAAATCGGACAGCAGGCCGTCTATGTCCGAGAGCTGTGCGGCGATTTCATCGAGTTCGCTGTCCAACCCCTGCACCTGTGACAATGCGCGCAGGGCTCTTTCAATCTGCGCCGCAGCCGTTTCATCTTCATCCAGAGAAAGCGAACCCGCTGCGGAAGCAGCCTCATGGATTCTCCGGAAATTGGAAAGTCTTCTGTATTTGGCCTCGAGCGCGGTGTCTTCTCCAGCCTGCAGCTGCGCCTGTTCGATTTCATTCACTTCGTAGGATAAAAGATCCGCCTCCCGCTGCCTCTGCGCTGCATCAAGGTTCGTATTCTCATATTCTGCCGTGAGCGTACGGAGCGTGTGATAGGCTTCGCGGATATTTTTCAGCAGCTGCGCCGCTTCGTCTCCCGCGTAATCATCGATCAGTCCGAGCTGCGCCTCTCTGCGCAGAAGCTTCTGGTTCTCTCTCTGCCCGTAGACATCGATCAGAAGCTGCGCCATTTCCCGCAGCTGCGCCTGTGTTACCGTTTCTCCCTGGATAGAGCATACACTGCGGGAAGGAAAGATTTTCCGTTTGATCAGAACACAGTCATCCTCATCCGGAGAAAGATCCATGGCCGCAAGCTTTTCTCTCTGATGACTGTTATCCAGACGGAAAATCATTTCAATCAGCGCGGACTCCGCCCCGGTCCGGATCACAGCGCCGGTAGTTTTCGCGCCGAGCGCAAGATTGACAGACCCGAGAAGAATCGATTTGCCGGCGCCGGTCTCGCCGGTCAGAATATTCAGGCCGTCCGTAAATGAAATTTCCTCTTCCTCAATAAGAGCAAGATTCCTGACATGGAGATTCAGTAACATGGCCTTCCTCTCAAAGCTCTCTACTTCTGCAGCATCTCACGAATGCGGCTCATTAAAGCCTTTGTGTCCTCGGCGGAACGTACGGCAGCCATAATCGTGTCATCTCCGGCGATGCACCCGACAATCTCATGAAAGTTCAGCGCGTCAAGTGCTGCTGCCACTGCCATGGCCATGCCGGCCACTGTTTTGACGACCAGAATATTCTGGGCCTGATCCATCGAGACAATACCGTCCTTCATGACCCGGAGCGATCTTCTGACGGTTTCCTGGGAATCTTCTCTGCGTTCGGGCGCTATATATTTCTGACGTCCCCCCGGAATTCTGGTCTTTTGCAGCCGGAGCTTGCGTATGTCTCTGGAGACCGTTGCCTGCGTCACGTTATACCCCTCCTGTACCAGGATATCCGCCAGCTCCCCCTGCGTCTGGATCTCGTTCTGCGCGATGATCTCAAGTATTCTGTCAAGTCGGTTCTTTCTGCTTGCCATGCTTCCCTCTTCGCGGACTATTGCTATCCCTGCATTTTCCGGTGCAGCGTTTCAAGAAAGCTCTTTCTTCCCATCTTGACAAGCCGCACGGTTTTCTTCGATTCTCTGATGGTAATCCTCTCTCCCGCCGAAAGCTGTACGAATTCTCCGCCGTCAAAAACAGCTCCCGCCTCAATCTCCAGCGAGCGGGAAGGATGTCCGACACCGATTTGTACCTCATCTTCCGGAGACAAAACAATCGAACGGTTATTCAAAGTGTGCGGACAGACCGGTGTTAAAAGGATCAGCCTTGCGGAAGGCTCGACGATCGGCCCGCCGGCCGAAAGGTTATAGGCTGTGGATCCTGTCGGCGTAGACAGGAGAATGCCGTCGGCGGAAAATGTATTGAGAAACTGTCCGTTGACGAATACGTCAAAGCCCAGGATCTGCGGCGGACCGTTTCGTGAAATGACAACATCGTTGAGCGCGTAACGGACTCTGCCGTCCGGGCAAAGTCCTTCCAGCATCATCCGGTTTTCGATTTCATAATTGTCAGAGAATACGCGGAGAAGCGCTTCCTTCCAGGCATTTTTCTCGATCTCCGCAAGATATCCGAGTGTACCCAGATTGATGCCAAGAAGCGGTATGCCGCGTTCCAGATATGTTCCGGCTGCCTGCAGCACGGTGCCGTCGCCGCCCAGAACCAGAATACACTGCGTCCTGTCATCCGCGCTGTCCGTGTAGGTTCCGCCATGCGATGTGATAAATGAACAGACCGCATCTGTAAAGGCATGGTCCGGATCCTTGATGGTATTGGTAATCACGCAGAAATTATTCATGGTCGGGATTACCTCCGGCGGAAGAAAACGCGGCGTGAGAAGCCGTAACAAGCGCCGTGATTTCCTGATCTGAATAATCATGCGCGGTAACAGAAAGGCCTGTCTTCGACGCCGCTTCTCCTCCGGACTCTCCCGGTTTTCTGATATACATCAGATACTCGATGTTTCCTTCCGGTCCGCGGATCGGCGAATAGTCTAACCCCAGCGTCTCGAATCCCTGTGCGGCCGCGTAGGAAAGCGCCGCGCGGATGACCTCCTGATGGACTGCAGGATCTCGGACAACGCCCTTTTTGCCGACCTTCTCGCGCCCCGCCTCGAACTGCGGTTTGATCAGACAGACCATTTCCGCCCCCGGCTTTATGATCTCGAAGGCGGCCGGCAGAATTTTCGAGAGCGAGATGAAGGAAACATCGCAGGAAGCAAAGTCCGGAACCGGCAGTTTTCCTTCCTGCGTCAGCTCTTCCCGTGTCAGATAGCGGAAGTTTGTCTTCTCAAGGCAGATCACCCTGTCATCACTTCGAAGCTTCCAGTCCAGCTGTCCGTAGCCGACATCTATCGAATAGACAAGCTTTGCACCGTTCTGCAGCATGCAGTCGGTAAAACCGCCGGTGGAGGCACCGATGTCCATGCAGACCTTTCCGGAAAGATCAAGCGGAAAAACCTGCAGCGCCTTCTCGAGTTTGAGTCCCCCGCGGGATACATAGCGAAGTGTTTCTCCCCGGACTTCAATCTGTATCTTTTCCGGATCGAACTGCGTCCCCGGTTTGTCTTCCTTCTGCCCGTTTACATATACAATTCCTGACATCAGCATGATCTTCGCCCGCTCTCTGGACGGGGCAAAGCCGCCTTCGGTCAGAATCACATCCAGTCTCTTCTTCATGTGTTCCCTGTCTGCAGCGCAAGTATCCTTTCCGCGATCGAAGCCGCGTCAATACCGAGCTTCTTTTTCAGAAGATCGACATTTCCATGCTCCACATATTCATCCTCAATTGCTATTGTCAGCACCTTCTGCCCCGGGAAATGTTCGCTCACATAGCTTTCAACATGTTCTCCGAAGCCGCCGCTTCTGACATTCTCTTCCATCGTAACGAGAAGCTCATGCGAAGGCAGCTGTTCTTTCAGCATTTCCGCATCAAAAGGCCGGATAAAACGCGCGTTGACAATCGTGGCATCAAATCCTTTTTCCTTCAGAATTTCATGCACGGCAAGCGCCGTCTCCACCATGCTGCCGGCAGCGAACAGAAGAATTCCGCTGCCCTGATGCACCATCTCCGACTTGCCGAGCTCTACCGGTGTCCGCAGGTCTTTGAGGCCGTCAAAGGCCGCACCTCTGGGATAGCGGATCGCGATCGGATGCCCGTACCGGAGCGCGAACTTCATGAGATCGGATACACCCCATTTATTCTTCGGCGCACAGACGACCATGTTGGGGATCGAGGAGAGATAGGACAGATCCAGAATGCCCTGATGCGTTTCTCCGTCCGCTCCGACAAGCCCCGCGCGGTCGACCGCGAAAACAACAGGCAGATCCTGCATACAGACATCATGCACCATCTCGTCATATGCTCTTTGCAGGAAAGTCGAATAAACCGCAACGACAGGCTTTAAGCCGCCGGCAGCCAGTCCCGCGGCAAAGGTCACAGCATGTTCTTCGGCGATTCCGACATCATAGAAGCGGTCCGGATATATATTGTGAAACCGTCCGAGTCCTACGCCGTCCGCCATCGCTGCCGTAATTGCGACAACTTTCGGGTCGCGCTGCCCCATCTTGACCATCACCGTGGAAAATACATCCGTATATCCCGGCTTGCTTGACGCTTTCGGCAGGCCCGTCTCAATTTCAAACGGAGCAGTGCCGTGAAATCTCGCAGGATGCTTCTCCGCCGGAATATATCCTTCTCCCTTACGGGTAATGACATGAACAACAACGGCCTTGCGGATTCTCTTCGCGTCCTCAATTGCCCGTTTGACCGCAAGCGTGTCGTTGCCGTCAACAGGCCCGAGATACGTGATTCCCAGCTCCTCAAAGAGCATGCCGGGGACAAAGAACGACTTGAAGATATTCTTGGCCTTGCGGATTTTGTCCACAGCGCCCGGATTCTTTCCGTTCATTCTGGAATAAACGCGGTCACGCAGATCCAGATACGCGTCCGATGTGCGGATTTCGTTCAGATACTTGTGCATACCTCCGACATTTTCCGAAATCGAACGGTTATTGTCATTCAGCACGATTATGAAATTGGTATTGAGTCTGGAAGCGTTGTTCAGCGCTTCGTAGGCGAGTCCGCCGGTCAGCGCGCCGTCTCCTATGACAGAAACGATCGTCCGCTTTTCACCCAGCGTATCTCTCGCGCAGACAAGTCCGAGACCTGCGGAGATGGACGTTGAAGCGTGACCCGTATCAAACGCGTCACAGTCCGACTCCCTGCGCCTCGGGAAACCGGCGATACCACCGTACTGCCGCAGCGTATCGAACTGGTCTTTGCGGCCCGTCAGGATTTTATGCGTATAAGACTGATGACCGACATCCCAGATAATCTTGTCATTCGGCAGATCCAGAGCGAGATGCAGTCCCATGGTCAGTTCGACCGCGCCCAGATTGCTCGCCAGGTGTCCGCCGGTCCTGCTGACCTTGTCGACAAGAAACTCACGGATCTCCTGCGCAAGCTGCGGATATCCGGCCGGATCGATCTTCTTGATATCTCCGGCTTTATGAATTGAATCCAGTAAAATTCCCATACTTCCCCCGTAAGGAATCCATTATTTCGTTCGCGTTACAAGCGCTTCCAGAAGATCCCGAAGGAAGGGATCCGTCCTGCCAAGGCCGTCGAACGTAAGGAGCGCGCTCTTTGTAAGCCGCGATACTTCCTTCGATGCCGCGTCCAGCCCATGCATGGACACATACGTCGCCTTGCCTTCAGCCGCATCCTTTCCAATGCTCTTTCCGAGTGTTTCCTGTGAACCCGAAACATCGAGAATATCATCTCTTATCTGGAAAGCGAGGCCGATCTCCTCTGCGATCTGATGGAGCTTGCGGATATCTTCTTCCGGTGCGCCGGCCAAAACAGCGCCGATCACAAGGCCGCTGTCTATCAGAGCCGCTGTTTTATTCCGGTGAATAAAAAGCAGCGTATCCTCGCTGACCGGCGATGCCGCCTTCTCGCTCACAAGATCCGCGCACTGTCCGCCGACCATGCCGTAAATGCCCGCATTCCGGCCGAGCACCTGCAAAGCCTTCGCGCAGCGCCGCATCCGCTCAAGATCATGGCAGGCATCGAAAGCGCCGGCAGCTGTTTCAAACGCGTAGTTTAAAAGTCCGTCACCCGCAATGACAGCCATGCCGTCTCCATAGACAGCCCATGTTGTAAGTCTTCCTCTGCGGTAGTGGTCATTGTCCATCGCGGGAAGATCATCATGGATCAGAGAATACGTGTGGATCATCTCCAGTGCAGCCATGAACGGCTCATACAGTGCCTTTTCCGCGCCGTACATCTTCGCGACTTCCATCAGGAAAACCGGACGGAGGCGCTTTCCGCCGGCTTCAACCGAATAATTCATAGCTTCGATGACGGTTGCTGCAGGTCCTTCCGCCTTCGGTAAAAAGCGCTCTATGACTGCCTGCGCTTCTTCTGTCCTCTTTTTCAGTTCGTCCGCAAAAACATCTTCAGTGGAATTCATCCATGCTCCCATCCTGGTTCAGCTTCTGAACCTTCTGCTCGACGCTGTCAATCTTTCCGTTACAGTAGCGGATCAGTTTCATACCTTCTTCATAATCGGAAAAAGCCTGCTCAAGGGTTACATCCTCCTTCGACATTTCCGACAGCAGCTCCTGCACTTTTGCAAAAGCATCCTCGATGGACAGTTGTTTTTCCTCTTGTGTCTTTTCTTCCATTACGTTTCCTCCAGACGATGGACGCGGACCGCTTTTGTCTCGATCCTGCCGTCCTTCAGACGTATGCCGACTTCCTCTCCCTCCGCAACCTGCGCGGCGGAGATAACTGCTCTGCCCCGCGCGTCCGTGATATAACCATACCCGCCGGAAAGACGACGGACGGGAGAACTGCTCTCCATCTGCGAAGTCAGAAGCTGCAGTCTATGTCTTGCCGATAAAACCGCCGCATCCATCTGATCCTTAAGACGGCTTCCGGTTTCCATTTTCTGTCTCCAGAGAACCAGCTGCCGGTTCATGGCATCTCTAAGCGCTTCCTCCAGCCGCGCGGCATGCATTCTCTGCGTCGTTACAGTCGCCGCCGGTGAAAGATGACGCAGCTGCGCCTCAAGTGAAGCGCTTTTCTCAGCAAGCAGCCGCAGCCGGAAATGCATCCTCCGGTTCAGTTCGTCCTCCATGCCAAGGAGCGTGCTCTGAAAGACCTGATAATCAAAAACAGCCAGCTCCGCTCCCTGTGAAGGCGTCGACGCGCGCAGATCCGCGACATAATCCGTAATTACGGTGTCCGTCTCATGCCCGACCGCGGAGATAATCGGCGTTGCGGCATGATAAACCGCCTCCGCCACAATCTCTTCATTGAAAGCCCAGAGATCTTCAATGGATCCGCCGCCCCGGCCGATGATAATCACATCGAGGCCGAGACGGTCCAGCGCCTGAATGCCGCGGACAATATCCTGCGCCGCCTTCTCTCCCTGCACATACGACGGATAAATGGTAATCTGTACATGCGGATTGCGTGTTCTTGTAATATTGATAATATCCCGTACTGCCGCGCCGGTCCCTGCTGTAACAACGCCAAGCTTCCGGACATACGCAGGAATCTTCTTCTTGTGGCTCTCATCGAACAGCCCCCGCGCTTCCAGCTTCTTCTTGAGCAGCTCATACTGCTCATTCAGCGCGCCGATGCCGTCATGCGTGATCGCATCCGCGTAAAGCTGATATGATCCGCTCTTCACATAGACGCCGACATGCCCTGTCACGATGACCCTGGCGCCTTCCTCCAAATGAAAAGAAAGGCCTCTTCTACGGCCCGCGAACATGACGCAGGACAACGTACCAGAGGCATCCTTAAGCGTAAAATAAATATGTCCGGACGCGGCATACCTGCAGTTGCTCACTTCGCCCTTGACCATGATGGACGAGAGGAGCGGGCTGTCCTCAAACAGCCTGCTGATGTAAGTATTGACCTGTCCTACCGAATATACTGTTCCTGCCATTCCGGCTCCTGTATCAGACGTTTAATCCTTCGCAAACTTCGCCAGTACGCCGTTTACGAAAGAGCCGGAATTCTCCGATCCGAATTTCTTGGCAAGCTCGACTGCCTCGGCAATCGCAACGCCGTCCGGAATGTCATCATCATACTCCAGCTCGTAGATTCCAAGGCGCAGCAGCGCAAGCTCCACCTTGCCAATGCGTTCGATCGTCCAGCCTTTCATCTTCCCGGAAAGCTGCGCGTCGATTTCCGGCGTCTTCTCCACAATGCGGTTTACCTTGTTCACAATATATTCTCTGTCCTTCGGCGAAACGATGATGTCACCGCTGTCGAAAAACAGTTCTTCCTGCTGTTCCATTTCCGAGCCGTCCATAAATTCCGCGCGGAAAAGAATCTTGAAGACCTGCTCTCTAAGACTGCTTCTCTTCATAATGTCCTGTCGTCTTCCTCTTCCTGCTGCCGTCAGTTGTTCTCTGAAGGCACATTGATGCCGGCAATGCGGACATTGACATCCGTCACGTTCAGGCCTGTCATATTCTCGATCGAGGACTTGACTCTCGCCTGAATCTTGCTGCTGGTTGCCGGAATGTTATATCCGTAATCCAGAATAACCGAAACGTCAACATCCACGTTTCCATTGTCCACCGTGACCTTGACGCCCTTTGCCTCCGGCATCTTCACGCCGGCACGGGAGAGAAAATTGGATGTGGAATTGCCTGACATGCCTGCAACACCCTCGATTTCCTTGGCTGCATAGGTCGCGATCGTGGCAACAACATCGTCCGCAATCCGAACGGTTCCAAGATCAATATCATCCTTCGCGACTGTCTTCTCCATATCTGCCATGGTAACACCTCCTGTATTACGCTAAACACCAATTATTGTATCAGACAAACGCGGTTTTGCATACCGCGTCTTGCCTGTCCGTGTCCGCATATCCGCCGGGCTATATTCCCGGGGCAAGCCCGGGACACGGATCCGCTGTCTTCAGTTTCTCGAAAACTCCGCAAGCCTCAGGCCTTTATTGCGGTCCAGCACCATCTGCGGCGACCACTCGTTGACGAAAAGAAGCAGCGGATTGTCCTTCATGTCCTTGACAAGTTTCATATCCGTCGTGCCGACGATCTTCTTGACATCGACCTCGTCCGGATTCTCAATCCAGCGGATATGCTCATACGGCAGAACTTCCAGCCGGATATCTACATTATACTCGCTTTTCAGCCGGAATTTCAGAACATCAAACTGCAGAACGCCGACGACGCCCGCGATGATTTCCTCCATGCCTGTATTGTATTCCTGAAACACCTGAATTGCGCCTTCCTGGGCAATCTGCCGGATTCCCTTGACAAACTGGTCGCGCTTCATCGTATCCATCTGACGGACTCTTGCGAAGTGCTCCGGCGCGAACGTCGGAATGCCGGCAAAGCGGTAATTCCGGTCCTTATCACAGAGCGTATCTCCGATCGAATAGATGCCGGGATCAAACACGCCCATGATATCGCCGGCGTACGCTTCCTCGAGCACCTTTCTGGAGCTCGCCATCAGCTGCTGCGGCTGGGAGAGTCTCGCTGTGCGGCCGGACTGCACGTGTTTGACTTCCATGCCGGCTTCATAGCGTCCGGAGCAGATCCGCATAAACGCGATTCTGTCTCTGTGCGCTTTGTTCATGTTCGCCTGAATCTTAAAGACAAACGCCGAGAAACCGCCGTTTACCGGGTCCACCGGTTCACCTTCCGAAAGTCTTGGCGTCGGCGGCAGCGCCATCTGCAGGAATGCCTTCAGGAAGATTTCAACACCGAAATTCTGCAGCGCAGAGCCGAAAAAGACCGGCGTCAGCTGTCCCGCACGCACCTGTTCAAGGTCGAATGCTGTGCTCGCACCGTCAATCAGCTCGATTTCCTCGGTCAACTTGTTATACGCATCTTCTCCGATCATACGCACGAGCGCGTCCTTGTCCTGAATCGACGTGTCCGTCTCCGTGCCTTCCTTGGTTCCCTTCTGGGTATCCGAATACTGGATGACTTCGCGGCTTTTTCTGTCATAAATTCCTCTGAAGTCTTTTCCGGATCCGATCGGCCAGTTGACAGGGCAGGTTGCGATTCCGAGCGTGCTCTCGATATCGTCGAGCAGCTCGAATGTGTCCATCGCATCCCGGTCCATCTTGTTGATAAACGTAAAGATCGGAATGTGACTCATTGCGCAGACCTTGAAAAGCTTCTTGGTCTGCGCCTCGACGCCCTTGGACCCGTCGATGACCATGACCGCGGAGTCCGCCGCCATCAGCGTGCGGTATGTGTCTTCCGAGAAATCCTGATGTCCCGGTGTGTCCAGAATGTTGATGCAGCAGCCGTCATATTCAAACTGCAAAACAGAACTGGTAACGGAAATACCTCTCTGCTTCTCGATTTCCATCCAGTCCGAAACGGCATGTTTTGCCGTGGCTTTTCCCTTTACCGAACCGGCTGTATTGATCGCGCCGCCGTAGAGCAGAAACTTTTCGGTCAGTGTTGTTTTGCCGGCATCCGGGTGGGAAATAATGGCGAACGTCCGCCGCCTTGCGATTTCTTCTTGAAGTGTCATGCGTTATGCCTTTCGCTGTCTATCTCAAACTCGCGGATCAGAATATCGGCGAGCCTGTCCGCTCCGCGTCCGTCCACGACCTCTTTCATGCGAGCGGATACTTCCGACCGGAGTTCCGCGTCCCTGTAACCTTGCAGTTTCTTCGTAATTCTGTCAATCACCCCGTCCATGTCCTCCCGGACATCGCCCGCGTACGGAATGATGCCTCTTTCCTCAAACGCCTTTGCGGCGCGCATCTGATTGTCGGCGAGTGTGAGCATAACCGCGGGAAGCCCGCCCGCGCAGAGCTCGTAGACCGTTGTTCCGCCGGCTGTAACCGCCATATCGCATTCGCTGATCAGATCCGCGAGCGTATTCTGCGGATCAATCAGGTGAATTCCGGGCGTATTGCCAAAGCGCGATAAAAGCGCTTCCCTGTTGTGGTTGTACCGGCCGATGATCAGAAGAAAATCCATGTCCCGGTTCATATGCAGAGCGGTAACCTTTTCGATCAGATGACCCAGAATGTTTCTTTCATCGGTCGCGCCGGTCGTAACCAGTACACGCAGTCTTTCATGCGGCACAGGTTTGATGCTGCGGTATTCCTCGCGCAGCGGCATGTAGGAGAGTCCGAGCGCGAATCGCGTTGAAAGTCCGGCTTCCCGGTAGCGCTTTTCATAGTCCAGCTCGCCTGCATAAATATTGTAGTTGATCAGAAGGTCGCAAGGGTAAATGAACTTATTGATGTCGTCAATATACGCGACATGGGCTACTTCCCGAATTTTCTGAAGATATGTTTCCGTCACATAATAGGAATCGATCAACAGTCGGTCCGCGCAGCGCTCCCGCATGATCTGCAGAAGCTTGTCCGATTCCACATCAAGGAGATCATAATCGGAATTCAGGCACACATATCCAAATCCCGCTTCCGCGACCATCGCGGCGCTTTTCTTATCCGCGACAAAGAAGGTCAGTTCGACGCCGCGCCTGCGCATTGCCTTCGCGATGGACAGACAGCGCATCATGTGGCCGATGCCGATATTGTCGTTTGCATCAACTCTGATATAAAACTTCGTCATTCCAAACTCTCTTCTTTCTTCTGTCCGTTTCCGTATAAAATACTGTATTTCATCTGCGCCAGTTCGAAGTCTTCCGGATTGTCGATATCCTGCACCTTTGTTTCCGGCAGGACCAGCGGAATGCAGGAAGCCGGAACAACAGTCTTCTCTGCAAGGAAAGCTTTTGTTCTTACAAGATAGAACTGCCCTGCGTCATGATAGAACGGCTCCAGATCCTGGGAGCGCGCGTTCCTGTATTCCGGCCACCGGTAAGACAGACCGCCGTCCCGTACGACAAAACAGCGCTGCGGCGGAAACGAAAACCGCACCACCGGTACGAGAGCGTCCGCGGAAGACGAAGACAGCTTCACGTACGCCTCGCGAAGCGTATCACCGGTCACAAACGGCGCCGTCGGATACAGGCAGCATGTCAGATCGAATGTTCTGCCCTCCTGCGCGTACCGGCGCAGGACCTCCAGAAGAACATCCGCAGTTGTCGCGTGATCACCCGAAGTTTCAGCGCTTCGAAGAAACGGCACCTTCGCGCCGAAAGAGCGTGCGATATCCGCGATTTCCTCTGTATCGGTTGACACCATTACTTCGTCAAAACAGCCGCTTTCAATCGCCGCCGCAATCGAATAGGCAATGATCGGCTTTCCGCAGAAATCCTTGATGTTTTTCCGGGGAATCCGTTTGCTGCCGCCCCTTGCTGTAATAATAGCTATCGCTGACATGAATAAGCTTCTCCCTGATGAAAAGAAAATCCTGTATGAACTCCGGCGCCGTCGGATTTCATGCAGGACAAAACGCGCGTCGTGCGCTCCGCGGCAGTGCGGGGCGCAGCGTTCGCGCAGACTATGACGATATTACTGAGCGCTCTTGGGAGCGTCCTTGATCGAGAAGGAAATTCTTCCCATTCTGTCCTTGCCGAGACATACGACTCTGACACGGTCGCCAAGAGAAAGGACATCTTCCACCCTGTCGATTCTTCTGTTCGCGATCTTGGAAATATGCACGAGGCCTTCCTTTCCGGGTGCAAACTCGAGGAACGCACCGAACTCCTTCATCGAAACGACGGTTCCTTCCAGAACCTGTCCTTCCTCGAAGTCCGTTGTAATGATGTTGATGTACTTCTTCGCGAGCGCCATGCCGTCCGCATCCGTGCCGCAGATTGAAACCTTGCCGCTCTCGTCGATGTCGATCTGGCAGCCGGTTCTCTTGATGATCTCGTTGATTGTCTTTCCGCGCTGTCCGACAACGTCGCCGATCTTTTCGGGATCAATCGTGATCAGATCAATCTTCGGAGCATACTTGCCGACCGTCTTTCTGGGAGCCGCGATCGCGTTTGTCATTACGCCGTTCATGATGAACTCACGTGCCTCTTTCGCACGGGAAATCGCGCCCTCGACGATCTGTCTCGTAAGACCGTGGATCTTGATATCCATCTGAATCGCGGTAATGCCGTCATGCGTGCCGGTTACCTTGAAGTCCATGTCGCCGAAGAAGTCTTCGAGGCCCTGAATATCGGTCAGAAGCACAAAATCGTCATCCGTTTCGCCTGTAACAAGTCCGCAGGAAATTCCGGCAACCATCTTCTTGATCGGGACGCCGGCATCCATCAATGACATGCAGGAAGCGCAGGTGGAGGCCATCGATGTGGAACCGTTGGACTCCATGGTCTCCGATACACAGCGGATGGAATACGGGAACTCTTCTACCGAAGGAAGCACCGGCATCAGCGCTCTTTCCGCGAGCGCGCCGTGGCCGATTTCACGGCGTCCCGGTCCTCTGGAAACCTTGGTCTCGCCTACAGAATATGCAGGGAAGTTGTACTGGTGCACATATCTCTTCTCCGTGATGTTCGGATCGAGTCCCTCAATTCTCTGTGCTTCGGAGAGCGGAGCCAGTGTGCAGACATCAACGATCTGCGTCTGGCCTCTCGTAAACATAGCGGAGCCGTGCACTCTGGGAATCAGGCCGACTTCCGCGTGCAGCGGACGGATTTGTGTGATTTCACGGCCGTCAGGACGCTTGTGATCCTTGAGGATCATCTTGCGGACGGTCTTCTTCTCATACTGGTAAACCGCGTCGGAGAGCTGTGCAAGATATGCTTCATTATCCGCGAAAGCTTCCTGCAGTCTTTCCGTGATCGCGGCTACATTTGCTTCACGGGTCTGTTTGTCGTCCGTGAAAACAGCAGTCTCCATCTCTTCCTGCGGTACGACCTTCTTCATATCCTCGAACATCTGATCTGGAACAGCGACCGAAACATAGTCCTGCTTCTTCTTGCCGCAGTCAGCCGCGATCGCGTTGTAGAACGCGATCAGCTCGCGGTTTACAGCGTCTGCCTGATAGATATAATCGATCATGTCCGCTTCCGGAATCTCATTCGCGCCGGCTTCGATCATGATAACCTTTTCCGCCGTGGAAGCAACAGTAAGACGCAGATCGCCGAAATCCCAGTCCTTCTGGGAAGGGTTGATGATGACCTTTCCGTCAACAAGACCGACCTGCGTAGCCGCGCAGGGACCCGCGAACGGGATGTCGGAAATCGTTGTCGCGAGAGGAGCGCCCATCATGGCAACCAGCTCGGGACGGCACTGCGGATCCACACTCATGACCATGCATTCAAGCGTCACGTCATTTCTCATGTCCTTCGGGAAAAGAGGGCGCATCGGCCGGTCGATGACACGGCTGGTCAGTACGGCATTTTCCGAAGCCTTTCCCTCTCTCTTGTTGAAACCGCCGGGCATCTTCCCGACCGCGTAATACTTCTCGGAATATTCCACCGAAAGCGGGAAAAAATCCACCCCGTCCCTGGGTGCGGCAGACTCTGTTGCCGTGCAGAGGACTGTTGTATCGCCGTAATGCATGAAAGCGCATCCGTTTGCCTGCTTGCCGACTCTTCCGATATCTACCGAAAGGGTGCGTCCCGCAAGCTCCATGGAATAGGTGGTGTAACCATCTTTCCGTTCAATTTTGTATTCTGCCATTTCTCGTCTCCTTCTTCGGCTGCGAGGCAGCCGATGCGGCCATCATCCTATGGCCATCACTTCGTCTGGTTCTTCCGCAGCAGTGTTCCTGCGGCAGTGTCCTTCCAAGACACAGATAAAGCGACAAACAAACCGGCTTTGCAGCCGGTCTGAACGCCGCTTTATAGTCACAACTTTATTACTTTCTGATGCCGAGCTTTTCGATCAGCGCACGATATCTCTCGATATCCTTGCCCTTTAAGTAGTCCAGAAGGCCTCTTCTCTGACCAACCATCTTCAGAAGGCCTCTGTTGGAATGGAAATCCTTCGGATTTTTCTTCATGTGCTCGGTCAGCTCTGTAATTCTCTCTGTGAGGATCGCAATCTGCACTTCCGGTGAACCTGTATCTCCGGCTGTTCTTCCGTAAGCCTTGATCAGTTCTTCCTTCTTCTCTTTGCTAATCATCTCTGTTCTCCTTTCAGCTATCCGCCGCGGCTAAGATCAGGACGGAGTCCCGTGACCCTGGCTGCGGTACAAAACGCAACATTGAGAGCATAGCATACTTCATTTTCAAAGTAAAGCCTGCCCGCCTCAATTTAGATTTTTTTAATCCGGGCGTTAATTGCCGGACGATTTTCATGCGGTCAATGCCCGTGCAGCTTTGTCAGAATCTGAATGACCAGATCCTCGAGCGCATGTCCCCGCTCATTGACTGTAATCTCTGCGTATTTCTCATACAAAGGGAGTCTTTTATAGTACAGCGTTTCGATTGTCTCACCCTCTTCCAGCACCACGCCGCGCTTTTTCGGATCATGAAGTCTGTCAAGCGCCATGTCAAGATCCATCTGCAGATAGACAATCGTGCCGATTTCCTGAAGGTGCCGCATGGCCTCTTCTTCCATGACAACGCTTCCTCCGGGCGCGATGACCGTGCGCTCTGCCGTTATGTTCTGATGAATTCTGCTCTCAAGGTCAAGAAACGCCTGTGTCCCGATTTCTCCCATCAGCTCGTCCAGCTTTTTGCCGGTCGTTTTCTGGATCAGAAGATCTCCGTCTATAAAGTCATAGCCGAGCGCCTTCGCGAGAATAATGCCGACTGTGCTTTTTCCTGATGCCGGCATACCGATCATCACAATGTTGGATTTTGTCTGACTCATTGTCACCTCCGTCAGGACTCCGCCGGCGTATCGAGGCCGTGATAGACTCTGCCCGCCTGCACATCTTTCATCATCTGTTCCTTCAGCTCTTCAATACCCGCGAAGCGGATTTCCGGCCGCCGGTAGGTCAGCAGGGATACGGCAATCTCCTGTCCGTAAAGGTCACCGGAAAAATCATACAGATAGGTCTCCACATTTACGGTATGATCCTGCTTGACCGTCGGCTTCTCGCCGATATTTGTCATGCCGCAGTACATTTTATCGCCGATGCGCACCTTCGAATAATAGACGCCATGTGGCGGCAGGAGCTTTGTTTTTTCGGGGATCTGGTTTACAGTAGGGATATCAATGGTCCTGCCGAGCGCCCTTCCGTGCCTGACCGTTCCAAGAACCGTGTACGGCGCGCCGAGGCATTCCTCCACTTCTTCCATCTGTCCTTTCGCAACCAGACTCCGGATCAGCGTGGAGCTGATCACTTTTCCGTTCTCCTGCACTTTCTGGATCATCTTTGTCTGATAACCGTAGCGCGGCGCAAGATACGACAGCAGCTCAAAATTGCCCTTTCCCCTGTCTCCGAATGAAAGATCCGGTCCCGCGGCAAGATACCGCATCCGTAGTCTTTCCGACAGGATCTCTCTTACAAAAGTTTCAGGCGGCATGGCAGCCGTCTCGATATTGAAAGGAAACTCGACAAGAAGATCAACGTCGAGGTGCTCGAAGAGAAGATGTTTTTCGCGCTGCGTCGAGAGCTCTTTGTTCTCCCCGAAGCCGAAGAACACTTCCGGAGAAGGGTCAAATGTCAGCACGCAGACCTGCAGCCCCTCTTCCTTTTTCTGCCGCAGGAGCGCATCCAGAATCAGCCGGTGTCCTTTATGCACGCCGTCGAATTTGCCGATTGCGACCGCGCTTTCCTTCTGTGTATGAAATTGTGTGGTTCCCGAAATTATCTTCATGCTCTGTCGTTTATATGCGAGTCTGTCTCGTGAAACATTTTAACCGGAAGGATCCTCTTTCTCTGTTCATTGTACCGGTACAGTGCGTAGAAAACGCCTGTGCTGTTATAGACGCGGATATAATCTGCGTGCGGCAGGCTTTCTTCCGCCAGGTTGTCGCAGGAGAGCGGATTCCCATTGCGAAGATACCCCAGAGCGTCTTCCCGCACATGCACGGCCGGCGCGTCCGCAAAGAAAAAATCAACCGGCAGAATCCGCTGTTCAAGCGCCGGTCTGTTTTCCCGCATCAGCGCTTCCACTTCGGAAAGCGTCAGCGCGTTTTCCAGCGTGAAAATTCCGACACGGGTTCTGAGCAGATGTTCCATAGCCGCTCCTGTCCCCAGCGCGGTTCCGATATCGTCGCAGAGCGTGCGGATATAGGTACCCTTGGAACAGCACACGCGAAATTCAACATACGGAAGACTGATTTTCAGAATTTCCAGCTCTTTAATCGAAATGCGTCTTGGCTTTCTCTCGACAGTGATTCCCTCCCGGGCAAGCTCGTAAAGCCGTCTCCCGCCGCTCCAGACCGCGGAATACATCGGCGGAATCTGCTCGATTTCACCTCTGAACTGCCCGAAGGCGTCCTCGATGCTTTCCGGCGTCACAAGGCGGATTACCTCCTCTGCGGATATCTCCCGAAGCACGCTCCCTGTCATATCCTGCGTATCTGTGGCGACGCCGAGCCGCATCTTCGCGATATATTCCTTGTCTCTGTCCGCGATGAGGTCCGCGAGCTTTGTCGCCTTACCTAAACATACAGGAAGCACTCCTTCCGCCTGCGGGTCGAGCGTTCCTGTATGTCCGATTTTGCGCATATGCAATATGCCGCGCAGTCTGGCCACCACGTCGCTGGATGTATACCCCTGCTCTTTTCTGATAACCAGCATGCCGGTAAAATCATTTTCCGTTCTCTGCATCCAGCTGCTCCGCGATTTTCACCTTTACCTGTTCCATAATCTCCTGCCAGCGCATGCCCGTAAACGTGCATCCGGCGGCTCTTTCGTGTCCGCCGCCGCCAAAGCACTGCGCGAGCTTCGAAACGTCCACTTCCCCCGTTGAGCGGAAGCTCGCCTTGAACGTAAGCGGTGTCATTTCATGCAGAAAGACCGCGCAGCAGACACCGTGCGTCCGCACGAGCTGCGAAGCAATGCCATCCACATCCGCGCTGCCGGCGTTGTAAATCTGCATCGTCTTCCGGTCCAGCACACTGTAAATGCACCGGTCATCATGAAAGCGCACACTTTCCATGAGCGCTCTGCCGAGAACCAGCTGTTGCACATAGGTCTTCTCATTGAAGACTTCCCGCACGATTCTCGAAAAGTCAAAGCCGAAATCGAGGAGCCTGCCCGCGATTTCCATTGTTCTTCTCGAAGTGTTCGAATACTGGAAAATCCCGGTATCCGTCACCATGCCGATATAGAGATTCCTTGCGATTTCCTCATCCAGGAGCGCGTCGCCCTCCGCGGAAGCGTTGATCATATTGTAGACCAGTTCACAGGTGCTCGAAGCTCCGGGAACGATGTAATTGATCCGCGCACTGCCCGGATTGGATTTATGATGATCTACGTTGAGCGTCTTCTTCGCGCGTGCGAATATAGGGAGTGCGTCGCCAAGCCGCTCCTTTTCGCAGTCAAGGCAAACGAACGCGTCATAGCTTTCGATATCTGTCCGGTAGTCCCTGTTCACCGTGTCTGCGCCTGCCGCGTTTCGCTGCAGTTCTTCCGGAATATTCTCCAGAAAAACATCCACCTGCGCGTTTGGCATGGCTTTTCGTAAAAACAATGCCAGCGCAAGGCAGGAACCGACACAGTCGCCGTCGGGGCGGACATGTCCGCTGACGGCAATGCTGCCGCATTCTTTTAATTCATTCAGTATTCTGATCATTCTTCTTCCTGATCCGCGTGTACGTACGCACTGTTGTCGTCAATATCGATGCCGCGCGCCTCTCTGTCTTTCTCCGCCTTTTCGTCCGCTTCCATAACTTCGCTGATCTTTTTCGACATGGAGACACCATACGCGATCGAATCATCCATAATAAAGCGGAGCTGCGGCGTATTGCGAAGATTCACTCTGTGCGCCAGTTCGCTGCGGATAAAGCCGGAAGCGCTCTCCAGTCCCTGCATCGTCTTCTTCGCATCCTCTTCACTTCCGAGTACGGAAACGAAAACCTTGCAGTTTTTCAGATCCGGCGCCACCTCGACCTGCAGAATGCTGGTCATCGGAGAAACTCTGGGATCTTTGATATCCCGGACGATCTGCGCGAGCTCGCGCATCACCTCGTCGTTGATCCTGCGGTTTTTAACGCTGTTTTTTCTCATAATAGAATTTCCACCTGATATTTCTGACGGGGTCCCTCCGGATCAGAATCCGGAAAGGCCCCGTCACGTGCGGAGGAAACAGTTTTACTGCTTAGCTGTTTTAGCCGTCTTATTTGCTTCCGCCGCTTTTCTTCTTTCAACTTCTTCTCTGGGTACTTCCACCATCTTGTAAGCTTCGATGGTGTCATCGACATTCATGCTGTCCCAGTCCTTGAAAACAAGACCGCAGTCATATCCGGCCTTGACTTCCTTCACATCATCCTTGAAGCGCTTGAGCGATTCGAGTTCGCCGTCGAAGATCTGCTCTCCGTCTCTGGTAATCCGTACGCTGCAGCCCTTTTCGATCACACCGTCCAGAACCATGCAGCCCGCGATATTGCCGATCTTGCCGGACCTGAAGAGCTGGCGCACCTGTGCGTGACCGATGACCTTCTCCTCGTAAACCGGAGCCAGCATTCCCTTGAGGGCGGCATCCACATCGTCGATCGCCTGGTAAATGACCTTGTAAAGATGGATGCTTACGCCGCCATGATCCGCGATCGACTTGGCTGTCGCGTCCGGATGAACATTAAAGCCGATGATCGCCGCGTTCGAGGCTTCCGCAAGCGTAACATCCGATTCGGAGATGTTACCGACCGCGCTGTGAATGATCTTGACCATAACCTCATCGTTGGAGAGCTTCTGCAGGCTGGTGCACAGGGCCTCGACGGAACCCTGCACGTCTGCCTTGACGATAAGTTCAAGTTCCTTCATCTTGCCTTCGCGCATCTGATCGAACAGATCCTCCACCTTCATGGACATTCTGTTCTCTTCAACCAGTTCTTCCTTGTGCTGTGCTTTATAAGTCTCGGCATAGCTCTTGGCCTCGTCATTGCTGCTGTGCGCGACAATAACTTCGCCTGCGGACGGAACATCGGAAAGTCCCATGACCATGACCGGAATCGAAGGGCCGGCCTCTTTGACATTATCTCCCTTGTCGTTGATCATCGCGCGGACCTTGCCGAACGCAGGACCTGCGGAGACAAAATCGCCGACATGGAGTGTGCCTTTCTGTACAAGCACATTTGCAACCGGGCCGCGGCCTCTGTCGAGTCTGGCTTCCAGAACCAGGCCTCTCGCGAGGCGGTTCGGATTCGCCTTGAGTTCCATAACATCCGCCTGCAGAAGGATTGTGTCAAGCAGGTCATCGATGCCCTGACCTGTTTTGGCGGAAACATTGACGAACTCCGTCTGTCCGCCCCAGTCAGAAGCGGTCAGACCATACTGGGTAAGCTGCGTCTTGACTCTGTCAGGATCCGCGTCGGGTTTATCGATCTTGTTGACAGCGACGATGATTTCAACGCCTGCCGCCTTTGCGTGGTTGATCGCTTCGATGGTCTGCGGCATGACACCGTCGTCCGCCGCGACAACCAGTACCGCGATATCGGTCGACTGTGCACCGCGAAGACGCATCGCCGTGAATGCTTCATGGCCGGGCGTATCAAGGAAAGTAATATCTCTGCCGTCCTTGGTCTTTACGGTATAAGCGCCGATAGCCTGCGTAATGCCGCCGGCTTCCTTAGCTGTTACATGCGATTTGCGGATATAGTCAAGAATAGAAGTCTTGCCGTGGTCGACATGTCCCATAACGCAGATAACCGGAGGTCTGCTGACCATGTCTTCTTCCTTGTCATCCTCTTCTTTCAGAAGTTCCTCGATGACATCGACCTTCTCTTCCTTTTCGCAGAGGATGTCGTAGTCTGCGGCAATGTTCTCCGCCTCTTCATAGGAGACTTCGCTGTTGACCGTCATTGCCTTTCCGGCAAGGAACAGTTTCTTGATCAGCTCCGCCGCTTTCATGTGCATCGCGTCGGCAAGTTCGCCGATCGTAAGCTTCTCGGGGATTGTGATTACCTTGATCTGCTCCTGTACCGGTTCTTCCTTCTTCTCGGCAGCAGGCCTTACAAAGCGGCCGGAACGCCCCTTTCTCTCTTTCTGTTCCTCTTCGGTATAAGCAAAATCCTTCCGGTTGCGTTTGTCCTTTGCCTGATTCTGCCTTCTCTTATTGTCGGCTCCGAAAGCCGGTGCTGCGGAAGAACCGCCAAAGGAGCGTCCGCCCTGCTGACCGTTTCCGCCAAACGAGCGTCCGCCCTGCTGGCCGTTTCCGCCATAGGACCGTCCGCCCTGCTGGCCGTTTCCGCCAAACGAGCGTCCACCCTGCTGACCGTTTCCACCAAAGGAGCGTCCGCCACGCTGGCCGCCACCGCCAAAGGAGCGTCCGCCCTGCTGGCCGTTTCCGCCAAACGAGCGTCCGCCCTGCTGGCCGTTTCCGCCAAACGAGCGTCCGCCGCGCTGGCCGTCGCTTCTTTGCGCAGCACGGGCAGCAGCTTCTCTCTTTCTGGCTGCCTGCATCTCATCAAAAATATTTCTTCTTTTCGGAGGCTCTTTCTTCTCCGGTTCCGCGGAAGCAGGAGCGGTCTTTGCCGTTTCCGCCTGCATCTTATCGGAAGCAGGAGCCTTCTCCGGCTGCGCCGCAGCCTGTACACCGGCGTTTACCGTTTTTTCCGCTGCTGCGGGTACCTGCGCTGCAGTTACCTTCGATGCCGCTGAAACCGCCTGTGTCTTTTCCGGCTCCGCAGCAGATGCCGTCTGCGGACTTACCGAAACGGTATTTTCCTGCTGCCGGCTTACCGGCTGTTCCTTCGCCTCCTGTACCGGAGACTCTGCTTTACGGACCTGCGCAGCATCCGTCACACCGGCCGGACGTACAGCTGCCGTTAAATCCGACGGCGCGGTTCTGGGCTTAATCGGATGATATGTTCCGGCCGGCCGGGCTTCGTTTCTATGTCCGCCCGCCTGCGGTTTTCTGCTGCCTGTCTGGGAGGATCTCGCCGCGGAAGCGCTGCTCTGTCCGGCGGGTCGCTTGGCCGAAGCACCACTGTTGTTCACAACGATAATTTTCTTGCGGATCACTTTCTTGACAACCTTTTTCACGGTTCCCCCGGAAGGCGTCTTATCGGAATCCTGCGCGGGTGCAGAGGTTTTAGCGTTTCCGGCGCCGAATCTGTCCATCACAAGAGCTGCCGCCGTCTCGTCGACACTGCTGCCGGCCGTCTTCGCGTCAATGCCCTTTTCATTCAGAAAGGCAATGATGTCTTTCCTGTCCGCTCCGCAGGCGGCTTCCAGTTCACTAATCTTCGTTTTCGCCATTCTTACCTCTTTCTTCGCTCTGATATATCAGCTTTCCGATACTCTCCGAAAGGCCGCTGTCCGTCAAGGCACAACACGTACGCAGTTCTTTGCCAAGCGCTTGTCCAAGCCCTTCCGCACTGCCATAGACCAGCAGCGGAACCTGCCGCGACGCGCACTTGTCACGGATCTGTTTGACTGTATTGCTGCCGGCATCCTTTACAAGCAGCACCAGTTTGGCCCTTCCTGCAAGGATTTCCTGCACCGTCAGGAAGGCTCCGCTTTTCACCTTGCCTGCCTTCGCGGCAATTCCCAGCATCGAGTAAACTCTGTCCATCCATTCACCTGTTATTTCATAGAAACCGCCTCGCGCAGCCTGTCATAAATCTCTGCCGGAATTTCGCAGCCTAGCGCGCGGGAAAGCGCTTTCTTCTTCTCTGCCTTACCAACGCAGGCAGGATCCTTGCACAGATACGCGCCGCGTCCGTTCGCCCTGCCGCCGGGATCTGTAATCACTTTTCCCTCCGGCGTCCTGATGACGCGGATCATATCCTTTTTCTCCTTGCTCGCTCCGCAGCCGATACAGCTGCGCATCGGAATTTTCTTCGGCATAGCTTTACTCTTGCTCCGGATCTTCCGGCGCATCTCCGGCGCCTTCAGCTTCCTCCTGCTCTGCAGGCTCCTCTCCGTCCGTTCCGGCGCCGATCGGATTGCCGTTCTCGTCTACCGGGTTGCCATTCTCATCCACATATTCAATGATCTCGGAAGGATCAATCGGATTGCCGTCCGCGTCCACAGGATTGCCGTTTTCATCCACATATTCGATGACTTCTTCGTCGCCGTCAAGATAATCTTCGTAGCGGAAGCCGGGCGCATCCTTCGCCTGCGTTTCACTCTTGATATCAATCTTGTATCCGGTAAGTCTTGCAGCCAGCCGCGCATTCTGTCCTTCCCTGCCGATCGCAAGAGAAAGCTGATAATCCGGTACAACGACCTTCGCGCTCTTTTCCTCGGGATCTGCAAAAACAGAAATGACCTTGGCCGGCGACAGCGCGTTCTGAATCAGATTGCCGGGGTTCTCATCCCAGGTAATGATATCAATCTTCTCGCCGCCAAGCTCCTCGACAATCGTATTGATGCGGCTGCCGTTGAGACCGACGCAGGCGCCGACAGGATCAACGCCGGGATTTGTGCTCGCGACAGCGATCTTGGTTCTGCTGCCGGCTTCTCTGGCAATCGCCATGATCTTGACAATGCCGTCCCGGATTTCTGCAACTTCTTCCTCAAACAGGTATTTGACAAGTTCGGGATGTTTTCTCGAAAGGATAATTCTTGTAGCGCCCTTCTGCGTCTTCTTGACATCTTCCACGTACACATGAATGTGCTGTCCGGGGCGCAGGTTCTCTCCGGGGATCTGGTCCTTCTCGTTCAGAATACCCTCGATGATGACACCCTCCGGCGTCTCCGGCGTCATACGGCGGATATCCGGCATGATGGTAACGGAATAGTTCATGCCGATCTGTCTTTCGACGGTTCCCATGACAACGCTGCGTGCGTAGCTCTGTACATATTCGTACATCTGGTCACGCTCTTCCTCGCGTATACTCTGCAGCGTTACGTTCTTGGCGATCTGGGCGGCGATACGGCCGAACTGACGGCTGTCAAGCTGCACGCGTACGTTCTCGCCGGGTACCGGATTTTCAATGTGTGCCGCCAGAGCGTCCGCAGCTGTAATCTGGTGCTGCGGATCTTCGACCTCGTCCGCTGAAGAAACCACTTTCTTTTCCGCTACAATTTCATAAGTGAACGCGTCTCTGTCTACATGGACGAAGATGTTGTCTGTCTTGCCGAAGTTGTTCTTGCACGCTGTAATGAGCGCGTTCTCAAGATTCGAGAAAAGCTTGTCGACACTGATATGCTTCTCCGCGGAAAGCGCAAGAATCGCCTCCTTGAGCATATTCTCGTCACTCTTTGTTTCCTTTGCCTTGCCTCTAGCCATGTTCTCTCCTTTACCGTATCCCTTTACAGCTCGATCTGCAGTCTGATTTTTGCGATGTCTTTTCTTGGAAGAATCAACTCTTTCCCGGTTTCATCCGCAATCGTTACCGTTTCCTCCGTGAAAGCCTGCAGGATGCCGTCAAAGCTCTTGTTCTTTCCGTCAAAAGGCTTGTATGTGGTTCCTTCCACCTTTTCGCCGATGCTCTGCGCGAAGTGCCGGTCCTTTGTCAGTGTTCTGCCAAGGCCCGGGCTTGACACTTCGAGCGTGTACGCGTCCTGTATAAAATCATGTTCATCGAGCGCGTCGGACATTGCCCTTGAAACATTCTCGCAGTCGCCGATGTTCACGCCCCCGTCCTTGTCGATATAGAGGCGCAGATAGTAATCCGGGCCTTCCTTGCTGTAATCGACATCGTAAACTCTTACACCAAATCGTTCCGCAATCGGTGTGAGCAGAGCCTCTGCCTGTTCCTCAATTTTCGACTGTCTGGCCATAAAGCCTCCAAAATCTGTGCTGTACCCTCGTCACAACAAAAGAGTGGATTCCTTCGAACCCACTCTTCACCATCCTGACTATTCAATTAACTGAAGCATACAATAGCACAAAAATGGCAGAATTGCAAGACAATCTTCTGATTTTCAGATATTTCCCGTATTCAGACTTCATCCTGCAGGCTCCTGCCACACTTGCAGCAGTAATCGGCATCCAGCGGATTCTGCGCGCCGCATTCGGGGCAGCGCTTCACGCCCTTAACAGCCGCCGCCTGATCTTCAAGATCTTTGATCTCCAGCTGCGTCTTTTTGATCTTGTCGATCAGATCCTGATATTCGTTATCCGGAACCGCGCGCAGCTTCGCAAAAACAGCCTCTCCAAGCTCCGCGTACTGCTGATTCAGTACTCTCTTTTTATCGGCTGCCTTCGCGCCAAGCCGCGCCGTGTCTGCGAACTGCTTCGTCTGCACGGCAGCCGTATGCCCGAACTGTATCATATTGTCTCCGAAATCATTCAGGGTTCTCTGCATATCGTCCAGAATACTCATATTCCTGTCCTCCGGTACCAAAGTCATGCCTCTTTTTCATAAGTATATTACACCTGTCCGCATATGAGTATTAAAAAAAATTAAAAAGTTCTTGCATTCTCATTTTTAATATAGTAATATCAACATGCGCTGAAAAAACAGCGGCACACATATGGCTCGTTGGTCAAGAGGCTAAGACGCTGCCCTCTCACGGCAGAATCATGGGTTCGATTCCCGTACGAGCTACTTAGACCCTCCGGATTTCGTCCGGAGGTTTTTTTGTATCTATTGCAAAGCGGCAGTCCTGAATCAGGGCTGCCGCTTCTTCGATTCCATCGCAGGCCACGGCACTAGAACTGCCGGATCTGTTCCTGCAGCATGCTGCCGACCGTATCGGCGAACATATCCAGCGACCGGATCCGCACAAAATCCCGGCCGTAGATTTTCCGGGCTGCAGACAGATTTTTGTCCGGCCCAGTATAAACGTTCAGAACGGTTATCCCCTGCATTCTGGCCTTATGCACCTCTTCTGCCGTGTCCGAAAGCGCTGTCTCGTCCGCGTAATCCGCATACCCTCCGCTTTCGGTCCGCACCTTGAGCACGTCATTGGGCTGATCGTCCGAAAGAATGATCAGGATTCTGTGCTGCGCCGTGTTTTCGCGCAGCATTCCGGCGGCCAGACGAATCGCGAGGCCATCCCGGTTCGCGCCCGCCGTGAAAAACCGGAAAATGTTCCGGTTGTCCCCTTCCGCCGCATAATCCCGGAAAATATTGATGACAGTGTATCCGTTGAGCGAACAGAACGCGGATACCCGCACCGGTATACCGCACCTTGTCAGGCTTTCCGCGATCATGTATCCCTGCGCCGCCACAACTTCCTGCCGGTGCAGCTGGGATGTGGACGCATCCAGAAGCAGATCAACCGTAATGTCATTGTCCGATCCCGGAAGGAGCCTTGTAAAGACACGCGCGTCCTCCAGATACAGCGCCCGCCAGATTTTTTCCGCGCGGATTCTGCCTGCAAGCGAGCGTACCGTCGAATCCTCGCGGTGCGTAATCAGTACGTTCCGGATTCTTTCTGTCAGCTTTTCGATCTGCATCCTGTGCTGAGCGCTCTGCGCATTATATACCTCTTCGTTCTTTCTGGCCTGATCAATACCTTCCCGCTTCATCTTTCCGGCGTAACCCTGCCGCAGCATCTCCTCCGTATAGGAGCCGTCCGTAAAATAAAGCCTTGCGTCCGTATGATTGCCATAGCAGTACTCTTTCTGCAGTTCAAGAATCTGCTGTTTCGTGCGGATCGGACGGCCGAACGAATTTTCAATATATTCCCGAAGACCTTCGTCAGACTGCGCGGTGTACTTGGCGAAAGCAACCGACAGATGACTCTGGTCCAGAACCTCCGATCCGTATTCCCGCAGATGATCTCCATATCCGAACGAAAGCTTGCGAAGGGGCGAAAGTTTTCCGCCCCGTACCCTGCCGTCTCTTCGCAGCAGATGCGACAGCGAAGGCAGAAAGAACGTCTTCTTCTCTGCCTCCTGCCCCGGCTTATGATAGGTAAAATACATGGAGAGCGTCCGTGAAAGATGCGCGATAAACTGATCCGTGTCCAATCCCGCGCACGCTTCTATTTCATCCAGAAGCTTCACATCGACTGTGTCCGGCAGATTTGCGTCCTCTCCAAGCGCTCTTCTGAAGTGTCCGAGCGTAATTGCAAGAAGGCGCTGTCCTGCTGAATCTTCGAGTGAAAACTGTCCGTGCAGCTCTTCCACCTTCCTCGCGGCGTAAACCTTCCGCAGGTACGGGAAAACAGGCCGGAACTGTTTTTCCGCCTCATACACGGCGTTTTCGACAGCCAGCCAGAACAGGCTCTCGTAGACCGCCTGATTCACGGTTTCATGAAACGTATCATAAAAAAGCTCGAGCTTTTGGAAATCGTAATGTTTGTGCGCCGCCCCGACAATACAGTTCCAGTACACATCCGCGCGGCCGTCCGCGTCGAAAACGCGGAAGCCCGGTTCGACCGAATAATCCTGCGCACCGTTCCAGATCAGGTTCGCGGCTCTCTTTTTTTCAAATTCGCTGATTTCCATTTAACTAAAAATCTTCTCCGCGCAAAGATCGCCCGGAAACCGGACGGTTACCATGTCCGAAATGAGCTGCCGCTCATATTCGTCAAAACATTTGTTCACGATACCCAGATTCAGTGCCCGGACGGCCGGAAGCCCCCGTTTCGTCAGCTCGATTGCCGAAAGCAGCCCTCTCAGATCCAGTGATTTAGTCGAGACTTCACCGCCCTCGCACTTTCTTCTGATTTCCGCGAAAAGTTCGGCGAACTGCTCCGCGAAGTCCTCTTTAATCGTCGGGAACTTCTGACGAATCAGCTTCTTCAGATTTTCTTTTGAGATGACCGGCATCTGAATAATCATAAATCGGGAAGCCAGTGCCTCATTCAGTTCTCTGGTACCCGCGTAGCCGTAATTCATCGTGCCGATAAATCTTGTCGCGCCGCTCAGGGGAATTCTCGAGTATCCCGGGACATCGATCGCCCGTCGGAAATCCAGCGTTCCGTGCAGAACGGCAAGCGCTTCGTTTTTGGCCATGTTGATTTCATCGAGAATGCCGAAGCCGCCTTCCTCTGCGCAGCGCAGAATCGGGCCCTTACGCAGCGTTACTTTTCCGTCTTCAAAAGTATCCGCGCCGATCAGAGAGGAAGCGTCTGTATTAATGTAAAGCGAAATGTCCCACTCCGGGCGCCCGAACGCATTCGATAGTCCCTGCGCCAGAACATTTTTGCCGGTGGCTTTAGGGCCTGACAGCAGCAGATTCTCACCCGCAAGCAGCGCGGCAGCCGCCTCTTCCCATACCGGCGCGCCATAGTAGTTGTAAGGCGGATTCGGAATCCGCTTTTTCATATCCTCTTTAATGCCGTAAAATTTGCGGAACTTTGCGATCTCGCCGCAGATGGCTTCCGAAACGCCTTCCTGCCGTAAAAAATCCAGTGTATCCATGTTTTGACTATCCTTTCAGCCGGCCTGCAGAATAACGAAACGAGAAACTGCCCGGAAAGATCCGGGCAGCCTCTTATCATGAATAATAATCTTCGTATGGAAGAAAGCCGTCAGGCCTTCGCAGCCGCTTTCTTCTTTCCTGCCATCACAGTGATTACAATATAGCAGACCGTGAACGCGGCGCCCACGCCGTAAGCCGCAGGCCAGGGAAGATTGAATCCGATCTTCGCATTCATAATGAACGTGCAGGTCGCAAACGCGTAGAACGCAGCCGGGAGAAGCGGAATCCAGGAAAATCTGCCCTTCTTGTTCATCATCAGCCAGATCGCGATGCCGGCCAGAGCGAACAGGGAAATCATCTGGTTGGACCATGCGAAATATCTCCAGAGAACATTGAAGCCGTTCGCGTCGAACTTCGCCCATGCGAGAATTGCCGCGACCAGGACGAATACCGGGATTGCGAGGCCAAGGCGCTGGCCGTTGTTTTCCTGCTTGATGTGCAGAGAGTCAGCAAGCGTCAGACGCAGTCCGCGCAGAGCCGTATCTCCCGATGTAATCGGAAGGATAATAACGCCGAGGATCGCGATCTTGCCGCCGATCGAGCCCATTGCCTGCTTGCAGATAACACCGACAACCGAAGTAGCGGATACCGCCTGCAGATTGCCCGCAATATTTGTAAAGAACTGCCAGGTTGTGCCGTCTTCCGCGAGTGTCATCGTGACACCGCCTGCCGTTGCGCCCATGTTGATGACAGCCATTGTGCCTGCTGCCCAGCACATTGCGATGAAGCCTTCTACGATCATCATGTTGTAGAAAGTCATCTTGCCGGCTTTTTCGGATTCGATGGTTCTCGAAACCAGCGCTGTCTGCGTGGAGTGGAAACCGGAAAGAATGCCGCAGGCTACCGTCAGGAAGAATACCGGAATAAAGTGATGTCCGGTAAACGGCGATGAGCCGAAGTAAGCGCCGAAGTCAAAGCCGCCGTCCGCAGCGTACAGACCTACTGTGTTCCAGGAATCCCAGATATTAGTCAGATGCCAGCCATGTGTGAAGATCGCAAAGAAGATACCGATCGCGGAAACGATCAGGATCAGTCCGAAGATCGGGTAGATTCTGCCGATCAGCTTATCGATCGGAAGGCATGTGGCGACCAGATAGTAAGCGAAAATGACGGCGTAGATGATCCAGGTTGTAGGATCCGCAGCTGTACCGGAGAAGCCGAACAGCTGCGTAGCCGCGATATCGCCGGGTGTGTAAATGAACACCGCGCCGACCAGCAGGAGCAGCAGGCAGATGAAGATGTCATACAGAACGAAAACAGCTTTGTTCGTGTAGTTCTTCACGAAATCCGGCATCTGTGTGCCGCCGTCGCGCGTGCAGATCATACCCGAGAAATAGTCGTGCATCGAACCGCCGATGACGTTGCCGATCGGAATCGCAAGGAACGCGATGGGTCCGAACAGGATGCCCTGAATGGGTCCCATGATAGGGCCTGTGCCCGCGATGTTCAGCAGGTTAATCAGACTGTTTCTCCATGTCTTCATAGGTACATAGTCTACGCCGTCCTGCTTGGCATAAGCGGGCGTTTCGCGCTCATCCGGCTCGAAAACGCGTTCACAGAAATTGCCGTACAGGAAGCCTCCGCCAATCAGAATAACGAGGCCGATGAGAAATGTGATCATGAATTATGTCTCCTTTCCCTCATACAAACCGGAATGATCGGTTCCGGCCGAATATCTAAAACAGCGCCTTTGCTGCTGTTATTAGCAAAATGTAAGTCAGCGGTAATCATTGACAAGAAATAACGGCTTGATTGTAACGACCTCTTTATAGTCATCACCTGTCAGCGCCACCGTGTGATCCGCTGCCTTCAGCTCGTCTTTAAGAACGGTCATCGCCGCATCGCAGCTGTCCGCCTTCTGTTCCTGCAGAATCCGGATCAGCCGGGACAGCACATACGGATGCGCGTAGTGCGGATCGACCGGAAAGCCGTCATAAGCCTTCAGGTAGATTTCCATCTCCAGAAGTGCCGCGTTATAGTCTTTCTGCAGCTTCTTGCGGTTCCTCTTTCTTGTCGGAAGGACCTTGCTGTTACCCATCATGAACATCAAGGCAGCGCCGAGCAGCATCATGACGATCATCATATCTTTATTCGCACCGAGCTTCGTGAAAACCGCGCCGAGAACAATCAGCGCAAGGCCCAGAATCAGAAGTGCGAAAGTCAGGATCTGCCATTTGGGATCAATCAGGTCCGCGGTTCTTTTGACTCTCGCGATTCCCGAAAGCTTTGCATACAGACCCGGCTTCATTTCGAGATAGCGTTTCGCCTTCTCGAGTGCTGTTTTATCTGACTGCGCTTGTTCCGAAAGTTTCTTCTGACGGATCCGTTCATCCAGCGCTTCCCTTTCTTTTTTCTTTTTCTCCCCGTCCGGACTTAACAGGCAGATGGAAGGATGCTGTTCTTGAATTTGTTCCATCATCTTGTCCGCGTCCGTGATATAGCGGAAACTGTTCGCCGCTTCTTTTCCGTCGTCATAGCGGACGACGATATACAGGATCGGGGTCAGAAATCCCTTGCCGGAGCCGGGGCTGACCGCGACCCGCCGGTATACATGGGTAACCTCTCCGTAAGGAATATAGAATCTTCGGGGCAGCAGCTTTCCGCCCACATAGATTGCTTTCTTCCCAAGGCCGCACTGATCATATCTTTTGATCGTCTTTTTGTCTTCCCGCAGCTCCTCTTTCGAAAGTGTCCTGCTGCCAAGCGGCTTTGCCAGACTCATTCAAATCGCCTTTCCAAAACAGTCCCAGCAGACGGATCATGGCACCCGGCCGGGCCGCTCTGCTGCTTCCATACGAAATACGTATTATTATAGGGGATATGTATCGATTACTATATCTTTTTTATATCTGTCGATTGAGAACGTTATATCACACCGTTAAAAAAAAAGAAAGAGAAAATTAAAAAATAATAAAATCACCCGGTCGGCTTTGGGAACATCGAATGAAAACTAGTGCCAAACGAAATGTTTTGTGATATAACTTTTACGTTTGCGACCGGATAGCAGAAATTGAAGATTTTGAAATTATTATGAAAAGAAGCAGAAAACGAAATATCATTATTGAAGGAATCCTTGTCATCTTCGCTTTTATCGCGGCGCTGCTGCTCCTCAGCGCGCACTGGGCTTTCTCCAACTGGAGCAGTCTGACCGTTGAGGAAATCTACTTTCAGCTGACAGCGCCACTCGCCGGCACCGGCAACAACATGATCGCGAAGTACGTTTTAAGCGCGGTTGTCCCTGCAGCGGTCATCGCGGCGGGACTCATCGTAGTACTCTTTCTTCTCCGGAAGAAAAACCTGCAGCGCAAGGTAATCCTGCCGGGCATCGTTGTCTGCGCGGCCGTAACGCTTACCGCAGGCGCCTATGCCTGGGTCGAACTGGATTTTACCAGCTTTCTTGTCAACCACGGCAAAGACTCTACCTATATTGAAGACAACTACGCGGATCCTTCCAAAGTCGACGTCCGGTTTCCCCAAAAGAAGAGAAACCTGATTTACATCTATCTGGAATCGATGGAAATGACTTATGCCGACAGGAAAAACGGCGGCGGTTTTGACTTCAACGCAATTCCGGAGCTGACAAAGCTTGCGGAAGACAACGAAGATTTTTCGGGTAGAGATAAAACCCTGAACGGCGGTATTGCCATGACCGGCGCAACCTGGACCGTCGGCGCCATGTTCGCGCAGACCAGTGGCCTTCCACTGAAAATTCCGCTGGATACAAACGGTATGAGCTCGCAGGAAAAGTTCTTCCCCGGGATCCGCACACTCGGCGATATTCTCGATGACGCCGGCTATCAGCAGTATCTGATGATGGGCTCGAACGCAAGCTTCGGCGGCCGTGACACGTATTTCACCGAACACGGCAATTACGAAATGCTGGACTATACCTACGCGCGGCAGAACGGCCTGATTCCCTATAACTATCACGTATGGTGGGGATATGAAGACCAGAAGCTCTTTGCTTTCGCGAAAGACAAGCTCTCTTCGCTTGGAAAATCCACACAGCCCTTCAATTTTACAATGCTGACGGTGGACACGCATTTTCCTGACGGCTATGTCTGCTCTCTGTGTGACGATGAATTTGAAGGAAACCAGTATGCGAATGTCATGCACTGCTCGAGCAGACAGGTGGCGGAATTCATCAAGTGGTGTCAACAGCAACCCTGGTACAGTAATACGACCATTGTCATTTCCGGTGACCATCCGACGATGGACGCGGATTTCTGTGATGACGTGGCAAAGGACTATCAGCGGAAGGTTTATACGGTATATATTAATGCGGACGCAAAGCCTGCGGATCCGGACAAAACACGTCTGTATTCCACCTTTGACGACTTCCCGACAACGCTGGCGGCGCTGGGCTGCACAATTGACGGCAACCGACTGGGGCTTGGCACGAATCTGTTTTCCGATGTTCCGACGCTGACTGAGCGCGACGGCCTGGACGAAGAAAATGTCGAGCTGATGCGCAACTCGCAGTTTATGAATAAAGCTTCGGGCATCAGCCGTCAGGTCATTGAAACCAGAAGGGCCATCCGCAAGATGAAGCCCAAAATCAAGGCTTCCAACGAAGGTGAGTTCAAACACTTCGAAGTCACCGGCCTGCAGGATCTTACGAAGTTCGGCATGGAAATCCGGTACGCATATCTGCAGATCCGGGGTTCGGATCAGCTGATTCTGTATTCACCCAAGCTGGAGCGGCAGCCGGATGGCACTTACACCGCGAATGTGCGCCTGCAGCGTTTTGACGGTTACGACACCATTACGGCGATGGTCAGAATCAAAACGCAGAACGGCACAGTCGATCTGACCGATAATGTCAAATTCAAAACAGACTGACAGCAAGCCCGAAAAAAAGGAACCCGCGCGAAGTGATTCGCGCGGGTTCCCTTTTTCTATCCATATAATCTTCCATTTGATTTCCGGTAATGCAATACGGGCTATCTTCTGACCGCCGCGGGGCGCAGAGAAATCTTCTGCGTATGATATTCCCTTCCGGTAAGTTCCCGGACAGCACAGTACTTGTCGGCGATCGTAATAATAAATCCCTCCCATGTGCGCGGCATGCTGCCGGTCACAGGCCACATATGATCTTTAATAATTTCCAGGGTTTCCTGATCCGCATTCGGAAGAAGCTCCTTCGCAATCGCCGCGGAATCAATCGGGTGCTGCCTGCAGCATTCCCTGTTGCTGTTAAACTTGTCATAACGGCCGATAATACCAAGATCGTGGCAAAGCGCTGCCGTTGTCATCCGTTTCGGGTCCGTATGAATACCGAATCTGGAGAGAAACCGGCACAGCCATAAAGATGCAAGCGTTACATTTACCGAATGATCTCCGACTGTTGTCCGGAAATGATGAGTCTGCGTAAATGTGCGCCGGAACTGCGGGCTTGCAAGAACTGTCCTGCCATACAGATTCATCTGTTCCAAAAGATACTCTCTTTCTTCCATTCTTCTCCTCTCCGGTCTTTCGTGTCCCTTGACATCACGAACATCATAGATGCTTTGCCCTGAAAAATCAAATGAAGTTTCTGTTAAATCATGCGATGTCCCTGTATAATGGTGGCAGGCTCCGCAAAAGAGCCGGGGAGAAGAAGGAATGAAACCATTTACGACTTTTGAAGAAATTCTGCAGGCCAACGGCATGCGCTATACAAGCAAAGTTACAGCTTCGGAGCTTTCGAATCTGCGCTCTTTCTGGGAAACACTGCTGCGGGATCAGAGCGGATCTCTAAGCGACGCCGATCTGGACGGTGTGCTTTCCAGTTATACAACGCTCGGTTTTATTGAAAAGGGAGAAGGCGATCCGACAGCGCAGGTCAGGCCGGAAGGCGGAGCTTCACGGAAGGAAAATGCAGCAGAATCCGCGCCTTTCGAAGGATCAACGTCCGCACCGGCGGAAGGCAGCCATGCCTCCGCAGAATCAAGGCCGCAAAGTGCCGGCAAAGACGCTGCGCCTGCGCCTGTCATTACCTATACCATAGAGCGCAGCGATGCGCACCATGCGGATGAAAACCATCCGATCCTGATCCTCGAAGACATGCCGCACGTTCTTCCGCATCATCAAAACGGCGCATTCACGAATCCGGACAGGCGCTCCTCGTTTGAATATACCGCGGGCGGAAGGCTTCACAGCTGTGATATTCTGATGCTTGACCGGCGTTTTATCCGGCTCGTGCAATGGCTTGGGAAAAGCCATATCGGCGTCCGGCTCTCCGGCATCCCCTGCCGGAGGGGCTACGCAGTTTATAAGATCCGGGCTGTCGACATTAACTCGAACCAGAGCATTGAGACTGCCAATAATGATTTTCTGCAGCTCTCCATTCAGCGCCTTCTGGCTTCCAATCCGCCGGAAGACCTGCCGGAGGGCGAAGAAGCGGAGAACATACCGCAGGATATGCTTCTGACGGACATGCCGAGTATGGTGGATTTTCTGGAGATCACAGGTGAAACGCTGCCCCGGAATATTCTGAACTGGTGCCACCGTAACATCGCGCTGATCAATACGAACACAATCAGTCCCGAGGAGAAGCGCCACGCGCAGCGCGCTCTCTCGATGATGCTGCATATCCGCTGGAAAGATACCTATTTCGAATCCATCGATCCGGACAAGGCAAGACGTATTCTAAATGAAGAGCTGTACGGCCTTGAAAAAGTCAAGCAGCGTGTCATTGAAACCATCATCCAGATTAACCGGACGCATACGCTTCCAAGCTACGGCCTTCTTCTCTGCGGACCGGCAGGCACCGGAAAATCCCAGATTGCCTACGCGGTTGCCAAAATTCTGCGTCTTCCCTGGACGTCTCTCGACATGAGCGCCATTCATGACAGCGAGGCGCTGACCGGCAGCCCCAGAGTCTACGCAAACGCGAAGCCCGGCAAAATCATGGAAGCTTTTTCCCAGGCCGGTGCCTCCAATCTTGTATTTATTATCAACGAGCTGGATAAATCCGACGCGCGCGGCTCCTCCGGAAACCCGGCAGACGCGCTGTTAACGCTTCTGGACGGACTTGGTTACACGGACAACTATATCGAATGCACGATTCCCACCCAGGGCGTATATCCGATCGCCACGGCAAACGACAAGAGCAGAATCAGCGATCCGCTCCTGACCCGTTTTGCAGTGATTGATATTCCGGACTATACACACGATGAGAAGAAGATCATTTTCAAGAAATACTCTCTTCCGAAAGTTCTCCGGAAAATGGAAATGGACAAGGATGAATGCGTCATACGGGACAGCGCGGTAGACGCGATTATTGATCTGTATTCCGATATGCCGGGCGTCCGGGATCTCGAGCAGGCCGCGGAACATCTCGCGGCAAACGCCCTCTTCCAGATTGAGACAAAACACCTTGCCGGTGTTACATTTAACGCGGATGATGTGCGCTCAATTCTCTTATCCTAACCGGCTTTCTTTCCTGTAGTGCCGCAGGAGGCCCGCGATCTGGCTGCGTCCGCTCTTTTTAATTTCAAAGTTCTCTCCGTTTTCCATGCGCAGGAACTGTCTGTCATCGAAAGACGCGACGCGGTCCATATTGATGAGGACTCCCCTGTTACAGTGGAGGAACCGGGCATCATCGAGCAGCTGCTCGGCTTCCGAAAGCTTCATCCGGCAGGAAAACGAAGGCCTGCCGGGCTCGCTGGACGCTGCATACACATCAATATAATGATTGTCGGACAGGATATACTCGATCGAAGCCACAGGCAGTGTTACTTTCTGCCTGTGGGAAGGAAAGGTCACCTGTTTCCTCGCGTCGAACCGCTTCTCAAAAAGAATCATGTCATCCAGCGACGTCATAACCTTCTCTTTATTGACAGGACGCACATAATACCCGAACACATGGCAGCGGATTGCCTGCAGTGCCTGCCTCTCATCGTCCGAGACAAAGATGAAAAGTCCCGGTGCGTTCTGTTCGTACAGCCGCTGCAGCAGTTCCATGCCGGTGCTGTCATGGAGAGCGATGAACGTCATCGTAAATCCGCCGGTATCCGCTTTCAGGTATTCTCTTGCGCTCCGGAAAGTACGGACCGAAGGTGCCTTTTTCCTGCGCATCCCCCACTCATAGATTGCGCCGTAGATCTTTTTGGTCTCCCGGATGCTCTCGCTGATGACAGCAAACTCCATTACTCCCCCTATTTAACGCATTCCCAGATCAAACAGACTGAACTGATTCGTATCCGGCAGATCCCCGAGCATACCAAGCGATACCATTTTATCCACAATCGTACCGGAGATCTTCGCGCGGTCGCGCACATCCTGCTTGGACACAAACGGGCCCAGTTTGACGGCTTCTTCCAGCTGATCCGCCGCCTTGTCCCCCATTCCGGCAATGCTGTTGAACGAAGGCATCAGTGTGCGGTCATCAACCGTCTGGAAATGTCTGCCTTTTGCTTTTGTAATATCCATCGGAGCAAAACAAATCCCCCGCGCATACATCTCCCGCACAATCATCATATCATCGAGCTGCGACTGCTCCGCCTGCGTCAGTTCGTCTTTTCTCGCGTTATACTGCTCCATGACATCCAGAAGATGTGCCTGCCCCTGCGCCATCAGCTCATAGTCAAATGCCTTGGCGCGGATCGTATAGTATGCCGCGTAATACGCCGCCGGCCGGTAAACCTTGAACCACGCGATTCGCAGCGCCATCATGACGTAAGCGACCGCATGCCCCTTTGGAAACATGTACTTGATTTTCTCACAGCAGCGCATGTACCAGTCCGGTACGCCATGCTCTTTCATATCTTCACACCACTGCGGCCACTGCTTGACGCCTCCGCCGGCAACCTTTCCCTTCCGGACGTTCTCCATGATCTTGAAACTCTCCGACGGGTCCAGTCCTTTGCCGATCAGATACGTCATGATATCGTCACGGCAGCCAATGCAGGTTGCCAGCGTACAGAATCCGTTTGCAATTGCCTCCTGCGCGTTTCCAAGCCAGACATCGGTTCCATGCGAGAGACCGGAGATCTTGATCAGCTCGGACAGCGTTTTCGGCTGCGTATCCTGCAGCATTCCCATGACAAACTTCGTACCGAATTCGGGGACGCCCAGTGTCCCGACCTTGATGCCGCCGTTCTGCTCCGGCGTAATGCCGAGCGCTTTTGTCGACGTAAAAAGGCTCATGACCTTCGGGTCCGCAATCGGAATGTTCATCGGATCGATCCCGGTCAGATCCTGCAGCATGCGGATCATCGTCGGGTCATCATGTCCCAGAATATCGAGCTTCAGCAGATTGTGATCAATGGAATGATAGTCAAAATGCGTCGTGACGATATTCGTCGTCATATCATTCGCCGGGTGCTGCACCGGCGTGAACGTATTGATTTCTTCACCAACCGGCAGTACGACGATACCGCCCGGGTGCTGTCCTGTACTCCTCCTGACGCCGGTGATTCCCTCTGAAAGCCGCTGCATTTCGCAGCCCCGGATCGACTTCTGGTGCCGCTCGCAGTAGCCGCGGACGTAGCCGAACGCTGTTTTATCCGCTACAGTCGCGATCGTACCCGCCTTGAAGGTCTGCTCGTGTCCGAAAATAACCTTCGTATATGCATGTGCCTTCGCCTGATATTCCCCTGAGAAATTCAGATCAATATCAGGCTCCTTGTCTCCCTTGAAGCCAAGGAACGTCTCAAACGGGATATCAAATCCCGCCTTGATCAGAGGCGCGCCGCATTTCGGACATGTTTTGTCCGGCATATCGACGCCGCACTTGCCCGCGTAGGACTTCACAAGATCAGAGTCAAAATCCGAGTAATGGCATTTTTCACAGTAGTAATGCGGGGAGAGCGGATTGACTTCCGTAATGCCGGCCATGGTTGCAACAAACGAAGATCCCACCGATCCTCTCGAACCGACCAGGTACCCGTCCTCATTGGATTTCCACACCAGCTTCTGCGCGATGATATACATCACCGAATAGCCGTTTTTAATGATCGAAGTCAATTCTCTCTCGAGGCGCTTCGACACAATTTCCGGCAGCGGATCGCCGTACATCGCATGTGCCTTGTTATAGCAGATTTCCCGCAGCTGCTTGTCCGAATCCTGAATGACAGGAGGGCATTTGTCCGGGCGCACAGGCGAAATCGGTTCGATCATATCCGCGATTTTATTGGTGTTCGTGATGACGACTTCCTCGCACTTCGTCTGTCCCAGATACGCGAATTCATCCATCATCTCATCGGTCGTCCGCAGGTACAGAGGTGCCGGCTCCTCGGCGTCGCCGCCCATACCCATACTGTCCTGCAAAATTGTGCGGTAAATCTGATCTTCCGGATCAAGGAAATGCACATCGCAGGTGGCGGCAACCGGCTTTCCGAATTTATCGCCAAGTGCCACGATTCTCCGGTTGATGTTCAGCACATCCTCTTCGCTTTTTATCTTCTCATAGCGTTCGGACGAGATCAGAAACCGGTTGTTGTCCCTAGGCTGGATTTCCAGATAGTCATAAAACTGTACGATTTCCGCGATTCTCTCTTCGCTCCTCTGATCCAGAATCGCCTGATACAGTTCTCCCGCGACGCAGGCGGAGCCGACGAGCAGCCCTTCCCTGTATTTGATCAGAAGGCTCTTGGGAATCTTCGGCTTCTGATAGAAGTACGTCAGGTGAGACGCGCTGATCAGACGGTACAGGTTGACTCTGCCGATGGTATTTCTCGCGAGCAGAATGCAATGATACGGCCGTTTTCTCCGGATAATATCCGGGTCGTCCTGTGCCATCGCGTTGATGCCCCGGAGCGTCACAGCTCCTTTTTCTGTGAACATCGGAAGCAGCCGGATGAAGATTTCCGCGGTTGTCGCGGCGTCGTCCACCGCGCGGTGATGATGTGGATTGACGACGTTCAACAGCTTTCCGACAGCGTCCAGGTTGTAGCTTTTATGGCCCGGCAAAACAGTCCTTGCCATGTCCATCGTATCAATCGTTGTCAGAGGACATGGCAGTCCGAGATCACGCGCATTTTTCCGGATAAAACTGATATCGAAGCTGACATTGTGTCCGACCGTGACACAGCCCTTGCAGAACTCCAGAAAGCGCGGCAAAACCTCACTGACGGGAGGCGCCTGCATGACCATCTCGTCCGTGATGCTGGTCAGCTGTGTAATTCTGTATGGGATGGGAATACCCGGATTGATAAATTCGGAAAACTCTCCTGTGCGCACGCCTTTTTCATAGCGGACAGCGCCGATTTCAATGATCTTATCATTATCACAGGAAAAACCGGTCGTCTCGATATCAAAAATAACATACGAGCCTTTTTCCACGCTGTAGTCTCCGGGAGACGGTTCTTCTCCGGCTTCTGTGATATATGAGGCTTTGTCTGTAAAGGCAGGATCATTCGCCGTATCTCCGAACGTGACGATCTGCCGCAGATCATCGACAAGGTAGCATTCTACGCCGTAAATGACTTTGAAAAAATTCTGGCGGTCAACAGGCGGGAGATTCTCCTTCGCGCGTTTTTCATTTGCCTTATCAAAGAGCTTTTGCACGACATGATTTGCATCCGGAAAAGCCTGAATGTTGCCATGATCAGTTATTGCGACCGCGGGCATTCCCCAGTTGTACGCCCGCTCGACAAGATCCTTGCATTCGGATACACCGTCCATATCGCTCATTTTTGTGTGCAGGTGCAGCTCGACGCGTTTTTGGTTGTAATGGTCTTCTCTGTGTACCACAAAAGAGGGGATCTCCATGATCCCCGAAGGCGATGTGATGGTGATTTCATGGTCGTAGGTATCCAGCTTCGTGAATCCCTTGACCTTGATGAATTTTTCCGGAGCCAGCCGGTTCATCGTCTGCTCTGCGACTTCGGTCGGCGCGAAAAGCTTTACAATAATCGAATCGGTAAAGTCGGTAATGACGCACTTGATAATTGTTTTGTCGTTCCTGATATCGCGTCTTTCACTGCTCCTGATCTGACCGCGGACGCAGACTTCTCCGATTTCTCCGACAATGTCCTTGATCGGTATAACATGATCGTCAAAATCACGGCCGCAGATGACCGCAGGATTCCTGGAGCGGATGAACCCAAGCACTGCGCGATTCTTCTTCACCTTCTTCGCGCTGCCCTGTTCGCCCCCGGCATCCTTTCGGGTCTGCGGTCCGGAAGGCTCTGTCACAGCCTCTGTACTGCCGGTCTGCTCCGGTCCCGCAGCGTCCGGAGCTTCGTTTTCTGCCGTGCCGGCAGCAGCTTCTTTCGTCACAGGAGTCTGCGCATCCAGAACCGCGCGCGCATGGCTGCGCACAGGAAGAGAATATTCCATCTGAAAATGAACGTCCAGCCCGCATCTTTCTACGAAAATCGAGCCAAGCAGGTCCTTCATCCTCTTTTCTTCTGCTTCTCCGAGCGCGTTCTTCTCCATGCGCAGGAGAATGACATTATCTTCCGGATATTCGATATCCGCGCTGCCGAAAAGACTGCCTTCAATCGGGCTCTTCTTCCACATTTCAAGTGTGATCGAATCTCTGTAGGCCTGCATCAGACTCTTCGCGTTATACTGGCGCGAGAGGTCATACCGTTCGATCAGCTCCGCCTGTACGTCCGTTCCATGACAGACTTCACCCGTGATCTCGTTTTCCATCCTGTAGATGAATTTTTTCGGAATCAGATGCCGGGATATCATATAAATCCGAAGGCGGTCTCTGCCCTTGCTCAGACTCACCTTGGATATCTTCACATCCCGGAAAAGATCCTGCATTCCTTTGTCGACACGGACGGTCGGCAGAACCTCAAAAAACAGTTTTTCAGCCAAAACAAAACCTCATTACGACTGCCAGTGATCCAGCTCGTCCTTCAAAACAGACAAAAGCTCGTCCTCCGGAACCTTTCGGACGATCTGCCCCTTTTTAATCAGAAGACCTTCGCCGTCGCCGCCCGCGATTCCGATATCGGCTTCCTTCGCTTCTCCGGGGCCGTTGACGGCACAGCCCATGACCGCGACCTTGATATTATAAGGGTATTTCTCGACCATTTTTTCGACCTGATTGGCAAGTCCGATCAGATCAATTCTGGTTCTGCCGCAGGTCGGACAGCTCGTTACTTCAACTCCGCCCGTCCGCAGCTTCAGATCCCGGAGAATCTGTCTGGCGGTCCGCACTTCTTCTACCGGATCTCCGGACAGTGAAACGCGGATCGTGTCTCCGATTCCCTCGTACAGGATGATACCAAGTCCTATCGCGGACTTGATGTTGCCTCCGTAAACAGTGCCTGCTTCCGTAATGCCGACATGCAGAGGATAATCGGTCTTCTGTGCTAACAGCTCGTGCGCTTTGACCGCTGTCAGTACATCCGATGATTTAATACTGATGACAATCTGATCAAAGCCTGCTCTCTCGACCATGTGAACCTTGTCCAGCGCGCTCTCCACAAGGCCTTCCGGGGTAACGCCGCCGTATTTTTCAACCAGATTTTTCTCGAGCGAGCCTGAATTGACACCGACGCGGATCGGTGTACCATGCTCTTTCGCGCAGGAAACAACCGCATCGATACGCTCTTCCGAACCGATGTTGCCGGGATTGATCCGGATTGCGTCTGCGCCGTTTTCGATCGCGGCAATTGCCATTTTGTAGTCAAAATGAATATCCGCGACGAGCGGAATGTGAATCTGACTGCGGATTTTTGCGATTGCCTTCGCGGCGCGCTCATTCGGAACCGTGGAACGGATTATCTCACAGCCTGCTTCTTCGAGGCGCAGAATCTGCTGCACGGTCGCGTTTACATCTTCGGTTCTGGTATTTGTCATCGACTGGATCGCAATCGGATTTCCACCTCCGATCAGTACATTTCCGACTTTTACCACCTTTGTATGATCACGATAAGCCATAGCGGCCTCCTTTTATCAGAAAAACTTAGTGATATCATTGAACAGCACGAATATCATCAGGGCAATCAGCATCATGGCACCGGCCATAGTAATATACCCTTCATACCTTGGATTGAGTTTCTTCCCGCGGATGGCTTCGATAATCAGAAGAACCAGCCGTCCGCCGTCCAGCGCGGGAAAAGGCAGCAGATTCATAATGCCGAGGTTGATCGAGAGGAGCGTGGAAAGACTCAGGAACGAGAGCAGTACCGCAGGCAGTCCGTAGGGTTTCGACTCCGTATATGTATCATCCACGACTTTGACAATGCCGACGGGCCCGGACAGATCATCCGCGTGGAAATGTCCGCGCACAATCAGCCCCAGCGACTTGAATGTCGCGCGTACCCAGTACAGTGCCTCATAATACGCGTACCGGAACGTCTGCAGCGGCCCGGTACGGACATAACTGCCCGACCCCACCAGGCCGATGTAATACCGGTTATCCTCCTTGCTGTACTTCGGCGTCAGCGTGATCTCTTTGGTCTGATCTCCCCGTTTGAATGTGATGCGCAGTGGCTCTCCGTAATTCATCATCGAAAAGAGCTGCACCTCTCGGTACAAATGGATCGGCTCTCCGTTGATTTTCGTGATTGTATCTCCCGCTTCAATTCCTGCTTCCTGCGCCGCCGAATCTTTCTGCACCTGATAGACGACCGGAAGATCCGTTCCGCTGAACGCGACAATGATCAGCGCGAAAACAAATCCAAGAAGGAAGTTCATGAACGGACCGCCGAGGACCGTTGCCATTCTGGCAAACACACCCGCGCGCGGATAGGCATGTTCGTCCATCTCCTCTTCACTCACTCCATCAGCGAGCGCGTCGGCACCGTCAAAGATACAGGCACCTCCGACAGGCAGCAGCCTGATGCAGAAGTCCGTATCCCCCCTTTTCTTATGCCAGAGGAGAGGACCCATACCGATATCAAATTCGGTCACACGGATGCCGTTTCTTCTGGCAATCGCGAAATGACCGAATTCATGACCGATAACTATAACCGAGAATATAATAAAAAATGTGATAATACTGACAATCATAGGCAAATAACGAAGGTGAAGCCCTTTTCAGCGCCCGACCAGAGAAACCGCGCGGCGCACATAGTCCCGCGCTTCCTGCTCCGCGCACAGAATTTCATCGAGTGTCGGGTTCTCCTGAACATGGTGCGCGTCCATTGCGCCTTCAATCAGATCATAGATATCCAGGAACTCGATTTCATCCTTCATAAAGCGGCTGACCGCCTCCTCACCCGCGGCGTCGAATACCGTCGGCATGCTGCCGCCGGCGCGCGCCGCTCTGTAAGCAAGCGGAAGTCCCCGGAAAGTCTCGGTATCCGGCCGTTCAAAATGAAGGTCACGTACCGCAAACAGGTCAAGGGGCTGAATTTTCAGAGGCATTCTGTCCGGATAAAACAGCGCGTACTGAATCGGCAGATGCATGTCCGGAGACGCGAGCTGCGCCATCACGGAGCCGTCCACATATTCAACCGCGGAGTGCAGAATGGACTGCGGCTGCACGACAACCTGAATGTGATCCACGTCCACATCAAACAGCCATCTGGCTTCCATGACTTCGAGGCCTTTATTGACAAGGCTTGCGGAATCAATCGTAACCTTGGCGCCCATGTTCCAGTTGGGATTGTTGAGCGCCTGTGCAGCATGCATGCCGACAAGCTCCTCACGCTTCTTTCCGCGGAAAGTTCCGCCGGAACAGGTCAGCAGGATTTTACGGATTCTGTGCCTCGGCTCTCCGTTCATGCACTGGAAAATCGCGCTGTGTTCGGAGTCGACAGGAAGCAGCGATACACCAGCCTCCTTCACCGCGGGCATAATCAGATGTCCTGCCGCTACCAGCGTCTCCTTGTTGGCAAGCGCAATTGTCTTACCGCAGCGGATCGCTTCCAGCGTCGGACGGATGCCGATCATGCCGACAACCGCATTCAGAAAAATGTCGTAATCCGGAAGCGCCGCCTCCTCGAGCAGTCCTTCCATCGAGCAGACAACACGGACCGGAAGGTCACGGACAAGTTCTCTGACTTCTCCTGCCGCCTTTTCATCCCACATGCAGACTACCTTCGGACGAAACTCGCGGATCTGCTCTTCCATCCGCTTCGTGTTCCGGCCGGCCGCAAGAGCCGTAACCTCCAGTTCCTCCGGATATGCGCGCACAATATCCAGCGTCTGTGTCCCGATGGAACCTGTGGAACCGATAATCACCAGTCGTTTTTTCACAACAAACTCCTTCTTCTCTTGTCCCTTCGTATGCGCTTCAGCGCAGAATCGTCAGGAGCAGAACGCCCAGATAATAAATTGCCGGCGCCGTAAAGATGATACTGTCAAACCGGTCCATGATTCCCCCGTGACCGGGGATAATCTTCCCGTAATCCTTGATATTGTGGTTGCGCTTGATCGCGGAAGCTGCAAGATCTCCTGTCATGCTGATGATGCTGCCGGCAATGCCGATGATGATGAATTCTGCCATAAAATCCGTACCGGGATACAGCATCCTTACAACCGCTGCCGCGCCTGCGCACAGAGCCGTGCTGCCCGCAATGCCGCCGATCGCGCCTTCCACCGTCTTCTTCGGAGACAGAACCGGCGCCATCTTATGCCGGCCGCAGAGTCTCCCGACAGCCCACGCGCAGGTATCGCAGATCCAGGAACAGAAAAAGATCAGTGCGTATACAAAGCGTCCGGCCGGCAGAAAAATCGAACGGTAGATGCACGAAATCATGATCGGAATATACAAAAACGCAAACACGGAACCGATGACCTGCGACGCTTCATACTTCGGAAACGTAAAAACATAGATTCCCATGTTCACAAAGAATACGCCGAAAATGCAAAGAAGGGCCAGGGAATTTGCCTCCGATACAAAGCGGTCCGTGTTGTCCTTCATGCTCAGATACACAAGCAGTCCCCAGTAGAGCGCGGCCCAGACTTCTCCTGTTACTTCAAGAACATTGAAGCGCTCTTCCTTCCCGTGGACCTGCAGCACTCTTGTCATTTCATAGAAGCCGATCATCGAGCAGACTGCCAGCACCGCCGCAAGAGGGATGCCGCCAATCAACCCCAGCGCAACCGCGAGAATGAAGATGATAACGCCGCTGATAACTCTTTGTTTCACTGCGTAAGACCTCCGAATCTTCTCTCCCTGTGGTTATACGCGTCCACTGCCTTTTCGAGCTCTTCCTTTGTAAAGTCCGGCCACGCCGTATCCGTAAAATACATTTCGGAATACGAAAGCTGCCACATCAGGAAGTTTGAAAGCCGCTCCTCACCGCAGGTGCGGATCAGCAGATCCGGGTCCGGAATTCCCGCGGTATCCAGCGCATCCGAAATTGTCTCTTCCGTAATATCCTCCGGACGCAGTTCTCCCGCAGCCGTTTTCTGCGCGATCTTCCGGACAGCTCTGGTTATCTCGTCCCTTGATCCGTAATTGATTGCGATCTGAAAGCCGATGCCGGTATTATTCTTCGTTGCCTCTTCCAGCGTCCGGATCGAATCCTGCAGATCCGGATCCAGTCTCGACTTATCCCCGATCACACGGATCCGCACATTGTTCTTCGCGCACTTGGCGAGCGACGTTTTCATATAGGTACGGAGCAGGTTCATCAGCGCCTTTACCTCCGTGCCGGGCCTTGTCCAGTTTTCGGTCGAAAACGCATATACGGTCAGATACCGGATTCCCATATGGTCCGCGTCTTCCAGAATCTGCTCGACAACCTTCGCTCCCTGCGCGTGTCCCATCGTGCGCGGCAGTCCTCTTTTCTTCGCCCAGCGCCCGTTGCCGTCCATGATAATTGCGACATGCGCCGGAATCTTTCTCTGTGTATCAGCCATGGTGCATCCTTCCCGCGTCCGCAGGCAGACCTCCTTTGATCAGACGGTCATCAGTTCCTTCTGCTTGTTCTCGATCATCGCATCGACCTGCCCTATATATTTGTCAGTAACTTTCTGCAGTTCGTCTGTCAGATCGGCAATGACATCTTCGGAGACTTCGCCGGCCTTCTTCTGCTTCTTGAAGTCCTCGTTTCCGTCTCTTCTAATATTGCGGATGGCGTTCTTGGCTTCCTCGCCTTTCTTCCTTACATCCTTGACCAGCTCTTTACGTCTGTCCTCTGTCAGTTCCGGGAAAACAAGCCTTACCGTCGTCGCGTCCGGCGTCGGATTGATGCCGATATCGGACATATTGATCGCGCGCACAATATCCTTGACAAGATTCTTGTCCCAGGGCTGAATCTGAATGATTCTCGCTTCCGGAACCGAAATATTCGCCACCTGCTGGAGCGGTGTCGGTGTGCCGTAATAATCCACGCGGATGCGGTCCAGCACATGCGGATTCGCGCGGCCTGCCCTTACGGCAGCCAGCTCCGTATCGAGGAAATTCACCGCTTTTGTCATCTTCTCTTCGTAAGCCTTGATCTTCTCGTTTGCCATAATGTAACCTCCCTGTAATCAGTCTACCGTAATTGTTGTACCGTTAAAGTCTCCGGATGCCGCTCTGATAATGCCATCCTTTTCATTCAGATCAAAGATACGCAGGGGCATCTTGTTGTCCCTCGCAAGAATCGATGCCGTCATGTCGATGACCTGCAGATTTCTGCTGATTACGTCGTCAATGGACAGCCGGTCAAAACGGACCGCATTTTTGTTCTTCGCGGGATCACTGTCATAGACGCCGTCAATATTCTTCGCCATCAGAACAGCATCTGCATCCACCTCGATGGCTCGCAGCAGAACGCCCGTATCGGTTGAAAAATACGGATGTCCGGTCCCGCCGGCAAAGAATACGACCATGTTCCGCTCAAAATACTTGTTCGCACGGTCCTTTGAAAAAAGCTTTGTAAAACCGCCGATTTCAAACGGGGTCAGAATATTCGTCAGCATGCCCTCGCCGCGGAAAATTTCCGATACATAAATGCAGTTCATGACCGTCGCGAGCATTCCGATCTGGTCGGACTTCACGCGGTCGATTTCCGTGCCCGTGCGTCCTCTCCAGAAATTGCCGCCGCCGATGACGACGCCCACCTGCGTTCCCTTGTCTACAAGAGTCTTCACCTGCAGCGCGACGCCGCGGACCGTCTCCTCGTCAAATCCGGTTCCCTTGCTGCCCGCCAGCGCTTCTCCGCTGAGTTTCAGGATAATTCTGCTCATGATAATATCCGGTCCCTTCTGCCGGTCTAACGGCCTGAAATAAATTCGAATCGGAAAACTTCCGAATCAAAACAATCTTACCATATCTCCCAAGGGGTATCAAAGAATTGTCTCCTTTTTTTCATCCGTTGCATAAAGACTGTTTCAATGTTAAAATAGATCGGTTTTATTGTAGAAGAACAAACAGATGTTCATTCATCGAGGCAAATAGTAAAGAGGTTTCTGACGATGAAAAGAGAAGACGTAAGAAATGTCGCGATTATTGCCCATGTCGACCACGGCAAAACAACGCTTGTCGACGGGCTTCTGCGCCAGAGCGGTGTTTTCCGCGAAAATCAGGCAGTTGTGGACAGAGTCATGGATTCCGGCGCGATCGAGCGTGAACGCGGCATCACAATTACCAGTAAAAATACAGCCGTGAATTATAACGGCGTGAAAATCAACATTCTGGACACCCCCGGTCACGCGGACTTCGGCGGCGAAGTCGAGCGTGTCCTCAAAATGGTGGATGGCGTCGTGCTTGTTGTCGACGCGTTTGAGGGACCGATGCCCCAGACGAGGTTTGTTTTGTCCAAGGCGATGGCCCTCGGCCTCTCAATCATTGTCTGCATCAACAAGATCGACCGCCCGGGTGCGCGTCCGACACAGGTCATCGATGAAGTTCTCGAACTTCTGATGGACCTTGGCGCGAACGACGATCAGCTGGACTGCCCGTTTGTTTTCGCATCCGCTAAAAGCGGAATCGCTACGCTGGACCTCGGCAGCCCGGGAGTGTCCATGAAGCCCCTGTTCGAGACCATCATTAACCATATCCCGGCGCCGGAAGGAGATCCGGACGCGCCGACACAGGTACTGATCTCCACGATCGACTACAACGAGTATGTCGGACGGATCGGTATCGGCAAGGTATCCAATGGCACGATCAGGGTCGGTCAGGATGTTGTCCTTGTTAACCATCACGACCATGACAAGCTCGTCAAGTGCAAAATCAACACGCTGTATGAGTTCGAGGGCCTGCAGAAGGTTCCGGTGCAGGAAGCGAAAATGGGATCGATCGTTGCCATCTCCGGTATCGATGAGCTGCATATAGGCGATACGATCTGCGGCCCCGAAAAAGTAGAGGCCATTCCTTTCCCCAAGATCGAAGACCCCACGATTTCGATGACCTTCTGTGTCAACGACTCTCCGCTTGCCGGCAAGGACGGCAAGTATATTACATCCCGCCATATCCGCGAAAGACTGATGCGGGAACTGAATACCGATGTGTCTCTTCGCGTGGAGGACACCGATTCGACCGATACCTTCAAGGTCTCCGGCCGCGGCGAGCTGCATCTTTCGGTTCTGATCGAGACTATGCGCCGCGAAGGCTATGAATTCGCGGTCTCCAAGGCGGAAGTCATCTATCACTACGATGAAAACGGCAAAAAGCTTGAGCCCATCGAAGAAGCCATCATCGATGTCCCTGAAGAATTTGCAGGCAATGTCATTCAGGAGCTCGGCCGCAGAAAGGGCGAGCTGATCAACATGGGCAAGGCCAACGGCGGTTACACCAGGCTGGAATTCCATATTCCTTCGAGAGGACTGATCGGCTACCGCGGCATGTTTATGACGGATACCAAGGGGAACGGTATTCTGAATACTATTTTCCTCGATTACGAGCCGTACAAGGGCGATATCGCGTACAGAAAGACCGGCTCCCTGATTGCCTTCGAGTCCGGCACTGCCGTTACCTACGGACTGTATAACGCGCAGGAACGCGGTGTCCTGTTTATCGGCGCAGGCGAAGAAGTTTACTCCGGCATGATTATCGGCCAGTCCGCCAAGTCCGAAGATGTTGAAGTCAATGTCTGCAAGACCAAACATCTGACCAATACGCGTACCTCTTCTTCCGATGAGGCGCTTCGTCTTGTTCCCCCCAGAATCATGTCGCTGGAACAGGCAATCGAATATGTGGATACGGACGAGCTTCTGGAAGTCACGCCAAAGCATCTGCGTCTTAGAAAGAAGATTCTGGATCCACGGCTCAGAAAGCGCGCGAACATTGCGGCGAATATGAAGGCACAGGCGCAGGGATAAAACCGGAGCCTGCCGCAGTTAAGCACAGCCGGGCCGGCCCGCTGTTCGCTGTTATTATATTAATGGAAATAACGAGGGCGCATACCCCATGAACGAATCCTTCATGAGGTATGCGCCCTCTCTTTTATTTTACAGGTGAAGTATGCGCGTCGCGATCTGGAAATAAGTCAGCAGCGAAACCGCATCAACAATCGTCGTTATCAGCGGCGATGCCATGACTGCGGGATCCAGATGAATTCTGTCTGCCAGAAGCGGCAGGCAGCAGCCGATGAACTTTGCGAATATAACAACGACAACCAGCGTCAGACAGACAATGGCCGCGATTTCCATGGGAATCCTGTCAACAATCAGGAGCTTGACAAAATTGACCGCAGCAAGAGTTATGCCGCACATGACCGCTACGCGCAGCTCCTTCCATATCGCCTTCGGCAGTTCCCGGAACTCCACTTCATCCAGGGAGAGCGCACGGATAATGGAAACCGAAGCCTGCGAGCCGGCATTCCCGCCCGTATCCATCAGCATCGGGATATATGCTGTCAGAACGACATACGAGGCAAGCGCTTTTTCATAACTGGTAATAATTGCCCCGGTGAACGTCGCTGAAATCATCAGAAGCAGAAGCCATGGCATCCGGTGCTTGTAGGTCTCGAAAATCGAAGTCTTGAAGTACGTCTTGTCGGAAGGCACAATCGCGGCCATCTTCTCGATATCTTCAGTAGCCTCTTCTTCCATGATATCTACTACGTCGTCGATCGTGATGATACCAACCATCCGCTTTTCGCCGTCGACAACAGGCATGGCCGTAAAGTCATACTTCTGCAGCATCTTGGCCGCTTCTTCCTGGTCGTCCGTCGTTTCGATGCAGACGACATTCTCATTCATGAAATCACCGATAACCTCTTCCTGTTTGTGGATCAGAAGATACCGGAGCGCCACGGTTCCGACCAGCACTCTTTCCTTGTCAAGCACATACAGAATGTTGACCGTTTCCGAATCGATCCCGATATCCCGGATTCGGTTAATCGCGTCTGCGACGGTCATGTTTTCCCGAAGATCCACAAACTCGACCGTCATGACAGAGCCGGCTGAATCCTCCGGGTAACGCAGCAGATGGTTAATGTCCGCCCGCGTGTCCGGCCGCGCGTTCGCAAGAATTTTCTTTACGACGTTGGCAGGCATTTCCTCCAGAAGGTCAGTCGCGTCGTCGGCCATCAGATTATCGATAATGCTCGCGGACTCCTTGTCGGACAGAGAACGGATAATATACTGCTGATCATCGATCTCGAGCTGCGCGAAAACATCCGCCGCCATACTCTTCGGTAATATCCGGAACATCTTGAGGGAATCCTCGTCCTCGAGATCATCCATGACCGCCGCGATATCCGCGGCCTGCAAGTCAGCACAGGTCTGTCTGAATTTCGTGTATTGCTTGGTCTCCAGCAGGTTGACCAGCAGTTCTTCATTTTTCTGCTCTTCCTCTTCTCTGGTTTCCATCTCATACCTCCTTCTGCCGCGCAGCGCTTATTCCGGAAAACCGAAATAGCCTCTGCCAGATGATGTAATGACAATCCTGCCGTATCCTGCTCCTTCAAGTGCTTTCCGGATTTCACCGGTTTCGGATAAAGGAACTGTTATTTTCATGGATACACGGTCTGTATATTCCAAATCCGTACCGGCAATCCCTTTCTGTTTCAGAAGATAGCTGACCTGATCCAGCAAAGCATAGTCCATCGTTAAAGTCAGGACTTCTCCTTCCCGCATTCTGGCAAGTCCGGCATCCGCAACCGCCGCCTTTGCAGCTTCCGTGTACGCTCTTGTAAGACCGCCGGTTCCAAGCAGCGTCCCGCCGAAATATCTGGTTACAACAACCAGAACATTCGCGGCCATGGCTCCGTCCAGCACCTTCAGGATCGGCAGTCCCGCCGTGCCGGAGGGTTCTCCGTCATCCGATGCCTTCCGGTCCATCCGGTCCGCGCCGAGCACATAGGCATAGCAGTGATGTCTTGCGTCATAATATTTGCCTCGGACCTTCGAAAGGATCTCCCTGATCTCTTCATGCGTCGTAACCGGGAAAGCCTGCCCTATGAATCTTGATTTCTTTTCTTCGTAAATACCGCTGCCGCAGCCCCGAATCGTATAATATTCCGTCACAAAGGTTCTCCCTGTTACCTGCGCGTATTCCGCTATGGCGTTCGCACGGCACCATTCTACGGAGCGCCGGCCCCTGCTGCAGGTGTCTGCGATGCCTGACCATCCTGTACGGCACCTGCATTCTGGTTATTCTGCGCCTGTGCCGCAGCCTGCGCTGCTGCAAGAGCCGCAGCCTGCTGCTGCAGGGCAGTATTATAATTCTCCGTCGCCGTCTGCGCGGCAGCTGCCGCTGTCTGCGCCGCGGCCGTATCGCCGGACTGCTGCGCCGCGACGAGCTGATCCTGCGCTGCTTTCAAAGCGGCCGCCGCGGCTTGAAGATTCGCGTTCGCAGCTTCTACGGCAGATGCCGCCTGCCGGCCGGCTGCCTCGGCTTGCGCCTGCGCCTGCTTGGCAGCAAGCTCCTGCTGTTCCTCTGCCAGAACTTCATTGATATCGGCACGGGCCATAAATTCCGCGGTATGATGGCATTTCAGTCCCGATTCCTTAAAGGTAGTGACATCACTCACCTTGAACGGACACTCATCTGTCGCGGGAAGGCCGTCGATTGCGCATACCATTCCCTGATAGTGAACATCACAGGTTTCCGTCGGCACATCATCTTCGGCAAAGTATTCGTTCGCGAGCGTCGCGTCGCAAAGTCCAGCCACCGGAAGTTTCCCGGAAAGTGCGCAGACCGTCTTCTGCACGATCCCGGAAGGCTTTGTAAAATCACGGGAAGGCAGACCCTCATGCACCTTTTCCATAACGGCGCGCCAGAGCTTCTTGGCGATTCCTGCTTCCTGACCAACCAGATCCGTGTTCTCATCATACCCGGCCCAGGTTGTGCAGGTATAATAATCCGTGTATCCGCTGAACCAGACGTCGTTTTCATCTGACGTCGTACCTGTTTTGCCGGCGATCGGCGTAGTTCCGAAGTTGACCGCCGTTCCGGTTCCCTTCGTCACTACATCTTCCATCGCGGAAGTCAGAAGCCAGGCGGTCGTCGCCTTCAGGACGCGTCTCTTTTCAGCATCCTGCGAAGCATCCAGGATCACATTTCCGTCATGGTCTGTAATCTTTGTATACAGCTTCGGCTCGATATATTCTCCGCCGTTCGCAATTGCGGCATACGCACCGTTCAGCTCGATGTTCTTAACACCTTTGGTGATACCGCCGAGCGCGAGCGTCGGCTGGATGTCGGAATAGACCTTACCGCCGATTTCTTCCCGTTCCACCAGTGTCGTAAATCCGAATTTCTTCAGGTAATCAAAGCCAAGCTGCGGTGTAATCTGGACCAGTGTCTTGACTGTGACGATATTCATCGAATTCTGAATTCCAAGCCGGAGCGAGGAAAGACCCCGGTAAGCCTCTCCATACCAGTTGCGCACCGGCGTTCCGTCCGCGTAGGCATACGGCGCGTCATCCTGTGTTGTCGCGAGGGTAAGTCCCGCCGCGTCGAGGGCGGGCGCGTACGTTGAAACCACCTTGAAAGTCGATCCGGGCTGCCGGACGACATCAACAGCGCGGTTCAGCGTCCGGTTGGCTGTCTTCTCGCCTCTGCCGCCGCTCATCGCAAGCACGGCGCCGGTATGCTGATCTTCCAGTGTCAGAGAAATCTGGGGCTGGGGCGTGATGTTTTCGCTTTCGGCAATGACCTTGCCGCCGCTGTACAAAACATATTCCTTATATTCCTGCTCTGCTGCCCGCGCGTCATCCTTCGTCCGGAAGATCAGTGTAAAGTACGGATTCTTCTGCTTGAAATACGTTTCGAGCATCTGCGTCGAATAGTTCTGCACAGTGCCGTCCGTATCCTGCACGCTCAGATTATAATTCAGATACCAGCGGGTACCGTTCGGGTAGATACTCTCGTCGCTGACAGCGTCGTCAACGATCTTCTGCAGCTTCGCGTCCTGTGTTGAATAGATATTCAGGCCACCCGAATAAAGAAGCGTGAAGGCCTGTGTCTCGGTGTATCCCTTTTTCACCAGGTCCGCAGTTACCTGTTCGGTCAGAGCGTCGACAAAATAAGAGTTGATCTGATTATCGTTTGTCTTGTTGTCAACGGTCTTGATTCTCGAATAAACATCATCGTCCAGTGCGCTCTGATACTCTTTTCTGGAGATAAAGCCGTTCTCCAGCATCTTGGAAAGAACTTTTTCCCTCCGCTTCGCGTTCTTCTCCGGATACGTGATCGGATCATAGCGCGTCGGATTCTGCGTGATTCCCGCAATGACCGCGCACTCCGAGAGCGTTAGTTTGCTGACCGGTTTCCCGAAATACCGCATGGAAGCAGCCTGGACACCGAGCGTATTATGCCCCAGGTTGATCGTGTTCAAATAATTGAGCAGGATATCGTCCTTGCTCATTTTCTTCTCGAGCTCTACCGCAAGATACTGCTCCTGTATCTTTCTGCGGATGCTCTCGGAAAAAGTTTCGTCCGTCCAGCCCGTGAAAACATTGTTCTTGATCAGCTGCTGCGTAATCGTAGAAGCTCCCTGCGAAAAGCTGCCGCTTTTCAGACCAAGGTACGCCGCGCGGAAAATTCCCTGAATATCGATGCCATGGTGATCGTAAAACCGCTCATCCTCAATTGCGACGAAAGCGTGCTGCAGGTCCTTCGGTACCATGTCCATCGTAACCGGAATTCGATTGGAATCGGTGGATACGAGCTTCGCGGTTTGTTTGCCCTGATTGTCGTAGACGAATGTGGAAAATCCTGTCGGTGTAACGTCAATGTTGCTGATGTCCGGCGCTGTGTCAATCATTCCCCGGAAAGCACCGAGTCCCGCGCTGATCGCAGCCGCGATCACACCGATAACCGCAACCAGAAGAAGCGTCGCAATAAGCGTAGTAATCTTGTGCGCTCTGCGACGCCCTCTGGAATTCAGCTCTCTTCGGATTTTGATAATATTATCGCTGCTGTAATTCATATTTGCGTATTCCCCTGCGGGTTCCTGTGTAAAAAATTATACCGGATAATATTTTATAACAGTTGGGGAGTAAAGGCAAAAGTATTACAATTTATGACCATCTCACACACGCGCGGTTACTGTAATGACTTCTTCAATTCTTTTTCATGTTCTTTTGTAAAATCGCTCAGTCTATACGATCTGATACGCTCTTTTACCATAATAGGTTCAACAAATCCGTTCTTTGCAAGAATGGACAGTCTGTTAATAATCGTTTTATTTGTGACGGCAAACTCTCTGCTGACTTCAATAGGAGTGAATTCCCTTTTATAATTCTTTATAAGAAACAGCAGCAATTCTTTCTCCTTCCCTTTCAAATAAGAAAAGCTTCCTGCTATTTCCTCAGCATTTGAATGGCTTCGTAGTATTCACTTACATCATAGGCATAATACTCTTCCAGAGAGCCAATTCCATTAAATCCATATCCATTGATATCAAGAAGTTTGTGAATCATACACAGCAAAAAGCACCCCGGCGGCATACGGCCGCGAAGTCCTATTTTTCCCTTGGATGCTCCCTTTTCTACGTATTTCTGCACTGCAAGAATAAGTTCTTTGGAAAACTTAGCTTTCTTTTTTGCCTGCTCTTCAAGATAATTTAATGCAAGAAAATAGTTTCTTACTTCCTGTTCGGGCTTTAAAAAATGTTTTCCTTCATCTCTCTATTACTTCGTCAACCTGTTACTCCGAAAGGGGATTCCCTTCAATCTTGTTCGATGCATACGAACTCTTTTTTTCGAGTTTTTACGCAATTTACTTGCAACTGAACGGGGCAGCTTTACAGTTGAAATTCTATGTCTGTTTTTTTCAATATCTGTAATATACTTAAGAATATCATTGGTAAGTATTGCTTTAATAATTCCGGATCACCTCTAGATGATTCTATCGGAACTTGGATATAACTGCCATTATAATTTCGCTATTTTTTCACTATTTTTCATTATGAACAATCAGTCATTGCAAATATATATATCCACATACCGGATTGTTTATTCGTTTCGATTGCCCTCACGAAACATAGACAAAACACAAGATCCGCGCTATGATAGCCACTGACGCGGATTTTCCGTCACTATAATAAGAGTGTTAGAGCACCATCTTCCTTCCCACTCATTAATAACTAAAGGAGCAATTTTCTAATGAACCACAATAAAATTCTGTATCTGGTCCACGCGGCCGTCATCGCGGCTGTCTACGTTATTCTTACAATGCTTGCGGCAAGCTTCAATCTCGCAAGTGGCGCAATTCAGGTCCGTTTTTCCGAAGTTCTAACGATTTTACCCTACTTCACACCTGCCGCTGTTCCGGGCGTCGTCATCGGCTGCCTTCTTTCGAACATACTGACAGGCTGCGCGCTGCCCGATATCATTTTCGGAACCTTCGCAACTCTCCTTGGTGCGCTCGGTACCTACGCGCTTCGCAAGAACCGCTGGCTTGCACCAATCCCTCCGATTGTAGCAAACATGCTGATCGTTCCGCTTGTACTGCGTTATGCTTACCACATTCCGGGAGCACTCTGGTTTCTGATGGCAACCGTCGGCGCAGGAGAAGTTATTTCCTGCTATCTCTTCGGCGAAGTACTGCTTGGAGCGCTTCTTCCGTTCCGGCAGAAAATCTTCGGCAGCGCGGAAACGATATCCCGGAAACCCGGGGCAGTCGCCCGCTGACAGGACACGCACAGGAAGCGCGTGTCCGGCATCAATAACATATTAAGGAAAATCCGTATAGCCGGGGCTGTCTGCTCCGGCTTTTCTTATGCCTTTCACCGGGAAGCAATCTATTGATTTCCAATCCTTTCCTCGGAGGAAGGCACTTTTTCGGACGCATCTGTCTCAGGCTTTTGCTGCTCATCCGATTCTTCCGGCTTCTGCGGCGGCTCTTCCTCTTCGCGGGGATTCTGCTCCTTATCTCCTGTCTCTTTCTTCAAAAGAAATTCAACAGCAGCGTACAGGTCTTCCATCTGTTTCATCAACGCATTCTGATTCTCCTCGATGCGCTGCTGTGACTGCGCAAGCTCTGTCTGACGACCCGTAAGCGCATCCTGCGCCGACCTGAGTGCTTCCTGCGACTGTTCCATGGTTCCCTGCGATGCCAGGATACCGGACTGCTTATCGAGGAGTGCCCCGGAGAGATCCAGAATCTGTGCCGCCGTGCTCTGCAGCTGCTCCTGTGACTTAGCGAACGCGTCCTGCGAATCAAAGATTGCAGCCTGCAGCTGCGCCATCTCCTGCTGCCTTTCTATGATCGACTCCTGTTTTTCCAGACTGCTTAGCTGCTGCCGGGAAATTGTCTGCTGGCCTTGTGAAAGCTCTGCCTGCCGTGTACCTGCCTCCTGCGCGCTGTCCGCCGCAAGCTTTTCCATCCGCTGGCCCGTTTCCGCGATATTCTTCTGCGTTCGCGCGATTCCGTCCTGCGTTCTCTGTATGGCGGCTTCAAATTCGCTGCGCTGCCCTTTCATCAGACTGCCGAGTTCTTCATCCGTTCGGGCAAGGGCCTTTTTCAGTTCTTCCATTTCTCCGCTTTCACTGTCCTTCGCTTCTGCAAGAATAACCCGGATCTGATTTCGGATGTCTTCTGCCGTCCGGTCAAGCTTTTTTTCAGTCTCCAGGGTTCTCTGCTCCAGCGTCTTTCTGCGGTTTTCTTCTTCCCTCGCCGCCTTGTCCGCTTCCGCCGCAGATTTCTTCCCCGCTTCCTTCATTTCTTTCTGCAGCGTATCCAATCCCTGAATGACACTGTCGAGGCTCTGCGAAAGCTCCTCATTCGTGTTACTGCTGCCCTGACGGAAGGAATCAAGATTCTGCTTCATCGAAGAAACAGCGGCTGTCACTTTTTTGTATTGTTCCGCGTCCTTCGAAGACGCATTCCCGCTTTGAACACTCCCGTTCTGGAGCGAGCTGATACTCTTCTCAATCACTGTAAGCTTCTCTTCAAGCTTCCTGTCACTCTCCGCGGCAAAGCTGCGCTGCGCCGCGTCACCGCGCAGAATGACAAAGAAAAGCGCTGCGGCTGCAGCTATACCGACGATCATCAGGGCAGCCGTTCTGAACAAATAAGCGCGGGAAGCGGAATCCTGCGGAGCCTTTGCGACAAGCGGCTGCTGACCTGCGTAAAAGGTCTGTTCATCCTTCTCCTGCTCTTCTTCCTGATTGGCATCCCTGAAAAAGTGTAATAAATTACCTAGCGACATGATCTCCCTCCGATGTGATATAAGATCCGACTGCAGAAATGCGGTTACTGCGCCGGCAAGAGCTGCCGGCAGATTCCCGGCAAAAAGACTGCCGGGTGATGCAAATACTGTAACTTCTCCCGCCCGTCCCCGCAAGAGGCAATTCATGCACAAATTTATTCCGTTTTTTTGTCTATTCAGTGCATTTATTTTTGATAAATGTTGTATTATATTATCATTATCAGATTTCTTTTTGAAAGGAGGGCAATATGAACATGGGAGTTATTTTCGCAGTGGCTGCAATCATTGCCTTCTGCGGATGGGTTATTTATTCGGCGACACATAGAGATATTTAAGCCAGTCAGTAAAGTGCCGGAGAAGCGGGCTCCGTTTCTCCGGCACTTTTTACTTGCAATGATGTTTCCCCTATGGTAAAATACAACTTGCGTCTGAAAGAAAAGATGCGCATGTATGCTGGCATGGCTCAGTCGGTAGAGCGTCGCATTGGTAGTGCGGAGGTCACGGGTCCGATTCCCGTTGCCAGCTGAACAGAGGACCCGGATTCCTGCTCTCACAGGAGTCCGGGTCCTTTTTCACCATTTATTTCCTGTTATAACCTTATCAGCGCACTCTCTCCCGCAGCCGGATATCATGCAGTCTGGTAACCTTTCCGATATTCCCGCTGATTCTGGCACGGCCGTACTGCACCTCATCGCACAGTCTCGCCTTTCCGCCGAGCATATCCAGAATAGCCTCCGCCGATGCAAGAATTCTCGCATCATGATCATAGTACGGATACGGTTCAATATGAATTACGCCGTCCTTTACTTCGAGATAGAAAGTTCCGGCCGCGTATCCTGTAACGTCAAACTGCACGGCGACATGCTCCCTGATGCAGGATGCGTCTGCCTTGTCAAATATTCGTCTTGCTTCAATGATTAATTCATGGTAAGTCATGTTTTCCACTGTAAATCCAGCTGATCTTCGCTTCTGTCCTGATGATCCGCGCGTAATTGTCTGACTCATCAGATACTGTATTTCTACTTTCTGACACCATTCTACAGCAAAAATCACATCTTGTGCCATTAGTTTTTATTAAAGTCTGTTTATGATAATCCGGCCGGTGCGCTCTCCTTTGTGAAAATAATGCTGTCAATCTGTTCCTCGTACAGCGTTTCTGATTTTAAAAGTTCCCGCGCGAGCGCGTCGAGCTGCGCCTTGTGCGACTCCATCAGGCGCACGGTCTGATCCCGAAGCTTAGCGGAAAGTTCTACGATGTATTCCGCGGATTTTTCACCGGTCTTCTGATTGAGAATATTCATATTCACAAGAGCATTGTCCGACATGCCGTAGGCATCAACCATGTCCTTGAGGATGTACGTTGCCTTTTCAATATCGTTCGAGCATCCCTGCGTCGTCTTGTCCCAGTCTCTGCCGCTGACGAGATATTCGGAGACTTTGCCCGCGTACAGCTGCATGACTTCGTTCTCCATCATTTTCTTGGTGTAAAGCTTTCTCTGCGGCGGATCGATGAAAGTGACACCGCCCGCACCATTGGTCGATGGAATTATCGTCACTTTGCTGACTCTCGCTCCGGTCAGCCGCGCGATCAGTACATGTCCTGACTCATGATACGCGATCATCCGGAGATCGTCCGGATCAGTCTCCGCGTTGTCCCTTTGATGTCCGTGCATCAGCCGTTTGTACACGGCTTCTTCGACGCAGGCGCGGTCAATACTGCCAAGCCGTTTCTGCACACTGATAATCGCCGCTTCATTCAGGATATCCTTGATTTCCGCGGGACTTCGCCCCATCATCTCGCGCGCAAAATCCTGGCGTCTGAAATCATCCGCAAATTTCTTGCCTTTCATGTAGATATCGATGATTTCCATGCGCTCCTTCGTTGTTTCGGGGAGCGGCACCGTATAAATGTCTGTAAACCTGCCGGGACGAAGCGCCGCCGTATCGATATCCTCAATCCGGTTGGTCGCGCCGATCACCAGAATGTTTTCATCTTTGCGGAAGCCGTCCATCTCGGTAAGCAGTGCGGTAAGCGCCTTGCGGTCCTCGGAATTCATGTCGTTTCCGCGTTTGACGCAGAGCGTATCCACTTCATCGATAAAAACAATGCAGGGTGCCTTTTTCCTCGCCTTCCGGAACATGTCACGGATTCTGGACGCTCCGACGCCGACATATTTCTCGACAAAATCGGAAGCGTTCGCATAGATAAAGCCGACATGTGCCTCGTTGGCCATAACCTGCGCAATCAATGTTTTGCCGGTTCCGGGCGGTCCCACAAGAAGAATGCCTTTGGGCAGATCCGCGCCGGCCTCCTCGTACTTGCGTGGCTCGCTTAAAAAATCCACAACCGTCCGCAGATCCTCCTTCAAGGGCTGGAGACCCCCGATGTCATCGAAGGTCTTTTTCGCAGCCTGTGGCGTATCGTCCTGCCGCCCGCTCTCACCGCGAAGGCCTGTCTTGCCGGAAATACTTCGCATGATCAGAATCATGAAAACGGCAAGGCCGCCGAGCATGACAATGTCCAGTATAATGGAAGCAGTATTGACCATGCTCTTTTTCTTCGGCGCGGTATTGATCTTGTCCTGCTCGAAATTAAAAACATCTGCTTTCGGATATACGAGAACCCCCGCGTTCAGAAGCTTTTCCTTAAAGCCTTCGGAATCCGGGTTCTGTGTCAGATACAGGACTTTCTTCCCCGATACGGTATAGTACATTGTATCCGCATCTTCGCTGCCGGAAAATTCCGCGTAGACACGCTTTACCGTTCCGTTTCGAAACGCGTCCGTGAAGTCTTTGTACTGTGTTTCCTTACACTTCTCATCGACTTCGTCGAAGTTTGCGATCTCGCTTGTTTTGAAGTGATACTTGCGCAGACTGTCCTTTGACGCCGCGTATCTTCCGTACATTGCGAAATACGCGACGCTGGCAGCGCACACAGCCAGAAACAGAATCAGCGTAAAAATCAGATAAGTGCGGTTCTTTTTCTTCCTTGCAGATGCCTCCTGCCTCCCCGCACCGTCCGGATCCATGCGCCGTTTGTACGGCTTGTAGTCCGGCGCGACCCTGCGCACGATAGCCGCCGCGATATCTTCATCGGAGGCTTCCACACGGATCGTATAAACCCTGCGATCCGGGGCTCCGTGTCCCTTGAAATCGCGCGGGTCATTTAAAAGTCCTCCCGTAACTTCATCAAGCCAGACACTCGTCTTAACTTTACGGATGCCGGCTTCTTTCAGGGCTTTCCGGATCATTTTCCATTCTCTCGCTGTTCCGCGGGATTCATAGATAATAACCATACTGCGCCTCCCGGATTCATCTGCGTTTCAGCTGCCTGTGGTTTCTCCTTATCATCAATATAATAATAGCAGATAACAGTGCTTCCGCGACAGGAAACGAGAGCCAGATTCCGTTCATGCCAAGGACTTTTGAAAGTGTGTAAGCCATCAGGCTGATGATGACAAAGCCGCGCAGAATTGATGTGATAAAAGCCTCTCTTCCTCTGTCCGTAGCTGCAAAATACCCCATGCAGACGATGTTGAAGCCTGCGAAAACATACCCGGCGAAATATATACGAAGTCCCGGAACCGCGATCGCTGAAAGCGCACTATCACCCTCTGTGTTGAATACTCCGCTGACTGCCGGCGCGTCAGCAAGCATGAAAACGCTGATCACGACTGCGAAAAACAATGCAGTCAGAACAGCCATTCGCAGAATCCTGCCGGTCTCTTTGTTTTGTCCCCGCGCGCAGCTGTCAGATAGCAACGGCTGCGCGCCCTGAGAAATGCCGTTAAAAACCGAATTTGCAACAATCGCGGTGTTGGCTACAACGCCGTAAGCCGCTACGCCGGTATTGCCAGCGATGCCGAGAATCAGGAAATTAAAAATCAGCGTCGTGAAGCCCCCCGAAATCTCCGCGACAAAGGCGGAAACGCCGATACGGCAGAACGAAAGAAGCCGCCGCACGGATAACGCGCATTTTCGGAGTACGAGCGTATTTCCGGGCTTTTTCAGATGCGCCATGCAGATGGAGATCGAAAGAAGCGGGGACAGTGCTGTCGCAAGTGCCGCACCGCTCATCCCCAGATGCAGCGGAAACATCAGAACATAGTCACCCGCGATGTTGAACAGGCTGCTTGCGATCGTCGCCGCCATGCTGAGTGTCGGGTCCGCATCGTTTCTTGTAAAAGAGGTCGCCGCGTAGTTCAGCATGAAAAGCGGCGTGAACAAAAGGAAGATTCTTGAATAATCGGTTCCCGCCGCAATGACATTTCCCGTCGCGCCAAGCAGGATCAGGAGCCTCTCCGGCAAAAACGCACCGATCAGAATGAAAGGAACCGAAGCGATCAGAATCCATTCCACGGCTTCGCTAAGATAACCTTCGGACTCTTTCCTTCTCACCCGGTCAATTGCAAAGCGTGTTGCCGCGCCTGCGCCGATCACCGCTCCGACCGCGTAAATCAGGCCGTATACCGGCAGGACCAGATTAAGTGCCGCGATGCCGTCCGCGCCTTCCGCGAGCGCGATAAAAAAGGTATCCGCCAGCACATAGGCTGAGATACCGATCATGCCGAAAATATCTTTGGACACATAGGCGGCAAACTTATGCCTGATAGAAATTCTCTGCTCCATTGTCCTCCTGCGGCGCGCTGCCGCCCGCTTTTACGGGGTTATCCGGTTTCCTCCGGCAGCAGCTTCCGGCCGCTCTTATAAGGGGCGGCCGGTATCCCTTAAGCTGATTCTGATGTGTGGAAGCGTCTTGCTCTTTCTCCTTCACCGCCGGTCAGCCGGTCAAACTCCATAAGCTTCTGTCTGGCTTCCGCTGAAATATTCTGCGGAACCCGGATCTGAATCTCCACATACAGGTCGCCTGCGCTCTTGCCACCGGCCGCGGGCATGCCCTTACCGCGAAGACGCAGCTTCCGGCCGGGCTGCATGCCTTCCGGCACCGTGACTTCAACAATGCCGTCCAGCGTAGGAACGCGGGCATTCCCGCCAAGTACCGCCGTCATGAACGGAACGCGGACGCTCGTATAGATATCCTGCCCCTTGCGCTCAAAACCTTCTTTCGCAGTCACATGCACGCGGATCAGAAGATCGCCGGCTGCGCCTGTGCCTGTGCCGGGATTCCCTTTGCCGCGGATGCGCACAGACTGACCTTCATCGATACCCGCGGGTATCGAAATTTCCAGCGTATGCGTGCTGCCGTCCGCTTCGCGCAGAGAAATCTTCCGCTTGCAGCCGCGGACTGCCTCGTCAAAACTGATCGTGACGTCCGTATGAAGATCCGTGCCTTTTACCGCTGCGCCGCCGGCGGAATACGAGCCGTCAAAGCCCTGCCCGCCGCCGAAGCCGCTGCCGTTAAAGCCCTGCGGGCCTCCGAAGCCATTTCCGCCGAAACCGCCTGTAAAGCTCTGCCGGAAGCCGCCATGGCCTTTCTGTCTGCCGAACAGATCCGAGAACAAATCGCCGAACATATCGCCCATGCCCTGCGAACCGGAGCTGCTGTAATAGTACGTTGTGCCATCCGGGCTTTTATAGGTATGCGTGCCCTGAAAGCCTGCTCCGCCGCCTTCCGCGTCAAAGCCGTCAAAACCGAACTGATCGTACTGTTTTCTCTTCTGCGGATCGGAAAGGACGCTGTACGCTTCCCCGATTTCCTCGAATTTCTTCTTCGCCTCTTCATTTCCGGGATTGACATCCGGATGATATTTCTTCGCGAGCTTTCTGTATGCTGATTTAATCTGTGCCTGGGTAGCCGTTCTGGCAACACCCAGCACTTCGTAATAATCTTTTTTCGTAGTCATAGAAATCACCTCCTGCCGCCCGGAAAACCGCACCGAAAAGAAGCAGTCATGCGGTTCTCACTTGACAATGCTGCTCCAAAAGGTCATTTTTCATATGTTTGTTATAACACATGTAGAACAAGTATGCAAGATGATTTTCTATGAAAGAGAGCGGAAGGAAACGACCGGTACCATCTGTTTTACATGATAAGCCGTTTCTCCATCCAGTCCAGAATGCAGGCAAAGACCTTCTCTTTGTCCAGTTCATTCAGGATTTCATGCCGGTCTCCGGACTGCAGGATACAGGTAAGATCCGGGATACCGGCTTTGGAGAACATGTCTGCTGTTTTCCGGACGCCTTCTCCCAAATCTCCGACAGGATCCTCTGCTCCGGAAATAATCAGCACCGGAAGCTGCCACGGTATGCGGTTGACATTCTCCTGCCGGCAATCGAACTGCACCGTTTCCATCAGTCCCCGGTAACCGTTTAATGTAAAACGGAACGTGCACCTCGGATCGCTGTAATACCTGCGGACAATTTCCGTATCTTTCGTAAGCCAGCTGCGCTCCGGTTCTTTTCCGGTCAGATCAAACGCTTTATAGGACTTGCCAAAGGAGAGATTCTGTATGAAACGGCTTCTGTAATGCCAGCCGCGGAAAGCCGCGATCACGTGGACTATAAAAAGGCCAAGGCGCGTTGTCTTCTCGTCAACATAGCCGGTGCCGCAGATAATGGCGCCGCTTAAGCCTTCTCCATAAGAGGCAAGATAACGCCGGAGCAGATAGGAGCCCATGCTGTGACCGAACATGAAGTACGGCTTGCCGGAAAATTTCTCCTGCGCAAGCGCCCTGAGCTTCTGCATATCTTCCACAAGGACGCTGCCCGGATCTTCCGGCGCGAAATACCCCCATTCTTCTTTCGAGAGGACCGACGCGCCATGTCCTAAAAGATCCATGCCGGCCACTGCAAATCCGTTTTCCAGAAGATACCGCACAAATGGCTCATAGCGGTCTATATACTCCACCATGCCATGTGTGATCTGCAGAACTCCCCGGATTTCCCCCTGTTCCGGTGCAGCTGTAAACGCATGAATCTGCGTTCTGCCGTCCGCGGATAAAAACGTAAACGTATCTCTCATGATTCCCCCGTGCCATCCCCCGATAGCGCACGATATACTGATGGCCGTTCCGGTCCTCTTCCGGCAGCCCTTTGTTCACTCTCCCTCGTTTTGCAGAAACCGCCGGATCTTCCCGCGCACTCTCTGCACCGCGTTGTCCGCGGATTTCGGCGATATATGCAGCTTCCTTGCAATTTCCTGATACGTATGTCCGCCGGTCAGCAGCCGGTAGACCTCCCGCTCTTTCTCGCTGAGGATCTGCAGGAACTGTTCGTCTAAAAGCCGCGCGTTTTCGTTTCCGAGCGCCTGCTCTTCCGGCTGATAGTCATAACTGCCGATTTCCAGCAGCGGATTTTCGCTCGAATCCCTGTCTTCCCTCCACCCGGCATCCATCGGCTGCGCGAAGGAAATGAGGCGCTGATTCCCGGAATTGTCTTCGGAAAGCGCGGAGCGCAGATGATTTTCAATGCACGCGAGCGCGAACGTCCGGAAAGATGCCCCCTTATCCGGAGAAAATTTCCGGAACGCCTCAAAGAGGCCGATCATCCCCTCCTGGATCAGATCCGCCCCTTCACCTCCGTTGAGATATCTGCCTCTTGCCGCGGCTGCCACGGCCCCTTTATACCGCCGCATCAGCACTTCCTCGGCAAGTTCCGCATCCTCGTCGTCACCGCTCCTGCTGATACGGATCAGCTCCTCGTCGGAGCTGTTTTTCAGTGCATCCTTCGTCAAAACACTCCCGTCTCTACATCGAAAGCCGCTGCCGCAGAATCTCGTAGGCGAGCACTCCCGCCGCTACGGACGCGTTCAGCGAGTTGATTTCACCGCGAAGCGGAATGGACGCGATCGTATCGCAATGCTCCTTCACAAGTCTTGAGACGCCGCTTCCTTCCGCGCCGACAATCATACCGATCGGCCCTGTCAGATTCAGCCTTGTCATCGGCTCCCCGTCCATATCCGCGCACACGAACCAGAGGCCTTTCTTCTTGAGTGCCTCGATCGTCTGCACCATATTTGTAACCTTGACGACCGGCGTGTAGTTCAGCGCTCCGGCAGAAGCCTTCGCGACAGTCGCGGTCAGTCCGACCGCGCGGTCCTTCGGAATAATCACGCCATGCGCGCCGACGGCATTCGCTGTACGGATGATTGCGCCGAGATTGTGCGGATCAACGATATTATCCAGAAGGATAAAGAACGGATCCTCGTCCTTGGCCTGCGCTCTTGCAAACAAATCGTCCATGGACGCGTAGCTGTATGCCGCGCAGACCGCGATCACACCCTGATGCCTTCCGGTTTCCGAGAGCTGGTCCAGCCGTTCCCTGCTGATATAGCGGATCGGCGTGCCCGCCTTTGCGGCTTCCCTTTTGATGGTCAGCACCGGTCCGTCCTGGCAGCCGTCCAGCACATAGAGTCTGTCTATCGTTCTGCCGCTTTTAAAAGCCTCGGTCACCGCATTTCTGCCTTCGATCCTGCTCTCGCCGTCGGCAATGGCCGCTGCCTCGTCCAGCCGGAAAGTCTCTGCGGGAATTTCCTTCCCGGAAGCGCTGTTCCTGCGTCTGCGGGGCTTTGCGTCCGGGCGCTTTTCATCAGCCGCCTGCGGTTTCCTGCCGGCCGGTTTCTTCTCCTGCTTCTTTTCCTGTCTGGTTTCCTTCTGCATTTCCTGTCTGTTCAATTCCGATTGTTCCTTTTCCATTCTCTTTCCTTCCGCCTGTTTCATCCGGAAACGCCGGACTGATGCGTATGCCTTCTCTGATCAGATACAGAAGCCGCTCCTCTTCGCCTGCAAGGTACAGATAACCGCAAAGCGTTTCCAGTGCCGTCGCTTTCAGATAGACTTCCATGCTCGCATGCTTCGCGTGATGAAACGGGCTGGAGTTTCTGCCGCGTTTGTAGATTCTTGCTTCCTCCGGCGACAGAAGCCCCGCAATCGCGTCGCCGACCGCCGCCTGTCCTGCCGCGCAGCAGTACTTCTTCGAAGCTTCATGGAGCTTCGCGGCCTGTCGGTTTCCCTTGGAGATAACAAGTGATCTTGCGATCAGCGAATAGACGGCATCTCCCAGAAACGCGAGCGCAAGCGGGGAATATGTCCGCAGATCCGCCTCCTTCTCATCGAATTCCGCGCGGATCTTCGCCATCAGGCCTTTGTCCATTTAACGCCCTCTTTTGTATCCTCGAGAAGAATTCCCTTCGCTTTGAGTTCGTCCCGGATCGCGTCCGCTTTCTTGAAATCACGGGCTTTTCTGGCTTCCTGCCGCTCTTTTATCTTTTCTTCGATATACGCCGTCTCGTCATCCGACGCCTCCGGCTTTCTGTCCACAATAAGGCCCAGCACATCGGAAAGCTCTGTAAATTCTTTCCGGAGCGACGCGAGATACGTCTTCGAATTCTCCGTTCCCGAATTGGTATTGATGAACCGCATCAGGTCAAAGAGCGCCGAGATCGCGTCCGCGGTATTGAAGTCGTCATCCATGACCTTCTCGAACTGCAGGCGGTACTGATGCGCCTGTTCCAGAAGCTTCTTTTCCTCTTCGCTGATCTCTTTGTCCGCCGCGTTTTCAAGGTTATAGTCCAGATTTCTGCAGCAGTTCACAAGACGCTCGTAGGAAGTCTTCGCGGCGTCCATCAGATCCACCGAATAGTTGAGCGGGCTTCTGTAGTGCGCGGACAGCATCAGAAACCGCAGCACCTGCGGATCGTAGACGGCGTCCACGTCGCGGACTGTTTTGAAGTTGCCAAGGGACTTCGACATCTTGTGGTTGTCAATGTTCAGAAAAGCATTGTGCATCCAGTAATGCACAAACGGCTTCCCGTTCGCGCACTCCGACTGCGCAATTTCATTCTCATGGTGCGGGAAGATCAGATCCTCTCCGCCCGCGTGAATGTCAATTGTCTCTCCCAGATACTTTCTGGACATGACAGAGCACTCAATATGCCAGCCGGGGCGTCCCTGACACCACGGAGAATCCCAGTACGGCTCCCCTTCCTTCTTCGGCTTCCAGAGCACAAAGTCCAGCGGGCTTCGCTTCTGATCCTCTCCGCTGACCGCGATGCTGCGGAATCCACTCTGCAGGTCATCCAGATTTTTGTGGGAAAGCTCGCCGTAATTCGGGTCCTTATCCACGGCAAAATAGACCGTTCCGTCGTCTACAACATAGGCATAGCCTTTATTGATCAGCGTGCTGATCATATCGATCATGCCCTGAATTTCCTTCGTAGCCTGCGGATGCGTCGTCGCGGGGCGCACGTTCAGATCCGCCATATCCTTCTTGCATTCCTTAATGTAACGCTCGGAAATAACAGAAGCGTCCACGCCTTCCTCATTTGCCTTCTTAATGATTTTGTCGTCTACGTCGGTGAAGTTCGATACGTAGTTCACTTCGTACCCTTTATACTCGAAGTAACGGCGCACCGTGTCGAACACGATCATCGGTCTCGCGTTGCCGATATGAATCAGGTTGTAAACCGTAGGACCGCAGACATACATGCTGACCTTGCCCGGCGTAATCGGCTTGAACTCTTCCAGTGTTTTTGTCTCGGTATTATAAATCCGCATTTTATCCTGTCACCTTTCTTACAGTGCGCTGTCCGTCAGAGAAATATTCGCGTTTTCCTGCCGGGTCTTCCGCATCGTCTGCCTGGCCTTCTCGTCTCCGAACTCCATCCGGACCAGCTTTTCGAGATCGTCTGAACGCTTCCTCTGGATTTCCAGAAGCCGCCGTTCTTCGAGCAGCTCCTTTTCGGCTTCCGAAAGCTTTTTTTCCAGTTCTTCCTTTTCGTTTAAAGCCCTGCGCACGAGTGCCCTGGACTCACGGATCGAATCCTGAATATCCAGAAGCTGATTGGTCAGCGCCGACTGTCCGCGGTTAAGGCACTCAATGTCAATCTGCACGGGATCCGGAAAATGAATCTGATCGAGATCGTTGTCTCCCTGTCCCGGGCGTATCATCTTGACGACGCGCGCCGGTACGCCGACCACTGTGCAGTTGGGCGGTATTTCCTGCAAAACAACAGAGCCCGCGGCAATCTTGCAGTTGTCACCGACTTTAAAGGAGCCGAGGACCTTGGCACCGGAGCCGATCATAACATTGTTGCCGATCGTCGGATGGCGCTTTCCCTGTTCCTTGCCGGTTCCGCCAAGCGTAACTCCCTGATAAAGCGTAACGTTATCTCCGATAATCGCTGTTTCTCCAATGACAACCCCTGTCCCATGGTCAATGAAAAATCCCTTGCCGATCGTCGCTCCGGGGTGAATTTCGATTCCGGTTTTTCTCGCGGCCCTCTGTGAAATCCAGCGGGCGCGGAAAAAATGGCCCTTCAGATACTGCTTATGCGCTCTTCTGTAAGATAATATCGCGTGAAAACTGGGATACAGCAGTACTTCCCAGTCGGAATGCATTGCCGGATCCCTGTCCTTGATAATCTTTATTTCTTCCTGAACGGTTTTGAAAAATCCCATGATACTCCTCCTGCCCTAACTCTTAGACGATTGTCTGAGCGGACAGGACGGACAGCCGCCGGACCCGGCGGCCGCGCAGGATGACGCACAGCCCTCGCGGCTGCTCTGCGCTTCCTCAAAAGACATGGCGGCAAGGTCTCTCGGACTTGTAAGAAGAGCTGCCGCCTGTGCGGAAATTCCCTCTCCCTTGCCTGTGAAACCGAGATGTTCCTCGGTCGTTGCCTTGACGCTCACCTGATCCGTTTCGATCCCCAGCGCCTCCGCGATGTTCGCGCGCATGGTATCTATATACGGACGAAGTTTCGGTGCCTGGGCAATTACAGTGGCGTCAATGTTCTCAATCAGATAGTGGTGCTCCGCAAGAATATCGCCGACACTCTGAAGAAGCTTTACGGAATCCGCGCCCTCCCATGCAGGGTCCGTATCAGGAAACCATTTCCCGATATCTCCAAGCGCAGCCGCCCCTAAAAGCGCGTCCATGATCGCATGCAGAAGAACATCCGCGTCCGAATGGCCGTCAAGACCCTTTTCGAACGGGATGTCCACACCGCCGATGATGCACCGGCGGCCTTCCACGAGCCTGTGTACATCATAGCCCGTACCAATTCGCATAAATAAAAAATCCTTTCTGTTTCAGTGATGGAACAGACGCAGTCCGGTAAAGCACATCACCATGTCATGGCTGTCAGCCGCTGCGATTACGTTGTCATCACGCACGGATCCGCCCGGCTCCGCGACATATTTCACGCCGGAGCGGAACGCCCGCTCGATATTGTCTCCAAACGGGAAGAAAGCGTCCGAACCAAGAACCACATCGGTGTTCCTGCTGATCCATGCCCTCTTCTCTTCCTTTGTAAAAACAGGCGGCTTTTCGGTAAACACAGCCTGCCATCTGCCGTCCGCGAGCACATCCTCATACTCATCGCCGATGTACAGATCAATCGCGTTGTCCTTATCCACCCGCTTGATATCGCTGCGGAACGGAAGGTTCAGTACCTGCGGCGACTGGCGAAGCCACCAGTTGTCCGCCTTACTGCCGGCAAGTCTGGTACAGTGAATTCTCGACTGCTGGCCGGCGCCGATGCCGATCGCCTGCCCGCCTTTGACATAGCAGACCGAGTTCGACTGGGTATACTTGAGCGTAATCATCGCAATTGCCATATCGTCGAGCTTGTCCTTCGGCAGATTCCTGTTCTTCGTTACAATGTTTGAGAACATGGAAGCGTCAATGACCGCGTTGTTTCTTCCCTGTTCGAAAGTAATGCCGAAGACCTGTTTATGCTCGATCTGCGCGGGAACATAGGAAGGGTCCATCTGCAGCACGCAGTAATTCCCCTTCTTCTTGGTCTTTAACAGCTCCAGCGCCTCATCCGTGTAACCGGGGGCAATGACACCGTCCGAAACCTCTCTGTGAATTAATTTCGCGGTATCGAGATCGCAGGGATCGGAAAGAGAGACAAAATCGCCGAAGGACGACATTCTGTCGGCGCCTCTCGCTCTTGCGTACGCGCAGGCGATCGGTGAGAGCTCTCCCATGTCTGCAACCCAGTAAATCTTCGCCTCCACATCCGAAAGCGGGAGTCCGATTGCGGCACCCGCGGGGCTGACATGCTTGAACGAGGTGGCCGCCGGCATGCCGGTCGCCCGCTTCAGCTCGCTGACCAGCTGCCAGCCGTTTAACGCATCCAGAAGATTAATGTACCCCGGTCTTCCGTTCAAAACAGTAACCGGCAGATCAGAACCGTCCTCCATGAAAACTCTTGCCGGCTTCTGGTTCGGATTGCACCCGTATTTAAGTTCGAGTTCGTTCATTATCTTCCTCCGTCACTGATTCTTATTGACAATTCTGGATTCATATGTACCGGTCTGTATATCGATGAATCTGGTAAACAAGGATACCTTATTGTCGGCGTTCAGCGCCTCCCAGATTCTTCCGGTAAACGTATCGATATCCTTCGTGAAGTCATCGGAAAGGAAGACGCGCAGCGGCTCTCCCTCAAAGGACGGCAGCGGAGTTCCGTCTCCCTGATAGGTGCTGATAAAGTGACCGGTTCCGCAAAGCGGCGCCTCATACGCGAAAGTGTAACGCAGAACCGAAGACGGATCTCCGTGATCGCTCTTTAAGATCGAGAGCGCGTAATTGTACGCTCCGTTCTCCACATGCAGAACACCCGAGATCCGTGGTGTGTAGTTCGGCGCATCCGGCTCAAATGTACGGCTCCGAAGGCTCTGTTCAAATGTCATCTGCCTGTCCAGACCTTCGTAGATCGTATCTGTCTGATCGCCGTTTGTGACGATTGTCTTGTTGCCAAGCACACGCACCGGCGCGTAAATAATCAGGCTCGGATCCTCGAGCTTCGACGGATCAAATGCCTTCGTGCGGATGCCCTCTCCGTCTTCGACAAAGACACGGTTGCGGCTGTTCGCGCTGCGGCCCATGATAAAATACGCCGTGACGGCTTTTCCTCCATCCGCCGTTCTGCCGATCAGGATGCCTCTGCCCGGATATGAAGTTTCCCGAAGATGCTTCTCGATATCTGTCATATCGTTTCCTTCCTTATTGATATCTGCTGATCTCCAAAGGTCTTATTTATTGTAAGCGAAAAGCGGACGAATAACAAGATTTGCTCAGATATCCACCTTTTTGCTGCCGCCAAGGAAGTAAGGAAGGTCCTTGCCCTCAAGCTGCCACTTCCGGTATTCGGCGATTGCCGTGAACATAACATCGCCGGCGGAATTAAGGCAGGTTTCAACGGAATCCTGCACGACGCCGATAATGAAGCCGACGCCTACGACCTGCATCGCGATATCATTTGAGATGCCGAACATCGAGCAGGCCATCGGAATCAGAAGGAGCGAGCCGCCCGCAACGCCCGAAGCGCCGCACGCGGCGAGCGTTGAAAGAAGCGAAAGGATCAGCGCCGAAGGAAAGTCCACAGCGACGCCCATTGTGTGCGCACAGGCGAGCGTCATAATCGCGATTGTAACCGCAGCGCCGTCCATGTTGATCGTAGAGCCAAGCGGGATCGAGACCGAATAAAAATCCTTATCAAGGCCGAGCTTTTCACAGGTTGCCATGTTTACCGGGATATTGGCTGCCGAGCTTCTTGTGAAGAATGCGGTCACACCCGAGTTTTTCAGGCAGCGCCAGACAAGCGGATAGGGATTCTTCTTCAGCGTCAGGAAAGCGACGAAAGGATCGACAATCAGCGCGACCGAAAGCATTGTTCCGACAAGCAGCAGAAGGAGCTGGCCGTAATCTTTGAAGATCGAAAGACCGTTTGTAGATACGTTCGTAAAAACAAGTCCCATGATGCCAAACGGCGCCAGATTGATAATCCAGCGGACACACTGGGAAACGGCATCGGCCGCATCCGAAAGGAATCTCTTGGTATTGTCAGAGCCGAAGCGCTTCATCGCAAAGCCAAGCAGAACTGCCCAGAACAGGATGCCAATGTAGTTCGCGTTCGTAAGCGACTGCACCGGATTCGCGACGCAGTTCATCAGGAGATTATGCATGACTTCACCGATTCCCTGCGGGATCGTGTCTGCCTGTGCGGACGAGGCAAGCCGGATAGAAATCGGAAATACAAAGCTTGCGATGACCGCGATCAAGGACGCGAGGAAGGTTGTCAGCATGTACAGCCAGATGACAAGACCGAACCGTTTGTCCAGGCGGCTCTGTCCCTGCGCAAGTGCGCTCATGACCAGCACAAAAACGAGAACAGGTGCAATCGCCTTGAGCGCGCCGACGAACAGATCGCCGAAAGCGCCGATAAAAGCGGCGCCGGGGACGAGCAGTCCGAGGAGCAGACCGATAATCAGTCCACAGACGATTCTCGCGATCAGGCTGACGCTGTTGTATTTAACCGCTGCTGTTTTGAAAAATTGAGTGATTTTCATGTTATTCCCTCTTCATAAGAATTATGTCTCATGGATACGCTGTTACCGTGCTGCGGACAATTACTATCTGCCTGTCCGTCATTAGTGAACACGTGTCCGTTAATAATAGACATCATAACACGTTAACGTGCTAAAGAAAAGAAAAAACATGAAAGCCGAAAGAAAAGACCCGCAAGCCCGAAAGCTCACAGGTCCTTTCCATGTTCAGACTGCGGCGGAAACCGCGGATCCGAAAAGAAAGTTTATGAACGGGATCACTTCTTTGCAGAAGGATCAACACCAAACTGGCAGTCGTTGTTGCCGGAATCGGATGTCCACATCTCAAGCATGTTGATCGGATCATCGTAATCGGCAAGCCAGCCTTCACGGGCAACGTCGAAGTTACCCTGTTTACGGTCGTTCAGGAATGTCTGCCAGTCCTCAACGGAGATATCCATTGTGATGCCTACAGCGGACAGATCCTGCTGAATTGCCTGCGCGATGCCTTCGTGGCCGGTACCCTGGTTCGTAAGGTAGTTGATGTGCAGAGGTGTGTCAGCGGACAGCTGGTTGTTGTCGTCGAACTTGAAGCCTGCGCTCTTAAGCAGCTCGATTGCCTTAGCTGTATTGCCTTCCTGATCTGCGGACAGATCCTTATAGTATCCGTCATCTACAGGGAATGTATAATCACTGTCGTTTTCCTTGAATACGCCGCCATGGCCGTCAGACATGCCTGCAGGGATGAAGGATGTCGCAGCCTGCTGCTCTGTCTGGCCGATTGTGTCGATGATGTACTGGCGGTCAATCAGCAGAGAGATTGCTCTTCTCATCGCATTCGCCTGATCAACAGTCTTGCCGTCGAACATCTTGGAGTTTACGTTGAAGCCGACATAGTATGTGCCCATGTTCGGGATAACGTGGAAATCGGGCTTATCCTTGAGGTTCTGGATTTCGCCGTTCGGAACGGTATCCGCGTAGTCAAGGTCGCCGGACTGATATGCGGCAAGGATCGCTGTATCATCAGCGGAAAGCATGAAGTCAAGCTCGTCAACGCTTACATTGTCAGCATCATAGAAGTTCGGGTTCTTGACATAAACCATGGACTCGTTGTGCTTCCAGGACTTTAAGGTATAAGCGCCGTTGGATACGAAGCCGGCTTCGGATGCCCATGCGCCGGGGTTGCTTCCATCCGGATCAGCAGCTTCAACAGCAGCCTTCTGAACAGGCATGAATACCGGGAATGCAAGAAGGCTCATGATGTACGGGCAGGGAGCGGTAAGCGTGAAGGTAACCGTGTTGTCATCGGGTGCAGAGCAGACCGGTGTGCCGTCATCATTCTTTGCGAATACATCAAACAGATAAGCGTAGTCGGAAGCTGTCTTCGGATCTGCCGCTCTCTGCCAGGAATAGATGATATCGTTCGCGTTCAGAGTGGAACCGTCGGACCACTTCAGATCCTTCTTCATCTTGACAGTGTAGGTCAGGTTGTCATCGGAGATTTCCGGATCGCCGTCTGCAAGAGCGGGAACGACCTTGCCGTCAGCATCATATGTATACAGACCGACGAAGGAGTTTGCAGCAAGAGCAGCGCCGTCAACCGAGCTGTTCAGTGCGGGATCAAGGTGATCCGGCTCGGAAGCGAGGTTGATGTGCATCTTGTCGACTGCCTTGCCGTCCTTCTTGGCGTACATGAAATACTTTGTACCGAATACGGTAGCGAAGTCTCCGGAGAAGCCTTCCTTCTCAAGATACAGGTCATTGTAGTAGTAGAGCGGAAGAACAGCGCCGGTTGCCATCAGCATATCCTCGGCCTGATGCATCTTCGCTTCACGGTCTTCCAGATCTGTGTCTGTACGGATTTCACTGATGAGCTTGTCATACTCGGACCAGTCCGGAGCAGCTTCATTGTAGGAAGAAGCTGTGAACTTGATCTTCGACGCCCAGTCGTCATCCGATGCAGCCGCTTCGGTAGTCGCAGCTGCCGCTTCTGTCGATGCTGCCGCGGCTTCAGTCGAAGCAGCCGGAGCAGAAGCAGGTGCCGAAGCAGCACTGCCGCAGCCAGCTACAACGCCTGCAACCATAGTGGAAGCAAGGACGATAGCTAATGCTTTCTTTTTCATAATTCTCCTCCTTAGAGATTATTATTTTCCGCGGTGATTTTACCGCAGTTTATGATATCGGACCATACAGTCCGCCATCACCAAAGATAAGAACATTATTGTATCCAATTATACGTTTCCGGAACTTCACATGCAACAGCCGCATGCTTACTTGTTCCAGCAGGCAACCATATGGCCGTTTCCTCTGTCGGTCAGAGCCGGCATCTCCCGTGCGCACTGTTCGGTCGCGTAGCGGCATCTTGTGCGGAACGGGCAGCCGGAAGGCATATGCAGCGGTGAAGGTACATCGCCTTCGAGTACGATACGCTTGGACTCTCTCGCCGTCTTCGGGTCCGGAATCGGAACCGCGGACAGGAGCGAAAGCGTATACGGATGAATCGGATTGCTGTTCAGCTCATCCGCGTCCGCAATCTCGACCAGCTTTCCGAGATACATAACGGCAATCCTCTGGGAAATATGATGTACAACCAGAAGATCGTGCGCGATGAACAGGTACGCAACGCCGAGCTTTTCCTGCAGCTCCTCGAACATGTTGATGACCTGCGCCTGAATTGATACGTCCAGTGCGGAAACCGGCTCGTCGCAGACGATGAACTTGGGATCAACCGCAAGTGCTCTTGCAATGCCGATTCTCTGTCTCTGTCCTCCGGAGAATTCGTGCGCGTATCTGGTTGCGTGTTCTGCGTTGAGGCCGACAAGCTGCATCAGATCCATGATCTTGTCGTGCCGCTCTTTTTTGTTGGCGTACAGATGATGGATATCGAGAGGCTCTCCGATGATGTCTTCCACCGTCATTCTGGGATTCAAAGAGGAGTACGGATCCTGGAACACCATCTGCATTTCCTTGCGGAGTCTGTGGATATTCTTGTCTGTTACAAGCTCACCGTTAAAATAAAACTCGCCGCCGGTCGGCTTGTAAAGGCGAAGGAGTGTACGGCCGACCGTTGTCTTGCCGCAGCCGGACTCTCCCACCAGTCCCAGCGTCTCGCCGGGCTTGATGTTGAAGGACACGCCGTCAACCGCTTTGAGCGGTACGGATGTAAACAAGCCTGTTTTGACCGGAAAATATTCTTTTAAGTCATGAACCTCTACGAGGTATTCGCTGTTCTTCTTTGTGTTCTGTGCCATTACGCGTCTGCCTCCCGGGTTCCTGCAGCTTCCGCTGCCTTTTCTTCTTCATAAGCCTTCTTCACATTCAGCCAGCATGCCGCGTAATGCCCGTCCGGCATCTGCATCTCTTCGGGCTTTTCATCCAGGCAGATCTTCATGGCGTTCTCGCATCTGGGGCAGAACGCGCATCCCTTTGGCATCGCCAGCATATTGATCGGCGTGCCTCCGATCGGGATAAGCTTCTCCTTCATGTTATTGACATTCGGGATCGATCTCAAAAGGCCCTTGGTGTACTCATGACAGGGTCTGTAGAAGATGTCGTCCGCAGTTCCTCTCTCGCAGACACGGCCGCCGTACATGACAATAATCTCGTCGCACATGGACGCGATGACACCGAGGTCGTGCGTAACAAGAATGATCGCCATGCCGAGCTGCTTCTGCAGATCTTTCATCAGCTCGAGAATCTGCGCCTGAATTGTAACGTCGAGCGCGGTTGTCGGTTCGTCCGCAATCAGGATATCCGGCTCGCAGGCAAGTGCCATCGCGATCATGACACGCTGCCGCATACCGCCGGAGAGTTCGAACGGATACTGCTTGATCCGGCTTTCCGGCTCATTGACGCCGACCATCTCGAGCAGCTCTATCGCGCGTCTGTTTGCGGCGGATCTTGACTTGTATTTGGTGTGAAGCTGCAGTGCCTCGCGCAGCTGCCAGCCCACGGTAAAGGTAGGATTGAGCGACGTCATGGGATCCTGAAAAATGATCGAGCATTTGTCACCTCTGAAATCCTCCATCTGCTTTTTGGAATAGTTCAGGATGTTCTCACCCTTGTATAAAATCTCGCCCTTAACGACCTTGCCGGTCTCCGCAAGAATCTGCATGATCGAATATGCCGTGACGGATTTACCCGAACCGGACTCGCCTACTACACCGAGGATCTTGCCCTTCTTAAGATTGAAGGAAACACCATTCACAGCCTGCACTTCGCCGGAATCCGTGAAGAAGGATGTATGTAAATCGCGGACGGAAAGGAGCGCGTCCTCTTCGTTCTCTTTTACTTTCTGCGCTGCGTTTTTCTCTGTAACTGCCATTTCGGTTCCTTTCTGAATCACTGTTTGAGCTTAGGGTCGAATGCGTCACGCATCGCGTCGCCGATCAGGTTGAACGCCAGAACGATCAGAATGATCGCAACCGCGGGGAAAACAAGTTTCCACGGATAGGACTGCATGCCTGAACGTGCCGCGTTCGCGAGCGAGCCGAGAGACGGCATCGGCAGAGCGACACCCAGGCCGATAAAGGACAGATACGACTCTGTGAAAATCGCGGCGGGAATCTCCTGCGCCGTCGTGATGATAATGACGGAAAGGCAGTTCGGCAGAATATGCTTCCAGATGATTCTTCCGGAAGAGGCGCCCATGGACTTCGCGGCAAGAACGTACTCGTTCTGTTTGATTCCCAGAATCTGTCCGCGGACAAGTCTTGCCATGCCGACCCAGTATAACAGTCCGAAAACAATGAACATCGAAACCATGTTCGTGCCGAGCTTTCCGATGACGGGCAGTTTTGAGAAATCCATCGTCTCCTTGAAGACAACAGCGAGAAGGATGATGATCAGGATGTCGGGCAGCGAATAAATGATATCGACAATACGCATCATGATCAGATCCGTCCGCCCTCCCATATATCCTGAGATCGCGCCGTAAAGCGTTCCGATAATGAGAACCATCAGACTCGCGAATACGCCGACAAGGAAAGAAACCCTCGCGCCGTAAACGACACGGATGAAATAGTCACGGCAGAGCTCATCGGTTCCCATGATATGCGGGAAAACCTTCACATTGTACTTCTGCATGTACTGCTGTTCTCTGGGCGAGTACTCAAAAGGCTTTAAGTTGGCGGCCTGTTTGTCTCTTACGCCTTCAACCGTGATGATGCCGTCATAGCTGTAGGGAACTACCATCGGCGCGAAAACCATGATCAGGATCACTATAAGCAGAATGATCATGGACATAACCGCAAGCGGATTCTTCATAAGCCGGCGGCAGCCGTCTTTGAAAAATGTTGTGGACTCGGCCATAACGTCCTGCTGCTTCTTCTCGTCCGCAGTTGCCTTTTCGAATTTCGACGGATCCACGTGGAGGCTGAGTGCATGTTTCTTCGGTGCGGGAATATCATAATTCGGTTCCATTCAAATACCTCCGGATTAGTCTAACTGGATTCTGGGATCGATCAGCTTGTAAACAAGGTCGCTGATCAGATTCATTGCAACCATGATGACGGCAAGGAAAATCGTGACACCCATGATCATTGTATAATCACGGTTCGTGATGGAGTTGACGAACTCCGATCCGAGGCCGCCGATTGTGAAGATGTTCTCGACGACAAGGGAACCTGTCAGGATCGCTGCCGTTAAAGGTCCGACATAAGTGATGACCGGGATCAGCGCGTTCCGGAGTGTATGGACAAAGATGACCTTGACCGGTTTAACGCCCTTCGCTCTTGCGGTGCGGACATAGTCCTGCCCGAGCGCGTCCAGCATGGAAGTCTTCGTAAGACGCGTGATGGTTGCCATCGGCGAAAGCGCGAGGGAAATAACCGGAAGGATGTACGTATGCGACGTGGTGCTCCATACCGGCACGATCTTGAGCTGAATACAGAAAATCAGCAGCAGGAACGAAGCCATGACGAAGGACGGCATTGCCGTAAACAGAGTGACGAAAAAGATGATGATATGATCCGGCCACTTGTTACGGTTCAGAGCGGCAACACAGCCAAGTATAACGCCGAAGATCAGAGCTACGACAATTGCCATCAGTCCCAGCTTTGCGGACACTGCGAAACGTGTGCGGATGGTCAGCGCGATGTCACGGCCGTTCTTGAGCGAAACGCCGAAATCACCGTGCAGAATGTTCTTCATATAATTAACAAACTGTACGCCAACCGGCTTGTCGAGCCCGTATCTCTCGTTCAGTACCTGCATAACCGCTTCCGATTTCGCCTTTTCGCCGTTGAACGGTCCGCCGGGGATCGCGTTCATGGCGAAGAACGTAATGAAGCAGATCAGGAACATGGTAATCACTGCCAGTATGACTCTCTTTACGATGTACTTAGCCAACTTTCTGTCCTCTCTTTGATTCTTGTAAATTCAGTGCACCAATGCTTTAGCAGAGCAAATCAAAAGGAAATAAAAAAAGCAATGGCACCCCGCGCACCATTGCACCAGGAATTTCTATAATCTGTCGCCGTAAGGCAAAGGTTTGAAACTATTTTAATAACGCATCCACTGTCTGTCAAGGATGAATTACACAAATGTCCGTCTTTCGCGGACATTCTATGTACGATTGTCGTCTGTTTCCGTATAATCCGGCACCATTATTCCATAACTTCTGCATTTATATACAAAGTCTTCCGGAAGCGGCGCGATCACTGATATTTCCAATCCGGTGAACGGCTGGAGCAGACGGAGCGCTGCCGCGTGCAGCATCGCTCTTTCCGACGAATCGGAGAAAATGTCGTCCGCTTCATGAATACATTCTGTCTTTTTATGAAAAACATATTCATTGTCGGAATCTTCAGCTGCCAGCAGGTCTGTCTTCGGTGCCGGCGCGTGGCTGCCGTATATTCTGTCACCGCAGAGCGGATGGCCGATGCCTGCCATATGCAGCCGGATCTGATGGGTCCGCCCGGTTTCCAGCCGGCACCGGACAAGCGCGTGTGTTCCGCTCTGTCGAAGAACACGGTAGTGCGTCACCGCGCGTTCTCCGGTGCCTTTGTCCACAATCCGCCTTTTCAGCAGAACGCCGGGGATTCTGTCAATGTCAGCATCTATGACGCCTTTGTCCGCGTCCTGCGGAAAGAGGTTCTCCACAAGCGCAAGATAGGTTCTCTGGAATTCCCCGCTTTGCCTTTCGCGGGTGAGTCTTGCCGCGCCGGCTCTGTTTTTCGCGAAAACAAGTGCCCCCGAAGTCTCCTTGTCCAGCCTTCCGATGATGCGGCAGACGCTGCCCTGCCCCTGCTGCTGCAAATGATAGGCAAGATAGTTCGCCATGGTGCCTTTATAATGTCCGGGAGACGGATGCACGGCTGTGCCCGCGGGTTTGTTCACGATGACAAGGTCTTCATCTTCGTAAAGAATATCAAGATCTTCCGGCGGTTCCACAGGAAGAATCTTTCCGGCCTGCCTCTCGTCCTCCGGCAGGACGACGCGCAGCGTCTGTCCCGGAAGAATGCGTTCGCTGACATGGACGGTTCTGCCGCCGCAGGTAATGCCATCCCTGGTGAATTTTGCGGCGCTGATTTCATGACCGGTGACCCGGACACAGTTTTTCAGAATTAAATTGACAAGCCCTCCGGCAGTGATCGCAAGATCCTCTTCCCGGAGGGTGTATTCAAGTACTTTTTCCATAGGCTCTGCTGCGTGCGCAGCTGTTTTTCCATATCTTCCGCACACGCGTCACTGCCGCGTCCGCGGGTTCTCCTACGACCCTGCTGCCAGCCGCAGCAGAAGCAGCGCGAGAACAAAGATAATGACCGGGCGCACAATTTTCGCGCCTTTGTCCATCACCATGCCGGAGCCCGCGTAGTTTCCGGCCATGTTGCATGCCGCCGCGGCAAGTCCCAGAAGAATGACAACCTGTCCGTGCAGCAGAAAAATCGCGAGAGAAGTGATATTGGTCGTCAGGTTGATGACCTTTGCCTGCGCGTTTGCGCTCGTCACGGACAGCTTCGCAAAAACCGTAAACGCAATGATCAGGAACGTTCCTGTTCCCGGGCCGTAGATTCCGTCGTAGATACCGATGACAAAAGCCGAAGCCATCGCGGTCACAATTGTCCTTGCGTCCGGCTCCGCCCTTCCCTCTCCGCGGTCTTTGAACAGTTTTCTGTTCAGGACAAAAAAGGCCGCTGCAGGCAGCACCGCAAACAGTATTCTCCGCAGGATGAATGCCGGAATCAGAAGCGAAATCTTTGCGCCAAGGTACGAACCCGCAATGCCCGTGATGACAGACGCAAGTGCGACCTTGAGATTCACAAGACGTTTTCTGATGAATCGGATTGTTGTAAGGGCAGTCCCGCAGGTCGAGGAAAGCTTGTTGGTCGCGACCGCCATGTGCGGAGGCAGTCCGGCGGCCAGATAGGCCGGCAGTGAAATCAGTCCGCCACCGCCAGCGATCGAGTCCACAAAACCGGCGAGAAAAAGCAGCGGACAGACAACCAGGAACATATCCGGTGTCAGCTCCTGCCCGCCGGTTAGAAAGGCCAGCGCGGAAAAAGCGGTGCCGCCACCGTCCGGGAAACTCATTTCACCGCCTTTTTCTTAGCCGCCGCTTTGTCCAGAAGATGCGAAACGATGACCGCGCAGGAAGCATCTCCTGTGATATTCAGCGTAGTGCGCCCCATATCAAAAATTCTGTCAACACCTGCAACGAGCGCGATGCCGTCCACCGGAAGGCCGACAGAGGCGAGCACCATCGAAAGCATAATCATGCCCGAACCCGGAACACCGGCAGTACCGATTGAAGCAAGCGTCGCCGTAAGAACAATGGTCAGCATCTGGGACGGTGTCAGCGAAATGCCGTAGCAGGAGGCGATGAAAACCGCGCACACGCCCTGATAGATCGCGGTTCCGTCCATGTTAATGGTTGCTCCGAGGGGTAAAACAAAAGAGCTGACCTCCTTGGACGCGCCGAGCTTCTGCGTGCATTTCAGATTAATCGGCAGCGTTCCGACGCTGGACGCGCTGGAAAAGGCAAACAGTATTGCAGGCATCATTTCCTTGAAAAACGTGGCAGGACTAAGGCCGCCAAGCGTGCGCACCGCAAGCGAATATACGATCAGGGCATGTGCCGCGTAAGCGATGTAAGCAACCAGCAGCACCTTCGCGAGCGATCCGATGACTGCGCTGCCGTTCTGCGCAATGACAGGGCACAGCAGGCAGAAGACGCCGACCGGCGACAGACGCAGAACAAGCTCCATGACCTTCATGAAAATCTCATTCCACAGGTTGATGCCGTTTACGGCATTTTTTGCCTTATCTCCAAGCAGAATAATTGCGAAACCGATGAACAGCGCCATGACGATGACCTGCAGCATGTTGGCATCCACAATCGGAGAAAGAAAGTTGGACGGAAACATGTTGACGAGAACATCCAGCGGTCCCGACTCTGTCTTCTGAACTTCATAAGTCAGTTCCGACGTCGAAAGCACCGGAAAATATGCCTTGAACAGGTTCGAAAGAAACAGGCCGATGGTCGTTGCACCGGCAGTAGTAAAAAAGTAATAAACCAGTGTGATGCCGCCGATCGAGCCGAGCCTTCGGATATCGCTCAGGGAGATCACGCCTGCCATAATGGAAAACAGTACAATCGGTCCTACAATAAACTTGATCAGATTCAGGAAAATGGTACCGAACGGCTTGATGTAATTTACCGTAAAGTCCGCGTGGCTCTGCAGAAGAAGTCCCGCGATGATTGCCAGTATGAGAGCCGTGAAGATCTGCGCCGCGAGCGACATCTTTCTGCGCCCGGAAGGCTTCTTGCCGCCTTGCGGCTGTGACATCTGCTGTTCGGCGTTAATTCCCGGTGTGCTCTGCTGCTGTGTCTGCTTCGTCTCCTGCTGCGTCAATCCGCTCATACTCTACCTCTGCCTTGATTACTTTATTACTTTTCCATTTGGAATTCAGCGCAGTTCTTTTCCTGCGATGCAACAAAAAAGACAAAGTACCCCCAAGACGCTAGCGTTCTAGTCCGGGGACCCCTTTGTCCTGTCGTATAAGTGTATACAATTCGTTCGCATTATATGTGCTGGCGCTTGTCGTGTCAAGATAAATTGTTGAATAGATGCCGCGTGGTGCCACCTCCCGCCCGCCTATGACTTAGCCGCGCACCCGCAGTCATTCCCGCCGCACGCCATCATCCAGCTCCAGATGAAGATCGTACCGCTCGATGCAGGCAGCAGTCCACTCCGTAAGAGCCTCCTGCGCAGCCTCCTGCCGTGCGGCTGACAAAGCCTCGAAATTCTCATACTCCTCCGGCGTTTCAGGACAGCGCGCAAGCTCCGATAAAGCCTTCTCGTAAGCATCCCGCGCTGCCATAAGGCGCTCCATATTCCGGCTGAACAGCCAGTCTTTTTCCATCTCCTTCTCGGACATTCTAAAGGAGATCGGCTGTGACTTCGGAACGTCGCGAAGCCCCTCGATCAGCCTCTGTTCTTCGCTGCTTCGCAGTGCTGCGAGGTCAGCCGCACCTGCCCCCCGCAAAGACGATTTATAATGCGCATATCCAAACGGATAGTACAGAACCGTCCCGTCTTCATTGAAGATCAATAAAGCGTCCGCAACCCTGGAAAGGAAATAGCGGTCATGCGTCACAAAAAGAATTGTCCCTTTATATGCGCGGAAAATCGATTCCAGCGTCTCCTTTGCCGGAATGTCCATGTTGTTGGTCGGCTCATCCAGCAGCAGGAAGTTCGGTCCGGCCTGCAGAAGAGACGCGAGCAGCAGTCTTGTTTTCTCGCCGCCGGACAGATCACAGACACGTTTGCAGACATCCCTTCCCGTAAAAAGATATCCGGCAAGAATCGCACGCGCTTCTTTATCGGTCAGGGAAGGATATTTCGCGTGAAACAAGGAAAGAACCGTTTCCTCTGCGTCCATAGATGCGCTCATCTGATCCAGATACGCGGGATCAACCAGTGCTCCCATCGAACCCTTCCCCGACAGCGGCGGAAGAATTCCTGCCACAGTCTTTAAAAACGCGGTTTTTCCGCTGCCGTTCGGGCCGAGCACCGCGAGCTTGCTGCCTCTTCGAATCCGAAGAGAAATATCCCGCAGCGGCTTGTCTTTCTCGTAACCGATGCAAAGCTTCTCACATTCATAAACGATTTTCGGGCCTTTCCGCGCGGGCAGAATGTCTTCCGCGTGGATGACCGCCATGTCTTTTCGAGGCTCCGGAACAGTTTCCATCCTCTCCAGCAGCTTTTTTCTGGATTTTGCAAAAGACGCTTTGGAAGGCTTGTTCCTGAATTTCAAAATCAGGCTGTCCAGCCTTCTGATTTCTTCCTGCTGCCGTTCGTAGATGCCGCGCTGCTTAGCGTATCTTCTTGCCTTTTCCTCCCTGTACTGCGAGTAATTTCCGGCGTATCTTGTCACACGGCCTGCTTCGATTTCACAGGTGACCGACGCGGTCTGATCAAGAAAATACCGGTCATGCGACACCATGACCACAGCGCCGCGGTAGTCCCGGATATACTGCTCCAGCCATTCGACCGCTTTTAGATCCAGATGATTGGTCGGCTCATCCAGCAGCAGCACCTCCGGCGCTTCCAAAAGAAGCCGGATCAGGCGGATTTTCACCTGTTCGCCGCCGGAAAACGCCGATATTTTCTTTTGCCTGTCTGCCTTGGAGAGGCCGAAAACAGAGAGCATCCGGTCCGCTTCAAAGTCCGGCGCGCTGCAGACTGCGCCGCCCGCCGCAAATTCCGAAGGAAGACGGCCGGCGCCATCTGCATCCGTATCCGGCGGAAAGCCGCCTGCGTCATCCGCCGCATGCATCCCGGCCAGATATCCGTCCAGCGTCTGCCCCAGCATCTCCGGTTCCGTCTGCTGGCGCAGAAAACCTACGCTGAACTTTCTTGACTTACTCATCCCCGCCTCCGGATGCTTTTCGTCAGGATCGAGTTCACGGATACCGGAGAGGACTTCAAGGAGCGTTGTTTTACCGGCGCCGTTGCGGCCGACAACAGCGATCTTCTCGCTGCCGCGGATAAAAAAATCAAAATGAGAAAGCACTGTCTGCCCTCCGCGGGTGACAGTGCCTCCTTTAATTTCACAAAGCATATCTTCGTCCTAAAAATTCATATACACAAACTTCACCGGATTTACACCCGGCCCGTAAACGCCGAAAATCACGATTGTAATCACGCAGGCCGTGACCAGAAACCACTCCTTGACAAACGGTCCCGCATCAATGCGCCCGCGCAGCGACATCCCCGGATGTCGCTCATGCCAGAGATCCACAGCGAATAGCAGCGCCGTCATAAACAGGACAACCACAAGTGTCAGACTTGTAAAGTCCCCCCACACACTATGTATCTCGGCGGGCAGGCTGCGGAAATTCTGTCTGGTCAGGATCGATGAAAAGATGCCGAGGCAAGCCCTGAAATTCTTCCCCACATCAAAAACATACCCGATATAAACCAGCAGAAACGTCCGGAGGCACTGGAAAATCCGAAAGGACGCAGACTTCTCATTGATAGAAAGCTTTCTGTTCCACCCCTTGAAGACCGGCTCGAAAATCATGGAGATCATGATTATAATACCATTCCAGAGTCCGAATGCCACATATTTCATGCCGGCGCCGTGCCAGATACCGACGACGAGGAAAACAACAAGGCACGACAGACTCGCCGGCAGCACCATGACAAGATGTCTGCCGAATTCTGTTTTGCCGAAGTCTGACTTTCCGAGCTTCTTCTGCAGCCCCGTCAATACCTTCGTCAACGCAAGCGGGTAAAAGATATACTTCTTCATCCATGCGCCGAGCGTAATATGCCAGCGCCTCCAGTAATCATTGATCGAAGCCGAAAAATACGGCTGCCGGAAATTCTGCTGCAGCGAAATGCCAAAAAGCTGCGCAATGCCGATCGAAATATTGATGCCGCCCGCGAAGTCCGCGTAGAGCTGCAGCGCGTACAGCAAAATCGCAAGGCCCGTGAGCGTTCCGGAATACTGCGTATAATTGTCGCTTACCTGATAAATGTAACCCACGATCCTGTCGGCGAGCACCATTTTCTCGAGATACCCGAACAGAATCAGTGACAGACCGTACTTGAAGCCTCGCCAGTCAGGCTTATGCTCCTCGTAGAGCTGCTGCCCCAGCTGATCGTAAAAACTGATCGGCCCCTGCACAATCTGCGGGAAGAATGAAACGAACAGCGCGATTTTGAAAAAATTCTTCTCTGCCCTGCTCTGTCCGTTGTATACGTCAATCAGGTATCCCGCCGACTGGAATGTGTAAAACGAAATTCCGATCGGCAGCAATAAGTTCATCGTAAATCTGCCGCCGGAAATTCCCGAAATCAGCCCGGGGATATATTTGAAGAAAGCCAGAATTCCGAAAATGATTAGAAGGCCGAAGGTAAGAAGCGCTCTCCTCTTTCTTTTGAAAACGGCCTTGAGTGCCTTTTTCTCCGGTCGAAGGAGCGCTGTGCCGTCCGGCTTTTTCCTATGGAGCGCCGCTGCCTCCGCATCTCCCAGCTTCTCCATCCTAAGCGCGCAAAGATAGATCACGATGCTTGTGATGACCATCCAGACAGCCATCCTGACGGAACTGCTGCAGTAGAAAACATAGCTTGCCGCAAGCAGCACACACCACTGATATTTCTTCCACGGCCACAAATAATACAGAAGCACCGTAACCGCGGTAAATATGACAAATGCAAATGTAATATAATTCATACCGTCATGCCTTCGCGCGGTTCACTGCGGATTTGTTTTGCCGGCGTATTGCCCGCCCTGCAAAGTTTCCAGAAGTTCCGGACTTTCATAAAGATCTGTGTCCTGCTGTCCGTCCCTGCAAAGTTCGTCATAGCGGCGAAGAAAGCGCTCCGTATAATCGACGGTCCTGCGCCACTGCTGCTCCCGCCGCGGTGAAATCTTCCGCGCCTTCGGGTTTACACCATTCTCCAGAAGATAACCCGAGAAATATGCAGTGAACTTTTGCATCCCGGATACCTTCAGATGCTGGCTGTCATAGAAATCACCGGGCGTTTCGATGCCCGGCAGATCTTTGTGGTTTTCGAAGTTGATATACGGATATCCGTATTCTTCAATGATGCTGCCGATCCTGTTGGAACGCCCGTACATCAGCTTCGCCCGCTCGTCCCCTGCCGCCAGGCAATGGGGCGCCCGGATAAAGAGAATGTTTGTCATCCCCTTTTTCCTGCAGCAGGAAAGAAATTCCCGCAGTGCGCGCTCATATTCAGGGTCCAGCACCGCTTCATAAGAAGAAGGGATTTCCTGCTGCGGTCCTATTGGTTTCTGCCCGGTCAAGGTTTCAAATCCCCGAAGCGTGCTGACGCCCCCGTTGAAATCATATTTCGTCCGGTTCATCTGAATCCTGTAGAAAACGGACAGGACTCCGCCCGGCCAGTCCGCGTGATTCGCATACAGTGGCCAGTAAAGACTCAGGGCATTTCCGTAATTGCCGGAAGAGCGCAGATATTCCTGCACCATCCGGAGCTTTCGGGGACTCCACGGCATCGTCTCGGACAGTCTGGAAACCGCGGACTCATACATGTGGAATTTCTTCTCTTCCTCTTGGCTGTAGAGCGCGCCGTTGACCTCAATAACAATTTTGTCCGGCTTCTGGTGCGCGAGAACTTCGCTCAGCTGATATTTCCATACATGCACATCATCACCGTTGATGACGAACGGATAGCTGCGGATACCATAGTCCCTGTAAGCAAGTCCCGCGCAATACGCGCGTCCGATATCGCTCGCGCCGATCAGGACGACATCCAGGCTTTCCTCCGGTTCCTGATAAAAGCCGGAGACCCGGTTCGCATCATAATTATCCGGATAATACACATATTGCCATGCAAGCGTAAGAACACAGACGATGGTGGCAAGAACGAGGAGCCCTTTTAATATTCTTTTAAGATACAGGACAAAACAGCCCCTTCCGACTGCCTCCCGCCGATTCATTCCCGCGTCATTCAAATGTACAGCTCATCCTTTCGTACAATCTCCCGCACTGCTCTCCGTTTGGATTTTATCACAGGTATGGTATGTTTTGGTAGATGGGACCGGCAGCACAATCCGGTAACAGGTCCCCGCAGGACTTTCTTTGCTGTCAGACAGACAGATTGTGCCGCCGTGCATGCTGACTATTTCCTTTGCGATAGCCATGCCAAGGCCGGTGCCCTTGCCGCTGGTCCTTGCTTCGTCTCCCGTGACAAAGGGATCAAAAACATGCTCGCGAAGCCTTTCCGGAATACCCGGGCCGTCATCGCCGATTTCGATAGCAACGCTTCTTTCCTGCTTCTTCTGCTTCTCGTGGATGGAAAAGGACAGCGTCGTCCCCTTCTCCGTATACTTGAGCGTATTCGCCACAATGTTTTCAAAGACGCGTTTTAACTGCATGTGATCAAACGGCATGACAACCGGGCTGCTCTGGATATCCACTTCCACAAAGTCTCCGGCGATCGTAAGCTCTTCGTACTTCTGCGCAACATATTCGCGGAAATACTCCACAAGATCTCCCTGCGTCATCTCCGGCTGATAGTCCGGGTGCTCAAGACGGCTGTAATCACTGAAGGTATTGATCAGTTCGGACAGCATCTGTGTCTTGTGACTGATAATGTCCAGATACTTCTTCTGTTCATCCTTCGAAATCAGGCCGTCCTTCATGGCATCCACATATCCCTGGATCACCGTGATCGGTGTTTTCAGATCATGCGAGATATCGGCCAGCATCTTCTGTTTCTGCTCCTGCAGGTGCAGCTGCTGCTGTTCGCTTTCCTTTAATTTCTCCTCCATATCGTTGAAGGTATCAATCACCTGCACAAACTCTCTGGGCCCCTGATAGCCCTGCACCGTTTCTCTTTGTCCCGCGGCAAAACCGTCCATGGCGGACATCAGCCTTTTGAGCGGCTGTTTCAGCCTTGCCACAACCAGAAAAGCAGCCGCGATCACCGACACAAACACTGCCGCGATGAAAACGGAAATCAGAACCGCGTTAATTCCGCGGGCCGCCCGCATCTGCATCCGGTAGATGCTTTCCATATGGATCAGAAGACAGCGCTCCTGCCCGCTGTCCGTCGTGTAGGAATGCTTCTGCAGGACGGCCTGCGGATCGCCGTCCTCTTCATTATCAAGCAGGAACTGCAGCTCCTTTTTGGAAAGCTTCTCATTGTTCATCTCCATATCCGTAAAGATGACGTTCCGTTTCGAATCAAGAAGCGACATCCCGGTCAGCACTTCGGATCCCCAGAGCGCTTCTTCCGCGTCTTCGGTATCCGTCAGGACCGTTTCCGGCATATCGGTATACTGCAGGAGCAGGTATCCCTTCTGCTGCCTGCCGGACCAGTAAGGAAGAATCAGGTACGCCGTGTCCGCATCCAGATCGGATATATACCGCAGGGAATCTTTCGTATAGGCATTCTTCCTTTTCTGATCACTGCAGTAAAGAACTTTCGCGTTTTCATCAAGGACTTCAAAATATCCTGTTTTTCCAAGCGAATTTCCGACATGAATACTGCCGTAATCTTCCTTTTTCAAAAGGTCTTCCTGGGACAGGAGCTTTGCCGACTGCGGCTGTGTATACAGCTTCTGCCGGAGCAGTTCGCTTACAGAGAAAAGAAGCAGCCCCAGCAGCACGATCAGGCAGATCAGTCCTGCGAAAACCTTGATTAAAAACGCGTAAAGGCTTCCCTTTCCGCGCCGTATTTCCTGTACGATGTCTTTCATTTCAGTTTCTGAAATCCCCGAATTTGTAGCCGAGTCCCCGCACGGTAATCAGATATTTCGGATTCCTGCTGTCTTCCTCGATCTTTTCCCGCAGATTCGAGATATGAACCATGATTGTGTTTTCATCGCTTTCAAAGTACCGGCCGTTGAGCTGCTGCGCGATCTGCACCTTGGTGTAGACGCGGCCCGGATTTTTCATCAGCATCATCAGAATCTTCAGTTCCGTCGCCGTGACCGGTATCTCTTTCTCTCCCTTATGCAGCTGCATCGTCTGCAGATTGATGGTCAGATCTCCTCTTTGCAGCTCTCCCGTACCCGTGTCCGATGCGGGATTGAGCTTGTAAAACCTGCGAAGCGCCGCCCGGACCCTCGCGACGACTTCCAGCGGATTAAACGGTTTTGTCAGATAATCGTCGGCTCCGATATCGAGCCCTATGATCTTGTCGCTGTCTTCCCGTTTGGCGGACAGGATGATAATCGGCATATTATAGTTTCTGCGGACTTCCCGGATCAGATCATAGCCGTTCATCTTCGGCATCATGAGGTCAAACAGTCCGAGGTCCACCTCTTCATTCTGTATTACGCGCAGCGCCGCTGCGCCGTCCGTGGCACTTTCGACTTCGTAACCTTCATTTTCGAGATAGAGCTTTAAAACTTCAATGATGTCTTTGTCATCTTCCGCGATCAGTATTCTATACTTTTTCATTGCTTCCTCTGATTTTACGGATCATTCCGGCCACCTGGCTGTCGTACTTTCCAGCGAGATGATCCCATGCCGCATAAGCCTTCTGCCCCCGGTGATCCGGAAGGTTCAGGCTCTGCAGGAAGGGGATCAGGTACTGCGTTGTTTTCTCGGCACCGGAAATATTCAGGTGGTCGCCCGCGTCCATCGTATCCCGCAGCCAGTCGATCCCGATGTCTGCCGTCTCCAGATTCAGATCCAGATAGGGAACGCCGCTCTCCTGCGCAAGCAGCGCAATCCCGTTGTGATTCGCGTAACTGTAGTTCACGGGTGAGGGAGCGCTGTACAGCACGACCTCGATATTCTTATCCTTACATTCTTTCAGAATCTTGTCAAAGATTGCCCGGTTGCCGGAAGGAACCATCCGGATATGATCCGTCGGTTTCATATATTTCTTTGTATCGAGGCAGGCGCGGACGCCGCTCTTGACCCGGAATCCCTTCCATGCGCTTACCCTGGCGCTCTCTCCCGCAAGGCGTCCTTTCCAGAGATTGTGATAAGAGAAAACGGGAAAACACGTCTGCGCAAGCTCGGTCCCCATATTCTGGAGATCGTATGCCGATCCCTTGGAGTGAATCAGCGCGTGCGTTTCAATCATGATGGCTTTCGGGGTCTGCGTTTTCATGGCCGTCTCGAACATATGGTACATCTCCGCCATGTTCTGGCCGGACTGCCCCGCGACATACGTAGTGATGCCGGTCTCATTATAAACCTGCATCGGAGAGATACTGGTATAACTTTCACTGTCGCCGAGGACTAAAAGATCAATGCTCTCCCGCGGCTCCTTTTCCAGGTCCATAAAGACCGCATTTCTGCGAAGCAGCGAAGGGTCCTGCGTCTTCTTCGCAGCCCGGTAAAAAAGGCCGGAGGAAAGAAAGATCAGGCAAAGAAGAATCAGAAAGAATGCCGTAATCCGTTTTCCGTTATTCATAATCAAAATCCCGCATAGATCATGTCAACCTGCTGATATCCCGGCCCGTAGGCTCCGAAGATAATGACCGCGAATATCAGCGCATAATACGCGCTCCAGCGAAGAGCCGCGCTTTTGTTCTGCAGCAGTTCCCCCGGACGGATTCCCTTTTCGCGAAGACAGTCATAAATGATGACAATGACCGTTCCAAGAAGGATTGCCGCGAAATCTCCGGGATCCAGTCCCATATGCAGCAGCGTTCCGTCACGAAGCATGGAGAACTGCGGCGCCCCGAAGATGCTTTTCACCATCGAAAGGCCGGTTCTCAGACCGTCCGCCCGGAAAAACATCTCTCCGAGAACAATGACGCATAAGGTTCGAACTGTCCGGAAAACCCGGAAAAACAACGCGTCCTTCCGGAGGCCGAGAACTCTGTAGAATTCTGTTTTGGCGGGTTCCAGAATCGTCTCGAGAAGCAGCAGCACGAAATAATACATGCCGTAGACGAGATAGTTCCACTGCGGACCGTGCCAGATGCCGTTAAACAGCCAGACCGGGAACAGAGCGATCGCGGCTTCACCAACCCGGGAAATATATTTGCCGAAACGCTCCTTCGAAAACTTCATCCAGCGCATCGACAGCCCGGAAACCGAAACCGGATAAAAGACGTACGTTTTCAGCCACACACCGAGTGAAATATGCCAGCGGCGCCAGAACTCGGAAGCGCTCTGCGAGAAGAACGGCTGCCGGAAATTCTCAGGCAGGCAGATACCGAACAGCTGCGCCGATCCGATGATGATATCGCAGGTTCCGGAAAAATCCATGTAAAGCTGCAGCGTATACGCGATACCCGCAGTGAGCGTCATGGCGCCGCTGAAATTTGCGTGATAATTATAGAAAGTCGCAACCAATGTGTTCAGCCGGTCCGCGATCACCATCTTCTTGAACAGGCCCCACAGAATCCGGACGCTCCCGTCGCGCAGGTCCTCGCTCTGCAGGTCTTTGCCGCTTACCAGCTGATCCGCGGTGTCCTGATACCGCGCGATCGGGCCTTCCATTGTCTGCGGGAAGAAACCAAGAAAAAGCGCAAGCTTTACGAAATCCCGCTCCGGCTTGATCCGCTTCCACTTGACTTCGAGCAGATATCCGGCTGCTTCCAGCGTATAGTAGGAGATGCCGACCGGAACCGCGATCTTCAGAATGTCAAAGGGCTTCATCGCATGCGCGATGCGGATGGAATTAATGGTCCCTGCGACAAAACGGCTGTATTTGACGACAAGAAGAATCCCGAACAGAACGAGGACGCCAAAGGTGGCAAGACGCGCTCTCCTTGTCTTACGTGCCTTCGGCGGTTCGCCCTCTTTCTTCCTTCCCATCCAAAGACCGAGGACATAGACAAAGACACTCGTAAGAATCAGATATAGTACTAGAAACCGGCTGAGAAGGAAGAAGTATGTCCAGCTGAAGGCCAGCAGCGTGTATTTGCGGTATTTTTCCGGCGTAAGCTGGTACAAAACAAGAACTGCCGGCAAAAACGCGCCCAGATATAAGAAAGAATTATAGCCCATACAAAAACTCCTGCATTCATAATGCTTACTCTTATGAATGTAGGAGCTTTTCCATAATTGAATGTTAATGCCGTCTTAAGATTTCTAAAGAAAGGCATCTGGCGCGTTTTTCAGAACCCTTCTTCCCGGCGGAGCTTCCGGTACTTCCTCCTCAGTTTCGCGCCTTCGTACTCCGCGCGGTCATTTTCCGTTTCCAGAAGGAGCCCGTAAGGAACCGGTACAGGCCTGCCGTCCTTATCAACGCAGACCTCGGTCAGATATGCCCTGTTAACCGGTTTTCGAATTCCCGTCTCAACGTCCTGCACATACGTATCTGTCCGCACTTCAACCGATGTGTGTCCCACATAGGTGACCTTTGCCCGCAGGACGACAATTTCACCCAGGCTTACGCCGGCTTTAAACTGCAGGTTATCGACTGCTGCGGTGGTAACCATCCGGTTGCAGTGCATAACGGCGGCCAGCCCCGCCGTTTCATCGATCCATTCCATCAGCCGGCCGCCGAAGAGTCTGCCATAGCCGTTGATGTCCGAGGAACGGACGGATTTGATCGTCTCAACGACGGACTCCCGCGGCGCTTTGTATCCCTTTTCAAATTTCTGCTGTTCTTCTTCCATACTGCACCATTCTTTCCCCGCGCTGCGCACATACGGCGGCATCCGGCTTTTCGTATTCTTGTGTCCCTGTCAGCTGATCTGCCAGCGGGCGTGGCTTCCCGCGTCGTCTTTTGTGATGATCAGCTGATCGTCGATTTCCTGCTTAAGTTCCGACACATGCGAGATAATACCGATCATCCTTGATCCTCCCGCCATTCTTTGCAAAACACGCACTGCCTGATCCCTCGCATGATCGTCCAGTGTTCCGAAGCCCTCGTCAATGAACATGATATCAAGGTTGATCGAGGCCGCGCTTTCCCGGATCTGATCCGCCATGCCAAGCGCCAGAGAAAGCGCCGCCATAAACGACTCGCCGCCCGAAAGTGTCCGGATTTCGCGCTCTTTCCCGGTTACATTGGAATAGACGAGAAGATCCAGCCCGTGATTTCTGCCTGTTCCCGCTTTCGCTAGATCGACCATACGCAGTTCAAACTGTCCGGCAGACATTTCAGAAAACCGTGCGTTCGCGCATCGCAGAATTCTCTGCAGATATCTTCTCTGCACGAAGGTTTCTATATCCATGCGGGCACCGGTCTGCTTACCGCCCAGCCGCTCATATAAATCACAGATTCTGCCATATTCCTCCATGACCTTCGTCCGCTCCTGCAGCTGCGGCTTCAGCGAATCCAGAGCAGCTTGATTTGTACTGTAAATCTGCCGGAGCCTCTGCTCCTCTCCCTGCATCCTGTCCAGCTGCTGCTGCGCCTCTTCCTGTGCGGCCGAAAGCGCTTCCAGATCCGGCTTCTCCTGACCCGAGACGGCTTTGCGCGCTGTCTCCAGTGCCCCCGTGACCGCTGCCTTGTCCTGGCGGAAACGGCTGACCTTGTCCCGCATCGCTTTCCTGTCCTCTTTCGTCCACCCACTCGTCAGCTCCATCCACGACGCATCATCCGCAAAATGTTTTTTTGCAAGAATATCCTGATATGCCGCTTCCTTCCGGCTTCTGTCCTTTTCAAGAAGAGGCAGCTCCGCCTCATATTGCCGGATCAGGGCAGCGCAGCTGTTCAACTGCTCCCTGCTCTCCTGCGCGTCTTTTCTTGCGCTCTCAGCCGCAGCGGCTGCTCCGGAAAGTGCGGCGTCCGCAGCTTCCAGAGCAGTCCGCGCTTCCTCCTTCGTCCGGAAATCATGCAGATGACTGCCGATCTCAAGAAGAGCTGCCGTCGCGCCCGAGAGTTCTTCCTTCGCCTTTGTATCCGCCTCCTGCGCTTCCCGGAGCTTCGTCCGGAGTCTCGTTCTTTCCTCTGCAACTCCCTTGAGATTATCCGAAGCCTCTTTCAGCTTTGCGGCATCTGTGCGCAGCTTCTCCTCCTGTGCCTTCAGAATATCCGCCCATGCACGCAGAATCTTTATCTCATCATCGAGCGTAATCTCGTCCGGGATTTCGAGCCCTGTGCCTTCATTTACAAGGTTTGTCCGAATCGTTTGCACTGCTTCTTTATAGTTCTTCTGCTTTTCCAGAAGAACTTTTGCCGCCGCGCCCGAGAGCGCGGATTTTTCCATTCTCTCTTTTTCAAGGGCAGACACTTCCTGTGAAAGAGCGTCGATCTTTTCCCTCGTCAGCCCCTGGTTACCTGACGGTGTGCTGCATGGCGCAGGATGATGCGTCGATCCGCAGACAGGACACGGCTTTCCTTCCATCAGCGTTGCGGCAAGGTAGCCTGCCTGCGCGTCCAGAAAGGCGCTGTTCGCACTTTCATATGCCGCTCTTTTCTCTTCACAGGCGCGGGTGACAAGACTGTAATCTTCCGCCGCCTGCCGCGCACTCTTCCGCTGCTGTTCCAGATCTCTACGCTGCTCCTTGGCCCTGCGGATCAGCTGCGCGATTTCACGGCCAGTCCGGAAGCGCATCTCCCATTCGGCAAGCCTTCCGTCCGCCCCGGAAAGCCTTGCCTGCGTCTCCTGCCACTCTGCGGCCTTTTTATCGTACGCCCGCAGGTTTTCATCGGCCTGCAGAAGCAGGTTCCCTGCTTCCCTCGCCGCCTGTTCACAACGCTCTTTCTTCTCGTTTGCTGTCTGCGCCTTTTCCAGCGTATCCAGCGCCAGCCGCACGCGCTCCCGCACCTTTGTGTCCGTGGAACGCTCTTCGTCCTCTCTTTGTTTTGCCTGTAAGAGCGTGGCTTCGCGAAGACTCTGCACCTTCTGCAGGAGCGGCAGCTTCTCTCTTTGATCCGAAAGCTCCGCAGACTTTGCGGTCAGGGATTTGTCCGACTCCTGCAGCGCCGTATAACACTGCAGAATTTCATAGGCATCTTCGATCTTTTCGCCGATCTTCTCCGTGTCACGAATTTCCTCTTCCATAGAGTCAAGCTCCAGGAGCCGTGCGCGCGCCTGCTCAAGCTGTTCAAAAGACGCCGCGAGTGTCTTCGCCTGCGTATACTGCCCCCGCTTTTCATCGCGAAGGATGGATGCCTGCCGCGTTTTCTCCGAAAGATCCGAAAGTGCCTGCTCCAGCTTCCCGCACAGCCATTCTAAAAGCTCTGTAAACCTTGCAAGTGCGGCCGCGTTCATCTTCTTCTCGGACAGAAGCTGGTGCCGCAGCTTGATAAGCTCCGAAAGTTTTTCTTCCGCAGAAGGATCGCCGGCCTCGCGATCAGCGCCTGCCCCGTCTTCCTGCTCCGGCAGGCTGCAGTGCCGGACTTCGGCAAGCATCGCGCTCTGTGCCTCGAGAATCTGTGTCTTTTTCCCGGAGACTTGCATGGAAAGAATCCTGACAATCCGGTCGAAGATTTCCGTACCAAAGAGCTTCCGGAAAATTTCCCGTTTTCTGGATCATTGCCACCTGAGAGAACTGCTCCTTCGTAAGTCCCGTGATCTCAACGAGCTTTGCGGCAGCTTCCTTCTGCGGATACTCCGATCCGTCCGGCATAAACAGGTCAATGTTTTCCGGAACTGCCTGATTCGCCGCGCCGCTCCTCTTCGCCTTTCGGAAGTGCCGGGGAGAGCGTCTCACCGTGTACAGAAGATCCCTGCCGCCGCTGGTTTCCGTAAACGTCAGTTCCACATAGGGCTCCACGTCAAGAGCTGCGTACTGACTCTGCAGTTCTGCGCCGTCCTTTCGATTTGTACTGGAGCTTGCCTCTCCGTACAGCGCAAAAACAATCGCGTCAAACACCGTCGTCTTCCCGGCGCCGGTATCTCCGGTTATCAGAAAGATGTTCTGATTGGGTTTTTCAAAATCAATGACCGTGCGTCCCGCGTACGAGCCGAACGCCTGCATCACCAGCCTGACCGGCTTCATCCGTTTCCCTCCGCTGCTTCATTGATGACACTGCGCAGAAGCTCCTGTTCCTCTTCGTCCAGATCCCCCAGATAACTGCGGCACAGCGCAAACGGGTCCATCAGAATCTCCTCCGCAGCTTCTATGCCGGTATTGACTTCCCGCACGGCGTCTCTTCGGATTTCGAGTACATTCGGAAAGGCCTGCCGGATATAATCCTGCATGTCGATGACGTCAAGATCCTCTTTGTCCGTCAAAACAACGCTGACATAATCCTCACACCCCTGCTGCAGAACATCGCGCAGCGATCCCCGGATCACGCGGACCCCATGGAGCGGCTGCAGCGGCAGTACATTTGTCCGGACATGGCCTTTCTCTGAAAGCTCGACTTCGATGATCCCCTTCTGCTGCCCCGCCTCACTGAAAGAGCAGGCCATCGGTGTCCCCGGATAACGGAAGAACTCACTGCCGACCCGCATCGGCTTATGGATGTGGCCGAGAGCCGCGTAGTCAAACCTCTCCAGAATATCCGCGCGCACTTCGTCGATATTGCCGGCCATGCGGATCTCGGAATCCATCCGTTCCACATCGTTGGGATCAGCTCCCGAAGGCAGATAAAACTGATGGCTGACCAGCACATTCCGCTGATTCCCGTCGATCTTCTCCCGCTCAATCAGCCGGTGAACCGAAGCGTCATAAGAAAGACTGTTTCCGTTCTCATCCGTTCCCGCAATATCGCGAATCATGGACGGCTTCACGAACGGCAGCAGGTAAAAATTCACGGGGCCGTAAGCATCCCGGAGTGTGATTTTCTCGATGTGATCTTCCGGCCTCTGCGGCGGCAGCCCGATCATATATACGTTCCGGCTGCGAAGTATCTGACGGTAGATGTTCAATCTCGGCGCACTGTCATGGTTGCCGCTGATCATCATGATCACGGCGGACGGCAGAGCCTGCGTCAATGCAGATATAAACCGGTCAAACAGCGTAGCCGCCTCCGCGGACGGAACGGCCTTGTCATAAATATCGCCGGCGATGACAATCGCGTCCGGCTGCCTGTCTGCGGCAATCTCCACGATTTCCCGGAAAACATACGCCTGATCCTCTCCCATGTCCCGGTTCATCAGTTTCAGACCGATATGAAGATCCGATAAATGTAAAAACTTCATTCTGCTTCCTTATCCGCCATACATTCAGTCCGACAGCTTCTCCAGCATCTGCGCACCCGACAGGTAGGACTGGACGCCGTCTTTACCGGAAAGCAGATCTTTCCCGATCCGCAGCGGCGAATCTCCCTGTACCTGCTGCTGCATTCTGCGCTGCGCGCCTCTGTAGGCTTCTTCATCGTTCCAGAATCCGTTTCCCACATAAAAACCGGTTAACGGCAGGCCGTCGGTTCCGTTGACGGGATTTCCGTCCGAATCTGTCAGGGCTTCGGTCCAGCAGGACATGACCGTCTCCAAAGACCCGTTCCGCATCCGGTACCAGTTCTCGGACGAGCCGTCTGTGCGTTTTGTGCTGTTTTGCACATATCCCGTCTTCGGATACAGAAGAATGGTTTCATTCGCGTCCTGACTGAAATACCAGGCCGGTCCCTGAAACAGCATACCGTCGTCATACCTGACAATCGAAAAAGCATTGTCATTGACCGCGATCAGTGCCGGATTGCCGCTGCCGGCCTGCTGCAGCGCAAAGCCTGTGTAATCATTCGCACCATAAGCGTCCTTGATGATTCCGGTCCGGACGATGTCCGCGTAAACATCCTTGTAGCTCTTTCCTGCGGTGCTGCCCTGTAAATAGTTCTTCATATCGTCCATCGTCATGCCGGATTCCCAGGAAACAGCTCTGCGCGTGTTGAAGGCTTTTTCCAGATTTTCCCGGTACTGCTCCTGTGAAACGCTCTTTCCGTCCCATTCGTAATCCATCTGCGTATTGCCCGCGATGTCTTTCGTACCCGAAGGATCCTGAAATCCATACGTTCCGGACGGCAGCGGTTCGAAATCATCCTCTCCCATCCGCAAAAGCTCATCATAATACCCGCCCATATGTCCGTCCGCGTTGTCAATGATGTTCCGTTTCTCAACGTAGCGGAGGCCGAGGCGGGCGGTCTGGTATGTTTTGACCTCACCATGGAAGATGCCGGCAATCAGATTGCCTCCGGCTTCGCTCATCGTACTGATGACCATCTCCGGGACAGAATCGTTGTTGACATAGATAAAGCCAGTCGAGAAGATCGACGGATCGTATGGATTGCCGTCCGGGTCCCGCATGTTATTCAGAAAGTCAAGATACAGCTTCTTCCAGTCGGTATCCGCGATCACATCCGGTTCTGTCGTATCCGCTGTTGTGGAAGCCGCTGCTTCCATGTTCCCGCCCCCGGTCTTCTCCGTCGAAGCCTGCCACGTTGAAGCAGCCGCTGCCGCCGCAGTATTATCTGTCATTCCCGCTGCAGTTTCTTCTGTATTCCCGGCAGCAGGAGTCTGTGTCTGCGCCGCTGAAAGCGCGGGCGGCGTCTGTACGCCGCAGGCTGCAAGAATCAGCGAAATTCCGGCTGCTGCCAGTATTTGAAATCTCCTCATATAAAACAATTCCTTTCTGTCATATCAGCGCGTTTTTCGCGCTCTCCAGCGACTGTACGACGCGGTTGCACCATGCGTCAAAGTCCGGATCTTCGATCCGGCACTCCGGATGGCTCCGGATGTACGACACGGCAAGATGCGCGCCCTGATAAAACGGAACCGTGGTTCTCATGTCCGGTACCAGACGTTTGAGCTTGCGGTTGTCGAAAATGACGCTCGAAGCCTTGTCTCCCAGCAGCTGCCCGCGCAGGTCATACCGCGCGCCGGCTTCCGCCAGAAAATCGGAGGATACATGGTATGGAATCAGTGGAACGCCGAGTTCGTCCGCGATGATCTGATGAATTTGATTCCATGTGAGAACTTCATCGCCGGTAATCTGAAAAACTTCGCCGACCGCCTGCGGATTGCCCATAAGTCCGGTGAATCCCCGCGCGAAGTCTGTATTAAACGTAACCGTCCATAAAGATGTTCCGTCGCCCGGGATAATGACCGGCTGATGCCGCAGCATCCGCAAAAGGACCTGCCACGATCCCCGGTCGCCATGGACCGCGACCGGAAGTCTCCGTTCATCATATGTATGGCTCGGACGCACAATCGTTACCGGGAAATGATCTTCCCGCAGCCTCGCCATCAGGTACTCCTCGCAGGCGATTTTATCCCTCGAATACTGCCAGTAAGGATTGGCCAGCGTCGTTCCCTCGGTAATGATCGGACACACGGACGGCTTGTGATAAGCCGATGCCGAACTGATGAAAATGAACTGTCCGGTCTTCCCCTGAAACAGCCGGAAGTCCCGCTCCGCGTCTTCCCTCCGAAATCCGATAAAGTCGCAGACCACATCAAAACATGTGTCTCCAAGCTTTTCCCGAACCGCCTTTTCATCGTGAACGTCTGCGGAGATCGTCCGGGCTCCGTCCGGAAAACTGATTTTACGGTTTCCGCGGTTCAGCAATGTGATGTCCCATGTTCCGTCCTCTGCGAGCGCGCGGACAACTGCTGTGCTGATTGTGCCTGTGCCGCCTATGATGAGTGCCTTCCGCATCTGTTAACCCTCCCTGTTATACACCGCTTTGTAACCTTGGAAAAATTATACCATGAGTTTTGAAAAAATAATGCAAATCTGTTATTGACATTGATCGCAGAGTTTTGTATACTACAAAAGCTGTCAGCAATGACGGAACTGATGGCGAGGTAGCTCAGCTGGCTAGAGCACGCGGTTCATACCCGCGGTGTCGAGGGTTCAAGTCCCCCCCTCGCTACGACGACAAAGAACTCCGGGAAGTCTAAAGGCTTCCCGGAGTTCTTTTTATGTGTGCCCGGCGGGCGCGCTTAAAAAGCCCCCCGGTTTCCCGAGGGGCTTTGCATGAAAAAGTATCCTTATCCGACAACCTCGGCACGCTTGTTCACATACGCGCCCAGCTGTCCGTCCTTGACATCAATCTCGATTGTATCGCCCTGTGCGACCTGATCCGAAAGAATCAGCTTCGCCGCAAGCGTCTCCACATGTTTCTGGATGTATCTCTTGAGCGGTCTTGCGCCGTACTCCGGATCATATGCTGCGTTGGCAATGAAAGTCTGTGCCTCCTTTGTCATTTCAATACGGATCTCCCTGTCGGCCAGCCGTTTATTGATATCTTCCACTGTAAGAAGAATGATTCCCTTGATGTTCTCCTTCGTAAGAGGACGGAACATGATGATCTCATCCAGCCGGTTCAGGAACTCCGGACGGAAGTGCTGATGCAGCAGATCCTCGACTGCCTTCTGCGTCGCGGGAGAAATGCCCGCCGCGTCGATATTGCCTGTGCCGTTCTGCGCGGTTCCCGCAGCCTTCTCCTGACGTTCGATATCCGCAAGAATCTCCTGCGCGCCGATATTCGAGGTCATAATGATAATCGTGTTCTTGAAGTCCACGGTTCTGCCCTGTGAATCGGTGATACGGCCGTCGTCAAGCACCTGCAGCAGGATATTGAAAACATCCGGATGTGCCTTTTCAACTTCATCGAACAAAACAACCGAATACGGTTTTCTTCTGACCGCTTCCGTTAACTGGCCGCCTTCCTCATAGCCGACATAGCCCGGTGCCGCACCGATCAGTCTCGATACACTGTATTTCTCCATATATTCGGACATATCGATTCTGACCATGTTCTTTTCATCGTCGAACAGTGCCTGAGCGAGGGCTTTGGCGAGTTCGGTTTTGCCGACACCGGTAGGGCCGAGGAACAGGAACGAACCGATCGGCTTCGTCGGATCCTTGATTCCGGCCTTGCTTCTCATGATCGCTTCGGAGACTTTCTCGACTGCCTCGTCCTGTCCGAGCACGCGCTTATGCAGCTCTTCCGGCAGATGCAGGGTCTTGTTGCGCTCCGACTCTGTCAGCTTCGCGACAGGAATTCCGGTCCACTTGGACACTATACGCGCGATTTCCTCTTCGGTAACCTTCTCATGAACAAGTGAAAGATCATCGTCGCGAAGATCCGTCTCCTCTTTGCGCAGCTGCGCTTCAATCTGCGGGAGTCTGCCGTACTGCAACTCACTGACCTTTTCGTAGTTCCCCTGCTGCATCGCCTGCTCGATCTGCGATTTGACGGCATCCTTCTCCTCACGAAGTTTGCTCAGGTTATCCACCTTATTCTTTTCATTTTGCCACTGCGCCTGCTGTGCGTTGAATTTATCCTTCAGCTCCGCAAGCTCTTTCTGCAGGTCGGCAAGCCTTTGCGCGGACAGTGTGTCGTCTTCCTTCTTCAGCGAAATTTCCTCAATTTCCAGCTGCTGGATCTTACGGCGCAGCTCATCAAGCTCTGTCGGCATCGAATTCATTTCGGTCTTTATGAGAGCGCACGCTTCATCGACCAGATCGATTGCCTTGTCCGGCAGAAACCGGTCGCTGATATACCGGTTGGACAAAACAGCGGCAGACACCAGCGCCGCATCCATAATCTTGACGCCGTGGTAAGCCTCATATCTGTCCTTGAGACCGCGGAGGATCGAAATCGTATCTTCCACCGTAGGCTCATTGACCATAACCGGCTGGAAACGGCGTTCGAGTGCCGCGTCCTTTTCAATATATTCACGGTACTCGTTCAGCGTCGTCGCGCCGATGCAGTGCAGCTCGCCGCGCGCCAGCATAGGCTTGAGCATATTGCCGGCATCCATCGAGCCCTCGGTCTTGCCGGCGCCGACAATCGTATGCAGCTCATCGATAAAGAGCAGGATCTCGCCCTCCGACTTCTTGATTTCATCGAGTACGGCTTTCAACCGTTCCTCAAACTCGCCGCGGTACTTGGCACCCGCGATCAGAGAGCCCATGTTCAGAGAGAAAATCTTCTTATCCTTCAGAGACGTGGGTACATCTCCCTTGGCGATTCTCTGCGCGAGGCCTTCAACGACTGCTGTCTTGCCGACGCCGGGCTGGCCGATCAGCACCGGGTTGTTTTTGGTCTTTCTTGAAAGAATCCGGATGACATTCCGGATTTCATCATCACGACCAATCACCGGATCGATCTTCTGCGCCTTCGCTTTCGCGACAAGCTCCTCGCCGAATTTCTCAAGAGAATCATAGGTATCTTCCGGGTTGTCCGTTGTTACCTTCTGGCTGCCGCGGACAGTCTGCAGTGCCTTCAGGAATGCGTCCTTTGTGACGTTAAAATCCTTGAAAATCTGTGAAATGACACCGTTCGCGTCTTTTAAGAGCGCGAGGAAAATATGCTCGACCGAAACATAATCGTCGCCGAGCCTCTTTGCCTGCGTCTCAGAATCCAGCAGTACCTGATTCAGGTCCTGGCTGACATATATCTGGGAAGACGAGCCGGATACCTTCGGCAGCGCCTTAACCGCGTTCTCGGCGCGTTTTGTAAACTGCTGCGCGTCGATCCCCATCTTTTCCACCAGCTTGGCAATCAGACTGTCGTCAATGGTCAGCAGAGAATACAAAAGGTGTTCCTGTGTCATCTGCTGGTTGCCGTACTCATTCGCAAGTGACTGACACCTGTTAATCGCTTCGACTGATTTCTGTGTAAATTTCTGAATGTTCATTGTCTGTACCTCCCGCTTCGATTCCATCGGAGCTGTCTGCACGTATATGCGGATGCAAAACACCGCATGTTGTTTTCATTTGTTCTATAACTACTATAACATACGATTTTCATGTGTCAACCCGTTTCCGAAAACTTTGCAATATTTTTCCATTGAAAAAACGCGGCGCCGACCCTCTCCGGTCGCTGCCGCGTTTTCAAGTTTCGTATAAAGTTATTACTGAGGTGTAGGTTTATCTTCTTCCGGTTCCGCAGCAGTCTCCTGCTCCGCTGTATTCTTATCTTCCTTCGGCGCCTTGTGACGCAGAATCGTCGTATACCCGTGAGAAGAAGTCGCAGAAGCTCCGTTTCCGGCGTTCGCCGCCCGCTTTCCCTCATCTTCTGCCTTATCCCCGCTGTCTACAAATTCGCCTTCGGTATCCACCGCCTTCAGATCCTGCTCCACATCTTTGATCGTACCTGTAATTCTCGAAATAATCCACAGATCCGAAATTCCGTTGAAGATCATGACAATGGCCAGCACACGCACAAGGAGCGCAGCCGTATGGAACGGGTTAAAGAAGATCAGAAGCCCCAGTGCGATTGTCAGGACCGCCAGAATGAACGAAGCCAGCGTCCCGTCGCCGTGCTCTCTGTGAATCGTGATCGTTTCTCCTAGATTCACAACGCCGCTGATTATGATGATGATTCCCATAATCGTAGGCACCAGCGCGACCAGAAACTTCGGATTCATAAAAAGCCACAGGCCGATCACGGCGATAATCACGCCGGCCGTCAGTGCTGCGACCGAAACAAAATTCCGGTCCCTGCTGACAAGGAACATGACCACGGCAGCAACGCCGCCGACAAGCAGTCCCGCTCCGACAATCCTGCAGACAACGTCCAGCGCTGTGTTCGGCCAGATCAGAAGGACTACCCCGAGAATAATGAAAATCAAGGATGTAATCACCTTGTTCCATTTCATTGTATGAAGCCGCTTCTTCGCGTTCCGGATTGTTTCAGACTCACTCATATGCATTCCTCCTTCAAGGCATCTGCCCGGTTTCTGCCGGAGCTGCCTTTATTCCGCCATCAGCTCGTCCATGACTGCATAGATCTCGTCCCGGCCTGCCTTGGTCATTCCCGAGAATGGAATAATGTCCAGGGACACTTCTCTGCCGTACTGCGACCTGCCGCTCAGCGCTTCCCGGATATTCCTGACTGCCCCGGGGATCTGACTGCGGTTCAGCTTATCCGCCTTCGTCGCAATGATGACAGGCGTAAAGCCGGAATGGACGATCCAGTCAAACATCATAATATCATTATCGGAAGGATCGTGCCGGATGTCAATCAGAAGGAAAACAGCGCGGATCGCAGCGCTTCCATGAAGATAGTTCTCTATCATGGTTCCCCACTGCTCTTTGATGGCGGCGCCGGCCCTCGCGAAGCCGTATCCCGGCAGATCGACCAGATAAAATCCGTTGTTGATGTTGTAGTAGTTGATGGTCTGTGTTTTGCCGGGTTTGCCACTGACGCGCGCGTAAGACTTCCGGTTCATCAGCGCGTTGATCAGCGTTGACTTCCCGACATTGCTTCGTCCCGCGAAAGCAAACTCCGGAACCTGATGCTCCGGGAGCCTGCTCGTATAACCGCAGACAGTTTCCAGATTCACGGAATGAATGATCAAACGGTTTTCCTCTTCTCTTCTGTATGCATACAGCCGGCGCAGGGGCATCTCCCTCTCTGCGTCAGTTTGCCTTTCTGAGTTTCTTTCCTGCGGCGTCCTCCGGGAGCTTCGGCGCATCCCGGTGAATCAGCACCGGTTTGCCCTTGCCGAGAACCGCGTCCTTCGTGACAATGCACTTCGTTACCGTGTCATCAGACGGAATCGTGTACATATCGTCCATCATAGTGCGTTCCATAATGGAGCGCAGGCCTCTCGCGCCGGTCTTTCTCTCGACCGCCATATCCGCGATCGCTTCGACCGCGCCATCTTCAAACTCCAGATCGACGCCGTCAAACGAAAAGAGCTTCTGATACTGCCTTATGAGCGCGTTCTTCGGCTCTTTGAGAATCCGGATCAGCGTATTGCGATCCAGTCCGTCAAGCGTAACAACGACCGGAACACGGCCGATGAATTCGGGGATAAGTCCGAACCGCACAAGATCCTGCGGCAGCACTTCCTTCAAAACATCGCCGATGTCCTTCCCTTCCTTATCCGCAACAGACGCGTTGAAACCCATTGAACGGTAGTCCGTCCGCTCATTGATGATCTTCTCCAGGCCGTCAAAAGCACCGCCGCAGATAAAGAGAATATTCGTTGTATCGATCTGAATCAGCTCCTGCTGCGGATGCTTGCGTCCGCCCTGCGGCGGAACCGAGGCATTGGTTCCCTCAATAATCTTGAGAAGCGCCTGCTGCACACCTTCACCGGATACGTCTCTTGTGATGCTGACGTTTTCACCCTTCTTGGAAATCTTGTCGATCTCGTCGATATAGATGATGCCCAGCTGCGCGCGCTCGATGTTGTAGTCCGCTGCCTGAATCAGCTTGAGAAGAATATTCTCGACATCTTCTCCGACATAGCCGGCTTCGGTCAGCGTTGTCGCGTCCGCGATCGCGAACGGAACATTTAAAAGCTTCGCGAGTGTCTGCGCAAGATACGTCTTTCCGGAACCGGTCGGCCCGAGCATCAGAATATTGCTCTTCTGCAGCTCGACGTCATCGTCCTTTCCGTCCTTCTGCGCGAGTACGCGTTTGTAATGGTTGTAAACAGAGACAGAGAGGACCTTCTTCGCCTCATCCTGTCCGATTACATACTGGTCAAGGAACTCCTTGATCTGGGCAGGCTTCATCAGGTTGATGTCAGCGGCCGAAACCGGCTGCTCTCTTCCTTCCCCTTCATCCTCCTCCGCGTCGTCAATGATCCTTCCGCAGATGTCTACACATTCATCACAGATATAGACACCGTTCGGTCCGGAAATCAGCCGGTTTACCTGATTTTCGGTCCTTCCGCAGAAGGAGCAGCGGCGCGGAGGAACCATTTTCTTGTCATTTGCCATATTTCAAAATCCTTTACAGTCACATATCCCTGCTGCCGCAGGACTTTTGTCCTTGCAGCGGCAGGGTCTTCCAACATCTTTGTCAGTTTGCCTTCAGCGCGTCTTCAATTTCCTTGCGGGTCGTGTAGATATGATCAATCAGACCATAATCCAGCGCTTCCTGCGCGCTCATCCAGTTGTCGCGGTCCGTATCACGGCAGAGCTCTTCATATGTTCTTCCGGTATTTTCCGCAAGAATGTGATTGAGCTTTTCTCTTGTCTTCTTGATATGTTCCGCCGCGATCAGCATATCACTAGCCTGTCCTTCGGTTCCGCCGGACGGCTGGTGAATCAGGATCTCGGAATTCGGAAGCGAATATCTCTTGCCTTTCGTGCCGCCGGCAAGCAGGAACGAACCCATACTCGCCGCCATGCCAACACAGATGGTGCTGACATCGCACTTGATGAACTTCATGGTGTCATAAATGGCAAGGCCGGCTGTTACCGATCCTCCGGGGCTGTTGATGTAGAACTGAATATCCTTCTCCGGATCTTCTCCTTCCAGATACAACAGCTGCGCTACGATCAGCTCCGCGCTCTGGTCTGTCACCTGGTCACCGAGAATGATGATTCTCTCTTTCAACAGTCTTGAAAAAATATCATAGGACCGCTCGCCACTGCCTGTCTGCTCAATGACATAAGGAACTAAATTTGCCATATTCAACCTCATCTTTCTACTGGACTGCTATCTGTTATAGCAGATGTAATACAGATACGATGATAAAACAACGCCTTCCCTTGCGCAATACTGCACATGAAAATTAATATTTATTTCACAATCTGCCACCATAAATGCAAAGCCACCGCTGGATACAAATGTACCCTGCGGTGGCATATTCACTCTAAAGAAGAGGTTGATCAGTCGTTAGACTGCTCCGCATTCTCCTGCGCAGCTTCTTCTGCCTTCTTCGAAGACTTTCTGGTACGCTTCGCGGGCTTTTCCTTCTCCTCGTCAGCCTTCTTCGCTTCCCTGGTCTCCTTCGCGTTCGCGGCAATGAGCTCGGCAGCCTTGCGCAGAGCGATATCCTTCTTCATGTCGTCCTTGTACTGCTCGCTCTCGCCGAATACCTTCTTGATGTTGTCCACAGGCATATTGTACTGCGCAGCCATCTTCCCGTATTCCGCCTCGAGATCTTCGTCAGACGCTTCGATATTTTCCGCCTTCGCAACAGCCTCAAGAACAAGCGAATTCTGGATTCTGGTCTTCGCCTGCGGCTTGAACTGCTCGACAAGCTGATCCTTCTGAAGACCGGTATACTGCAGGTACATATCGATGTTCATGCCCTGCATCTGCAGGTTCTGGGCAAACTCATTGACGAGGGACTCCGCCTGTGTCTCCAGCATCGCATCCGGAATCTCGATATCCGCGTCAGCGACAGCAGCCGCAACTGCAGCGTTCTCCTTTGTCTGCTTGTACTGCTCTTCCGCGCGGACAAGAAGATTCTTCTCGATATCCTTCTTATACTCGTCCAGTGTGGAGAATTCGGAAACTTCGTCCGCAAACTCGTCGTTTAACTCAGGAAGCTTCTTCTCCTTTATCGCGTTCACCTTGCATGCGAAAACAGCAGCCTTGCCGGCAAGATCCTTCTGGCCGTAGTCTTCCGGGAAGGTAACATTGACATCCTTCTCCTCACCGATGTTCATGCCGACCAGCTGATCCTCAAAGCCGGGGATGAAAGAGCCGGAACCGATGGTCAGATCATAGTTCTCCGCCTTGCCGCCTTCAAACGCTTCGCCGTCCACGGTACCCGCGAAATCAAGCTTGATCATATCGCCGTTCTGCACCGGTCTGTCCGTTACATCGACAATCTTGGCATTCGCGTCCTGCTGTCTCTTGAGTTCCTTCTCGATGTCTTCTTCGGAAACCTTCGGTGCCTCGAGCTTCTCGATTTCAACGCCCTTGTACTTGCCGAGCTTGACTTCCGGCTTGAGTGCAACTTCCGCCGTGTAGATGAGATCCTTGCCGGGCTCTGCCTGCGAAAGGTCGATCTTCGGGTTCGAAACGATTTCCTCTCCGCACTCCTTTACAGCATCCGGATAAGTTTCGTTGATGACATCGTTAATTGCATCGGAAAGGAAAACTCCCTCGCCGTACATCTTCTCAATAATCTTCTTGGGAGCCTTGCCCTTACGGAAGCCCGGAATCGAGATCTGACTCTTCTGTCTCTTGTAAACCTTGTCTTCCGCTGCGGCAACGACGTCAGCCGTGACCGTAATCGTGAGCTTCGCCATGCCCTTATCAAGCTTCTCAACAGTAACGTTCATGTTTCTTCCATCCTCCTGAATCCAATGGTCTTTCTGAAGAAATTTAAAATTTCTGTAATTACGTGATAACACGAATTAAAAGTATAGCATACCGTTCTTCAAATTTCCAATAGAATTCAGTTCATACTTCCATCTCTGTGCATCGAGAACTTGTCCATCGGATAATGGCTCAGATTCTCAAGCACCTTTCTGCCGTCCGCCTTGGAAAGCAGCGACTCTCTTGCCTTCTTGATCTCAATCTCGGTGCGGTGCTTGGAAGGTCCGCCGACGCAGCCGCCGGGGCAGACCATGCCTTCGAGGAAATCTTCCTGCATGCGGCCTGCTTTTAACAGGGTCAGCGCTGTTTTGCATTCGGTGCCGCCCGCAGCCTTCTTGAGCTTGATACCGTCCACGTTCTCGCCGCGCTCTTTCATGACTTCCAGTACCGCGTTCGCAACGCCGCCGCTGGTTGCGAAACGCTTGCCGTAGATCGAGGCTTCCTGATAATCACTTTCATGGTTCTTAGGCTCAACGCCCTTGGAACGGAGCATGACGCGGAACTCGCCATAGGTCAGTACATAGTCTGCGTTCCCGGGCACTGACTTGTCCTCTGCCTCGGATTTCTTCGCGATGCAGGGTCCGATGAAGACGGTCTTGCAGCCCGGATGAATCGCCTTCAGATATCTGGAAACCGCGCACATCGGAGAAACGGTTGTGGACATATTCTCCTCAAACTGCTCGGGGAAGTGCTTGCGCAGCATGTTAATGAACGCGGGGCAGCAGGAAGTCGTCATCTTCTTGCCTTCCTTGCGTGCTTCCGACCATTCAAGTGCTTCATATGCCGCTGTCATGTCGCCGCCGAGGCCGACTTCGACCATATCCGTAAATCCGAGTTCCTTGCAGGCTTCACGGACAGATTCCATCGAAATGCCATCGCCGAACTGGCCTTCGGTCGCGGGCGCTGCCATCGCGTAAACTTCATCCCCTGCCTTGATACTCTCGATAATCTTTGTGATATAAGTCTTGGAGCCGATCGCGCCGAACGGGCAGCTGTGGATGCAGTGGCCGCAATTGATGCACTTGTCTTCATCAATGATGCAATAGCCGTACTCATCATAGCTGATCGCTCCGACGGGGCAGGCACGCTTGCAGGGGCGGACCAGATGCACAATCGCACCGTATGGGCAGGCCTGCGCGCACATGCCGCATTCCTTGCACTTGTTGGGATCAATATGCGAACGGAACTCGCCGATTGTGACAGCGCCGAACTTACAGGAGTTAAAACAAGCCTCTCCTAGGCACTTTCTGCAGTTATCCGTAACGGCATAAGACGACAGAGGGCACTCGTCGCAGGCAGGTTTCATAACCTGTACGATATTATGGGAATTGCTTCCTGCCGTCGCGTTCTTGGCCTGTGCAAGACGCATACGCTGTCTTGTAACTTCTCTTTCCTTATATATGCAGCAGCGATAGGTCGGCTTCGGGCCGGGAATCAGTTCCTCGACCTTCTGCTCCAGATGTTCATTGTCCAGCTCGTCATTCCACGCAAGTCTCGCCACTTCTTCCATAACGAGGTGTTTGTAACTGACAAGTCCCCTGTCGTTTGTTACCATTTTGATCTCCTTCCTGAAATCAGCCTTTCATGAGAGCGTATCAGAGCTGCCGAAAGTGACCTTCCTGCAAAAGTCCAGTCCTTCCGCGCTGTGATCCGTTATTACAAGAGGGGTGGTCCCCTTTGCATCCAGTATATATTGAATTGCCTTCTGCCGGTTGACACGGTCCAGTCCGGCAAAGGGTTCGTCCAAAATAATAATATCCGAAGGAATAATGCAGGCGCGGACGATGCAGACCCTTCTTCTCATCCCGCCCGAGAGTTCCCGTACCGGTTTGTCAAGCTCGTCGGAAGGCAGGAGCTTACGCAGCTCTTCCTTCGCGGAGGTTATGGAAATCCTGCGGTTTACCATGGCGGTATTGACTGCCGCCGAACAGTCCTCGCAGAGCCGGTCTTCCTGAAAAACAACGCCGGCATTGAGCCCGCTGTATTTATAATCTCCAAGAAGCCGGATACTGCCGCGGTCCGGCTTTTCAAGACCCAGAATAATGCGGAGCAGTGTTGTTTTGCCGCTGCCGCTCGGCGCGCTGATCAGATAGCTTTTCCCGCTTTCAATATCGAGCGAGAAATCCGACAGCACCGTTTTTCCGTCATACGATTTATATACGTGATCAACTTCGATTGTCATGCGCGCCTCCCCGCCCTGCAGATCCTCTGCAGCAGGAAAACGACAAGCTTTTCCATCAGCCACGCGATCAGAACGATTATGATTGTCCAAGCAATCAGCTGCGCGGTATCCAGATTGATTTTCGAGCGGTACAGTCCGTTTCCGACTGTTTGCAGCGGCTGGCCGATGACTTCGGCCGCGACGCCTGCCTTCCAGCTCATTCCCAGAGACAGCTTGAAGCCGCTTAACAGAAATGCTTCCAGCTGCGGCAGATAGATATAGCGAAGCCGCGCGGATTTCGGCATATGGAAAACAGCGGCCATCTCGAGCATCTTTTTGTCCGTGCTGTCGAGACCGGAAAGCGTGTTCAGGTACAGCACCGGCAGAACGACGATCATGCTGATGTAAAATGACAGGCCTTCGCTTCCCGCCCAGATCAGAATCAGAATGACAAAGCTGGCGACCGGCACTGCCTTCATGGCCGCGATGACCGGCGAAAGGAGCTCCCGGACTGCCTGTTTCCTGTAGGAAACGTACGCAAGAAGAATTCCCAGTGCGCACCCCAGGACAAAGCCCGCGGTAATCCGGAACCACGTCGCGGCAATTGAGAGCCAGAAATCAGGCGTCTGCACCAGCGTACAGAGCGCTGCCAATGTCTGCAACGGTCCGACAATCAGAATATCGTTGTGTACAGCCATGGCAAGCACCTGCCACAGGACAAGCCAGAAGGCGATAATCAGTACTTTTCTCTTTGCGGATGAAAGGCGCAAAACAAATCTCCCGGCAGGCAGCTGCCCGCGCGTTCTTAGTGTGTTAAATTTTTATCACTCAATATAATACGTTGTGTGCGCGATAAAAGCAACCGGATTTCCCGTTATTTCGATACCTTATTCTGTACTTCTTTTTTCTTCCCGGAAGACTTCATAAAGCTTTAAGAATTTCGTCATGCAATGAACATGCGGAATCAATATAATCGTAAGTAGATATAACAGAATACAGCAATATGATTGGAGGCATATGCATGAATCAGACAACGGACAGACAGGTCGCGGTATTTCTCGCGGAAGGCTTTGAAACAATCGAAGCGCTGACTGTGGCCGATCTTCTGACACGCGCGGGAATCCCGCACACACTTGTATCCATTACAGATGATACCCGGGTAACTTCTTCGCACGGCGTCGAGGTAGTGGCGGATGGCGTTATCAAAGATCTTGATTTCAGCCAGTACGATATGCTGGTACTTCCCGGCGGGATTCCCGGCACGCCGAATCTGGAAGCCTGCCCTCTTCTGATGCAGCAGGTAAAGGCTTTCGCAGCCGGCGGAAAGGCAGTTGCCGCAATCTGCGCCGCACCTTCGATTCTGGCACATCTGGGACTTCTGCGCGGCGTCCGCGCAGCCTGCAATCCCTGTGTGGAGAAAGATCTGATGGCTGGCGGCGCGGTACTTGTACATGAGCCTGCAGTCCTGTGCGAAAACCTGATTACCAGCAGAGGCATGGGAACCGCGACGCCGTTCGGCCTCGCGATTGTACGCTATTTTCTGGGAGAGGAAACGGCGGAAAAGCTTCGCAGAAAAATCCTGTATCAGGATATCAATTCGGGGGATCTGCATCGATGAATATCATGTTTTTTCTGACGCCCAAACGCGATGTCGACTGTGTCTTTGAGGAAGACACACTCGGGCAGGCGCTTTCCCGGATGGAAGGGCATCAGTTTACTTCTATTCCGATTATCAACGGGCACACGGGAGCATATATCGGAACGATTTCCGAGGGCGATATTCTCCGGGAAATCAAGAAAAAAGACAGCCTGTCCATGCGGTTTGAGGAAGACAAGCCTGTCATGAGTCTGAAACGTAAATATAATTACCGCGCGGTCCGGGCAGACGCGGACATTGAGGATTTGTTCGACTGCGCAACCTCCCAGAACTTTGTGCCGGTCGTGGATGATACCGGCGTTCTGATCGGCATCATCACAAGGAAATCCATTCTGAATTTCCTGATCCGGTCCTATAATAAATGCTGTGATGGCAGTCCGGAATATGAGGGTGCCAGCCCTCTTGTGAAACTGCAGATGTACAGATGAAAATATCTTCCGTTTCCGGAAGGTGTTTTCTATATAACAAATCCGCCGGATACGCACTCGCCCTGCGCACCCGGCGGATTCTTCTGCACAGAAGCCTGTACCGGTAATCCGGCGGCTTCCGTATCAGCCCCTTCAGAAGTTTATTACACCGTTGTCTGACCATTTCGGCGCGGAGCCGTCGAATCACGGATCAGAAGCTTCGCCGGAACAATGATGTTCTGCGGAGCCTTCTTCTCCTCAATCATCTCAAAAAGAAGCCGGATCGTTTCTTCCGACATTTCTTCCACAGGCTGTTTCACACTGGTCAGCCGCGGAATAAAGTAATCTCCGCTTTCAATGCCATCGAACCCGATGACAGACACATCTTCCGGAATTTTCTTTCCGTGATCCGCAAGCGCGCGGCATGCGCCCATGGCAATGACATCCGCAATACAAAATACCGCTGTCATATCAGGGCATCTGTCCATCAGAACCGACGCTCCCTTATACCCGTTCGGCATAGTATAGTGCTCGGTGCCTTCGTTAATTTCAGCAACCAGAGCGCTGTCATAGGGAAGATGATTCTTCTCAAGCGCCCTTCTGTACCCGTCATAGCGAAGTCTGCCGACAGAAGGAATGCCGATTCCTTCACCGATAAACCCGATTCTGGTATGGCCGAGACTGATAAGGTAATCAATCGCCATGCAGGCCGCCTGCGTATCATCGACCGCGATATTCGCGACCTTTACGGACTTGCCCGTCAGATTGGCTACATTTCCGATCGTACTGAATATGTAAGGCACGCCAAGCTTGGCTAGTACTTTCGGATCATGTGTAAAAGCACCTCCCAGAAAAACAATTCCCTTGAGTCTTCGCTCAATGACGAGAGACATGGCTACGGCGACTTCGTCCTCATCGGTTCCGACGTGCCGCAGAATCGTTGTATAATCCTTCTTCTGGATATACTCCTCCATAATTCTGATCATGCCGAAGAAGAACGGGTTGGAAATGCCCTTGACAAGAAGCGCGATATTATTCATCTCGCTTCTTTTCAGATACCTTGCAGAGTCATTCGGGATAAAGCCTGTCTCCCGAATGACCTGCATGATTCTGGCTTTTGTCTCCGGATTGATATCCGGGTGATTGTTCAGGGCTCTCGATACAGTTGAGACTCCTACGCCGCATAGTTTAGCGATATCTTTGATAGTAATATTGGACATAGGAATTCCCCCGATTCAAAAAAATATCATTTAATCATAAAACAAAACCGCGAAAAGTTCCAGTCTTATGATTTTTTATCAGCCCTCCCGTAAAGCTCTGCAAGAGAAGCCATCTTCTGCGCCAGCTCATCCGAGGCTGCTCCCTTTTGCATCCGCCACATCCAGTTTCCGCCAAGTGTCGACGGTGTGTTGATGCGGGCCTCGTCTCCGAGGTTCAGATAATCCTGCATCGGAATAATACAGGTATTGCCAACGCTCATAAATGCTGTCCGGATGAACTCCCATGCGGCGGTCTTTTCGCTTCGGATACCGCAGTAAGCTTTCGCAAAAGCTCTGTCCTTCCGGTTTACACTGTCATACCAGCCACGCATGGTTTCATTGTCATGCGTTCCGGTATAGACCACGCAGTTCTGCGGGTAATTATGCGGCAGATAATCACTGTCTTCCCTCGAATCAAACGCGAACTGAAGCACTTTCATCCCCGGGAATCCGGTCTTTTTCACCAGCCGGATAACCGAAGGCGTGAGAAAACCGAGATCTTCAGCAATCACAGGCTTGTTGCCAAGCTTTTCCCTCACCTTGGCAAAAAGATCAAAGCCGGGGCCTTTTCTCCACTCTCCGTGCTCTGCTGTCGCGTCGCCGTAAGGAATCGCGTAGTACTCGTCGAAGCCGCGGAAATGATCAATCCGGACGACATCGTATAAACGGAAGCACCATTCGATCCGCTTCAGCCACCAGGTAAATCCGGTCTTCTTGTGATAATCCCACTTGTAAATCGGATTCCCCCAGAGCTGTCCCGCCGCGGAAAAAGCGTCCGGCGGGCAGCCTGCGACAACGGTCGGATATCCGTTTTCATCCAGTTCAAAAAGCTCCGGATGACTCCAGGTATCCGCTGAGTCAAACGCCACATAAATCGGGATGTCTCCGATAATGCGGATGCCGTTTTCGTTCGCATAACTTTTCAGCGCCTGCCACTGTTTCAGGAACAGGTACTGCTGGAACTTGTAGAAACGGATTTCATCGGAGAGCTTTTCCTGATAAGCTTTCATCGCTTCCGGTTTTCTGCGCCGGATGTCATCATCCCACTGTGAGAAAGCCGCTCCGTGAAAACTGTTCTTCACCGCGCTGTACAGCGCATAATCATCCAGCCAGTCCGCGTTATCCCGTGAAAATTCTTCGAAGGCAGCCCGGTCCTCGTCATAGTCGGCGGCTGCCCACTTTTCCGCAGGCACTTCCGCGAACGGGCTGTTCCGATACGCCTGATACAGCAGTTTAAAACGGTTTTCCGAGATTTCCTTATACCAGATTGTCTGCGGATCATTGCCGAAATTGCAGGCATCCGCTTCTTCCCTGCTGATATATCCTGCCTCGATCAGCTGTTCCAGATCAATGAAATAAGGATTCCCAGCGAAAGTTGAAAAGGACTGGTACGGAGAATCGCCGTATCCTGTCTGTCCGAGGGGCAGGATCTGCCAGTAAGTCTGTTTTGCCTTCTTTAAAAAATCAATGAATGCATACGCTTCCCGGGAGAAGCTTCCGATGCCATAACGCGAAGGGAGACTCGCGACCGGAAGCAGAACTCCGCAGGCTCTTTTGAGTTTTGCCATATTACCCCTTTACAGCTCCGGCGAGAACGCCTTCGATGATATACTTCTGCGCCGCAATATAGAATACGACAATCGGTACAATGGCAAGTACCAGAACCGCCATCATTGCGCCCCAGTCAACCTGTCCGTGGGACTGTTTGAGGAACTGTACGGCGATCGGTATTGTTTTGTACTTATTGATATTCAGGACCAGGCTGGGCAGAAGGTAGTCGTTCCATACCCACATGGATTCCAGAATCGCGACCGTAACAATCGTAGGCTTCATGATCGGAAGAATGATCTTGAAGTAGGTCTGGATCGGTGTGCAGCCATCGATCATAGCCGCCTCTTCGATCTCAACCGATACGCTCTTGACAAAGCCCGTGAACATGAAGACCGCAAGTCCTGCGCCGAAACCAAGATATACGATCGTGATGCCAAGCGGATTGGACAGGTGCAGAATGTTCGCGAACTTGGAAAGCGTGAACATGACCATCTGGAACGGTACAATCATGGAAAACAGGCACAGCAGATAAATAATCTTTGTAGCCGCGTTATGCACACGGGTGATGTACCATGCGCACATCGAGCAGCACAGGATAATCAGGAAAACAGAAATTACCGTAATGAACAGCGAATACCCGAAGCTCTGAAAGAACTTTGTCTGCTTAACCGCTGTTTTATAGTTCATGAATCCGACAAATGTCTTGCTGATGCCGGCCTGCCATCTTGCAAAACCCTGAGAAAGCTTTACGTTTGAAATCCCAAACGGATTCGCGAAAATGTAGGCCTTTCTCTTGAACGAGTTTAAAAGAACCATCGCGATCGGCAGGATCCACGTGATCGAAATGACCGCGAAGATCGTGGTAAGGATCCAGCCATGTTTAGCCCGTCTTACAGTAGAGACGTTCATATCTGTCTTAGCCATTACTGCTGTACCTCCTTACTTGTCGTAAGTTTATTCTGGATAACCGAAATCAATGCTACAAGCAGGAAGAAGATCACGGCTTTCGCCTGTCCTACGCCCTGCCAGCCGGTCGTGCCGTACATAGTATTGTAGATGTTCAGGGCAAGCAGTTCTGACATCTTGCCGGGATTGCCTCCGGTCAGAGCAAGGTTCTGGTCGAAGAGTTTGAAACCGTTCGTCAGTGTCAGGAACGAGCAGATCGTGATCGTCGGCATCAGGAGCGGAAGCGTTACGTTCTTCAGCAGCTGCCAGTTATTTGCGCCGTCAATTTTCGCGGCTTCAATAAGGTCCGCCGGAATGTTCTGGATGCCGGCAACATAGATGATCATCATGTAGCCGATCTGCTGCCAGCAGACGACAATGACGAGGCCCCAGAAAGCGTACCACTGAGTCGAAACAATCGTCTTCGAATACTTCGCGAGATAGCTGTTGAAAATCATCAGCCATACATACGAAAGAACAATACCGCCGATCAGGTTCGGCAGGAAGAATACCGTACGGAACAGGTTGGTTCCCTTGATTCCTTTGGTCAGAGCCATCGCGATACCGAAAGCGGCCACGTTAATGATGGCAACTGTCACAACCGTGAAGAGCGCTGTATACCAGAGAGAATGAAGAAATGTGGTGTCAACTTCGCCGTTGACCACGAAAATGCGGGTGTAGTTGCGAAGCCCGACGAATTTCCAGTCTACAACGGTTGTGAATTTGCAGAATGAAAGCCAGATGCCGTAAACAAACGGGACGATAAAGCCGATTGTGAAGGCTGCCATTGTCGGCAGCACGAACACCGGCCAGTATTTTTTGATTGATTTTTCCATGGCGAGTCCTTTCAAAATCAATGAAAAACAAAATTCCGGAAAAGAAGTGAAAAACGCGGATGGGTGAATGTCACCCACCCGCATTCATTTCTTCAGATCATGAAAGCTGTATCCTGCTTATTCGGTCTTAGCCTGTTCAGCGAGCTTCCACTGTTTTGCCCAGCCGTCAACGAATGCTGTCTTGACTGCATCCCAGTCGCCGGAGCCGTCCGTGTAAGCGGTCAGAGCCGATACAACGTCTGCTCTCCAGTCATCTACGTTCGGAGTAGCGTTGAAGGACCATGCTACGGAAGTCTTTCCTTCGTTCATATATTCGGAAGCCTTTGCGCCGAATGCATTCTTCGGAGCGTAGTCGCCAGTGAATGTATCAAACGGAGCGGAAAGGCCCATCTTGTTGACGATGGCGTCACGGCCTTCATCCGATGTGATAACCCAGTTCAGGAAGGCAAGAGAAGCATCGATCTCTTCCTGCGAGCACTTTGCGTTTACTGCCCAGTGGTTCTCGGTACCAACGCAGAGGCCTTCGTTCGCATCATCAACACCGAAGTAGATCGGCATCATATCGAGATCTTCAGCCTTTACAAGGTAGCCGTTGTCAGGATTTGTCAGAGCGGAGAATTCCCAGTCACCGTTCTGATAGAAAACAGCCTGCTCCATGCCAAGTTCCTGCTCGGCATTGTATGTGCCGGAAGCCAGTGTCTTGGGATCAGCGCCGGAATCCTGTACATACATATCCCAGACTTTCTTGAAGTTGTCGAGGTATGTTCCCTTGATTTCAGGCTCGCCTGCTGTCAGATCAGTAAGGCCGTCATCCTTGAATTCATAGTACAGAGGCATATTTGCAAGGTGTCCGGAGAATCTCCAGGAAGAACCGCTGTCCAGACCTGCGGAAGCGAAAGCGCCCTGAAGGTCGCAGCCGAACTTCTCGTTCATCTCGTCCACACGCTTGTTCAGATCATCCGCAACCTTCTTGAGGGTATCGAAATCCTTAATGTCATCAGGGCTCTTGATAACCGCGTTGTCCAGTGTGCAGTAATCGGAAAGCAGTGTCTTGTTGTAAATGATGCCGTATGCTTCATAGCAGTTCGCGATCGCAACGGTCTTATCATCCGATTTGATGTCCAGAGAGTGATCCGAAACGTGCTTGTAAAGATCGGAGCCGCTGAGGTCATACAGGTAATCTTTCCATGTCGCAACGTCGTTCGCATTGCCGATGTTGAAGATGGTAGGAGCTTCGCTCTTTGCCATTTCAGACTGGAGTGTTGTAGCGTACTGTCCGTCCGCAGCTGTAAGAACAGTTACGTTGCCGCCAAGATCATTGTACTTGGAAGCCAGTTCCTGCCAGGCCTCATCTGTCTCGGGCTTGAAGTTCAGAAGATAAACTCTTCCGCCATTGATTGCAGCCGTGTCAGCCGCTTCTGTCGTTGCTGCCGCAGCCTCGGTTGCTGCCGCTGTTGCAGCTTCGGTTGCTGCAGAGCCGGCTTCGGTCGCCGCCGTGTCACTGCCCTTGGAGCCGCAGCCTGCCAGTACTGCTGAGGCCATAGCCGCGCTAAGTACAACACTTAACACTTTCTTTTTCATAAGTCTTTCCTCTCCTTTTTCCCGGTATCTCCATACCGTTTTCAACAAATTCCGATGCCCGGCAAAGCCGTCCGCATCCGTCCGGAAGCCTTTCCCTTCACCCTGTACCTTTGCATTAACTGTGCTCGGTACCGTTTCCGGAACTGTTTCCAATATACAGCCTGTCCATGGAAATAGCAATATCTATTTTGTGCAAAACAGATAGTTTGTGAATAATGTATTAAATTGTTCCATGTGTTTTGTACACTATTTTGAATAGCCTCGAATAGCAGCTGTGCATGCTGCAGACAGAAAAAAGGGCTGCCTCTGCGGCAGCCCTCTGCTATAACGATAGGATATGACTTCTGTATATTTGCGTTCAGAAAGACCACTGGATCTTCCGGACCATCGCGACAAACTCGTTGTTCGACCTTGTCTTCGAGAAAAGGTCGAGCACCTGATCCGTCGCATCCTCTCCTCGCGCGCCGATCAGGGCCCTGCGCAGGATGCTGACGCTCTCCTGCTCCTCCTGCGTAAGAAGAAGGTCGTCTCTTCTCGTGCCGGACTTGGCAAGATCAATGGCAGGGAAAATCCGGCGTTCGGAGAGTTTTCTGTTCAGGATCATTTCCATGTTGCCGGTACCCTTGAACTCTTCGTAGACAACATCATCCATCTTGGAGCCGGTTTCAATCAGCGCAGTTGCAAGGATTGTCAGGGATCCTCCCTCGCGCATATTTCTGGCAGCGCCGAAGAAGCGCTTCGGCATATGCAGTGCCGCCGGATCAAGACCGCCGGAAAGTGTGCGGCCGCTCGAAGGCTCTGTCAGGTTGTAAGCTCTTGTAAGTCTCGTGATCGAGTCAAGCAGAATCATAACATCCTGCTTGTGCTCGACAAGGCGCTTGGCTCTTTCAATGACCATCTCGGAAACCCGCTTGTGATGTTCTGGCGTTTCATCAAAGGTCGAGTAAATGACTTCGACATTCGGTCCCGCGATTGCCTCTTTGATATCAGTTACTTCTTCGGGACGCTCATCAATCAGAAGGATGATCAGGTGAATTTCCGGATTGTTGAACTTCACGCTCTTGGCGACTTCCTTGACAAGCGTTGTCTTGCCGGCCTTCGGAGGAGAAACAATCATGCCTCTCTGCCCCTTGCCCACCGGGCAGAACAGGTCCATAACGCGCATCGCGATTGTCGAATTGTACGTCTCGAGACGGATCTTCTCGTTCGGGAAGATCGGCGTCATGTCTTCGAAATTAAAGCGTCTTTTCGCGTCTTCAGGATTTCTTCCGTTGACGGAATCGACAAAAAGCAGTGCGGAAAACTTCTCGCCCTGCGTCCGGATCCGGATATGGCCCTTGATGATATCGCCGGTCTTCAAATTGAAACGCCGGATCTGGCTGGGCGCAACATAGACATCATTATCGCCGGGCAGATAGTTTGCGGAGCGGATGAATCCATAGCCGTCCGGCATAACTTCCAGAATTCCGTTTGCCATTTCTCCGCTGTCGAGTTCTTTATTCAGTTCATCCTTGTGCAGCACCGGCTGGTCCGGTCGCACAAGGCCTCTTCTCTGATAACGGTTATCAATTTCCTGTGATCCACCGTATCTGCTCTGGGCTGCAGGCGCCTTTTCCTGTCGTTCTTCGCGCGCTTCCTGTTCGGCAACCGCATCGTAGGTGTCTTTCGCCGGCTCCTGCGCGGGCACGGTTCTGCTGCGTTCCTGCGCTGCTGCACGCGGCGCGCGGCGTTCCGACGTTCTCCGCTGGATACCTCTTCCCTGTCTTGCAGGTGTACCGGCAGCCCGCTCGGCAGGTCTTTCCTCGGTCTCCGCCGCGGGAGCTGCCTTTTCGGGGACAGGTTTTTCCTGTTCCTGCAATACCGGAGCAGCCGCCTCGCTGCTGCCTGCTGCAGCGGCTCGCGCCTCTTCCATATCGAGCTTCATCATCTGCCCGATCAGCTCCGCCTTCTTCGCGCGCGCGGCAACCTTCAGCCCGCGCTGCTTCGCGATCGCGCGAAGATCTGTCATTGCGAGTGACTCATACATTTCCTGTGTCATAAATTCCTCTTATGGATGTCTGAATAGCCTAAACAGTCCGCTCCGCAGACTGTCACTTCATACCGGATGAGATATCGGAATAAAGCCGAAATTAAAAATCGAAATTAAAACCATGAAAACCGTGAATTAGATGCTGAATTGCATGAAGGACATGGATGCAATGTGCCGTCTGATATTTACTTAACACGATTATAGGACAGGCAAAGTAAATATGCAATATCGCCCTGAAATTCCGCAATAGCAAGCCCTGCGGCAGATTGTACAGGATCCGCGGGGCGGCGGAACCCGCTCTTTACTGTTCCGACGCCTGCACGGTATGAAGTCCGTAATATTCCGCGACCGACTTGTCAAGCCAGCCGTTTTCATCCTGTGTGATGTCCAGACTGATACTGTACAGGAGGCCGGGACGATCCTGCGGCAGTGTAACCACAACATCCGCGCCCTCTCCTGCAGCCGTAAGAACGGATTCTCTCTCATCCATCTCTTCCGCGTACGCGGGTGCCTCTCCGATCAGAACAGATCTTGCGGCCGCAATGGATGGAATGATCGTACGGTTCTGTGTGGGCACGATATAGTACAGGCAGCAGACTGCAAAGATGAGAACGATCGAGCCGAAATACCCTGGCGCATCCATAAGAGCAGCATGTTCCAGACTCTGCAGCTTCTCTCCCATTGCGTTCTGTAAAAGGCAGCGGACCCGCCGGACAATATGGGCCTCGAGAAGAACAAGCAGCACGATCAGCAGCATATGGCGGTAATTCATCGTCCGTACCGGGCCTTCCGTACCGTCCACAAAAACCGTCGGCGCGAACGAAGACGCATAAAGAAGAAAAGCAGTTCCTGCAGCAAGTACGACAGGCACTTTTGCTCCGAAAGCCTGTGCGGCAGCCGGCGGCTCCGGAGTTTCACTGAGCAGCCACAGGAAGGGCAGTAAAAAGACAAGGCCAAGGATCAGAAAAAGCTGAACGCTGCCCTGTATTGCACCCGCAGCCAGCTGCAGACAGCGAAAGATCAGCGCGAAGAGAGCCTGCGGCGTAGTGGCTGCCTGTGTATGCATGTCCGTCGCCATGCGGACGGCATTCCCCGGTGAAAAAATACTGAGAGCGAGCCCCGACAGGGAAAAGATGTTTACAAGGAATAGCCGCATGGGAAATTTACGAAAACGAGCCGCATACATGATAAGGCAAAGCAGCGCGCACTCCGCGCCGACAAGGGACGGAACGTAATTTCCGCCGCTGATCAGAAAGGCAAGGATACAGCAGAGCGCAGTCAGAAGATTGCTGCAGGAGCCAGAGCGCAGCAGTTTCATAAAGATGGCAGCTTCCAGCATTTCCAGAATAAAGAAAACCGTGTAATTTGCCGCACCGTTCCACCAGAAAAACGCGTCCAGTGCCCGCGGCATGCATTCGATGAGCAAGAGAGATGTGACAACAGCTGCAATGTCTGCAGCCATGAGGGCCCGTGCGCCGCGAGAAATGCTCCGGAAAAAAACAAAGACGGACAGCACAAGCAGCCCTGTCATGCAGATGCCTGTCAGCGCATAGGCTTTCGGATGAAAGGCGCCCGGTACCAGTGTCGAAAAGAAAGCCGCGGCGTAACTTCCCTGCCACGTTTTGTAACTGTGCAAGACCTGCCGCGCAAGTGCCGCGAAATAGCCCCCAGGTCCATGTCCGCCCTTGATTGCCTTGCGGACCAGTATCGCGTACGCGTAATCATTCGCGCACATACGCGCATACAAAGATATTACGAAAAGCGGCAGCAGATTTATCAGTAGCAAACCAACTGCCGCCCTGTGCCAGAATCTGACCGTAGCAAATCTCTTCATATTTGTGCCAATTCGCGGAAACTTCCCTAATTTGTTTTCCAGAGTGAACGGATCAGGTACGCATAGATCTCCGGACTCATTTCCTTCCAGTTGCGGATCACCTGAACCGCTGTCGCCTCATCCGGCACAGCCATGTTGATTTCCATGACCGGATTGGCCTCTTCGCGGACAGTCAGTCTTGCCGTAAAGCCACCGTACGTGGATCGGAAATACTCTCCGGTCACATCGTTGTCGTTGCGGATGCTCTGGCTGTTTTCCCGCAGAAATTCACGAACCTGCTCCTTGATTTCCTGCGAGAGACTGCTGGAAAAGAATTTGAGCGTCTGCTCTCCTTCTTCGGTAATCCGAAGATACGTCGTGTCCCCGATCACATGCTCTTCAACGAAGCCGTCGGCGTTAATTTCCTCGAACGTCTTTGACAAAGAAGTAAACGTCGCGTACCCCGTTTCAAAAAGAAAGTTTGAAATCTGGGGCATCGCCAGCTGATCCCCCGCCCTGTCGAGCATGTACAAAATTATCAACTTATAAATTGCGTACGCTTCCATAAAAATGCGCCGGAGATCAGAAAAGTTTGTTGTCCGGCTGAATATTCTCCCGTACCGCTTCGGAAACCACATCGGCTACCCGCGGATCAAACGCCTCGGGCAGGATAAAGTCTTCGCTCAGTTCCTCGTCGGAAACAAGAGAAGCGAGTGCCCTCGCGGCGGTCAGCTTCATATCCTCGGTGATCTGACGTGCCTTGCCTTCGAGCGCTCCCTTGAAAATTCCCGGAAAAACAAGCACGTTGTTGACCTGATTCGGGAAATCCGAGCGTCCGGTTCCGATGACGCGCGCACCGGCTTTCTTCGCAAGGTCCGGCATAATTTCAGGTACCGGATTTGCCATCGCGAAGATCACCGCATCCTTATTCATGGATCTGACCATCTCTTCGGTCACGATGCCCGGTGCCGAAACACCGATAAAGATGTCTGCTCCGACAAGCGCGTCCGCGAGTGTGCCGGACTTGTTATCCTCATTCGTCACTTCCAGCATTTCTTTTTTGATCCAGTTAAGGCCGGTGCGGTCCTTCGAGACAATTCCCTTCGAATCACACAGAATCAGATGCCGGAAGCCGTACAGCAGCATCAGCTTCGCGATCGCGATGCCCGCAGCACCGGAGCCGTTGACAACAACTCTGCAGTCTTCCTTCTTTTTGCCGGTCAGCTTGAGCGCGTTGATGGTCCCGGCAAGAACAATGATCGCTGTTCCGTGCTGGTCGTCATGAAAAACCGGAATATTCATGGTTTCCTTGAGCCGCCGCTCGATTTCAAAACAGCGCGGCGCGGAAATATCCTCCAGATTGATACCGCCGAACGTAGGCTCGAGGCGCTTGACTGTCTCCACGATTTCGTCCGTGTCCTGTGTATTCAGGCAGATCGGGAAAGCATTGACGCCGCCAAAAGCCTTGAACAGAGCACACTTGCCTTCCATAACCGGCATCGCTGCCTCCGGGCCGATATTGCCAAGGCCAAGAACCGCGGAACCGTCGGAAACAACCGCAATAGTATTCTGCTTGAGCGTATAGGTATAAGCTTCCTTTACGTCTTCGTGAATCACCTTGCACGGCTCGGCAACGCCGGGCGTATAGGCAAGCGCAAGATCCTCTCTTGTCTTCACCTCGCACTTGGGTTCGGTACTGATTTTGCCCTTCCACTCCTTGTGAAGGCGAATTGCCTTTTCCGCATTTGTTTCCATGTTCAAGCTCCTCTCTGCGTGCTCATTCCTGATTCGCGTCTTTTCTCTTTAACAGTTCCTGTGGTTTCGTATATTTATCGTCTCCGGTCAGTGCCGCCATGCGGGCGCGGATATTCTTCTCATATCCGTTCTCCGAGGGCGCATACAGGGAAACATTTCGTATCTCGTCCGGCAGATATTGCTGCCCGGAATAATGGTCTTCATACAGATGCGCGTACTGATACCCTACGCCTCTGCCAAGGTCCTGCGCATGCGTGTAATGCGCGTCCTGCAGATAGGAAGGAATCGGCAGACTGCCGGTCTTCTGAACGAGTGCCCTCGCTGCCGTAATGGAAGCGTCCGCGGTATTGGACTTCGGCGCCGTCGCGACATACTCACATGCCTGCGACAGGATAATCTGCGACTCCGGCCATCCGATTCTCTCCGCTGCAAGTGAAGCTGCGACAGCGACACGAAGCGCATTCGGGTCCGCGTTTCCGACATCCTCCGAAGCACAGATCATGATTCTCCGCGCGATAAACTTCGGATCCTCTCCTGCCTCGATCATCCGTGCAAGGTAATAGACCGCCGCGTCCGGGTCCGAGCCGCGCATACTCTTGATAAATGCCGAGATCGTATCGTAGTGATTATCACCTTTTTTATCGTATCTTGCAACCCGTTTCTGGATGCACTCCTGCGCCACTTCACGGGTGATGTGAATCTTCCCGTCGCTCCCCCTGTCCGTCGTCAAAACAGCAAGTTCCACAGCATTCAGCGCATGCCTCGCGTCGCCGCCAGCGATATCCGCAAGCAGTTCTTCCGCGTCTTCGTCAATAACCGCGTTGTAAGCGCCCATGCCCCGGTCCTTGTCATAAACAGCCCGCTCAATCAGCTTTTTCACGTCTTCCTGCGAAAGCGGATGCAGCTCGAAAACCATGGATCTCGAGATCAGCGCGCTGTTCACCTCAAAGTACGGGTTTTCCGTCGTCGCACCGATCAGCGTGATGGTGCCGTCTTCGACGAAAGGCAGCAGATAGTCCTGCTGCCCTTTGTTGAAGCGGTGGATCTCGTCGATAAAAAGGATTGTCCTCCGGCCATAGCCACCGCGCAGAGCTTTTGCGGAAGCTATGACGTCTTCCATGTCTTTCTTGCCGGCGCTGGTCGCGTTGATCTGCTTAAAGTCGCTTCTGGTTGTTCCGGCGATGACCATGGCGAGCGTTGTTTTGCCGGTGCCGGGCGGCCCGTAGAAAATAATGCTGCCCAGTTTGTCCGCCTTGATCGCGCGGTACAGAAGTTTTCCCTTGCCGATGATGTCCTTCTGTCCGACAACTTCCTCAAGCGTTCGCGGGCGGAGGCGTGCGGCGAGAGGAGCTTCCTTTTCTTTATTCTGCTGATTCATGTATTCAAATAGATCCATAATATGATTATTCTAACGCAGCTTGGGGAACCGCGCAAAGGAATTAAGGGAAACGCTGCGGCGAACACTTATTCCAGAAAGTGCCCGATCATTTTCTGAAGATTCCGGATATCCAGGGGATTCTCCAGCGATTCAAATGTAAAAAGGATTCTATCCCCTTGAAAATAGCCGTTTTGTTCGTAAAGGCGAATCTTACGCAGACAATTCTCCGCATATCCGGGATCATCCATCTTTCCGAAATGTTCAATCAGTACCTCGCAGCGTTTCTTTATATTCAGTACCGTAAAATCCGGATACAGATATTTCTCATATCCGGACAGTTTCAGCGGACGCTCATACAAATATGGCTTTCCCATCCTGTTCAGCGTATTTGCGATAATTACCTCGGACTTGGACCTGACGCGTTCTCCCCGGTCAGTAATAAGTACAGGCGCATCATCGGAAAATCCTTTCGAAGGATATTTCTGCTCCAACCAGCACTTCACATAGTCTTCATCCGTTTGTATCAGCGGGTGCACAATTGCCATCCTCCCGGCGCCCAGATTTTCAAAAAGCTGTTCTGCCGTACCTGCTGCGTAGTGTTGCTGCAGGCGCAGTAATGCTCTCAGTTCACTTTGAAGATTCCGGATGATTTGCCTGTCATATTCTTCCTGTGCCAGCTGCACGGCATGCTGAATGTTTCTTTTCGGAATATACTGCCTGTGACTGCTTCCCTCTTCCCTGACATAATATTGGGGATGCGTCTTGTTGAGGACAATCAGGTGTTGATCTGTAACTTTCTCACAGGTACACGATTTCTCTTTCAACACCTTTCTGATGTATTCAATTCTGGCTGACAAATCATCTGCGGAAATCGGAGCTGCATAAAATTTTTTCATGGATGTGGTCCTTTCATCCCGTTAACGGGAAAGACAGATTAAAGAAATGAGATCTAGACGCGTACTTCACGGGCAGTATGATTACCACCCTGATTATAGATTAGCTTTCTCTGCAGATATGGAGTACCCGCAGGCGCTTTAGTTAAAAAATTATATCATAGAGTGATGAATTTGTGCGTTATTTTTCTTGGTATTGTTTAATTGTGTGACACATCATATGGCTTCGCTTCTAATCCCGCTTGCGAACCAGTTGCATAAGGTTATTATTTTTGTCTTCATGATGAATATCATTGCCGGAAGAAGTGAATTCCCTCTGTCAGGCAAAAAAGCTTCTCAGGTTATATCATGCTTCCATTCTAGTTGCCATCTCATTTTCATTTTTTATTACCAGATGGTTCGCCACTTCCTTCTGATACTGCAATTTTTCTGACAGATGGCTATTCCAGTGCACTTCACGGCGTGTCCACTCCTTGCTCTTCCTCCCGGAGGAAAATATTGTTCTACGGATGGAATCTTCCGGAAATCTCACTTCATTACATTCATTCTATAAATAAGATTTCTCACGCAGATGGCTAATTTGCCTGTAAATACCTGCCGGAAAGCTCCGGCAGTATCGGCGCTGTCCTTCCAAAATGCATATTTCAAAGATAGATGGCCCGGCGGCAGATAGATAATCCTGCGATGGCTGTTAAAGCAGGCACCATGTTCCCCCGGTCTTTCCTGGATACAAAAACAGGGCTGCCGCCCCGTGACCCCGCTCACGATGGCAGCAGCCCTGCTGCTTAAATCCGGTTTCCTCCGCACATCAGCGAAGCTTCCAGATGTCCTTATTATACTGTTCGATTGTTCTGTCAGATGAGAAATAGCCTGCTTTCGCGATATTGACAAGCATCATCTGATCCCACCTGCGTCTGTCCTCGTAATCCGCAAACATCTGATCTTTCACGCGGATATAATCTTCAAGATCGATAAGAGCCATGAACCAGTCTTTGTGAAGAATATCGTTGTACAGGCGCTCCAGATTCTCCTTGTGTCCGACAGCCATGCACTGCGGTCCGACAATGAAGTCCACGGCCTCTTTGATCACAGGGCTCCTGTCATAGTAGTCCTTCGAAACATAATCGCCCTTTGCGTAATGACGGATAACTGTCTCGGAATCAATGCCGAACATGTAGATGTTATCATTGCCGACAAGATCATGGATCTCGACGTTTGCGCCGTCTGCCGTACCAAGTGTAACTGCGCCGTTGAGCATGAACTTCATATTGGAAGTTCCGGATGCCTCTTTGGAAGCAAGCGAGATCTGCTCGGAAATATCACAGGCAGGAATCAGCTTCTCCGCGTAAGTCACGTTGTAGTTCGTGACAAAAACAAGATGCATATACTGATTTACATCCGGATCATTGTCAATGATCTGCTGCAGGCACAGAAGCAGATGAATGATATCCTGCGCGATGATATACGCCGGCGCCGCCTTCGCGCCGAAGATAAAGTTCAGCGGACGGACAGGTTTCTTTCCTCCCTTGATCTCCAGATACTTGTGTATGATGTACAGCGCGTTCATCTGCTGGCGCTTGTACTCATGCAGCCGCTTGATCTGAATGTCAAAGATTCCCTCGGGATCCAGCTGCACACCTTCATGCTCTTCGATGTACGAAGCAAGAGCAGCCTTGTTATACATCTTAATCTCGTCCAGCTTTGAAAGCACGCGGTCATCGTCTTTGTATTCAAGCAGACGCTCGAGCGCCGTAGCGTCCTTCTTGTAAGCGTCCGAAATTGTCTCCGAAAGGAAATTCGAAAGCTCGTGATTGCAGGAAAGAAGCCACCTTCTGAATGTAATGCCGTTGGTCTTGTTATTGAATTTTTCCGGATAAAGCTCATAGAACTTGTGCAGTTCCGTGTTCTTGAGGATTTCCGTGTGAATCGCTGCCACACCGTTGACAGAGAAGCCGTAATGGATATCGATATAGGCCATATGAACCTTGTTGTCCTTGTCGATGATCCATACATCCGGGTCATCATATTTGTCTTTGACTCTTCTGTCCAGTTCTCTGATTATCGGCATCAGCTGCGGAACAACCTTCTCGAGATAAGCGATCGGCCAGGTTTCCAGCGCTTCCGCAAGAATCGTGTGATTTGTGTACGCGCAGGTCTTAGTCACGACACTGATCGCCTCATCCATCGTCATGGCCTTGTCCTCGGTCAGGATGCGGATCAGCTCCGGAATGACAAGCGTCGGATGCGTATCATTGATCTGAATCACGGCGTGATCGTAGAGGTGCCGGAGGTCGTATTGTTTTGCCTTCATTTCGGCGAGAATCAGCTGCGCGGCGTTGCTGACCATGAAATACTGCTGGTAAATCCGAAGCAGCATGCCGTCCTCATCCGAATCGTCCGGATACAGGAACAGCGTCAGATTCTTCTCGATGTCTTTCTTGTCGAAGTCGATTCCATCTTTGACAATCGAATCGTCTGCCGAGACAATGTCGAACAGCCGCAGCTTATTTACACCGTTGTCGTATCCTACGACGTCGATGTCGTACATTCTGGAGATTACCTTACGGTCGCCAAAACAAACCTCGAACGAAACATCCGTCTCATTCTCCCAGGACTGCGGCTGAATCCACGGATCCTTGACCGCCTTCTGCAGCCTGTCTTCAATGACCTGATGGAACAGCCCGTAATGATAGTTCAGACCGATGCCTTCTCCCGGAAGGCCGAGCGTTGCGATCGAATCCAGGAAGCATGCCGCCAGTCTTCCAAGACCGCCGTTCCCCAGAGACGGCTCCGGCTCCACCTCCTCAATCTTCGAAAGGTCTTTGCCGTTCTTCTTCAAAAGATCATTCATCCGGTCATAGATCTTGAGATTGATCAGATTGTTGGACAAAAGCTTGCCGATCAGGAATTCCGCGGAAATATAGTAAACCTTCTTTTCCCCCATATTGCGCCCGCAGACCTGCAGCAGCTCCTTGCAGTAAGCCAGAATGACATAGTACAGTTCTTCGTCCGTGCACTGCGCGATGGACTTTCCATACATGTCGCCGGCGATCTTCGTGACCTGTTCCTCCATGTTCAGGGTCAGAACATCTTTCTGCATGTTTGTTGCTTCTCTCATAGTACCCGCATTCTCCTCATTTTATGTGTCAGGGTTTTCGGTAACGGTACCGAAACTCCTGAAAAAAGCCGGCAGGCCTAAGGCGATTCTGACCTGCCGAAGAACAAACAGTGTAATTGCAATAGTATATCTCAGGCGCTCTGTGCGTCTACGAACTGGATTATAGCAGATCGTTATATTTTGGTCAAATAGGAAAATCCCTTATTTTTCAGCGATGGTAACGGTACCGGCGCAGGCCTCTGCCCCGGCTCGCACCAGCTCCGGCGGAGACGTCACGACCGGCGTGAAACCGCTCCCTGCAAAGGTAAGCCGGGCTACATGGTCCTGATTCTTCGCAGCGCTTCCCCTAGGACTTCGATTGTCCTGTCGATCTCTTCTTTTGTATTTTCCGGTCCGGTTGTAAACCGGATCGTCCCTTCCGCCCGCTTCCGGTCTCCAGAAACCGCCATAATGACATGCGACGGGTCGAGCGCGCCGGTTGTGCAGGCGCTGCCGCCCGAAGCGCAGATGCCCGCAAGGTCCAGACTGATCAGCAGCGACTCCGCGGATACGCCCGGAAACGACACACTGATGTTATTGGCAAGTCGGTCATCTCCGGGAACCGGGCCGTTCCAGAGTATGCCGGAAGGCGCCGGCGAATCCCCGTTCCGCTCTCCGAAAGCAGCCAATAGTCTTTCGCGAAAATACGCCTGCAGTTCTCTCTCTGCGCGGGTTTCGTTTTCCATGTTTGCGAAGGCCGCCTTCGCGGCTGCCGCAAAGCCTGCTGCTGCCGGAACATTCTCGGTTCCGGCGCGCCGCCCTCTCTCCTGACTGCCGCCGTGGATCAGCGACTGCAGCCGGGTGCCGTTCCGGACATATAAGAACCCGATTCCTTTCGGGCCTCCGATCTTGTGCGCGCTGGCGCTGAACAGATCCACGGGTACGGCGGAGACGTTTAACGCGTCTGTTTTCCCGTATGCCTGCACCGCGTCAGTATGAAAAAGGGCGCCGTGATCATGCGTATACCTGCAAAGCGTCCCGATATCCTCGAGGGTTCCGATCTCGTTGTTCGCCGCCATAACCGACACCAGAATCGTATCCGGCCGCGCGTTCAGTTCGTCCGCCAATTCTTCCGGGCGCACCCTGCCTTCACTGTCCACCGGAAGACGGGTTACCGAAAAGCCGCGGCTTTCGAGGTACTCGCAGGTATGCAGGATGGCGTGGTGTTCGATGGCTGACACAATGATATGTTTTCCCTTGTCCTGCAGTGCCTCCGCTGTTCCTGTCAGCGCCCAGTTGTCTGACTCCGTACCGCCGGAAGTAAAGAAGATCTCATTCCAGCCGGCGCCGATCGTCTCCGCGAGCACTGCTCTTGCATTATCAAGGCAGCGTTTCGCGTCTCTCGCAATGCTGTACGAGGGACTTGCGTTTCCAAAGGTATGCTCCATCGCCTCTGTCATTGCCGCGATGGCTTCCGGACGCATCCGGCACGTTGCCGCATGATCCAGATAGATGACTGAATTCATAAGTTATTAAATCCTCATTCTCAAGGCGCTGTCAGTACGGCCTTCGAAGTCCTTTCGGGTAATGGTTTTTGAGCATTCCGCCGGCTGCTTTCGCCCATCCCATGCTGACGCCGCCGGTTGTGATAAGGACCCAGCCTTTCAGCAACGGATCACAGGGAACCGACTCGCCGCGAAGAAACGCATGCGCCCCGGCAGTGTTGTCCGGGAAGTCAATGCTTTGCCGTACCTGCGCCGGCCGGAGTGCCATCGCAAGCGCGTGCGCCGGCTCGAAACGGTCCTTTTTCACCGTTCCGAGATGCAGGCCCGGACGCAGCACCCGGAGGCCTTGTATCAAGACTCCTTCCGGAGCAAGATATAAATCATCCCCGTAAAGCACGGCGGTGCCGCTGCTTCCCTGCAGTGTGCCGGAGGCTTCTTCTTTCAGATATTCTGCAGCAAAGGCTTTCCAAAGTTGAAGCGCGGACTGCAGTGCATTGCTGTTTCCGCTGTTTTTCCGGCCGTCCGTTCCCTTCCGGCGTTTTCCGTAAGACGCCTCTGCGCGCTTTCCGTATGTCGTGGCGGTACGCTTTTCGTCCGGCGCGGCCGCGCGGCCCGTGACGACAGAAGAGCCGTCGCCGTTCTGCGCAGCGGCTGCGCAGGAGCTTCTCCCGAAACTGTGCTTTTCCATCACAGCGAGAAAATGCCCTTCTCCACGAAGGCGCTGCGGCCAGAGACGGATGGTTTTGCAGACTTCGCTTCGTGTATTCCGGATCTTCTGAATGATCTCCGGTGAAGCACCAAGATCACACCAGTCCGGATTTCCCGTGGACAGGCCCCATTCTGCCATCTTCGCTCCAAGCCGGCCCGGAAGATCGACGAGCCGGAATTCCGGATGCTCCGCAAGGAACAGAGCTGTCGATATTTCATCTTCGAGAGGCGCAAACGTACAGGTCGAATAGACGAGCGTTCCGCCGTCCCGGAGCATAATCGCCGCGTGCCGGAGAATTTCCTGCTGCCTTTCGGCACAGGCACACACGTTGTCCTCGCTCCACATGGAAAGCGCCTGCTCCTCCTTGCGGAACATCCCCTCGCCGGAGCATGGCGCGTCAACGATAATTCTGTCAAAGAAAGACGGAAATCTTTCGGAAAGCTTCTCCGCGGATTCGTTCGTAACAACCGCGTTCCGGACGCCCATCCTCTCCATGTTCTGCGAAAGGATCCGCGCCCTGCCTTCATTAATCTCGTTGGAAACAAGAAGTCCCTGCCCGTTCATCATACCGGCAAGCTGCGTTGATTTACCGCCCGGCGCGGCGCAAAGATCCAGAATCCGCTCCTTGGGCCGTGCGCCGGACAAGGCTGCCACAATCATCGCGCTCGGCTCCTGCATATAGTACATTCCGGCTTCATGTGCAGGGTGTTTCCCGGGCCGCTCTTCCTGCGAAGCACCCTCTTCCGGAAGCGCATAATAGTAACCGTGCTCAGCGAAAGGAACCGGTTCCGTCCGGAACAGATGGAGTGCCAGAAAATCTTCGTCGGAAATCACAAGCGGATTAACACGGACACCGGCGGCTCTTTTTCTTTCAAACGAAGCAAGATACGCCTCATATCCGTCGTCTCCCAGCATTTTCCGCATCCGTTTTTCAAATGCGGCGGGAAGCTGTATAGCGGTATTGTTTTGCCGGTTCAATATTCCTGCACCCCGTTTTCCTGCATGAAATTCTTCTCAAACGTATCAAAAGACGCCTGTACTGCGTCAGTAAAAACCGCCGTCCATGCAGCCATTTCTCCGCTGTTCTCCGGAAGGCGGTCGAGGCCGCACGACTTTTTGTACCCGGAAACCAGGTGTGCGGCATCTTCGCGGATCCGCGCCATTTTCTGCGCTTTGCCGGCTTTGACAAGCCCGAGGACCTTTGCATAATCACTGTCCCTGCAGGTGTTGAAGTAGCGGTCCGCCGCGTTCCTGATCTCTCTGCGGAGAAGTTCCATTCCTTCCCCGCCGCATTCCTGCGCAAGAGCAAAACCCAGAATCTCGTAATCTTTCCGGACTTTGGAAAGCGCGGTTCTCTGCAGAAACGGTTTCTGTCTGGAGAGCCCCATGAAGTCAAACATGACCTGCAGATATGTGTCGTATTTTTCCCGCCGGACATTGCCGTGCCGCCTGCAAAACAGCTTCTGCATCAGCTCTTCCTCGGAATCAAGCGCTCTTCCTGCCGTCGCGTCTTCAAAAACCGCAAGGCGCTTTGCGGGTATCACTTCGCTGTAGTATTGTCTTTTCTGTTCTTCGGTCATGCTTCCACCTTTTTACGCATCCCGGCTGCTCAGATGCAGCAATCTCTGATTACTGCTGCCGCGGAATAAAAGCGTGATGTCCTTCAGCTCTTCTACGAATTTTCCATCTACAAGCATGTCGATATAACTTAAAAACTCATCCGTAACTTCACAGTGCGCACGACCCTCGGGATCCAGAAGATCCGTTTCGTAGGTATAACCTGTGTAGCACCAGAGTGTTTTGTCCGGATAAGCCGCGCGGACCTTCCGCAGAAACGGAACGAGCGCCCGCTGATTGACCGGCTCCATCGGTTCGCCGCCAAGCAGTGATAAACCCGCGATGTACTCGGGCGCGAGCGAATCGATGATCTTCTGCTGTACTTCATCCGTAAAGGGCTCGCCGTAGCCAAAGTCCCATGCAATCTCGTTAAAACATCCCTTGCAATGATGCGTGCACCCGCTGACAAACAGGCTTGTCCGTACGCCGGTTCCATTCGCGATATCACAGTATTTGATCTGCGCGTAATTCATTTTTCCAACTTATCCTTTCCGTTCCCTTCGCCGTGCCTTTGTCCGCCGCGGAAGGAACGCGCTTTTTTCGCCGGTTTCCTCACGGAGAAGCCGAACGTCCCGATCAGTTCTCCCAAAGACCAGTATTCTCCGTGCGAATATGCCGCAAGATCCGCGCGGTCCAGATCGAACTTGCCTTTTTCATCAAGATACGCGGGATCAATGTCCGTCGACAGAACCCGCGCGATGAACATGTCATGCGAACCGAGCCGCAGTATCTGTTCAACTCTGCACTCCAGACTGACCGGAGACTCTGCGATGCCGGGCGCCTTCACAAGCTGGGACGGCGCCTGTGTCAGATGGAGCGTCTGAAACTTATCCTCATTCCTGCCCGAACGCACCCCCGCATAATCTGCCGCGCGTACGAGCTTCTTCGTCGTCAGGTTGATAACGAATTCTCCGGTGCGCTCAATGATATCGTGCGAATACCGCTCCTTGCGGATCGAGACATAAACCATGACCGGATCACTGCAGATGGTTCCTGTCCAGGCGGCTGTCATCACATTCGCGCGTCCGTCTTCATCGGCACAGCTGACCATAACCGCCGGCAGGGGATACAGCATGTTTGATGGTTTCCAGTATTCCCGCTTTTGTTTTGTATCGTTCATAGAGTTATCTTTCATTGTTTCTGTTGTGTGCGCAGGCCTTTTCCGGCTGCAATCCAATCGAGCATCCGCAGCATCCCGAACGCCGCGAGCGGCAGCATACAGATATAGTAGCGCATCGCGTATCTGCCGGACGCTTCCCAGAGCTGATGAAAAACAACACCGCCGAAAATCAGCGCAGTTAACAGGACTTCATTTTCTGTCAGCGTTTTTCTGCCCTTCACTCTGCACAGCAGGTAGACACACAAGCCCAGATACACCAGCGTCTCATAGACGTTCATAATCCACTGAAGAATCCGCGATCCCCTGCCGAAAATCAAAGACGCCGCAAGCGCGGACTGGTTATCGACATGCCGGCCGCTCTCTTCGAATTCGCGCATCGAGACGCAGGTCGGGTCCGCCCACTGTGACAGGAATTTAAACAGATAAAACTTCACGAAATATTTCGGGTTTTCACGGAAAACTTCTGCTCTCTCATGTATTTTCTCTTTTGCAAGCCGGTCTGCGGCCTCATACTGATTGTCCGCATTGTGATACAGCCCCACGTTCGTGCCGTCGTACCAGCCGTATTTGCCTTCCATCTCTTCCATTCCCATCGCGAAGTATGTGCTTGCGGGAACCCCTTTCGAGAGTCCCATTCCCGTCATCCGCTCCACGCCTGTATTCACGCATAGAACGCTGCCGCGGACAAGGACAAGAATAAGGACTGCAGCAAGGAGTGAACGAAGGCTCTCTTTCCTGTCATTTAACGCGGCGCGGCGCACAGTATCAACCAGAAGCGCTGCAAGCATCGCCAGCATCAGTATATATGCGTTGGACTTGAGGACGACCGATAACGCACACAAAAGTCCCGCAAAAACGAGCTGCCGTATCTTCCGCGTCCGGAAATAGCGCATCGTGAATAAAGCAGCTCCGGTCATGGACGCGAACGACCAGATGTCCGAATAGATAAAGGTTGCGTACACATACAGGAACATCGCTCCGAACGCCATTACCGACATCATACTGCATACGCGCGGGTCATGAAACAGCTCGAAGGAAATCTCATACAGAAAATACAGCGTCAGGACAATTGAGAGCACATTCAGCAGCTGGTAAACCATGTAGTTCGAAGGTCCGAAAATCAGCTGCAGCAGCATTCCGGTCATGACATAGAAAATCTGGAACGGATATGAATCGAGATACCCGCCCGGCTTCATCGCGCTGTAATCTCCCCGCAGGAAATCGCCGATGATCTGATCCAGCTGCAGCGCGTCGTTCGTCGGCTTTCCGCGAAGAACAAGAACCAGAAACAGACTTGTGCAGAACGCGAACCACAAAAGCGCCTTCCCGTACAGGTTCATCCGGACGCGATTTGTTTTGCCGGCAATGCCTCCTCTCCGAAACTCCTGTGTCCGCCCGAGCAGAAAAAACAGCGCCGCCGCTGCCCCTGTAAGAAGCAGCAGCAGCGGAACATTCTCTCTCCGGAAATCGAACAGATCGTTCTGTTCGTTCAGCCGGAAAACAACTGTAGAAACTACGGAGGCAGCAAGAACTGCTGCTGCGGCAAGAAACAGCAGAAGCAGATAAATCCGGATGATGATGTCTGTGATGCGTTTTAATATATTCATATATTTCTCTGCCCGCGGATGTATGCCTTCAGGCCTTCATAGATAACGTCTTCGGACGGCGGGCATCCCATGATGCAGCAGGAAAAGCCGCGCGTGCATTTACCGATTCCCAGAGGGCCGCTCTTTCCCTGCTGCCCCTGTCCGATTGCGATTTTATCCTGCAGCCCATCCAGAAGCCCTTCTTCCTTCAGCCGGTACAGCGCGGGAATCAGATTCCCGTAGCAGGCACTGCACGAATCAACTTCATCCACCGCATAGGACACAGCGAGGAGCTTTTTCTGCTGCGGCAGTTCCTCGTCCGTCGTTCCGCCCTCTGCACTCCGGTTCAGCTCGATGATCTGTGCCGAGGAAAGGTCCGTGCTGCCCGATCCCAGCTTTTCCGCCATCCGCACATAAGGTACATCATCAGGCGTATAGTGCATGAGCCAGCAGGCATACGTATCCGTTAAAACAGGATCGAGCGCCGCCATCACGCAGTTCCTGACGACCGGATTTCCACCTTCTTCAAAATCCAGATCTCCGCAGATATGATCGATGACGATAAAGTCCGGTTTCAGAACCGTAGAAAGATGCGCAATCGGCCGGTGCAGCCCCAGCTTGTGAAAACGTCGTTTCTCGGAGTTCGGAAGCAGGCCTTTCATGTTTTTCAGGGCGCAGGTCACCTTCGTCTGGCAATGCCCCTTCAGCACCGGCACGTTGATCAGAAAGTCGATTTCATCCACCGCATTCACGACATGCAGTTCCATACCGGCCGCATCGACCGGGTGAGATTTCTCTTTCTGCCCGTCAATGAAAGGGACATGGTAATGTTCGGTAAGCTCGCGGTAGCCGCAGTATTCGAAAGCGTCCGATGTTTTGTCGCCGACCCAGGAGCCTTCGATGATCCGTATATCAGAATAGCCGTGCTCCCGCAGATACTCGATGATGCCGGCGACGATCTCCGGGTGCGTGGTTCCTCCAAATGAAGCGGGAGTGGCGCAGACAAGATTGGGCTTGATCGCGATCCGGAGCGCCTTCTTATCCTCCGCAGAGACAAGACTCCCGTCTTCCTCTGCACCGGAGACCGCGCCGGCGGCGCGGTCTCCGGAAGAAAAGCCTTTGCCCGCCTTTTGTGAAGCGGCCCACAGCAGATGCCGGTCCAGCTCTGCTGAAGCGAGCAGCCGCTTTGTCATCTCCTTATAGTCCGTTCCGTAAATCTTGAGGATCTGATTTCTGTTCATTGTCAGCTCCATGTTTTTCAGCGCCTGAAAAGCCGTGTTAACGCGCTTTCACGAGCAGCTGCATTACTGTGCCTGTGTGTTTCGTAAAAACTGCCTTACTGTACCTTCACGCGCAGCGATTTTCTGATCCGCAGGACCAGCATCGCAAGAAAGGCAGCCGCTCCCGCCGCGCAGAGGCACCATCCCCAGACCGGGAGCTTTTTAATATTATAGCATCGAACGTTCACCCACATACGGTTGATATCCGCATTCTGCTGTTTGTCGAAGTAGCGCATGATACACGTCCTTCGAATGTTCCCAACACTCGGGTACTGCGCGCCAAGCTGCCGGTTCACCTGCTTCTCCGGTACAGTCAGGACATAATCCGGATCGGTTCCCTCGTCATCTCCCGTAAAGAAATAGGTCAGGTTATACCCGGCGGTATCTTTCTCATCTTCATCCGCTCCGTAGTTCCAGTCGATATACTCGAGAATCCGCGGGTCCTCCCCGCCGGAAATAAACGAAGTATACCCGATGTAATACATGTTCCGGATCGCGTTGTCCGGGCGCGAAATGAAGTTGATGAACGCTTCGGCGGCCTGCTGCCTGTCCGCATCTCCCCGGATGCCGTTTTTCAGCATGACCCAGCCGTCAAAGTAAATATTGGAGGCTTCCTCGGGAATCGCAAAATCAAGCTTGAAATTATCTTCGTCCGCCTGGTCCATTGTGTAAACCGCGTCGCCGGACCACTGGTAGTTGGCAGCTACCTTGCCGGTAACCATGTCTGCCTTTCCGGAGTCGACTTCGAACGAGTAGACATTGTTTTTCATGTCCTGCAGCCAGTCCTGAACCCTTCCGATCATTTCCGGCGTCGTATTGTTGAGTTCCTCCTCGAGGTGCGTCCGGTACTGCGGGTCCTGCAGGAATGCGCTGCTTGTCAGCTTGTCATGCTCGAGTGCTCCGATCGCGGCGAAATAGCACTCCCGCACACTGTCCTTGATCGTGATTCTTCTTTTAAACGCAGGGTTTGTCAGAATCTGCCAAGTCGATGCCTCTTCCCTTGAAACCAGTTCGGGATTATAGACAATCCCCGTCACGCCCCACATATAGCCCGCGGCGTATTTGCTCCAGGGCTTGCCGTCAATTTCATGTGTATCGAAGATGTTCTTCAGGTAGGGCGAAACGCCTTTGATATAATAATTGTTTTCGTCGGACGTATCGAAGAAATGGTCCGAGAGCGGCACAACCTGATCTTCGCTGATCAGTTTCATGAACATGTACTCCGAAGGGCAGACGAGATCGTAGGTATCGCCAAGGGACAGCATGTTGTAGAGGTCTTCGTTTGTGCCGAACGTCGAATATTCGACATGGACCCTGACGCCGTAGGTTTTCTCGTACCACTCTTCAAAGTCTTCGATCAGAGGCTTCTCACCGAAAACATCGCCGGACGGAAGATCAATTTTCTCGTCTTCTCCCCAGCCGCCTTCGTCAATGTATTCTTCCCAGTTGCAGATGCGCAGGGTCACTTCCTTTTTCCCTGCGGCAGTGCTCTGCGCGGCGCCGGCATTGATCTCTGAGGCAGTCTGCTCTGCGGCGCCGGTGCTGCTCTCTGTAGCCGTCTCTTCGGCGGCGCCGTTGCTTCCCGTGTTCGCGAAAGCTGTACTGCTGCCCGCAAAGACGGGCAGAGAAGGAGAAAACACAGCCGCAGCAACCGAAAACGCCGCAAGCGCCGCGGTGAAAGCTGCGGCAGAAGAGTCTTTCCTGCCGCGGAAGGAGAAAGCCGCGCGCCGGCCGTTCAAATTTCTTCTAAACATCTTCCTTCTCCCTCCTCTTCTCCTGTCTCGATGCGCGGTAATTCATGGCCGCAACAAAGAGTATCACAATCGCGAAGATCACGGTTGAGAGTGCCCAGAGCGCTGTTTTGATCGTCGTCTGGGAGCCCTTCGTCGCGTTTACGACATAGGTACTGATCGTGTTGAACGTCGCGGGCTTGGTATAGGTTGCGATAAAGTAATCATCCAGCGAAAGCGTGACCGCAAGGCCGAACCCTGAAACAATGCCGGGCATGATCTGCGGAATGACAACCTGCGACAGGGCTTTTCGGGGCGTGGCGCCGAGATCGAGCGCCGCCTCATACATTGCGGGATCCATCTGCCGGATTCTCGGCATTACATTCAGAAAAACAAACGGCGCGCAAAGAACGACATGCCCCGCGACCAGCGGGATAAAGGTATCCTTGCTGATACCAAGAACCACAACCAGTAGAACGCACAGCGAAAATCCGGTGACAACATCCGCGTTGATGACCGGTATCTGATTGACCGTCTGCACCGCGGAGCGGATACGTGGTCTTGCATAGAACGCGCCAAGCGCGCCCAGCGTTCCCAGAACCGTTGCGATCGCGGCAGCGCCGAAAGCCAGAGCCAGCGTTCCCAGAATCATCGTCTGCAGCTCCGGCGTCGTAAACAGGGTCACGTAGTTATGCAGGGAAAAACCGCGGATCGCACCGATCGTCGTCGCGTCGGTAAAGCTGTACACCGCAAGGATCAGGATCGGCAGGTACAGCACAAGAAGCATCAGGACAAAGAAGAGCGGTCTCCAGAGCGAAATCCTTTTATTCACAGCAGGGCACCTCCTCTGGTGTTGTTTTGACCTTCATCGCTGTCCGAAAGGTACGTGAACAGACAGATGATGCCGAGCAGGATCAGCGCGATCATAGAACCTCCGTTCCAGTTATACGCGGAGAAGTAACTGCCGATCAGCGAGCCCATGATATATGTGCTGTTGTAAAGCATATCCAGAACAACATAATTCGTCATTGCCGGAAGAAACACCATGGAGACACCGCTCATGACACCGGGCATCGAAAGCGGAAGCGTTACTTTCAGGAACGCTTCTCTTTCGTTCGCGCCAAGGTCTGCCGCTGCTTCCAGAAGCGAACGGTCCAGTCTGGAAATCGTCGTATAGATCGGCAGAATCATAAACGGCAGAAAATCATAAGTCATACCGACGACGGCGTTCAGGAACGGATACATTGCAAGATTCCCTTCCAGAAAGGTCAGCACCTCTTTGAGCGCCGTGATACGTAGGGAGAAGTTGATCCACATCGGCATGACAAAGATCATGATAATTCCGGATTTTCTGCGCAGTCTGCCCGTTGCCAGAATGTAGGCGAGCGGGTACGCAAGAAGCACGCAGACGACCGTTGTGACCGCCGCGATGGCAAAACTGTACAGCAGGGTTCCAAGCGTATTCGGATTTGTGAAGAAACCGGCAAAGTTCATCAGCGTGAACTGCCCGGAGCCGTTCGTGAACGCATAGTAAAACAGAACCACAAGCGGCGCGATCACGAACAGTCCAAGAAATATGTAATAAGGTATTCCAAGATATTTTCTGGAAAATCTCATTGTCTTCCTTCCTCCGTTCCTATTTCCTGATCGAGAACGTCATCTTCTCTACCGGCATAATCAGGCCGACGCGGTCTCCCATGTTCCAGAGATCTTCATCATAAACGGCAAAATCCTGCTCGAGATCGGTATGGATAATATACAGATAATGCGAACCCTGATAAATCAGGTTGCTGATGTTGCCGTGAATCAGGCCTTCCTCCTCGGAGTCCGTCATCTCAATATCGCCGGGCTGGATCGATGCCATAATGTGCAGGCGGCCCAGGTCAATCGTCTCGCCGGAGGCATCGACGACTGTGCCGTCCTCCTGCCGCTTTCCGCCGGGAATCAGTTTTGTCAGGCTCGCGTCCAGAACATTTCCGTTGTATTCGAGTCTGTAATCCTTATTGATATCAACAAGGAATGTGTTCGTATGATCTTCCGCGACCATAACATGAATACCGTCCGGGTCAAGGCAGATGCCGACGTGGTCTCCCGGCCTTGCGGTCTTTGTCGAGCGCGCGACAATCTCGTTCTTACCCGACTGTATCGTGATCTCATAGTGCATGCCTTTGAAGATAACCGAGGTAACTACGCCGCGGATTGTTCCCTTTTCCGGAGCGACGAGCTCCACATCCTCGGGGCGCACGACCGCCGTGATATGCGTTCCTTCCTGCAGATCGTCCAGACATTCGAACTCTCCGCCGCAGAAACGGACTTTGAGCCTGCCGGTCATGATGCCGCTGAAAATGTTACTCTCCCCGATAAAGTCGGCGACAAACGCGTTCTTAGGTTCGTTATAGACATCTTCGGGTGTCCCGATCTGCTGGATCTGGCCCTCGCTCATGACGACGATCTTGTCGGACATGGTAAGCGCTTCTTCCTGATCGTGCGTGACATAGATGAAAGTAATGCCGAGCCTGTCATGCATGGCTTTGAGCTCCAGCTGCATCTCCTGCCGCATTTTCAGGTCGAGCGCTCCGAGCGGTTCGTCAAGGAGCAGGATCTGCGGCTCATTGACAAGGGCCCGCGCGATCGCAATTCTCTGCTGCTGGCCGCCGGAAAGCGTCGAAACGCTCCGGTCCTCAAAGCCTTCCAGATCAACGAGTGAAAGCATGCGCTTTACTTTTTTGTCGATGACATCTTTCGAGATCTTCTTCTGTTTAAGCCCGAATGCGATATTGTCCCGGATATTCATGTGCGGAAACAGCGCGTAGCGCTGGAACACCGTGTTGATCGGCCGTTCGTATGGCGGAAGGCTCGTGATAGGCTTTCCGTTTAAGAGGATTTCGCCTTCGGAGGGAATGTCGAAACCGGCGATCATCCGGAGGGTCGTTGTTTTGCCGCAGCCGGAGGGCCCGAGGAACGTGACAAACTCGCCCCGCTTCACTTCCAGATTAAAATCATTGACGGCAATATAGCCATTGTCTTCAAAACGCTTTGTGACATGCTTCAGTTCAATGATGTTCGCGTTGTCTTTCGTCTGTTCCATTCTCTTGCCTTTCTCCCTCTTAGAATTCCGGCGGCGTGCTGATCCAGAGCAGCTTCGCGGGCCTTGCTGCGGGGTTGGAAATATAATGCGTTTTTGTGGTTCTGTAATAGAAGCTTTCGCCCTGCCGGACAAGGCTTGACCTGTCGCCGAAGTGAACACGGATTCTTCCCGAAAGAACATATCCGAACTCTTCTCCGCTGTGCGGCTTGTCCTTTTCGATTTCCTGATGCGGCTGGATTGTTACAAGGAGCGGCTCCATCTCAAATTTCTGCGCAGACGGCACAAGCCATTTCCGGACATTTCCGTTTCCGTCAATCTTCTCAAAACAGTCCGCGCCCGTAAACACAATCTGATCCTGCTCATCTTCCTTGAAGAAATCCGCAGGCGTGGAGCCAAGGCACTCGATCAGATCCATCAGTGTCACGACCGACGGCGAAACCTGTCCCCGCTCCAGCTGGGAGATAAAGCCTTTGGTCAGCTCCGCCCGATCCGCGAGCTCCTGCTGCGTAAGCCCGTTCCGGTTTCGCAGATTCTTGATTTTTCGTCCGATTTCCGCATTTATCGCTTCGGTTTCCATAGGCATCCTTTGCTAAACTTCCTATATTGTATTACTAAACATACGCCGTATTGCATTATACTATCTCTAAACATAATGTCAATTATTAAAATTACTCCGGGGAGGCGCGGGCATGGCGTGGCAGGGGAGCGTTCCGGCCGCGTTTAATGCAATATGCCGCCGCTCGCTCATACTGCATAGATTCTTCAAGACATTTCTATTGTCCGGCGTCTATTGCATAGATTTTGCTCAAATCTATGCAATAGACGCCGCACTTTGTAAAACGTCTTGAATTATTTATGCTATTGAGATAAACTTCACGCTATTGCATGAAGAAACTTGTTTTGCAGATGGCTGTTTTTCTGAAAAATACTTCTGCGAAAGCTGGCGGCAAAAAATCGTATACCCTCTGTATCAGAAAAAGCGCTCGCAGATGGAATTCCCTATTTCCAATTACTGCTTATGAAAGTGCAGGTGACAGAGCAAATTACTCTCTGTCACCTGCACTTTTAATGTGGCTGATCTCTCATAGATCTCAGCTTAATGCCACATTATGTTTTTTACTTTGGTCCCAGCAGATTCTGGCCGCTTTTTGTACGAAGAATCTCCCGGTCCACAGCGATCTGCGAATTTTCATGCTCAGGTTTATCATATGAGAATTTTTGCTTGTTTCCAAGCTTATGCTCCGGTTTCTTCCCTGAAACCTGATCCCGGAAATCCTTCTTCCGTATAGCTTCAACAGCAATTGTAATCATGATCACGCCCGCAATGATCAGGACGAGAATTAAAATTAAAAGTTGCCTTCCATCCATAATCGCCCTCCGCAGTTTATGTGTATAACCCTAATTATTTTTATCTCCTTCAAGCTTACTATTGTCAAGCATTTTCCATTTCTCCATATAGCGCTTGCCTCGTGTTTTTTCCCGATTACAAACATGCACCTCCTATTTCCATTCAGCATCATGATTTTTTGCGATCGAGTAGGAGGCGGTGATTAGCCGCCGTCCTCTCACACCACTTATCCCGACTTTGTGATTATCTGGAATTCTGACAGAATACACCGTTTTTCTGTGAAAATATATCAAAAAAGTCGGGATAACTTTTTATAAT
>ONHF01000007.1 GCA_900317555.1 uncultured Lachnospiraceae bacterium | reverse complement strand
TTGTTGTATAAGCCCTGATAGCTCAAAGGTAGAGCACGCGGCTGTTAACCGCGGTGTTGCAGGTTCGAGCCCTGCTCGGGGCGCTTGAAATGCTTATGACAGCATTCACAAGATGCTCCATAAGCGTTTTTTTATCAGATACTTGAGTTAAAAGCCTTCTTCTGATATAATACTAAAGCAACATAATAATATGGCTCCGTGGTCAAGAGGTTAAGACATCGCCCTTTCACGGCGGTAACATGGGTTCAATTCCCGTCGGAGTCACGTATGGTGACATAGCCAAGTGGTAAGGCGTAGGTCTGCAAAACCTTGATCGCCGGTTCAAATCCGGCTGTCACCTCGCTTGAAACTGCTGTATCGTTTATTCGGTACAGCAGTTTTTATGTATTGCATGAAACACATTTCCTTCTGTTTCGCGAAGCAAGAATATAGGCAGCAGCATTTGATACTTCAACAAGGAGTTCCTCCTGCCTGAAATATTTTCAGGACAGAAATAAAATGAATACATGATGCTTTCCATCCATAGATCAATTTGTAATTGCGGGAGGAATGCACTTTCCTCCCTAGGCTGAAATCCTGAATGAGGATGGAATCATTGGAGCAATTATCACTTGTTGGCAAGAATTGTCTTCCTCCCACATCGGGAATTTGATCAGTGGAAGGAATTTTTAAGGATACCTACGCTATAATTTTCATTCCAGAGGATAAAATTTGCATGCAGATGGCATATTTGTAAAAAAGTGAGTCAAAGAAAAAGGAAGAAACCAAGTCGGAGTCCTTCTGTACAAATTTTTGCCTCCCCGGATGGATTCATGAAGACTGGCTCATGTGATCGGTGGCGGTAGCAACACATGATCTACCACCGATTAATGCAATACGCCTTTGCTTGTCTCCGTTGCATAGAATATCTAAGACGAATCAAGACGATTGCCCCGACATTGTATGAAACCAACTGCACCAGCCGCCAAATGATCACAGAGCTGCCGCGCCGGTAACCGCTAAAAATCCATGTGGCCGCGTCCCCTCCCGCCCGGATCTTAATATTTGTTTAACATTGCCATGCCTGCCTCAAAATATGGTAAAATAACATTATCTGCACGAATTGACTGGGGTAAACAGGGGGATTATCATGAAGCGACAGATGAAATTCCGCGCATTTGCGGCGACGCTCGCAGCCGGCCTGATCTGCTCGGTGGCCTGTCCGGCTTCGCAGGCGTTTGCCGTGACAACGACAAGAGTTACGGGGACGGCGGTTACGGGTACTGCAGCGAACATGCTGTACCTGCAGACGCCGCAGGGAACGATGGTAATTGAGCTCGATAAGGGAACTGCTTTCACGGGCTGTTCGGGGATCAGCGTCGGAAAGAGTCTGACCGCGGATGTCTACCGCGGACAGAATGCGTATATGCATGCGACTCTCGTGACAGATGCTGTGAATGGCTCGACCGCCGGAAACAGCAACGTTGGTTCGACCGCACAGACCGGCAATTCCGGCACAGCTGCGACTGCTTCTGTTTACGGGAAAATCAATAAGGAATCCACAAGCGATCTGCTGAAACTGGATACATCGGGCGGTCAGATGCTGATCCGTATTGACAGCGGCTGCCAGGTGGAAGGCTCCAGACTTCTGCTTCCGGGAAGAGAAATTACCGCCTACGTCTATCGCGGCCAGGACGCGTATATGCATACAAACCGGATCACGAACGAGAAGAAGGTTGTCAGGATTACGGTTGACAGGTCTCGTACTTATACGGTTTCCGGAACAATTGAACCGGATTCCACCGAGACGACATTGAATTTTAAAACCGATCAGGGGAATATGACGATCAAGCTTGACGAAGATACGGCTGTCTCAGGCGGTGGAGTTATATGGCCCGGACAGAAAGCCGTCATTACGGCAGCCCGCGGTTCGGATGCATATCTGCACGCGGTTTCGATCGAACCTGCCGCTGATCCAAAGAGTTCTGCCGGAGGACTCCGTGTAATCGATAATTCGCTGCAGACAGCGGCGACACTGGATATGCGGTCTGCTTTTACGGTATCCGGAACAATTGTATCCGGAACAACCAGCAATTTAGTGAAACTTTCAACGCCAAGTGGTACAATGCTGATTAAAATCGACAACACAACTGATGTCAGCAAGATCAACGCGCTTGTTGTTGGAAGAACGGCGCAGATCCGCTGCGCGCGCGGTTCGGACGCGTATCTGCACGCGCTGAGCATACAGTATTAACAACCGGTTCACGGCCGGAAACATCATACAGTCTGTGCAGACCGGAGATGATTCGCTGCCGGAGCCGAAAATTATATTGAGGAAAGGTTTGTTTTTATGCGAAACAGAAAATGGATGATTGTAGCAGCAGCCGCACTGATTGCGATTATGGCGGCAGCATGCGGTTCAAAAGGCAAGTCACAGGAATCTTCTCTTGTAGAGACAATCCCTGTTGACGAGCGTGTAAGTCAGGAGAGCTCGGAGAGCGCGGCCACCGAGGCGCAGACAGAGGAAGCTGCCACCGGCGACACCATTCCCGAAGGAATGTATGCGAGCGAGCTGACCGGACTTCCTGTCAGCGAAGACATCAAGGACCAGAGACCTATCGCTGTCATGATTGACAATGATAAGCGCGCGCTTCCGCACTACGGCCTTTCCGAGGCGGACATTGTCTATGAGCTGATGAACTCCACAGCCAACAACCGGATTACCCGTCTGATGGCGATGTACAAGGACTGGGGCAAAATCGAGAAGGTCGGCAGCATCCGTTCCGTACGTCCGACCAATATCCTGCTTGCGCAGGAGTGGGATGCCGTGATCTGCCATGACGGCGGCCCTTTCTACATTAATGATTATCTGTCCCGTTACGGAATTCATTTCTCCGGAACATTTTCCCGTGTGAATAACGGAAAACCCAGAGAATTCACCGAATTTATTCTTCCGGGCGATCTGGATAAGAACTTCAAGAATTCTTCTTATTCCACGACGTATGATGACCGCGAGCAGTCCGGCGACCACTTCAATTTCACACAGTATGGAACGGAAGTTGATCTGGACGGGCAGGACAATGTCATCGCGGCGAACAACGTAAAGCTTCCGTTTGCCAACACGACACCGGAATTGAAGTATAATCAGGATACCAAGACGTATGATTACTACGAGTTCGGAGATCTGAGTAAGGACGGCGGCGACGGAAACACGGTTTCATTCAAGAATCTGTTCGTGCTTTCCTGCGATTTCCATCAATATGACGATAACGGCTACCTGATTTACAACGTGATCAAGGAAGGCGGTCAGGGCTTCTATGTAACAAACGGCAAGGCTGTCCCGATTTCCTACAGCAAGACAAGCGAAGGCGGAATTACCCAGTACTTCGGCGCGGACGGCAATCCGATCGAAATCAATAACGGTAAAACATACATTACCTATGTTCCTGACGACAGCTGGAGCAAGCTGACAATCAACTGATTGGTATATTACAAAACAGCATAGAGAGGGGCTGTAAAGCGGCGGATTGATTGCGCCGCTTTGCAGCCCCTTTCTTTTGGCGCCGGTAAGACAGGAGCAGAATTGTTCTTTGTTTGTTCACAACGCGGAAAAGTGTTTTGTGCTACAATAACGAAGTATTTTTGTACACAGGAGTCAGCTGCGGGAATGTATTATAACAATCAGGGGCAATATGATCCGGACGAAGATTTCTTCGATAACGGATTTGATGATTATACAACAATTCAATATTCGGACACACCGGAGCGGCAGAGCGGCCGCCGGGAAAAGGAAGAACCGTCTGCGACAGACAGGACGGTTCCGCAGGGCGTCAGCCGCAGCAGCCGCGGAAGTGCGGACGGCAGCCGCAGCAGTGCAGACGGCAGCCGCAGCAGTGCAGACGTCAGCCGCAGCAGTGCAGATGTCAGCCGCAGTGCGGGCAGCAGCCGGGGGCGTACAGGCGGCAGCCGTGAACGTCTGCGGCAGCGCCGGGAGAGAGAGCGAAAAGAAAGAGAGCGGAAACGCCGCATCCTGATCGCCGCCATCGCGGGCGGCTCTGCCGCCGCGGTGATTGTGATCCTGCTTTCGGTGCGCTTTGTTATAAGCAGGAATGCCGGTAAGAAGCAGGACACACTGCATGAAACAGCTGCGGCTTCCACATTGAGCACAGTTTCTGAAGCATCGCAGGAAGAGCAGCTTCCTTCCGATCCGGACGATATGACGCCGGAACAGCTCGAAAAGGCAAAGGCGCAGAGGGGGCTTTCCAGGGACGTAGCTTCTTTTGCGCTCGGATACAAATTCAAGGAAAGCGACGCGACTGTGCAGATCCCGCTGACAGACGCCAACTACAAAAAGATGGAGCAGGAGAAGAAGTGGAATGCAGCGATCGCCGCGTCTGCGGCCGGAACAACGCCTTCCGCCGCGGAGGATCCCTCGGAAAGCTCCAGTCAGGAAGAACCGGCGTCCGCATCGGGAACTGCGCCTGCAGGAGCAGTCGGTGACGATTATGTGGACAGCGATTACGCGATCCTTGTAAACGCCGACACAAATGAGATCGTGGCAGAGAGAAACCCGCAGGACAAGATCTGTCCGGCATCGATGACCAAGGTGCTGACTGTTCTGGTGGCGGCGGAGCACATCGACGATGCAAAGCTGCAGGACACGCAGGAGATCACGCAGGACATCACGGATCTTGCGTATATTAACGACGCGAGCAATGTCGGCTACATGCCGGGGGACAAACCGACGGTCGAGGAGATGTTTTACGGGACAATTCTGGAATCCGGCGCGGACGCGGCAATGGGCCTCGCGGACTATGTCGCGGGTTCACAGGATGCTTTTGTCAAGCTGATGAATGACAAGCTTGCTGAGCTGGGACTGTCCGCAACCTCGCATTTTACAAATGTCGTCGGCCTGTACGATAAAGATCACTACACAACCGTGCACGACATGGCTGTCATTATGAAGGCGGCGATGGAGAATGATTTTGTGCGCAAGGTTATGACCGCGCATACATACACCTGCATGGGCGCGCAGCAGGTCTATCCGGAGGGGCGGCTGATCTCGAACTGGTTTCTCCGCAGGATTGAGGACAAGGACACGCATGGTACCGTCCTCTGCGCCAAAACAGGTTACGTCACAGAATCCGGCAACTGCGCCGTCAGTTATCAGCTTTCCAATGACGGCGGGCATTATATTTGTGTAACGGCACTGGCTGCGGGCAACTGGCGCGCGATCCGCGATCACGTGGCCATGTATCAGGAATATACGAAATAATGAAATTCTTCCAGACAATTCAGTTTAAGATTCTACTCTTTACTGCCATCGCGCTGACGGCGCTGCAGACTGTGCGCTGCGCGGGACAAATTATCAGCTATCCGCAGGTCACGATTCCGCTGGAACAGATTTACGGCGAGGATGACGAAAATCTGAGCGGACTTTCGCGTTCCGGCAGCAGACTGACCGCGGAGTCCAACCACACCGCGATTACATTTCCGTTTACGGAGGATGTCGGGATCAAAGAGATCTGTTTTGTCACGGATAACGAAAGCAGAATGAACTGCTGGTCCTACCTTTCGCTCAACGAGAGCGGCCGCTACGGTCAGGTCATTATGGTCGATGGAAAGAACTATATTTCGTTCGACGGCGCGGACAAAACAGACCGCACAAAAACCATCACCTACTCGCCGGTGTCGCTGCGCGGGGTCAGTTTTGACCTGCTTTCGATGACGGTGAACCCGCGCGGACATTTTATCGCGGTCGCGCTGCGCACCTTGCTGCTGTATCTGGCAGCGGCAATGCTCTTTGAGATTGTCATTTTCGAGCTGGTGAAGAGCCGGCGCATAAAGACGTCCAAATGGCTGGACACGCGCGCGGTGCTGCTTGGGGGAATCCAGTTCGCACTTTCCCTCTACTTCGTGCATCAGTATATGATCAGCGACTGGCTGCCGTATACGACGGTGTACTGGTTCGCACTCTTTTTGTCGGACTACCTGTTTATCATCCTGCTTTTGTGGCCGGGAATCAGAAGAACCGGAAAGCCTGAAAGCGGGGAGGAGCATACGGAGGAGAGCGCGCTCGTTGTAACAAAGAAAGAGCTCGCGCCGCTCCGGATACTGCTTCTTGCTGTTTTTGACTTCGCGATGGTCGAGATTCTGTATTCGGACCAGTTCAAGTTCACGAACATGGAAGCAGCATGGCAGAATCTTGTCGTTTACGCGCTGCTGTATCTGGTTTCGTATGCTTTGTTCTTCGGTATGAAAGGGCGCAGGTTCGCATGGACAATTCCGACGATCTTCTGGACGGTTGTGGCCGGCGTAAACCATTTTTACTTTGAATTCCGCGGGCAGGCGTTCGAGCTGTCTGACCTTACTATGGCAGCGACGGCGAAAAACGTGATCGGTCAGTACCGCCTTGATTTCACGCCGGAGCTTACATTTGTGACGATGGCGGCCGCAGCTGTATTTCTGGCGGCGGGAAGTGAGGACAGGCTTGTTTTCCGGAAAAAGAAGGCGCCCTGGCTGATCCTTTCGGCAGCCCTTGCCGCAGCTTCGATCTTTTATATTCATACCACACTGCCCGAGGTCAATCTCTGGAATACGAACCTTGGAACCAAGTATGACGGGTATGCGGTTTCGTTCCTGTCTTTTGCCCGCAGGACACTCGAAAAGCCGGTTCCTGAAGGATACAGCAGGAAAGAGGCGGAAGCCATCATCGAAAAGTACGAGAATCCGCAGGAGACTCAGACCGGCAAGGTGAAGAGTACGGCGACGCCGGACGGACAGGCACCGGATATCATCGTGATGATGAACGAGGCCTTTTCGGATCTGCCTTCGATTTACGGGTTTGAGACCAATACCGATGGCATGCCGTATATCCATTCGCTTTCCGGTAAAAATGTGAAAAAGGGCTATCTGCATGTCTCTGTATTTGGAGGAACGACAGCAGACACCGAGTACGAGTTCCTGACCGGAAACAGTATTGCTTTTCTGCACGGTGAAGCGGTTCCGTACACGCAGTATATCGGCGACAACATTCAGTCCCTGGCAAGGCTGTTGAAGGCGAAGAATTATTCCGCGACGGCATTCCATCCGTTCCTGGCGTCCGGCTACAAGCGGTATAAGGTGTATCCGCTGATGGGATTTGACAAGTTTGTCAGCTCCGATGACGGTCTCCCGTATAACAGCACGATCCGCTCCTATATGAGCGACGACGCGGATGTCGACAATCTGATCCGGCTTTACGAAGAACGGGACAAAACAAAACCGTTCTTCCTCTTCAATGTCACCATGCAGAATCACGGCGGCTATAATACGGAGCAGAGCGCGGTTGATGTAACGGTCAATCCGACAGAAGAAAAGCTGCAGCTTCCGCAGATTCAGGAATATCTTTCACTGATTATACAGTCGGATGCGGCCTTCAAAAAGCTGACTGATTATTTCGCAAAATCGGATCGCAAGGCAATCATTCTGATGTTCGGCGACCATCAGCCGGGCATGAATGACAGCGCCTTCAAGGCAATGGACCCCGCAATGTACGAAGAGGGCGCTTCGCTCGAAGAAAAAGAGAAGAAATATACCGTGCCCTACGTGATGTGGGCCAATTATGACCTGCCGGAGGGTGAGCTGCCGCTGACCTCGCCGAATTATCTGCGCTCTTTCCTTCTGGAAAACGCGGGACTTACGGAGAGCGCGTATGATCAGATGGTCAGCGCGGTGCGCAAGGACTATCCTTCGCTGAACGCCTTCGGCTTCACGGACAGTGAAGGGAAACTGCACAGCGTATCGGAGCTGGACAGTGTACCGGAGCTTCTGGATTATAAGAAAGCCGCGTATTACAATCTGTTTGAACACGGCAATGTCAACATGGATTTGTTTAAGTAGGGAGCGCCGCATTGACCGCGGCCATCATCGGCCGGCCGCCAGAAAGCGCAGCATTCCCGCGGCCGCCTGAGGGAACGCCGGGGGCGATGACGTTCAAGAAAGGGAAAAGTATGGAGAAGATCGCAAGTTTTACAGTAAATCATCTGAAACTCGAGCCGGGAATTTATGTATCCCGGAAAGACCATTTCGGCAATGTAACGCTGACAACCTTTGACCTGCGGATGACGGCGCCGAACAGGGAGCCTGTCATGAATACGGCGGAGCTGCATACGATCGAGCATCTGGGGGCTACGTTCCTTCGCAACGATCCGCAGTGGATGGACCGCGTGGTCTATTTTGGCCCCATGGGCTGCCGGACCGGCTGCTATGTAATTCTTGAAGGAGATCTGGAGTCGGAAGATATTGTGGATCTCATCACAAGAATGTTTGAATTTATCCGGGACTTTGAGGGTGATATTCCGGGCGCCGCGGCGAGAGACTGCGGCAACTATCTGGATCAGAATCTCGCGATGGCGAAATGGCTCGCGAAACGCTATCTGGATCATACGCTGTACGGCATTACGAAAGAGCATCTGGTCTATCCGGAGTAACAATGAAAGAAGTTTGTATTTATCATATCGCGGAGCAGTTCCTGTTCGAATATTACTGCCAGCCCGGTGAATACAGAATCTGTGAAGAAGACCATGCCGGAGAGCTGTTAAGCAAGGGGCTTTCGCAGGAGAAGCGCGGCGGCCTGATGGGGGCTCTCCAGAGCTATGAAAAAGCGCTGGCCTTCAATCCCGTCAGCACGCAGATTTATTTCCGCCTGATCAGTGTTCATTTCCGGCTGGGACAGCTGGAGGAGCTGTTTTCCCGCACGAAAGAAGTCTATCCGTATCTTTCGACGAAGGCCGAGATGGCGCAGTATTACCGGTGGCTCGGATATTATTATCTTGAGAAGTATCAGCCGGAGCTGTCGGCGGCGCTTTACAGATACAGCACGCTGTTTTCCAAGAGCGCGCAGGCGGAGGAAGAAATCCGTTATCTTGAGGCGGCGATGGACCGGAAGCTCGCCGATGATTCAGAGCGTGAACTGCAGGAGAAGTTGCAGAAAGCCGGCATTCCGGTCACGGCTTCCAATGTGACGCTTGCGCTTCTTTACAGAGCGGGTCAGGAAGCGCTGCAGCACGCGAAGGACGCGGCCAGGGAGGATGAGACCGCCATTGCAAAACAATGGCGGCAGCAGGCGATCGACTGCTTTTCGATGATTTATGATCTGACGGAGGACGCGCAGATCAAAGAAGAGATGGAAGAATTAACCTGAAGGTATTCTTTTACAGGTAAATGGCATTTATTATAGCGGCAGCGCAACAAGACGATAAGTAAACGAAAGAATACGGAAGCAGAATCATGAAAGTGTCAGAGCAGAGAATTGATTTTACAACAGGCCCGATCGTCGCGCCGCTCCTTAAGTTCGCAGGGCCGGTTCTTCTCGCGCTGTTTCTACAGGCAATGTACGGCGCGGTCGATCTGCTGGTTGTAGGGAAGTTCGCGAGCCCGGCGGACGTATCCGCGGTTTCTACCGGTTCTCAGATCATGATGACGATCACAAACCTGATCAGCAGCCTCTGCATGGGAATAACCATTCTGCTGGGTCAGAAGATCGGAGAGAAGAAGACGGAAGAAGGCGGCAGAATTGCAGGAAGCGGACTGCTGCTCTTTTTGTCTGTCGGCGTTGTTTTGACGCTGCTGATTCCGCCGCTTTCTCCGAAGCTTGCGGGAATCATGCATGCGCCGCAGGAGGCATTTGACCTGACAGCGCAGTATATCCGGATCTGCGGCGCGGGTTCGATCATCATTATTGCCTATAACCTGATCGGCGGTATTTTCCGCGGCATGGGTGATTCCAATACGCCGCTTGTAACAGTACTGATTGCCTGTATCTCCAATATTGCGGGAGATCTTCTTCTGGTCGCGGGCTTTCATCTCGGGACACGCGGCGCCGCGATCGCGACGGTAGCCGCCCAGCTGATCAGTGTTGTCATTTCCTGTGCGCTGATTTCCCGGAAGACACTGCCGTTTGAATTTCACCGCAGAAGCATCCGGTGGGATGGAAGAATTGTCCGTAAGATTCTGTTTCTGGGGACGCTGATCGCCCTGCAGGATCTGCTGGTCGGCATCTCGTTCCTTGTGGTTCTGGCCATCGTCAATTCAATCGGCCTTACGGAGTCCGCGGGCGTCGGTGTTGCTGAAAAAGTCTGCGCGTTCATCATGCTTGTGCCTTCGGCGTTCATGCAGTCCATGTCCGCGTTTGTCGCGCAGAACCGCGGCGCCGGAAGGACGGATCGCGCGTTCCGGGGATTCAAATCCGCAGTGGCGATTTCGTTTGCCTTCGGCGCTTTGATGTTTTATCTGGCGTTCTTCCACGGAGATCTTCTCTCCGGCATCTTCGCGAATGACGCGGCGGTTATCGCGGCTTCCGCGGACTATCTGAAGGCTTACGGGATTGACTGCCTGCTGACCTGTTTTCTGTTTTGCTTCATCGGATTTTATAACGGGATGGGGCAGACCGCCTTCGTTATGGCGCAGGGCATCCTCGGCGCGTTCGCGGTCAGAGTGCCTGTCTCCTATATGATGAGCAGATGGGAGCCGGTATCTTTGTTCCATATAGGACTTGCGACACCGTGCTCGACAGTGCTGCAGATTACCTTATGTTTTATCTATTTAGCTTTCCTGCTCCGCAGGATAAACACGCAGAAAGGATGAGTCAGATGGAAATCCTGGAGTATGGAAATAAAGACGCGGAAACTGTTCTGCTGCAGCCCGTGGATGAGCATGATCTGGAAAACATCGACCGGGAAGTCCGTCTGATCCGGGAATATGCAGGCCCGGATTTCCTGCTCGCCGCCTTTCATGTAGGCAGCTGGAATAAAGACCTTTCCCCGTGGAATGCGCCCGCCGTATTCGGAAGCGAAGATTTCGGTGACGGCGCGGAAGAGACGCTCTCGCAAATACTGGATTATTGCAAAGAGAGAGACAGGATCTATTATATCGGCGGCTATTCGCTTGCAGGGCTGTTTGCGCTGTGGGCAGCTTATCAGACGGACCGCTTCCGGGGAGCCGCGGCCGCTTCGCCCTCCATGTGGTTCCCGGGGTTTACGGATTACATGAAACAGCGAAAGCCCATGTGCAGCCGGATCTATTTAAGTCTTGGCGACAGAGAAGAACGTGTCCGCAATCCCGTAATGGCTTCCGTCGGCGATAAAATCCGGGAAGCCGCAGGCATATTGCAGGAGCAGAAGATCGACAGCACACTTGTATGGAATGCCGGAAATCATTTTAAAGAGAATGACCTTCGCACAGCAAAAGCCTTCGCATGGGTCATGCGGTAAATGTGCAGCACGGGAAAAGCAGAATAAAGAACAGAAAGAGCGCGCCATCTGGCGCGCTCTTTCTGTCAGTCATAGCTTTCGATGACCTGCGTCACCTTCGGGAGTATCTGGAGCTTTCTCGACAGCAGACCTTCCTGCAGACTGTGCTCCTCGCCGTCCCTGTCCGGAAAAGCTTCGAGAATCCAGGGTGCGCGGTTGCCGCCCGCATATACGATCGATCCGTTGTCCATAATCGATGTGAAGACGACAACGGAGAGATCGAGCTGCTTCTTCTTCGCAAACGTGTCCACACTGTTCTGGATCTCCGCGCTGTCTTCGCGGAAGTGCCCGACCGACGGCACCATGACCTGCGAGATCGAGAGCTTGCAGGAGCGGATGTCATAAATCTTCATATCCTGCGTTATCATTTCCGGAAGACTCCGCCCGCTTGTATCCGCGGTGACCGCGAACATTTCATCGGCGAATGTATCGATGTCGAGATCCGCGAGCGCCGCGAGAATGTTGGCGGTCCTGTGATCCTTCTGCGTTGTGGTCGGCGAATGGAAATTCATTGTATCCGACAAAATCGCACCGAGCAGAAGACCCGCGAGATTCTGCGGAATCGGTATCTGATTCTCGCGAAAGATCGTCGCGACAATCGTTGCCGTTGAACCGACAATCTCATTGCGGAACGAAACCGGCTGTGTGGTCGAGAAATCATTGATCCTGTGATGGTCAATGACTTCGAGGACTCTCGCTTTTTCAATCGCACGCACCGACTGCGAGAATTCATTGTGGTCAACCATAATGATTTTCTTGTTCTCGGAGTTCATGATATGGTAGCGCGCGACATACCCTGTAAGGCGTCCGGAAGGATCGGTGACAGGATAGATGTGGAAGCGGGAACGCATCATTTTGGCGCCGACATCTTCGGCCAGCTCGTTTGTTTTGAAGCTGACAAGCTTTTTCTGCATAATGAGGCTCACCGGCGGCGCGAAATAGATATAACGCGACGTATTCATGCTGCCGTGTCCGGAAATCATGATCGGGCAGTGATGCTCTTTCGCAAGTTCGATGACGGACGGATCGATGTCCGATGCCCAGACGACGATCAGAAGTCCCGCGCCCTCTCGCAAAACCGCCTTCTGCGCCTGCGGATCGTCCCCGATAATGACTATCCGGTCGCGGACATCGTAGCGGCACAGATTGTCGGGCGAGGTCATCGCGATTATGCTGACCTTGCCGTTGAGGTGCATTTCGGGGTCGTCATAAATCATGCGGCCGTCGATGGTGCGGCAGAAGTTTTCCGCGGGAGTCTTTGTAATGATGCTGATATTGTAGGCTGTGTCGCCAAGACCTACGGCCGCGATGTCCGATTTGGTTACCAGACCGATGAGTTTTCTGTCTGCATCAACGACGCCGCAGTACGTGTGATTTTCCCGGTTCATCGACTGCAGCGCTTCGAAAATCGTGGTCTCCGGGGTAATGTACGTCAGAGGGTCAAGCTTGATTTCCTCCAGCGTAACCCGGGCGTCTTTAAGGAGCATCGGTTCCTCGAAATGAAAACGCTGCAGCAGATAGCGGGTCTCGGCGTTCAGAGAGCCGAGACGGCAGGGAACCGCACGTATGCCGAGCGCACGCTTGTAGAACGCGTAGGCAATTGCGGATGCCACAGAATCTGTGTCCGGGTGCAGATGGCCCGTTATGTAGATGGTATCTGACGAAGTCATGGTCCTCCTTCCTTTTTGTTGAAGAGAAAACAGCGCCGCGCGCTTACAGACGGTAGGAGCCGGGGGCGCCGCCCGAAAGGCCCGAGCGAAAGATCACAAGCAGGACGCGCGCAAGATAAGCAGTATCCTTTACGCCTGCGGCTTCATATGGCGAATGCATCGCGAGCTGCGGCAGACCGACATCGACGGTGTTCAGCGAAACGTGCGCGTTCGAGATGTTGCCAAGCGTGGAGCCGCCTGCCATATCCGAACGGTTCGTGAACTCCTGGAAGGGAACATCCGCCCTGCGGCAGAACATTTTAAAGAGCGCTGCGCTGACCGCATCGGTCGTATATTTCTGGTTTGCATTGTATTTTATAACAATTCCGCGGTTCATAACCGGGCGGTTAACAGGATCTGCTTTGCTGGGATAATTCGGATGGATCGCGTGCGCGTTGTCCGCGGAGACCATAAAGCTGGAAGAGACCGCGCGGAGAAGCTGCTCCGTGCCGCCGCCAAGTACTTCGTTGATTCTTCTCAGAACATCTTCCAGAAACGTGCTGTCCGCGCCTTGTTTTGTGCCGCTCCCGACTTCTTCATTATCGAAAACCGCAAGAACCGGAAGTGTTCCCTGCGCAGTCCTGCAGCCCTTTTCGGTGGAATCCCCGGACGCAATAAAGCCCTGCAGCGCCGCGTATACGCACTGCAGATCATCGAGATGCCCGGCCGAAAGATACTCATGATCAGCGCCGAATACGGTGCCTCTGCCCCGTGCGTAGAGGAAAAGATCATCGCCGAGAATAGCTTCCTTTTTAACCCCGGCCGCCTGCGCCACAATTTCCATAAAGTGCCCTGCGCTTGTCTCGTCGCCAAACAAAGGCATGACCTCGTTCTGTACATTGAATGCGTGCCCGCTGTTTGCTTCCCGGTCCATATGAATCGCGAGAGACGGCAGCATCAGAAGATCTCTGTCCACATTGACAAGCCTTGTGGTAAGGCCGCCGTTTTCATCCCGCACAATGAGTCTGCCGGCAACGGAGAGCGGTCTGTCAAACCAGGGAGCAATCAGCATACCTCCGTATTTCTCGACGTTGAGCTTGACATACGGCCCCGCCTTCACCTCGGGATTTGCCTTGATTTTAAACGACGGAGAGTCGCTGTGCGCAGCTGCGATCATGAAATGCGTGTAGTCTTCCTGCGGAATCCGGAACGCGATGACCGAAGATTCGTTCCTTACGGTAAAATAGCGCCCGCCCCGGCGCAGCTCCCACTTCTGTGATTCGGAAAGCTCCGTATAACCTGACGCATGGAGCACCGCCCGGATATTGGAAACGGCGTGGAAAGCGGTCGGACTTTTTTCAAGAAAGTCAAGGAGCCCTTCGTTAATATTTTCGAACATCATGCCTCCATTCTTGTTATTGCTTCCATCTTGTTTATAATGATAAATGTTCAGCCGCGGCTTTGAAATCAAAGGATACCGGCTGACTTCAAAATTGTATCACAGCCTTGCAGAAGGAGGACACAGATAATGCTGGATGAAAAAAGAGTGCGCCGCGTTTTCGGCGAAATGGAAGAAAGAGGACTTACGCAGATGATGGTCAGCGACCCGAACGCGATCTTCTGGCTGACCGGCAAATGGATTTTCCCGGGAGAGCGGTTTTTAGGACTCCTTCTTCGCCTCAACCGCCCGGCGGTGCTGTATGTCAACATCCTTTTTCAGTTTGAGGAAGAGATCGGCGTAGAGAAGGTTTATTTCAGCGATACGGACGACATCGTGCCTCTTTGGAAGAATGAAATAGACCCGCAGCAGAAGCTTGGCATTGATAAAGTCATGCCTTCGAAATTTCTGCTTATGATGATGGAAAACAACGTCGCTGCAGGTTACACCGGCGGTTCGATCGCAATTGATCTGACCAGACAGGTCAAAGATGAACGCGAGCAGGAGCTGATGCGCAGGAGTTCCAGAATCAACGACGCCGCGATGGAACGCTTTGTAAAGCTTGTAGTCCCCGGCGTCAGCGAAATTGAAATCGCGGAGCAGCTGCTGCCGATCTACAAGTCGCTCGGCGCGCAGAAATATTCCTTTGATCCGATTGTATCGTTCGGCGCGCATGCCGCGGACCCGCATCATATGCCGGACGGGACTGTTTTGCAGGAAGGAGACTGCGTCCTGTTCGACGTCGGGTGCGTCGCGGACAATTACTGCTCGGATATGACGAGAACATTCTTCTACAAAAGGGAGCCCTCGGAGCGGGACCGTCTCGTTTATGAAACAGTACTGAAGGCAAACCGCGCAGCGGAGCAGATGCTGCGGCCGGGTATTGTGCTTTCCACTGTTGACAAAACAGCGCGCGACATTATCGAAGCTGAGGGGTTCGGTCCGTACTTCACGCACAGGCTCGGCCATTTCATCGGCATTGAAGACCATGAGTACGGGGATGTTTCGCTGGCGAATCAGAGCGTGACGCGGGCAGGCAACACACACTCGATCGAACCCGGCATTTATCTTCCGGGCGAAATGGGTGTCCGGATCGAGGATCTTGTTCTGATCACACAGAACGGGCATGAAGTGCTCAACAGCTATCCGAAGGATCTGGAAGTTATCGGGTAAAAGGTTTTTGCATGGATATTATCAACGTCATTACAAAGGAACAGAATCTGCGGCGGGAGCAGGCACAGGCCGTGATCCGTCTGATCGACGAGGGCAATACGATCCCGTTCATCGCGCGCTACAGGAAAGAGCAGCATGGCAACATGAGCGATGAGCAGCTGCGCGCTTTTGACGAGCGGCTCCGGTATCTGCGCGCGCTCGATGAAAGGAGGAAGACGATTCTGTCCGCGATCGAAGCACAGGGAAAGCTTACGCCGGAGCTTCGTAAAGAGATCGGGGAGGCGATGACTGCCACTGCTCTGGAAGATCTTTACCGCCCGCTCCGTCCCAAGAGAAGGACGCGTGCGATGATCGCGAAAGAGAAGGGGCTGCAGCCGCTTGCCGACTATCTCCTGCTTGAAAAAACAGAACTGTATCCGCAGCAGGAAGCACAGCGGTATGTGAACAAGGAGGACGGGATCCCGGACGCGGACACGGCGCTGCATATGGCAATGGATATCCTTTCCGAAATGCTTTCGGATGACGCGAAAGAGCGGGCATGGATCCGGGAAAAGACGCTGCGGGAAGGCAGGCTCGTAACCGAAAAGACCGGAAAACCGGGAAAAGCCACGCAGCAAAACGAAAAGCTGGCGCAGAGAGAAGCGGTTTACGAAATGTACTACGAGTACAGCGAGCCGCTTTCCAGGATTCCGGGGCACCGGATACTCGCGGTCAACAGGGGGGAGAAAGAGAAGTTCCTTTCGGTGCGGATTGAAGCTCCGCAGGAGGAGATTGTGCAGCATCTGTACCGCCGCCTGAATCTGCGGAAGACATCGTCAAGGGATGTTTTCCGTGAAAATGAAAAGACCGCGCCGTACCTGCAAGTTGTGGCGGCAGACGCTTATAAACGTCTGATCGCGCCTTCGATCGAAACCGAACTTCGCGGTGTTCTCACACAGAAGGCGGAAGACGGCGCAATGACGGTTTTTGCCTCGAATCTGCGGCAGCTTCTGATGCAGGCGCCGGTTGAGGGGAAGGTTGTCCTGGGCTGGGACCCCGCCTTCCGTACCGGCTGCAAGCTCGCGGTTGTGGACAGGACGGGAAAAGTGCTCGCGACCAGGGTAATCTTTCCGACCGCGCCGCAGAATAAGGTGAAGGAAGCGAAAAAAGAGCTGAACACGCTCTGCCGCAGGTATGGTGTCGATGTGATTTCCTGCGGAAACGGATCCGCTTCCCGTGAATCCGAGCAGGTGATCGCGGATTTCATAAAGGAATCCGGACTTCCCTTAAAGTACGCGATTGTGAATGAAGCAGGCGCTTCGGTCTATTCGGCGAGCGAACTCGCGACCGAAGAGTTTCCGCAGTTTGACGTCGGGCAGAGGAGCGCTGCGTCGATTGCGCGCCGCCTGCAGGACCCGCTTGCGGAGCTGGTGAAAATCGATCCGAAAGCGATCGGCGTCGGCCAGTACCAGCACGATATGAATCAGACAAAGCTCGGAGAAACGCTGCACGCGGTTGTCGAAGACTGCGTGAATCAGGTTGGCGTGGATGTCAATACGGCCTCTGCGGCACTCCTGTCTTATATTTCCGGTATCAATAAAACGACCGCGAAAAACATCGTGGCTTACAGAGAAGCCAACGGCCGGTTCCGCTCAAGGCGCGAGCTGTTAAAAGTGCCGAAACTCGGTCCCAAGGCGTTTGAACAGTGTGCCGGGTTCCTGCGTATTACAGGCGGAAGCGAACCGCTTGACATGACCGCGGTTCATCCGGAAAGCTATGATGCCGCGAGGATAGTTTTAAAGGAACTGGGGTATACGCCGCAAGACATCGCGGGCGGCAGAACGGGAAAGCTGCGGGAGCGCGTGGCTTCAATGAAAGTGACAGCCGGCGGCATGCGTGGCGGTACGGCCGGCAATGGACGCCTTTCGCTGCAGCAGCTTTCCCGGGATACCGGACTTGGTGAATACACTTTGCAGGACGTCCTTTCGGAGCTTGCGCAGCCGGGGCGGGACCCCAGACTGGATGTGCAGGGGCCGGTCCTGCGGCAGGATGTTCTTTCGCTGGAAGATCTGCAGCCGGGGATGGAACTCAGAGGCACGGTCAGAAATGTCGTGGATTTCGGCGCCTTTGTGGATATCGGCGTGCATCAGGACGGCCTTGTGCATATCTCAAAGCTTTCGGATCATTTTGTGAAGCATCCGCTGGATGTTGTTCATGTCGGTGATATTGTGGATGTACAGGTGCTGGACGTGGATCGGAGGAAGGGACGGATAAGTCTGCGGCTCTTGTCTCCAGTCCGCAGCGCCGGCATTAGCCGGCGAAATGCGGAGTGAGGACGCTTGTCTCCAGTCTGCAGCGCCGGCGATAGCCGGCGAAATGCGGAGTGAGGACGCTTGTCTCCAGTCCGCAGCGCCGGCATTAGCCGGCGAAATGCGGAGTGAGGACGCTTGTCTCCAGTCCGCAGCGCCGGCATTAGCCGGCGAAATGCGGAGTGAAGACGCTTGTCTCCAGTTTCCAACTACTTAAAGTACCGCACCAGCTCAATTCCCCCATAAACAGCAAGAATGACCACAGAAGTCAGCAGCGCGTATCCCAGCCGCCAGGCGCCGCCCATATAGCTGTAGATCCATGCAAGGGGTGTGCCTGCCGGCGGAAACAGAACAAACAGATAGTTATATCCTGTAAGTACATCAAACAGCCACACCGGCGGCACGAACACAAGAAGAAACGCGAACGGATACCAGAAATGGTGTATGGTCGGATGGATCCGGCCGGAAACCAGAAGCAGAACCGGATAGGCCGATAAAACCGCATGCCACAGAAAGCTGTGCAGGCTCATGAAATTCAGAATAGGATAACTGCTCCAGTCGGGAAACAGGAGCGCGCAGACCGTGCCCGGCAGCAGCAGGACAAAGCCGATCTCGCCGAGCGCTTCGCGAAACGGGGACTGATGGATGCCGGACGATTCGCTGTATTCGGGGTCCCGGACCGCAAAGTAACGGCCGTTTGCGGGATTCAGTGTCATGACGGTGTCATTGTAGGATTCGGGAAGAAACGCGTGCAGCAGATAAACGAAAATCGAAAAGCTGCACAGATGCAGCGGGAGATAAGCAAGGCTCATCCGTCCGATGATCAGTAAAAACAAATCGCGCACAAGATTCCCCGCCAGCATCAGACACGCCAGAATTTTCAGGAACGTGTTCTGCCGCCGCAGCGGTTGTTTTTTAAACCAGAGCGTCAGCACCGTGATGAAAACCGCGCATAGAAGCAGCATCAGGATATGTTTTGCCGTGAAATGGCCGAAGCCGACACCCGCGGGAATATCCTTCCCTTCCATCCAGAAATAACGAAACATAGATACCTCCGTAAGAAAAAACACAATTATTCTAGCACGGGAGGCAATTCCGTGGTATAGTTGCGTTGATTTAATTGTGTGCAATTAAAGGAGACGTATAAAATGACGAAGGCGCAGGAAGATATAAAAGAAGACGAAACGGTAAAGGTCACACAGATAGACCTTTTAAATGACGCGAAGGGGGAGAGCCGTAACAAAGTCATCGTACGGACCAGTATTATCGGCATTCTTGTCAATGTCGCTCTCGCGGCTTTCAAGGCAGTCATCGGCATGCTGTCCAACTCGATCGCGATTACACTGGACGCGGTCAACAATATCTCCGACGCGGGCTCTTCGATTATTACAATAGTAGGAACGAAGCTCGCGGGGAAAGAGCCGGACAGAAAGCACCCGTTCGGCTATGGCCGCATTGAATATCTTTCCGCGATGATTATCGCGGTGATTGTTCTGTATGCGGGCTTTACTTCACTGGAGGAATCGGTTAAGAAGATCATCCATCCGGAAGCTTCCGACTATTCGGCTGTGGCGCTTGTAATCATCGCGGTTGCGGTTGTCGCTAAAATCATGCTTGGCAGCTTCTTCAAATCCACCGGTAAGAAAGTCAACAGCGACTCTCTTGTCAACTCCGGTCAGGACGCTACAATGGATTCCGTGATCTCTGCGTCAACGCTGCTTGCGGCGGTGGTATATCTGATTTTCCACGTGAGTCTGGAAGCATGGCTCGGCGCAATTATTTCTGTTGTCATCATGAAGTCCGGTATTGACATGCTGCGGGAGACGATCGGAAAGCTCCTCGGCACCGGTGCGGACCCCGAGCTTGTTAAAAAGGTGAAGGCGACAGTGAACAGTTTTGACGAAGTTCATGGCGCATACGATCTTATTCTTCATGATTACGGCCCGGACAGGTATAATGGTTCTATCCATATCGAAGTGCCGGATACGCTGACCGCGGATGAAATTGACGAACTGATCCGCAAAATTGCGCTGAAGGTCTACGAGAAGCACGGCGTGATCCTGACCGGCATCGGCCTGTATTCGATGAATACGAAGAACAACCATGCCGCGCAGGTGCGGGATTCGATCCGCAAGATGGTCATGAAAAACGAATATGTGAATCAGATGCATGGCTTCTACCTGTGTGAAGCGGAGAAAACAATCCGCTTCGACCTCGTTATCAGTTTCCGGGCGAAGGACAGGCAGGCGGTATTCAGAGAAGTCGTGGATCAGGTACAGGCAGCCTATCCGGACTATCAGGTAGCCGCCAATATGGATACGGACTTCTCGGAGCTGTAAGCGGCAGGAAGAAAGGCAGGACTTCGTGGAAAAGACGATTGAAAAATTTAAAGGAAAAAAGATCCTGATCTGGGGCTGCGGACGGGAAGGCAGATCAACAGAAAAGCTGCTTCGGAGCAAGTGCTCCCCGGCAATCCTCGATACGTACGAGGGACCGCGCGAAGGCGTGCATGAGGAAAACTACGACTATGTTTTCGTCAGCCCCGGCATCCCGTTCGAGGAAGACGCGCCGGACTGGACAAACACAAAATTCACTTCCCAGACGGAAGTCTTCATGGAAGAATACGGCGCGCAGACCGTAGGAATTACAGGAACCAAAGGCAAGAGCACGACCAGCGCGCTGCTCTACACGGTGCTTTCCGCGTGCACGGACAGATCGGTGTTCCTGATGGGGAATATCGGAAAGCCTTGTTTTGACTATATTGATCAGATGGACCCCGACAGCATCGCGGTCTTCGAGCTTTCCTGTCACCAGTGCCAGCGGCTGCAGGCGGACCCGCATGTCGCCGTATTCCTCGATCTCTTTGAGGATCATCTGGACAGGTATCATACGCTGGAGCATTACTTTGACGCGAAGTGCGGGATTACGAAGCACCAGACGGAGGATGATATCCTTTATGCAGGCAGCGAAGTGCCGCCGATCCGGACGAAGGCGCAGGAGCGCATTGTCGACGCGGAGCATGTAAAGGGAGACTTTGAGCTTCGCATCCCCGGCGCGCATAATCAGTTCAACGCGGAGGTCGTTTGCCGGATTGCCGAAGAAGTGTTCGGCTGCAGGGAGAAAGAAATCCGGGAGGCGCTTTCTTCGTTCCGCGGCCTGCCGCACCGGCTGGAGTACGCGGGAACCTATGACGGGATCGCGTATTATGACGATTCGATTTCGACAATACCCGAAGCCGCGATCAATGCGGTGGATGCGGTCCCGGATACCGCGACCGTGCTGATAGGAGGCATGGACCGCGGGATTGATTATGATATTCTGATCAATTTCATTCGCAGACGGAGCGACCTGAATTTCATTCTCGCCTACGCTTCCGGAAAGCGGATCTACGAGCAGGTAAAAGATTGTCCGAACGTATATCTGGTCGAAGATCTGGAGCAGCAGGTCGCGAAGGCCGGAGAGATCACGCCGCAAGGCCGTGCGGTCGTCATGTCGAACGCGGCTGCGTCATACGGGTATTTTAAAAACTTCGAAGAGCGGGGAGACTGCTTCAAGAAGCTGATTCAAAAATCATAATAATTCCTGTGAAGGGGGCCATCATGAAGAAACTATTTGAAGAATTCAAAACATTTATCAGCCGCGGTAACGTGATCGATATGGCTGTCGGCGTTATCATCGGCGCTGCTTTCAAGGCGATCGTCGATTCACTGGTCGCGGACATCATCAGTCCGCTCCTGGGTCTGTTCGGCACGCATAACCTGGACAAGATGTCTGTGGTTTTGAAGCAGGGCGCGACACCAGAGCAGACAGTATCGCTCAACTACGGCAATTTCATTTCCGCAGTCCTGAACTTCCTCATCATGGCATTCATTCTGTTCATGATCGTCAAGGCGTTCAATAAAGCGCATGAAAAGCTCGACCGCCATCCCGCAGAACCGGCGGCTCCGACAACGAAGATCTGCCCGTACTGCAAAAGCGAGATCGATATCAACGCGACACGCTGCCCGCATTGCACATCGCAGCTGGATCAGTGATTTCCGGTCAAAACAGCCCGCGCGAAAACCCCGGCGAAGAAGAGTATATTCTCGAGGCGCAGCTGCGGGCCTATGTCCGCCGGAACCTGTATCCTTTTCATATGCCGGGGCATAAAAGAAAGCTTGCCCCGGCGCCCGGACTCCCGTATGACTGGGATCTGACCGAAGTGGAAGGTGTAGACGACCTCCATGACGCGGAGGGGATTCTCAAAGAAGCCATGGACCGGACTGCGCGTTTGTTCGGCGCGTATAAGACATGGTACCTTGTCGGCGGCAGCACTGTCGGAATTCTTGCCGCTGTCCGGTGCGCTGCGCGGGCCGGAAGTGAAATTATTGCTGCGAGAAACTGCCACAAGTCTGTTTTGCATGCCGCAGAGCTCCTGAACCTGCGCGTGCACTGGGTATATCCCTCGTTTAACGATACTTACGGCATTTACGGCAGTGTATCGCCGGCGCATGTGCAGGAGCTGCTCGCGCGCTATCCGGATACCTGCGCCGTTGTAATCACAAGCCCGACCTACGAGGGCGTGCTGTCGGATATCGCATCGATTGCCGGTATCTGCCACCGTGCCGGCGTGCCTCTCATTGCAGATGAAGCGCACGGAGCGCACCTTTCGTTTATGGGTGAGGGTCCGGACGATCTGCCGCGGAGACCTCTGCAAAGCGCAGTTTCATGCGGCGCGGATCTGGTCATTCAGAGCGCGCACAAAACATTACCTTCCCTGACGCAGACTGCCTTCCTTCACTGGAACGGCAGCTTTTTCACGCAGCGGGAGATTTCGCGGCAGCTGAATGTCTTTGAGACCAGTTCTCCGTCCTATCCGTTGATGGCTTCGCTGGATGGCTGTACGGGCATCCTCAAAAGTCACGGCAGAGAAATGTTCGAAGCCTATCGGAGAAACCTCGCACATCTGGGCAGGCGGCTTATTGCGCTGAAGAAGCTGCGGGTTCTCGGACATGGGAATGCGGCGGCGCAGGATCTTGCAGACCCTTCCTTTTACGCGCTTGATCCCGGGAAAATTCTGATCAGCGGCGGCACAGCCCTGACCGGTGCGGCGCTTTCGGATATTCTGCGCACACAATACCATATCGAAACCGAGATGCATTCCGGCAGCAACGTGCTCGCGATGACGACGGTCTGCGATCCCGCGGAAGCCTTTGATCTTCTCGCGAACGCACTGCTTTCGATCGATGCCCGGCTGTCAGCCGCGCCAGCGGCAGGAAATGAGTTTTTGACAGGGAACGTGGCCGGGGCAGAGGGTGCTCCTTCGCCGGAAAAAGCATCCGCGGATGGCACCGCATACCGCCTGCCCGAAAAGGAAGAATGCGTCTGTACGATAGGAGAAGCGCTTGACGAACCGGCGCAAGAACTGCCGGCGGAAGAAGCGGAGGGCAGAGTCTGCGCCGAATATGTCTACTGTTATCCGCCCGGAATTCCGATCCTCGTTCCCGGAGAAAGAATCCTGCCGGAGCACAGAAGCGTACTCGCAAGGCTCAGCTGCTCGGGCTGCCGGATTCACCACTCATTTGCGCGGGAAGGACAGGACATCTTCTTCGTCACAAAAAGAAAATTCTAAGAAACAGAGGAAATTTAAATGAAGCAAAACACGCCGCAGGAGCGTTACGCCTACATGACGCAAACGCCCATACCCAAGCTGATCGGGAGCCTTGCCGTTCCAACAATTATCAGCATGCTGGTATCCAATATCTACAACATGGCGGATACTTTTTTCGTCGGCCGCATATCGACGCAGGCGACGGCGGCGGTCGGCATTGTTTTTTCGGTCATGGCGATCATCAACGCTTTAGGCTTTTTCTGCGGCCACGGCTCAGGCAATTTCATGTCGCGGCGCCTTGGTGCCGGTGATACCCGGCAGGCGAATGAGGCTGCGGCAACCGGCTTCGCGCTGGCCTTTATACTGGGCGCGGTTCTGATGATTTTCGGACTCCTTTTTCTGAATCCGCTCTGCAGAATCCTCGGCGCGACACCGACCATTCTCGAGGATGCGAAAAATTACCTGCGCATCATTCTGCTCGGCGCGCCGTTCATGTGCGCGGAGCTTGTCGTCAATAACCAGCTCCGTTTTGAAGGGAGCGCGGTGTATGCCATGGCAGGGCTTGTCAGCGGCGCGGTCATCAATATCGGGCTGGACCCGTTGTTTATTTTCGGCCTTGAAATGGGCGTCGCTGGCGCCGCGCTTGCCACCGTTCTGAGCCAGCTGATCGCGTTCATCATTCTGCTGTACGGAAGCTATCACGGTCCGAATATTCATATTCACCTGAGAAATGTACGTTTCAACCGCTATTACATGCTGCAGATTGTCAACGGCGGTTTACCTTCCCTCACAAGACAGGGGATGCAGAGCATTTCGACGATCCTGCTGAATACAATGGCCGGCGCGATCGGCGGGGATGCGGCGATCGCGGGCATGTCGGTCGTTACGAGAGTCATGATGCTTGCCAATTCGGCGCTGATCGGATTCGGGCAGGGATATCAGCCGGTCGCGGCCTTCAATTACGGAGCTGGGTTGTACAAACGTGTGCGCGATGGATTTTTCTTCTGCGTCAAAACAGGCACGGCCTTCCTCCTTGTCATCTCGACCGTTTTGTTTGCTTTTGCGCCGGGAATCATCCGCTTTTTCCGGGATGACCCGGATGTTGTAACCATTGGCATGCGTGCGCTCCGCTATCAGACGATAGTCTTCTTCCTTGCCGCGTTTATTGTCATGTCCAATATGATGCTGCAGTCTATCGGAAAAGGCGTTAAGGCAACGATCCTCGCATCGGCGCGCTCCGGCCTCTTTTTCATACCGCTGATCCTGATTCTGCCGAAGATACTGGGACTGACCGGCGTCGAAATAACGCAGGCGGTATCGGACGTGCTGACCTTCGCGATTTCAATTCCGCTTGTCCGTTCTGTCCTTCGGGAAATGGGGGAGACAAAGTGAGAAGAGCCATTCGAAACCGGTTCTGCGCCCTGCTTCCCATGCTGCTTGTCCTGTTGCTTGTCACCGCCTGCGGCTCTGCTCCCGCTTCAGCGCCCGGCATGCCTGCGGCCGGGGATGGCGTGACGGCGGCGTCAACAGCCGCGGGTGCGGTGCCGGCAACCTCGGCGGACGCGGGTGCAGCGCAGTCAATGCCGGAGGAAGCAGGCGCAGCCGCATCGGCAGAGCAGAACGCGCCGGACGCAGACATACAGGACGCGCCGGACGCCGAGGCACCCGCGGAAGACGGCACATACACATCGAAAGACGAAGTCGCTCTCTATCTTTATACGTACCATCATCTTCCTTCGAACTACATCACGAAGAAGGAAGCCCGAAAGCTCGGCTGGGAGGGAGGCCCGCTGCAGGATTTTGCCCCCGGGAAAAGCATCGGCGGCGATCATTTCGGAAACTACGAAGGTGTTCTTCCGGAAGACGCAGAGTATCATGAGTGCGACATTGATACAAACGGCGGCAGCAGGGGCGCAAAAAGACTCGTCTGGTCCGACGACTGGAATATTTACTATACGGACGATCATTACGGGCATTTTACGCAGCTGTATAATGCGGACGGGCCGGTTTCTCCCTGACGGCGGTGGTAAAACAGACGGGTTATGGTATAATAAAAATTCAGCGCCGCTGCTGATGGCGGCGCCAACATCAGGGAGGGAACAATTATAATGGATACCATGACACAGACGAAAAGCCGGGCGGAGAAATTCTGGACACATCCGGCGGTCGTCTTTTTTATTGCCTTTTTCTGCTGCTTTCTCTGGGGATCCGCTTCACCGGCGATCAAGATCGGCTATGAACTCTTTACGATCGGGGCCGGGGATCTGGCGTCGAGATTTGTTTTTGCGGGTGTAAGATTTTTCCTTGCCGGCATGATGGTCATTGCGTTTGGAAGTGTGCAGCAGCGCAGATTCCTGCATCCTTCAAAGATCAGCTGGAAGTATGTCTTTGTGCTGATGACGTTTCAGACCATTCTGCAGTATATCTTCTTTTATACGGCACTTGCGCACACCAGCGGAGTGCGCGGATCTGTCATCAACGCGGCCGGAACGTTTTTCTCGCTGTTTCTGGCAGCTTTTGTCTTCCGGTTTGAGAAGCTTACAGCCGCGAAAGTCACCGGCAGTATCGCGGGCTTCCTGGGCGTCCTCCTCATCGTGACGGCGGGGGCTTCTTCGGGCGGCGCGGTCAGTTTTGCCGGAGAAGGCTGCATGGTCATCGCGGCGTTCGCGAACGCGGTTGCCGGTTGCTATATCAAGAAGTTTTCCGCGAAGGAAAATCCGGTGACGCTCAGCGGCTGGCAGTTTTTCTGTGGCGGAATTGTTCTTATGCTGGCGGGACTTGCGCTCGGAGGACGCCTTCGCCCGACAGGTGCCGGCGCTTTCCTGCTCCTCCTGTATATGGGCTTTATTTCGGCGGGCGCCTATACGCTCTGGGGAATTCTTTTGAAGTACAATGATGTAAGCCGTATCACGATCCTTGGATTCATGAATCCGGTACTGGGCGTTCTTCTTTCCGCGCTGTTTCTCGGGGAAGGCAAAGAGGCGTTCAGCATCCGTGTATTCTGTGCGCTGGTGCTGGTAAGTATCGGAATCATTCTTTCCGGTAAAAAGAAGCGCTGAATGCAAGGAGCATCAAATGACTGTCTATTATATTGATTTGCAGGGTGTCGGAACGAAGGAACAGTTCCACGAACGTCTGCGCGGCGCTTTGCCGCTGCCATCATATTACGGGAATAATCTGGACGCGCTGCACGATGTCCTGGAAGAGAGCGGAAGAGACTGGGAACTGATTTTCTATAACTGCAGGGACGCCGACAAGGCGCTTGGCGGATACATGGGAGCGCTGCGCGCGATGTGCGCGGAGACAATCGCTTCCTGGGAAGATGACCCGCAGTATCGCGACATGGAAAAGCGGGCCGCGAACTGGCCGGTCCGGTTTTATGACTGACAGAACAGGGTAAGCGCGGATGGCGCTCCGGGTCAGGTGATGATCCGGGGCTGTTTTTTTGAACTCTTTTAGGATTCTTTTTTTGAAAATAGCCATCCGCCTGTAAATTTTATCTTCTGGAATGAAAATTTTAGCAGGAGCTTTCTTGAAAATTCCTTCCGCTGAACAAATCTCCGATGTGGGAGGAAGACAATTCTTGCCGGCAAGTGATAATTGCTACAACGATTCCTGCCGAATGAGGATTTTCAGGCTTGGAAGGAAAGCAGGCTCCTTCTGCAATTACAAATTCATCCACGGATGGAAAATATCATGCATCCATCATAATTCTGTCCAGGAAATATTACAGATAGAAGGAAATTCCGGGTGAAGGCGAATGTCTCATTCCTTCTGTTTTGTCATTTCTCTTGTCAGATGGAAATTCCATAGACGCCCACGGCTTACTTTTTGGTAAATTGGTCACCTGCCTGCTAATAATTTGATCGGGAAGGAAGTGCAAGTCCTCTTGACAGGAGTCCTTACTCCAGTATGTATTGCAAACTGTCAAGCAGTGCATTACGATAAAATAAACGATGTGTCAGATGAGCATGCAAACAATTTACTCGAGAAGAGATCAGCAGATGACAACACAGCGACAGGAACATGAATCCGCGAAAAATTATGTTCTCCGGGTTCTGACAGACGATATCGTGAATACAAGGCTTGAACCCGGACAGAAACTGAACGAGCCGCAGCTTTGCGAGCGGCTGGGCGTCAGCCGCACACCGTTCCGGGAAGCGGAGCTCGAGCTTTCCCAGCGGCGGCTCATTGAGATCCGGCCGAAGATCGGAACCTATGTCAGCCTGATCGACGCGGAGCTGGTCGAAGAAGTCCGCCACCTGCGCGCGGTACTCGAAGCCGAAGTTGCGCGTATGGCTGTCCTCGCGCTTACGAAGGAAGATATTGACTGCCTGTGGGAGAACGTGACGCTCTGGCATATGTATATTGAACGCGGACAGGAGGCGAAGATCTTCTCGCTCGACAAGGAATTCCACCGTATTCTTTACATGCGCAGCGGCTGCCGCTACTGGTATGAGCTGGTGGAAAATATCGCGCCGCATTTCGACCGGACGACGATACTCAGCTTCCGCTGCCGGCCAACAAACGCGATCTATGAAGATCATGTTCAGCTTATAAAAGCGATCGAAAGGAAAGACGCCGATGAGGCGGCCCGCATCGCGGGGCAGCACATGCAGCGTTATACCGAGAATCTCTCGTCGATCCGCAACGCGTTCCCCGGATATTTTAAAACTGAATGACCGCAGAGACGTCTGTTCACTCTATTGAGCATGAGCAGGCGTCTTTTTTATTGACAACAGTAATTTTCAGATATATATTTGAATCAATGAAATATATAACAAGTGAAATAGTGAATTGTCACTGACAGAAAGGCTTTACCGTGAAAAAACAATATGATGTGATCATAATCGGCGCCGGCGTTGTCGGCAGCGCGATCGCGCGCGAGCTTTCACGCTATGTTCTGGACATCGCCGTGCTCGAAAAGAACCCCGATGTCTGCAATGAGACGAGCGGCCGTAACTCCGCAGTAGTTCACGGCGGTTTCGCGAATCCGACAGGCAGCCTCAAAGCCAGATGCTGCGCCTGGGGGAACAGAATCATGGATCAGCTTGCCGCGGAGCTGGATTTCCCGTTCAAACGCTGCGGGAAAGTGCTTGTCGGAAATACAGAGGAAGACAGGCAGCAGCTGGAGAAAACTATGCGCCAGGGTGCAGTCAACGGCTGCAGCGGCCTCGAAATGATAGACGGCAGGAAGCTGCATGAACTGGTGCCTGCTGTGAATGGCAGCTTCGCGCTCTGGTCAAAGAGAAGCGGCATCATGGACCCGTTCCTGTATACGACAGCGCTCGCCGAGAATGCGCACGCAAACGGCGCCGAGTTCTATTTTGAGCACGAGGTCACGGGAATTTCGCGGGAAGACGGTTACTATTACCTGCATACGATGCGAGGAGACTTTAAAACGCGGTGGGTGGTCAATGCCGCCGGACTCGGGGCAAAACAGATCTCGGATCTTCTTGGCATTAAAGGCTACCGTGTGATCGGTTCCCGCAGCAATTACATTATCCTGCATAAGAGAATGGGACGTCTTCTGCCGATGCCGGTCTACCCTGTGCCGAGCAATACGTATATGGGAATTCACATTACACCAACGGTGGACGGGAATGTCACGATAGGGCCGGATGCGGAGAACACTGATGTTTTAGATGATTACAGCGTACCGCAGGGGGCAGTCACATTTCTTGCAACGGAAGGAGCAAAACTCTGGCCGCATATAAACCCCGCAGACCAGATCCGGACATTCGCGGGTATTCAGCCCAAGCTTGTGGATGAAAACGGTGCGATTCAGGACTGGAAAGTGGAAATCCGGGATGATACCGCACCAAACGCCGTCAATCTGATCGGCATAGAATCACCCGGCCTCACCGGCAGTGTACCTCTCGCAAGGTATGTGATCCGTATGATGCAGGAGCGGGAGACTTTCCGGGAAAATCCGGCGTTCAATCCGGTGCACAAAGGAATCGTCCGTTTCTTTGCATGCACGAAAGAGGAGCAGGAGAAGCTGATCCGCAGCAATCCGGATTATGGAGAGATCATCTGCAGCTGCGAGGAAATCACGAAAGCGGAAATTCTGCAGGCAATCCATAATCCGCTTGGCGTTTCGACAATGACCGGCATCAAATACAGGACGCGCGCGATGATGGGCGGCTGTCAGGGCGGTTTCTGTCAGGCCAAAATCGAACAGCTGATAGAAAGGGAGCTGGGAAAAGATCCCGCGGATGTTGTCTACAGCAGGAGCGGATCTTATGTGGTTACAGGCCCTATGCGGAAGGAGAACGAAAATGATCGCTGAAAAGGAATTTTGTGCTGATACAGAGCTGATCCGCAAGGATGCTGTCATCATCGGCGCAGGCCCGGCCGGACTTGCGGCGGCTGTTCAGCTGTATAAACAGGGTATCCGTGACCTGGTCATTCTGGAACGGGAGGAGGAACCTGGCGGTATTCTGCGTCAGTGTATTCATGACGGATTCGGGCTCGGACGTTTCGGGGAAAGCCTGTCCGGTCCGGAGTACGCGCGGATTTTTATTGATGAAGTGGAAAAACTCGGAATCCCGTATGAAACCGGCGCGGCGGTCACGCGTCTTACGAAGGACCGCCTTGTGCAGGCAGTTACAAGAAAGGGACTGCGTACATATCAGGCAAAGGCTGTCATTCTGGCTATGGGCTGCAAGGAACGGACCCGCGGCGCTCTTGGCATACCCGGAGAGCGGCCGGCAGGCGTCTTTACCGCCGGAACCGCGCAGGCGTACATGAATCTGTATAACCGGATGCCGGGGCGGGAGGTCGTGATCCTCGGCTCCGGAGATATCGGCATGATTATGGCGCGCCGGCTGACGCTCGAAGGCGCGCACGTGCAGGCGGTATTGGAGATCATGCCATACCCTGCGGGACTGCCGAGAAATATACTGCAGTGTCTTGATGATTACAACATTCCGCTGTATCTGCGTCATACCGTCACCTGCATTCATGGAAAAAGCCGTCTGACCGGCGTCACCGCAGCGCAGGTGGACGGGCAGCGCCGCCCCATCCCCGGAACAGAGAAGGAGTATTCCTGCGATACGCTGATTCTCTCGGTCGGCCTGATTCCGGAGAACAAATTGCTTGAGGACGCGGGAATTGTGATTGACCCGAAAACGCACGGCGCGGTGGTAGATGAGAATCTGCAGACTTCGATTCCCGGAGTTTTTTCGGCGGGAAATGTCCTGCATGTACACGATCTTGTGGACTTTGTCTCGCTTGAAGCGGAGGCACTTGCGCGCCACGCAGCAGAGTATATACAAAAGGGCGATGTGCCGCACTGCGGGCTCGATATTCTATGCGGAGACGGAATCGGTCATACGGTACCGCAGAAGGTAAGCGGGGAAAGAAATTTTAATTTGTCGCTCCGTGTACGGAAACCGATGCGCGGGTGTCGCATAGTTGTACGGCAGAACGGACGCGAAGCAGCCGTAAAAACAATGAAAAAGGCAATCCCCGCAGAAATGATCCAGTTTCAGGTACCCGCCGGGAAACTGGACAGGAGCGGCGCACTGGAGGTTTCAGCAGAAGAACTATGAAAAGAAAATTTACCTGTATTGTATGCCCGAACGGCTGTGAAATTGAAGCGGATATAGAAAAAGATCAGGTGGTTTCGATCACGGGACAAGGCTGCCCGCGTGGCAGGCAGTACGTTCTGCAGGAGCTGACCGCCCCTGCGAGAACGATTGCCAGTTCCGTACTGGTACGTGGAGGCGTGCTCCCCGTTGCCAGTGTCCGGCTGACCAAGCCTGTTCCGAAGGATATGATTTTTCATGTGATGGACGCGATCCGGAACGTGGTTCTGACTGCGCCTGTATCTGCGGGAACTGTTGTATTGCGCGGCGTCTGCGGCACGGACAGCGACGTGATCGTCACGAAAAATGTTCCGGCCGCATGAATACACCGGCGAACGCATTCGCTGAAACGGAAGGAATGCGCCTATCCTAAAAGCGCTACGGCTGCGTCATTGACATTGGTGCCGGTAGGGCCGGTGATAATCAGCCCGCCGGTTTTTTCGAGCGCATGGTAGGCGTCGTTTTCCTTCAGTACGTCCGCGACATGAATTTCTGCCGCCAGCAGTTCCTTGTATGTATCGGCGTCGACATAGCCGCCGTCCGCGTCGGTCGGCCCGTCTGTTCCGTCACTGCCGAACGAGAAAACAGCTGCGTTCGGAAGATCCTTTACAAGCGGCGCAGCCGCGAGTGCGAGCTCCTGATTCCTGCCGCCAAGGCCTTTGCCCGTAAGATGTACAACGGTCTCGCCGCCGGCGATAAACGCAAGTTTTCTGCCTTCCCTCGCGTGGGTTCTTAATATGCCCGCCAGGAAAATGCCGGCGTCGCGCGCTTCGCACGAGAGCTGGTCCGTCAGGATCACGGGCTCGTACCCGAGCGCCTTTGCCTCTTTGGCCGCGGCAGCGGCAAGTTCCCGCACAGAACCCGTGATGACAGTTGTGACATTATCAAGCGCCTTTGGCGTTTCCTGTCCGAGCAGTTCCAGCGCCTTACCCGACAGCCGCAGATTGTATTTGCGCGCGATTTCAAGAGCCTTATCGCAGGTGGAAGAATCCGGATAAGCGGGACCGGAGGCAATCATATCGAGAGGATCACCCAGAATATCCGACAGAACAATCGAATATACCTTCGCCGGCGCGCAGATCTGCGCGAACCGGCCGCCCTTGACAGCGGAAAGCCGTTTGCGGATCGTATTCATTTCCGTAATGTCGGCGCCGCTTGCAAGAAGCTGCTTCGTGATATCCTGCAGTTCATCTCCGGAAACCAGCGGTTTCTCGAAAAGAGCGCTGCCACCGCCGGAAAGAAGAAAAAGGACAGTGTCATCCGCAGAAAGAGAGCTTACGAGATCAATTGCCTTCTGCGTTCCCTTAAAACTGTTCTCGTCCGGAACCGGGTGTCCTGCCTCACAGCATGTGACTCCCGGGATTTCTCCCATCACGTGTTCGTACTTGGTGACAACGACGCCCCCGTCGACGCTGCCAAGGACATGGACTGCAGCGTTTGCCATCTGCCATGCAGCCTTGCCTGTGGCGACAAGTACGACTTTGCCACTGCCCCGCCGGAAATCTTTCAGCGCGCGGCTTACGGCTTCATCCGGAAGCACCGCGTGGATACTCGCCTTTACGATTGCGTCGGCGTCTGCTCTCAATAGTGTATTCATTTGTAATGTAACCCCCTTTTCACTTTGATTCATTATACACTGACTGCGGTGCAGGATTCAGTAGAAATAAAAAACCGGCCGCTGCATGCAGCGGCCGGCCAGAGTGTTAATGCAGGAACAACGACAACAGGAAGATCTCGAGGATAGAGGCAATACCCATGATCAGTGTATTGACGGTCTCTGCCTTGTATCCTTGTTCAGGTGTCATTTCACCAAAGTTTGTAACTACCCAGAAGTACGAGTCGTTTGCGTGCGATACGGTCATCGCGCCGGCACCGATCGCGAGCGTTACGAGTGTGATCTGCACCGGAGTTGTAAAGCCCAGCACCGGCAGAAGCGGAGCTACAATACCGGCTGTTGTTGTAAGGGCAACGGTCGAGGAACCCTGCGCGGTCTTGAGGATCGCGGAAAGAATGAACGGGAAGAAGATGCCCATCGCGGAGAGGAACCCCGCAGGCTGGGATATGTAATTCACCATATCCGAGCTCGAGATTACCTTGCCGAGGACGCCGCCCGCTGCCGTGACGAACAGGATCGGTCCTACCGTTTTCAGCGTATCTTCGGTAACCGCGTAGAACTCTTTGATTTTGCCTGCGCCCTGCATCTGCAGAATCGCGAAGATCGTGCCGACCGCGAGTGCGATGATCGGTGTGCCGAGGAATTTCAGAAGGTCCGCGAATGCGCCGCTCATCTTGGCCATCGAGACGATCGAAGAGAGCGCCATCAGGATGATCGGAACGATAATCGGTGCCAGCGCGGAGAAGCCGGACGGAAGTTTGCCGTATTCCGCAACCAGTTCCTCATAGGTTTTGGACAGTTCGGCCTTGGAGGCTTCGTCTTTTGCCTGAATTGTTTTGCCGATTTTATTAGCCCACAGATATCCCGTGATCAGCGGGAAAACAGAACAGAGAGCGCCAAGCCCCATCAGCAGCAGAAGATTGTCGCCGATGCCGAGCGTGGATGCCGCGGCAATAGGGCCCGGCGTCGGCGGGATGAACACATGGGAAATGTAAAGACCGGAAGCAAGTCCAGTGTCCGGTCAACCGGCGGAAGATGCACGGAGGCTATGCCTTTGCGCTAGAAGAGCGCCCGCACATCCAGAACTTTCCCGCCCTGCGTCTTAAATTTCCAAATGGAATGGCCGGGAATCCGGTGCTCTGTCAGATAGCAGACACCGTCTTCTGACGCGATATAGTAGGGCGTTCCGCCGCCGATGAAATATCTGCTGTAGATATCTTCATATCTTCCCGAAGAAAGCAGGTTCAGATCCTTTGTCCGGATGATGGTCGCCGCGTCCTGCGAACCGGCAAGGTCTGTCGATACCGTAATATACCAGTCGTCTCCGGACTTCATAAGTCCTGCCATGCCGGCAATGGAATCCGGCACGGCGTATTCTTTGATCAGCGTAAAATCGGAAAGGCGGCAGCGGCGGATGCAGGGGCGGCTGCCGTCCAGCGGTATTCCCGAGACAAAGTAAATGTCGCCGCCCTCGACCATGAACGAGCGGATATACGACTTTTCCATACCGGCGATCGTATGCACCGCAGTCAGCTTCATCTGCGTATCCCCCTGCGCGTGACGGAAAAGATACATCTGCCCGGTCATGGAACTCAGGACATAAAAAGTGTCTGTCCCGGGATCATACACGGAGTAATGCGGCCGGTTTCCAATATCATCAAAGGTCTGTGTGTGATAAAAGCGCCCGCCTTTTTTAACAAAGATCAGAACCCGGTTCTGCTCGGTATCATCAACAAGGTAAACGGTTCCGTCGCCGGCGATTGTGTGCGGCTGCACAGCGTCACCGGTCAGCACATGCCAGTCCGAAAGCGGCGCTGAAAGATCATCGCTGTAAATCACCTGATTATGGTAGCAGTCGGCGATAAACCAGGTGTCGCCGATTTTCCGGATGCAGGTAGGAACACTGAGGGTGTCATAGGAATTCAGCGCACCGGATACTGCCGCCTGCGGCCCGCTGATCATCGTTCCGGCACTGCCGGATTCTTCCGCCTCCGTGCTGCCTGTTACCGCCTCCGCTGGTCCGGAAACGGCAGTATCTTTTGCTCCGCAGCCGCAAAACAAAAGGACCGTGAGAAAAAGCGCGCCGATAACGTAATTGCGGAATTGCAAGACAAACTTACTCCCTTCGAAGAATGTGCTATGTGTATCCGTATTTTATCACGGATCTGCCGCTGACAAACAAAGAAGGCTTGCAGATCGATGGATGGATAGTATAAAATAGTAATGATTCCTGATATTGTAATTATCAAGCGAAATAAGGGGGATATATCTATGTGGTTTGTATTCGCATTATTGTCATCTGTTTTTGCCGCACTGACATCGATTCTTGCGAAAGTCGGTATCGAAGGCGTCAATTCAACGCTGGCCACAGCGGTCCGCACCGGCGTTGTCCTTGTCATGTCATGGGGAATGGTCTTTTTAACCGGGGCGCAGGACGGACTTTCCGCGATCAGCAGGAAGTCGTGGCTCTTTCTTGTTTTGTCGGGACTTGCGACCGGCGCGTCCTGGCTCTGCTATTACAGAGCGCTGCAGATCGGGGAGGCCTCCAAGGTGGTTCCCATCGACAAGCTGAGCGTGGTGATCACGCTGGTTCTGGCATTTGTTTTTCTGCACGAGCAGGTCACCGGTAAGTCAATTATCGGCTGCATTCTGATCGGTGCGGGAACGCTGCTGATGGTGCTTTAATTCGCGGCTACAGCTGGAAAAATCCGTGCGGGAGCGCCGGCTTGCGCGCCGAAAGGCTCCTGACAGCGTTGACAAAAGAGCCTCCGCGCGCGTAATATTATGCAAGGTATCCGGACTTTTCCGGGTGCCGCGCGCGAAAAAACCTATATAGGAGGAAACATCAATGAAGCACATCATTACTCTGAACACACGTGATATGGCAAAGAGCGCTGTTACGGGCGGCTGCGGCGAATGCCAGACATCCTGCCAGAGCGCATGCAAGACAAGCTGCGGCATCGCTAACCAGACCTGCGAGAACAAGAACAGATAATCTTGCCGCAAGGTGCGACATTGGAAAGCCGGAGCGCGATGAGCGTTCCGGCTTTCGCATGTAAAAAAGGAGATTTCATGATCCACCAGTACAAGTTAAACGGTTACAACATTATTCTGGATACTTACAGCGGCAGCGTGCATGTCACGGATGACGTCGCGTACGACGCGGTTGAAGGGCTGGATGCCGGAAAACCGCGCAGCGAGATTGCGGCGCAGCTGCTTGACAAATATAAAGACAGGGGCGTCACGAGTAAGGATATCCGGGACACATTCAGCGATATCGACGAACTGATCTCGCAGGGAAAGCTCTTTTCCGAAGATATTTTTAAAGATAAAGCTTTTGATCTGAAGAACCGCAGCAATGTCGTCAAGGCACTGTGCCTTCTGGTTGCGCATACGTGCAATCTGAACTGCTCGTATTGTTTTGCCTCACAGGGCAAGTTTCACGGGCAGCAGGGACTGATGGACTTTGAGACCGGGAAACGGGCGCTCGACTTTCTGGTGGAAAACTCCGGCCTCCGGAAGAATCTCGAGGTTGATTTCTTCGGCGGCGAGCCGCTTGTGAACTTTGAGGTATGCAAACAGCTGGTCGCGTATGCACGGAGTATCGAGAAGGAGAAAAACAAGAATTTCCGCTTTACACTGACGACCAACGGCGTAAATCTGACTGATGAAGTCATTGAGTGGGCGAACAGGGAATGTTACAACGTTGTTTTGTCGCTGGATGGCAGGAAAGAGGTCAATGACCGCTTCCGCGTCGATAAAAACGGGAACGGCTCGTATGACAGGATCGTGCCGAATTTCCAAAGGCTCGTCAAAGCGCGCGGCGAAAAGGGTTACTATATGCGCGGCACGTTCACGCATTACAACACCGACTTTACGAAGGACATTTTCCATATGGCGGACGACCTCGGCTTCGACCAGCTGTCGATGGAGCCTGTCGTGACGGATCCTTCGAACCCGAGTGCGCTGACAGAGGAAGATCTGCCGGTGATTTATCATCAGTACGAAATTCTGGCGAAGGATATGATCCGCAGGGAGAAGGAAGGAAAGCCGATCACCTTCTATCATTACATGATCAATCTGACCGAAGGGCCCTGCATCTACAAGCGGATTTCGGGGTGCGGCTCGGGCACGGAATACATGGCCGTCACCGCGTGGGGAGATCTGTATCCGTGCCATCAGTTCGTCGGAGACGAGCAGTACAGGCTCGGCAATATCTGGGACGGCGTTACGAATACGGATCTTCGGGACGAGTTCAAGCTCTGCAATGTATATGCACGGCATGACTGCGATGGCTGCTGGGCAAGACTCTACTGTTCGGGCGGCTGTGCCGCAAACGCTTACCACGCGACCGGCGACATTCACGGCACGTATGCGTACGGCTGTGATGTTTTCCGCAAGAGGATCGAGTGCGCGATCATGATCAAGGCTGCGGAGGCAGCGATGCAGGCGGAAAACGGACAGGCGGAGCCGGAAAACAGATGATCCGGAAAATTTAAAGGACAGACAGTCAGGGACTGCGGGCAGCCGCGGGCCCTGATTTTTCTTTTGCGCGCATACGTGGTAAAATATCTTGATTATCTTGCGAAAGGATTTTCTGTATGCGCAGAGAACGCATTTATGTCTGCCACACGTATTACCATGTGTATGTGGCGTGCCTGAAGGAACTGAACCTGGCGGAGGAGGCAAAAGGCGGGGCGACGCTTTTGCTGTCTTCGATGTCCACGGATTTCGGAGATCTTTTGCAGCGGGCAAAACAAAGCGGAATCTTCAGAGACGTCCTTTCCTATGATGAGAAGTCTTTTGAATTTTTTCCGGAGCTTACGGAGCTGAAGCGGGACAGAGGCTCTCTTCTTTTAAACATGCGGCAGAGAATCCGGTTCGAGCGGCGGCTGGGGCAGCTCGAGGAGCAGTTTGTGCCGGTTGATTTTGCAGAGTATAAAGACCGGTATGTTTTCTGCGATTCGGATCCCATAGGCTATTATCTTGCATATAAAAAGCTTCCGTATCACGCGCTCGAAGACGGCCTGAACTGCCTGCGCTACCGGGATACGGCGCGCGAGGACAACGCGGGACATTTCGGCTTCAAGGCGAAGCTGGCCGCGCTCGGCCTTATCTTTATACAGAACGGATACAGCCGTTGGTGCGTGGACATGGAGGTCAACGACCTGTCGGTACTGGATCATCCGATGGAGAAGATGGTCGAAGTTCCAAGAGAGAAACTCGTCAGCGGCCTTTCCAGGAAGGACAGGGAGACACTGGTCCGGCTTTTTATCCCCGACAGGGAGAAGATTGTCGCCGCGGTAGCAAAGGCACACGCGAAGGGTCTTCCGGTGATCCTGATTCTGACAGAGCCGCTGTGCAAAGATCTTGCGGTCCGCAGAAAGCTGTTTTTTGACATGATAGAGCAGTATGCCTTCGCGGACGGAAAGAAGGGGACCGCTGTGATCAAGCCGCACCCGCGTGATCTTCTGGATTACAAGAAGGAATTTCCGGACGAAATTGTGCTGGACGCGCGGTTTCCAATGGAGATTTTAAACTTTATGGATGTGCAGTTTGATCGTGTCGTCACGGTCTACACAGTGCCGGACGCGATTCACTGCGCGAAGGAGAAAATCTATCTCGGAAATGCGTTCATGGATCGTTATGAGCCGGAGGAAGCGCATGCGCACGTAACACACGCGGAAGCGAGGAAACAGAAAGAATGCTGAAAATGTTCAGGAAAATAGGACTTCTGCTCGACGCGCGCCAGAAGAGAAAGATGGTGTGGCTGGTTTTTCTCATGCTGATCGGAGCGCTTCTGGAAGCCCTCGGAATTACGCTTGTCATTCCGATCATGATGGCGATTGTCGATCCCGCCTCGATCCGGCAGAACAAATACCACATCGGCGATATTTACAACCTTCTGGGAATGCACAGTACGATTCAGTTTGCGGTCGTCATGATGGCCGCGATCATCGTTGTTTTTGTGCTGAAGAACCTTTTCCTGTTCTACCAGAACGTATCGCTGCTCAAGTTCATCTATACGAACCAGTTTGAGACCAGCAACCGGATGATGATCAATTTCATGAAGCGGCCGTACGAGTACTATCTCGGCGCGAACACTTCCATCATTCAGCGTAACATCACCTCGGACATCAACAACGTGTACGCACTGATACTGACGATCCTGCAGCTCACGTCCGAAGTTATCGTCTTCATTATCCTAGTCGCTGTGCTGCTTCTTGTTGACGCGAAGATGATCGCGGTGATCGCGGGACTCTTAATCGGCGTCTTAATGATCGTCAAGTGGGTGATCAAGCCGATTATGATTCGCGCCGGCAAACAGAATCAGGACTTTTACAGCGGACTGTTCCAGTGGATCTCCGAATCCGTCAACGCGATCAAGGAAATCAAGATCGGCGGCAAGGAGAACTACTTCATTAACGAATACGCAAAGTGCGGCAACGGGTATGTCGGCGCCGTGCAGAAGTACAACGTATTCAACTCGACGCCGAGGCTTCTGATTGAAACGGTTTTCATCACGGGACTTGTCGGGTACATGCTGGCCGAAGTCCTGCGCGGAGGAGCTGATCCTACCGCGATGGTTTCGCAGCTTGGCGTATTCGCGGCAGCGGCCGCAAGACTCCTGCCTTCCGCCAACAGAATCAACAACTACCTGACGAGCGTGGCTTATTTCTCGCCGTTTCTCGACAATGTCAGCGAGAATCTGCAGGCAGAAATTCATGAAAGCGGCCGATCCTATGATGTGAAGGACTATCCGGTCGACGAAAAGGTGACAAAGCTCCCGGTGCACAGAGAAATTCAGCTGCAGGATATCACCTACCGCTATCCGGGAGGCAATACCTATGTATTCCGGAATGCGGATGTGACGTTCAAGGTCGGAGAGTCGATCGGCATCGTTGGCCCTTCCGGTGCCGGCAAAACAACAGTCATCGACATTATGCTCGGCCTCCTTCATCCCGAGAGCGGTAAGGTGCTCGCGGACGGCGTCGACGTACAGTCGAACTATAAGGGATGGCTTCGCAACATCGGCTATATTCCGCAGTCGATTTTCATGTTCAATACTTCGATCCGCAAAAACGTCGCTTTCGGTGTTCCTGAAGAAGACATCGACGATGAAAAGGTCTGGAAAGCGCTGCATGAAGCGCAGCTGGACGAGCATGTGCGCTCTCTGCCGGAGGGACTTGATACGCAGATCGGCGAGCACGGCATCCGGTTTTCCGGCGGCCAGCGGCAGAGAATCGGCATCGCGAGAGCTTTATATGAGGATCCGGAAGTGCTGGTGCTCGATGAAGCGACGAGCGCACTCGACAACGACACCGAGCAGGCTATTATGGACAGTATCAACCGTCTGCACGGCAGAAAGACCCTGATCATTATCGCGCACAGGCTGGAAACAATCGAAAAGTGCGATGTCGTGTACAGAGTACAGGACGGCAAGGTTGAACCCGAAGAGCATTATACCGAGAGGATTGAAGAGGCACTTGCCCGCACAGGAGCAGGTAAGTAGCAGGCAGGGATGCCCCGCGGCTGCGCCCGGGGGCCCGCCGGGCTGCGCTGCGGCTGCCCGGCAGGTCTGCAGAAAAGATGCAGGGAAGAGAGGAAAAGCGTATGTCAGAGCCGGCACAGAAGAGGCGCATAGCATCCATTGAGCTCCTGCGCATTACAGCGATGCTCATGGTTGTGGCACTGCACTATATATCGAAGACAGGCGCGCTCGCTCTTCCCGGAGACGAAATGACGCCGGTGCGGTACATGGGCGGCCTCATCGAGTCCTTCTGCATCGTGGCAGTCAATGTGTATGTCCTGATCAGCGGATACTTCCTTTCCGCAGTGCCGTTTAAAGTAAGCCGCGGCGTCCGGCTTCTTGCGCAGGTTCTTTTCTACACGCTGCTGATTCCGCTCGTTTTGAAGGCGGCAGGCCTTGAAATCTACGGGCAGGACGTCTGGAAGGCGGCGGCGTATTTCCTGCCGGTGTCAACGGAGCATTACTGGTTTGTGAGCGCGTATATTCTGATGTTGGCTTTTTCTCCGCTTTTGAACGCAGCGGTGGAAAAACTGCCGGGGAAGGCGCTGCGGACCGTTCTGCTGCTGCTTTTATTCTTCACCTGCTTTTTAAAGAGCATTTCGCCGGTGCAGCTGGTCACGGACAGGATGGGATATGATTTCGGCTGGTTCCTCGTACTCTACCTGCTGGCGGCATATATCAGAAAGTACGGTCTGCGCCGGCTCGAAGATCCGGTAAGAGCCGCTTTTGTCTATATTTGCAGCTGCCTTGCCACCTATGGTCTGCATGTCTGCCTGCATATGGTTAACGAAAAGACCGGAGCACTTTCGTATTACGCGACGGTTCCGTTTCACTACAATTCGCTGCTGTGCCTGACGGGTGCGCTCGGACTTTTCTGTCTGTTCCGCTGCCTGCGGCTTCGGGAGAACAGTTTTGCTGCCGCCTTTGCAAGAGCTGTGGCGCCTTATGCCTTCGGCGTTTATCTGATTCACGAACAGATTGATATTCGGGACAGATGGGTCATCTGGATGCAGACGCTGACGGGAAAGGTACAGGCGGGAGCACCGCTCCGGTTTCTCGGGCAGGTGTTTGTTACAGCTGTGCTTGTTTTTGCCTGCTGCGCTCTGATCGACTATGTGCGGAGCAGACTGTTCAGGACTGTATCAAGGTGCCTTCGGGGCAGCAGGATCGCGGCGGCCCTGCGGAAGGCGGACGCGCTTTTTGCAAAATAACACGGGGATTTTCAACATGCTGAAAAAACTTAAAAAACTGCAGAATCCGTTCGAGAGATATGTTTTTCCGCTGCTTCTTGTCCTCTGGCCACTTGTTCCGCTGCGGCAGGGTGTCAGCGTGATGGACACGACCTACAGCCTTGCCAACTACCGGTATCCGCAGGGCGCCGGGATGATGTGGAGCATTGCGACGTTCCTTGCGAATCTGACAGGGAGAGCGTTCATGGCACTGCCTGTCGGAAAAACAATGGCGGGCATGAATCTTCTGTGCCTTCTTCTGATTTCGCTGACCGCGCTTTTGTGCTACCGCGTTCTCGGACGCATGATCCCCGGATGGATGATCTTCTGCGGAGAATTTCTGGCGGCTGCATTCTGCTGGTGTCCGGCGGTCATTCTGTATAATTACCTGACTTATCTTCTTCTGACGCTCGGCACATTGTTTCTGTTTCTTGCGGTTTCATCGGTGCCGGAGAAGAAACGGTATTATATACTGGCGGGGGCCTGCCTTGGTCTGAACGTGACTGTGCGTTTTTCGAATCTTACGCAGGCGGCTCTTATTCTGGCGCTCTGGTTCTGGTGCGCCTGCGCGGGGAAAAGTTTTTCTGCAGCCGCAAAGAGAACGCTTTTTTGCATATCCGGTTATGCGGCGGGATTCGGCGCGGGATATCTTCTGTGCGCCGCGATGTACGGACCCGCGGCCTACTGGCAGATGATCCCGCAGCTTTTTTCGGCGACCGGAAACGTGCAGTCGTATACGGCGGCAGGCATGCTGCTGTCGACGCTTGACGCGTACGGACATACGCTCCGCTGGTTTCTGATTCTTGTTCCCTGCATGATCATGGGCGCGGTTTTCTTTGCGATGCCCCTGCTTCGGAGTAAGAAGCGGCTGAAACGTCTTCTGTATATCGCGGGGATCATGGTGATCGTGCGGTTTTACTATTCGCGCGGCATGTTCAACCTGAACTATCAGGATTACGGCAGCATGTTCGAGTGGGGAATGATGCTGGTGATTCTGACACTCATCCTGTGCATCATCGGCATGGCGGGGGCGTACGGTGCAAATCCGGACGAGCGGTTTCTTTCGGCCGCGGTTTTTGTGACGATCCTGATTCTGCCGCTTGGTTCCAACAATTATACGTATCCGGTGCTGAACTGCATGTTCATAACAGCGCCGTACGCACTCTGGATGCTGCGCAGAATCTGGCAGGAGACAAGACACACGGAGTCGCATTTTTCCTGGCACGCCATGACCGTGATGATCCTCTGCATGGCGCTGATACAGGGGAGTCTCTTTCATATCTTTTTCGCGTTCCGGGACGGGACAGACGGAACAAGGAGAAGCGCTGTGATACAGATGCTCCCGGCAGCAGCCGGCATGCACACGACGCCGGCGAACGCACAGGAGCTTGAAGATCTGTGGCAGTACCTGCAGTCGGAAAACCTTACCGGGACGCCGGCTATTGTCTTCGGCAGTGCGCCCGGCATTCACTATCTGATGGAGCTTCCTCCCGCGCTGGACAGCGCGTGGCCGGATCTTGACAGCTATCCCGCGGAGCAGTTTAAAGAGCAGCTGCGAAAGCAGAAGAAAGACAGTCTGCCTCTGATTATTCTGCATGAAGAAAACAGCCCGCAGTCGGCATCTTCAGATGAAAAGTGCGGCGAGCTGTTTGATTTCATGCGGGACAACGCTTATCAGCAGGCATATACAGGCGGCGCTTATTCGGTCTACACAGCCGCCGGAAAGGCACAAGAATGACAGATATCAAAATTCCGTTTAATATTCCCCCTTATATCGGCAGTGAATTGGAGAATATCCGGATTGTCTGCGAACGCAATCACAAAATCTGCGGTGACGGTCCGTTCACGAAAAAGTGCAAGGGCTGGTTTGAAGCCAGAACAAATACGTCCAGCTGCCTTCTCACAACGTCCGGAACAGACGCGCTCGAGCTTGCAGCACTCCTGACCGGCGTCTCCAAAGGAGATGAAGTCATTATGCCGGCTTATACGTTCTGTTCAACCGCGGACGCGTTCGTTCTTCGCGGCGCGGTGCCGGTCTTTGTTGATATCCGTCCGGATACCATGAACATCGACGAGACGAAAATCGAGGACGCGATCACGGACAGGACGAAGGTCATTGTGCCGGTACATTACGCGGGCGTTGCCTGCGAGATGGATAAGATTATGGATATCGCGAGACGCCATCATCTGCTCGTTGTGGAAGACGCCGCGCAGGGTGTCATGGCAAAGTACAAGGGCAAAGACCTCGGGGCGATCGGCGACTACGGCTGCTATTCCTTTCATGAGACCAAGAATTACAGCATGGGCGAGGGCGGAGCGACGCTGATCAGAGATCCGGAGAACATCGAACGCGCCGAGATCTTCCGCGAGAAGGGAACGAACCGGAGCAAGTTCTTCCGCGGGCAGATCGACAAGTACACCTGGGTCAACTACGGCTCATCGTATCTTCCGAGCGAGCTTAACGCCGCCTATCTGTATGCGCAGCTGGAGCGCGCGGATGAGATCAATCAGACGCGGCTTGCAAGGTGGAATCAGTATTATGAGATGCTTACTCCCCTTGCCGAGGAAGGGCGGATCTCTCTTCCGGTCATTCCGGAGGGGTGCGAGCACAACGCGCATATGTTTTACATCAAGACGAAGGATCTTGAAGAACGCCAGAAGCTGATCGGGTATCTGCGGGAACACGGCATCCTCGCGGTCTTTCATTACATTCCGCTGCATACGGCGCCTGCGGGCATCCGCTACTGCCGTTTCCACGGCGAGGACGTTTATACGACGAAGGAAAGCGAGCGGCTGCTGCGGCTTCCGATGTACTATTCACTCACAGAGGAAAACGTGGATGAAGTCGTTACAAGAATCAATGAATTCTACCGCGCGAACTGATAAATTCAAATGTGCTGCGGCTGCTGCTGCCGTAACGCTCCTGTTCGTATGTTTCATCAGTGTGAAATGGGATTTCTACTGGGATCTGAACGATGATTTCATGATCGACCGCCTGCTGACCGGCGCGTATACGGGGGAACCTGCCGCGCGCGATATCCAGAACATGTTTCCGTTCAGCTTCGCCCTCAGCCGGCTGCAGATCCTGTTTCCCTTTACGGACTGGTACGCACTGATCCTGTGCCTTTGCCAGTTCGGCGCGCTGTTTCTTGTTCTGTACAGACTCCTTTGCAGGAAGATGCGGACCGGCGCGGTCCTTGCGGTTTTTCTTGCGGCCGGCATGATGTTGCAGCATCTGGTATTCATCCAGTATTCGGTGACCGTCGGGATACTCGGCGCTGCCGCGGCGTTCTGGTTTCTTACGATGGAATCTTCGGGAGATCTGCGCGGATACCTTCGCGGCGCGCTGCCGGGCATCGCTCTGATGCTGCAGGGATACCTGATCCGGTCGGAGATGATGCTGTTCATGACGCCTCTGTGCGCCCTTGCGATTCTTTTCAGAACGACGGATCTTGTCCGCTCCGGACAGAGCTGCGGCGGGGATGAGGAGGAAAGAAAATCGCGGCCGGGAACCGTCAGAAAGACCGCGCTTCTTCTTGCGTGCGCGGGTCTTGTTCTGGGCGCATCGTTTACAGCCGTGTACGTGGCGGACAAGATTGCTTACGGCGGTGAGTGGGCTTCGTTCCGCTCGTTTTTCGATGCGCGGACAAAGCTGTACGATTTCGCGGATATCCGGGACATTCCCTACGATGAAAACCGTGCTTTTTATGAGAGCATCGGCGTAACGCGCGGGGAAGTGACCATCCTTGAAAACTATAACTTCGGTCTGGATGAAAAGCTGGACGACAGTAAACTGCAGGCCATTGCCGGTTACGCCTATGAAAAAGCGCACGCCGGACAGAATCAGAAGGCCAGAATCCGCAGCGCCCTCTGGAACTACAGGAAGTCTCTTGGCCCCTCGGGCGATATGCCGTACAGCATGATCGCTTTTACGCTTTACGGACTGGTCGTTATTACGGCACTCCTTTGCATCGCGGGAGCGTCCGCGGCAGATGCAAAGGACCGGCGCCGCGTCAGACGGGAAGCGGCGGTGACGCTCGTCCGCGCGGGGCTTGTTTTTCTTGTCCGCAGCGCGCTTCTTCTGTATTTACAGTATAACAACCGTCCGGTTGCGCGTCTGACGCACAGCCTGTATCTTGCGGAAGCCGTGCTTCTTGCAGCGCTTCTTCTTTCGCAGAACGGCGCGTTCTTTACGAACCGGCAGGGAGCGCCGAAGGCATTGCGGCATTCGGCCGCGGTGATTGTGATGCTGGCGCTTTTTCTCGCGGCGCTGTCGCAATACCGGAATGTCGCGGCAGAATACGCGAAAAGGGAGAGCGTAAACGCAGACTGGAACTCTCTTATGAATTACACGGCGGAGCATCAGGACAGTCTTTTTCTCATAGATGTCTATTCGAGCGTGGATTTCTCCGAGAAAATGTTCGGGGAGAAAAGGAAGGAAGGAAACTGGGATCTATTAGGCGGCTGGGTTTACGGCAGCCCCCTGCAGAGGGAAAAGCTTGCGAAGGCAGGGTACACTTCCTTTCAGAAGGCGCTTTTAAGCGACGGCCCGGTCTATCTGGTCTGCCGCAGGGAAGCGGATACGTCGTGGCTGGCTTCGTACTTTGAAGACGAAGGCATGCAGGTTATGGTGAACGCCGCGGATACGATCGGGAACTACTGGACAGTCTATAAGGCGGACCGGTGGTGAGCGCGGATTATGGAGCAGAACCGGCAGGCGCCGGAATTCCAAAAGCCCCGGGACGCGGAGGATGCAGAATGGAATATCAGGTTCATAAACAGGGAAAGCGCGTTTTTCTGCGCCCCCTTTCGCTCGAAGATTCGCCGCTTGTTGTGCGCTGGCGCAACAATCCGCGCGTGCGGGAAAACTATATTTACAGAGAGCCTTTCACACTGGAAGGGCAGGAAGCCTATTACCGGGATGTGATTCAGGCGGGAAAAGCCGTGCAGGCGGTCATCTGTGAAAAGAAAACCGGCATGCCGGCCGGGTGCTGTGTGCTGAATCATCTGGACTTTGCAAGAAAGCAGTGCGAGTTCGGGTTTTTCATTGGGGAAGACAGCGCGAGAGGGAAGCACTTCAGCTCCGAAGCCGCGCACCTGATGCTGGACTACGCGTTTACGGACCTTTCAATGACCAGGGCGTATTCGCGGATATTTGTGTTCAACGCGCCGTCCCTCAAAGGAACCGGCGGTTCCGGCTTCGTGATTGCCGGCAGATGTCTCAAGGTCAGATGCACGGACGGATTCTGTTCCGATATGTACATGTCGGAATGTCTGAAGGATAATTTTTATGGAAAACAGAACGGATAACTTAGAAACGCCAAAGCTTATCAGCTTTATCATTCCCTGCTATCACTCGGCTAAGACGCTGCCTTTCGTCGTGGAAGAGATCGAGCGGACCATGCAGGCGCTTCCGCAGTACAGGACGCAGATCGTTATGGTCAACGACGACCCGAAAGACGGTACATGGAGCGTGATTCAGCAGCTTTGCCATGAGAAAACAGGCAGGGACGGGATCTGTTTTGCGCGGAATTTCGGGCAGCATGCGGCACTCATGGCGGGCATACGAAGAGCGCAGGGTGACATCCTCGTCTGCCTTGACGACGACGGACAGACGCCGGCGTGCGAGGCACCGGAACTGATTGCCGCGATTGAAAACGGCGCCGATGCCGCCTATGCGAAATATGAGAAAAAACAGCATTCGGGCTTCCGCAACTTCGGTTCTTCGGTCAACGAGAAGATGTGCGAGATTCTGCTTGGCAAGCCGAAGGAGCTGTATGTGTCAAGCTATTTCGCAATGCGTCGTTTTGTCGCGGAGGAAGTGAAGCGCTACGAGAATTCCTATCCGTATCTTCTGGGGCTGGTGCTGCGCTCTACCACTTCGATTGTGAACGTGCCCGTGCATCACAGGAAAAGAGAGAGCGGAACGAGCGGTTATACACTGCGAAAGCTTTTCGGACTCTGGATGAACGGTTTTACGGCATTCTCAATCGAACCGCTCCGGATCGCAACAAAAATGGGCGCTGTTTTCGCGTTTGTTTCCTTTATCTACGGTATCTATACAATTATTAAGAAAATCATCAATCCCGCCGTACCGATGGGATTTTCGGCCATGATGACGGCTATTATCTTCTTTGGCGGAATGCTGATGCTCATGGTCGGGCTTGCGGGAGAGTATATCGGAAGAACGTACATTTCCGTCAACCGCGCGCCGCAGTATGTGATTCGCGAAACGACAGGTGCGCAGCCGGACGGCGCGCCCGCGAAGCGGCGCGGCAATGAGACGGATGACGCCCGCGCGGATTCGGACAGCCCGCGGACAGATGCGGCGTGCGCGGACGGGAACGTCCGGCAGGCAGGCACCTGTGGAGAAGAACTTCGGAAGGATCCGGAAGATTTATGCTGAGAAAGATTGTTGAAAAGAAAAATGCCGCGCTATTTGTCACCGCGCTCATCACGGTCCTTCTGCTCTCCCTTCTGTGGCCGCTGCGGCTGTTTAAGCAGGACATTCCGTTCGCGGGCGGAGAGATCATACAGAGCTCCGGAGAAATTAATGACGGGAACGACGCCGGAGAATATTTCGCGGCGCAGTATCCGCATTTACAGAGCGTGCGGATATATATTTCCGGCGTTTCAAACGGAAGAGCGTTTAAAGCGCAGCTTTTCCATCAGGGAAAGGACGGCACGGAGCTGACCGCGGAGGAGCTCGTACGTTTCCCGCAGGATGTGCCGGACTATGTGACGATTCCCGTGGACGCCGATCTGGTTCCGGGAGACACCTATATCCTGCTGCTGCGGGGAATTCATTCCTCGTTTACCGCGGGGTTGACCGGCACGCAGGAAGGAGACAGCGCGCCGCTGTATCTTGGAGGCTTCTATCAGGACACCTCGCTGAGCGGGCTCCATACCGCGATGGACCTGACCTACCGGGTCCCTCTGCAGAAGGGCAGAACGCTGGCAGCCGCGGCGGCAGTGCTTGCCGCGGGGGTTCTTGCCGCTTTTGCGGCCGTGCTCCGGTTCCGGAAGAGACCGGAGAAAAATACACTGGTTCCCGTGCTTACAGTCATGCAGTATGTCCTGACGCCGGTGATTCTTACCTTGGGCGCCGCTGCGGGAGTCGCCATCTGGCCGCTGAAGCTCTTTGATACAAGCCTTCTCGACATAGTGTTCTATGAAGCCGGCACCGCGGTCTTTGTCTTTTCCGCACTGTACGGACTCTGGCACAAATGGCCGGCCTTTACGGAAAGAGAGCGCGAAATGTCGTTCGGAGGGGCTGTATCCTCTGTCCGGCATCTTCTGAATATTATCTGCATTGCGCTGCTGTTCAAGTACTCTGCGGACTACATGAACGCGCTCAGCGATATCACGCACGATAATTCGCAGAACGCGATCATCATCCTTCTTTGCCTTGTCATGCTGATCATGGGCGATCTTTCGTGGGTGCTGAACGGATGGACGGTTCTTACGGCTGCAGGAGCTTCTGCTGCCGCCATCCTCTGGTATCACGCGCACAAAGAAGGGCCGCAGGTCCGGTATTATCTGGAACACAACAGCGTTTTCCGCTCGTCCGCGGCAGCCTTTGTGTTCGCCGCCGTGACAGCAGTTTCCGTCATCGTCATGCTCGTGCGTCAGTCCGGCTGCCGGAAAAAGCTTCCGAAAGCAAAGCTTCTGACCGTGCTTCCTCTTACGGCACTCCTTGTATGGATGCTGATTTTCCGGGGCCCCAGACAGTGGGTGCTTGTAATGGCTCCCGTGATTGCTCTGTTATACGCGCGCTATCTGTTCTTTACGGACAGAAAGCTGTGGCTGCGGGACGTGTCCTGCGGCATTGCCCTGAACTTTGTGTGTTCGGTTCTTTACTCGATGCTGCACAGATACTACATCGCGTACGAATACAATCGTTTTTCGATGCAGTTTCATACGGTGACCGTGACGGCCTACTATCTGCTCATTGTGTCCGCGGTATCCGTAACGCTCCTTCTTTCGAAGCTGCGTGCATACCGGGGACTTCCGCTCCGGCAAAAGCTCCCCTATATCTGGAAAGAGGTCCTGTTCTTCGGCTTTACGGCTTCCTACATGCTGATGAGCCTTACAAGGGCCGGCATCGGCGGACTGTTCCTGTTCTGCGTCTTTTCCGCCGTTGCGCTCTGCGCAGAGAAGAAGGCGCGGATCAGAGGGCCGCTTGCCGCGCTTGCTTCGATGCTTCTGATTGTGCTGCTCACGTTTCCCGCGGTCTTTACCGGGCAGCGGCTGGTCTCCACGGTGGCAGACAGACCGCAGCGCTTTGAAGAAATCGAGCCGTATAATGACAGCCTTCTGCGGAACGTGCGCTGGGATTCCCGGTGGTTTATGAATCTGGAAATTTTCATCCGCGATTTCGGCGATCGAATTGTCGGCGGCGGAACCGGTTCGAAGCTGTACTTCAGGCTCGGATGGAACGGGCAGCGGGATTTCATGGATGACCGCGAGAGGATCATGGGCGAGATCGAGGACGATATCGCGCAGGAGGCGGCCGCTTCGGAAGGAGCGCGCAAAGACGAACTGGAAGGACAGGAGGAGGCCATGCTTTCCGGAGATGGACAGGAGAGTTCTGCGGCGCAGGCAACCGGCACGGAAGGCTCACTGGACAACGGCGATCTTTCAAACGGCAGAGTCGAGCTTTGGAAGCGGTATCTGCAGCAGCTGCGGCTGAACGGCCATGATGAGATGGGAGTCGAACTGCTGGGCGGACAGATAGCCGTGCACGCGCACAACGTCTATCTGCAGGCTGCCTACGACTTCGGTATTCCCGGAGGAATTCTGTTCCTTGGCTTTACTGTTTTGACACTGGCCGGAACATGGATATACTATGTAAAGAATCGCGCATGGAACCTGTATGGTTTTGTGCCGTTTCTGACCGTTTCGGGTTTCATGATCACGGGACTTGTGGAATGGATCTTCCAGTTCTGCAACCCGTATACGCTGGCACTCTTCCTCATGATCGCGCCGGTGCTTTTTCAGGAACCGGAAGACGCGGTGGAGAAATCCGCCGGATAATGCACTGCAAGACAGGTACTACGGATGGCTGACAACAGACAGACAAAAAAACCTTTTAATTACGCCAAGTTCTGGCGAAGGACCGCGCTCATACTTTACGATATTATGAGCGTCATCCTCTCCTGCGCGCTCGCGCTTCTGATCCGGTATGAATTTCATATCGCAGAGGTGCCGGAGTATTTCTATGTTCCGGTGATGCGCGCGATGCCGCTGCTTGTCGCGGTAACCATCGCGATTTTCTGGTTTCTGAAGCTCTATAATTCTCTCTGGGCGTTCGCCGGGGAAACGGAGCTGCAGAATCTTGTGATCGCGTGTGTGCTGTCGGGGGTGGCGGGCGTTATCATTCTGCCGTTTTTCAAGATCGAGCAGCAGGCGGTACCGCAGAGCTTTCATTTCATGTATGTGTTCCTTCTGATCACGCTGACCTTCATCAGCCGGTTTTCCTACCGGTTCCTCAGAAGCATGAAGCACAGGAACGCCAACAAGAACAACAGCGTCTCCGTCATGGTGATCGGTGCCGGCGAAGCCGGCAATATCATCATCAAGGAAATCCTGAACTCGCACTACAGCACGATGAATTTAAAGTGCATCATCGACGACAGTCAGGAAAAGTGGGGACGTTATATTCAGGGCATCAAGGTCGTCGGCGGCAGGGACCGGATTCTGGAAGCCGCGGCGGAGTACGACATTGACGAGATTATTATCGCAATTCCCTCGCTCTCAAGGCAGAAGCTCGCGGGCCTTCTGGACATCTGCAAGGAGACCAAGTGCCGGCTGCAGGTGCTGCCGGCCATTTATCAGCTGGTCAACGGCGAAGTCAGCGTTTCGAAGCTGCGTAACGTCGAAGTGGAAGACCTTCTTGGAAGAGAGCCTGTCCGGGTCGATATGGATTCGATCCTCGGCTACGTACAGGGCAAAACAGTCCTCATCACCGGCGGCGGCGGTTCGATCGGCTCCGAGCTTTGCAGACAGATCGCGGCGCATCATCCGGGCCAGCTGATCATCGTGGACATCTATGAGAACAACGCCTATGATATCCAGCAGGAGCTGAAGAAAACGCATCCGGAGATGAAGCTTACGGTTCTGATTGCCTCGGTTCGTAACGCCGAAAGGCTCAACTGGATTTTCAAGAACTACCGGCCGGACATTGTCTATCACGCAGCAGCGCACAAGCATGTGCCGCTTATGGAAGACAGCCCGTGCGAAGCGGTCAAGAACAATGTCTTCGGGACCTTCAACACGGCGATGGCCGCGGCACTGTATCATACACAGCGCTTTGTCATGATTTCGACCGACAAGGCGGTCAACCCGACCAACATCATGGGCGCGTCCAAAAGGATCTGCGAAATGATCGTGCAGGCGTTCAACAGCGAGTATCCGGACACGAATTTCGTTGCGGTCCGCTTCGGAAATGTGCTGGGCTCCAACGGTTCTGTGATTCCGCTGTTTAAAAAGCAGATCGCGGCAGGTGGCCCCGTGACCGTAACAGACCCGAACATCATCCGGTATTTCATGACAATTCCCGAAGCGGTTTCCCTTGTGCTGCAGGCCGGCGCCTACGCGAAAGGCGGCGAGATCTTCGTGCTCGACATGGGCAAGCCGGTCCGCATTCTGGACCTTGCGGAAAACCTGATCAAGCTTTCGGGCTATAAGGTCGGCGAAGACATCAGGATCGAATTTACGGGACTGCGGCCCGGTGAAAAGCTCTATGAAGAAATGCTGATGGACGAGGAAGGCCTGCGCGATACCGCGAACAGCCAGATCCATATCGGAAAACCGCTCGACATTGACCGCGACCGCTTCTTCAGCCAGCTGATCGAGCTCAAGAAGGCTGCCTATGTGGAGTCGCCGGACATCCGCGAGTATGTGAAGGCGATTGTGCCGACGTATAAAAAGAACACCGAAGTCAACGATACGGCCATCAGAGAGCACGCTCTGGAGAACAGGGCAAACGAAAATTACGCAAAACAATGACAGGAGGGCACTCCTATGCTGAGTACGAAAGATTTTTCCGGAATCGAACCGTTTGAAAAGAAAGTCTGGCTCTCGTCGCCGACCATGCACGGCGATGAACTGCGCTACATGAAAGAGGCGTATGAGACAAACTGGATGTCGACGGTCGGAGCGAATATTAACGAAGCAGAAAAGCAGATTGCACAGAAGGTCGGCTGCCGGTACGCGGTAGCGCTTTCCGCGGGCACGGCGGCGCTCCATCTTGCGACGAAGCTTGCGGGAGAGCGGCTTTACGGCATGGCAAGACCGTCGGAAGGAACGCTCCGGGGACACAAGGTGTTCTGCTCCGACATGACCTTTGACGCAACTGTGAATCCGGTCGCGTATGAGGACGGCGAAGCGGTCTTTATTGACACCGAACGGGATACCTGGAACATGGACCCCGCGGCCCTGGAAAAGGCGTTTGCACTGTATCCGGACGTCCGCCTGCTGGTGACCGCGCACCTGTACGGAACGCCCGGAAAGATCGACGAGATCAGAGCAGTCGCGAAAGCGCATGACGCCCTCATCATCGAGGACGCCGCGGAGTCACTCGGCGCGCTTTACAAAGGCCGGCAGACCGGGACCTTCGGAGATTACAACGCGATTTCGTTCAACGGCAACAAGATTATCACGGGGTCTTCGGGCGGTATGTTTTTAACGGACAGCAGGGAAGACGCCGACAAGGTCCGCAAGTGGTCGACCCAGTCGCGGGAAGCCGCGCCCTGGTACCAGCACGAGGAAATCGGATATAACTACAGGATGAGCAATGTAATCGCGGGTGTCATCCGCGGGCAGATTCCGTATCTTGACGAACACATCGCGCAGAAGAAGGCAATCTACGAGCGCTACCGCGAGGGACTTTCTGATCTTCCCGTCACGATGAATCCGTATGACGCGGATAACTCGGAGCCGAATTTCTGGCTCTCCTGTCTTCTGATCGACCCTTCCGCCATGTGCAGGCAGGTCCGGGGCGAAAAGCAGCCGCTGTTTATTTCAGAGCCCGGCAAAACATGCCCGAGCGAGATTCTCGAAGCAATAGGGAGCATCAACGCGGAGGGACGCCCGATCTGGAAGCCGATGCATCTGCAGCCGATTTACCGGATGAACGGTTTTGTTACGGCGAAGGGAAACGGCAGGGGGCAGAGCAACGCCTATATCGACGAGGGAGAAGCGCAGGATACCGGCGCCGACATTTTCGCGCGGGGACTGTGCCTTCCTTCGGACAACAAGATGACAGAAGAGCAGCAGGACCGGATCATCGAAGTGATTCACAGATGCTTTGCGTAAGTGCCTGCCTGCCAGGAAGGAGAGACTGCCTTGAAACCCGGAATCTACGGAAAATATGGAAAGCGGCTGCTCGATATTGTTTTTTCCCTGGTGGGACTTATTCTGATCAGTCCGGTTTTTCTGACCGTGATGATCCTTGTCCGGGTGAAACTCGGCAGTCCCATATTCTTCCACCAGAACCGCCCCGGCAGGAACGGAAAAATCTTCGGGCTTTTGAAGTTCCGCTCCATGACCGATGCGCGCGGAAAGGACGGAGAGCTGCTGCCGGACGAACAGCGGCTGCCTCACTTCGGCAGAGTACTGCGTTCGACGAGCCTCGATGAGCTGCCCGAATTCATCAATATCCTGAAGGGGGACATGAGCTTTGTAGGGCCAAGACCTCTGCTTGTCCGGTACCTGCCTTATTACACCGAAGAGGAAATGCACCGGCACGACGTCCGGCCGGGTCTGACCGGCCTTGCGCAGATTCACGGCCGGAACGCCTTGAACTGGGAAGACCGGTTCCGGTATGATCTTCTGTATGCCGGGAACGTGACGTTTTCGCAGGATTGCAGGATTGTATTTGCGACGATCGGAAAAGTCCTGAAAAAGAGCGGTGTTCAGTCCGGCGCGGAGCAGTCGGTCGAAGACTTTGATGTCTGCAGGAAGCGGCAGGGAATGCAGCCGCTGCGCCGCATCGAGGAATTTGAATGAGACGAGGCAGGACGCGGCACGAAGCTGTTACGCCGCCGGCCGGGAGGAAGGATATGCGGAAAAAGAACGGGAAGCTGAATACGATCGCCGTATTGGAGAGCGCCTTTGTGCCTACGCCGGTGCAGGCGCTTTCCGGCGATTATTCGGAGAATAAGATTTATGTGAAACGGGACGATCTGATCCCGTTTTCTTTTGGCGGGAACAAGGTGCGCAAGGCGCAGTGTTTTTACGCGGACATCATGAAAGAGCAGCCGGATATCCTTGTGACCTATGGCTCGAATTCCTCGAATCACTGCAGGGTCATTTCCAATATGGCGGCTTCGATGGGAATTCCCTGCCATATCATTTCGAGTGATCATAACGTAGATGGGAAAGACGGGAGAGAACTCTTCAACCGGGAGCTTGTCGAACAGTCCGGTGCGGACGTGGAGACTGTTCCGGTATCCATGGTGCATGATACAATTGAGGCAAGGCTGGAAGACTACAGAAGACAGGGCATGCAGCCGTATTTCATTCCGGGCGGCGGTCACGGCGACATCGGCACCGACGCCTACACAAAGGCGTACGTCAACGAGTTTCTCGCGCAGATGAACGCACTGCAGATCGACTACCTGTTTCTGGCCTCCGGTACGGGCGCGACGCAGGCGGGCCTGATCTGCGGAAAGACCTTCATGAGCACGCAGCTGCGGCAGCTGAATCTCGCGGCGCAGTTCCGGGCGGACGGGAACCATAAAACCATTGACGCCGACCCGGACAAGCCGGTCATTGTCGGCATCAGCATCGCGAGAAAGGAAGAGCGCGGCCGGGAGGTCGTCAAGCAGAGCGTTCTCTCTTATCTTGAGCATTGCATGCACGGGCGGCAGTCGTGGTTCCGCGAAGAAGATCTGATCTTCGATGATCATTACATTCTCGGCGGATACGGTCTGTACAATGCGCAGGTTCTCGATACGATCGGGAAGGTGTTCCGGTGCGACGGCATTCCGATGGATACAACGTATACCGGTAAAGCCTTTACCGGAATGTTAAACTATCTTACGGACCATGGCATCCGCGGGAAAAACATTATGTTCCTGCATACCGGCGGAGCGCCGCTGTTTTTCGACAGGCTGTAAAAGAGGGGTTATTTCATGGACGAATACAATATCCTGATTCTGGCTGCCGGCACCCGCGACAAGGTTATCCGGGCGTTCCGGAAAGAATTTGCGGGGCAGGGCCTTGTGATTGCCGCCGACGCTTCGCCTTACGCGCCGGCGCTGTATGAGGCAGACAAGGCGTATATTGTGCCGCGCATTGACGCACCGGGATATATCGATTTTATACTGGAGATCTGCAGGAAGGAGAAGGTGCGGGCTGTTTTGACCCTGATCGATCCCGAGCTCTCGCTCCTTGCGAAGAACCGGGCGCGGTTTGCGGAAAACGGCGTGACGGTCATTGTCTCATCGTACGATCTGTGCGAGCTTTCTCTTGACAAGTACGCGATGTATGAAAAGCTGTGCGCCCTTGGCATGCCTACCGCACGCTGCTGGCTGACAAAAGAGGCATTTGACGCCGACAGGGAAAAGGGCGTTCCGGGCGCAGAGTACCCGGTCTTTGTAAAACCCAGAAAAGGCAGCGCTTCGATCGAAATCAACCTCGTGCAAAACGAAGAGATGCTGACCGCCCTCCTGCATGCGGACAGCGGTCTGATGATACAGGAGCTGATGCGCGGACAGGAGTACGGGTGCGATGCCTACCTTGATCTGATTTCCGGCCGCTGCACTTCCCTGTTCCTGAAGAAGAAGCTCCGTATGCGCGCCGGGGAAACCGACAAATCAGTGTCTGTCCACGAGCCTGCCGTAATGCGCAGGATCGCGGAATTTGCGGAAAACATGGGCTTCCGCGGCATGATCGACCTCGACCTTTTCCATGATGAAAAGGAAGACCTCTGGTATCTTTCCGAGGTCAACCCGCGCTTTGGCGGCGGCTATCCGCACGCCTTCGCCTGCGGTGTGAATTTCCCCGCGGCGATCCTGAACAACCTTCGCGGGCAGGAAAACTCCGCGGCGGACTTTGCGTACAAAGACGGCGTTTACATGATGAAATACAATGACATTGTCATACGGTCACAAGAGGAGCTGATAAAGTGAAGACGATTCTGATACTGGCCAACTCTTCGGGCGGGCTTTACGACTTCCGGAATGAACTGGTACTGGAGCTGCGCAAACACTATAAGGTGGCTGCGAGCCTTCCGGACAGCGTCAAAACAGATCTCCTCGAAAAAGAAGGCGTGGAAGTCATAAAGACACCGGTCAACCGGCGCGGTGTCAATCCGTTTGAAGACTTAAAGCTGCTCGAAACCTACAAAGACCTGATCCGCAGGTATCAGCCGGCGCTTGTCCTGACCTATACAATCAAGCCGAACATCTATGGCGGCATGGCCTGCGCGGCGCTCGGCGTTCCGTACATCGCGACAATTACCGGCCTTGGCAGCGCCTTTGAGAAAAAGGGCCTGTTTCTTTCGATGATTGAGATCATGTACAGGCGGGGACTGCGGAAGGCAGACTGTGTTTTCTTCCAGAATCAGGAAAACCTGAATCTGTTCCGGCAGTACAGCCTTGTTACGGGGAAATCGCGCCTTGTATCCGGCTCCGGCGTCAGCCTTGCCGCGCACCCGTTCATGGAATATCCGGAAGGAAATGACACGTATTTCCTTTATGTCGGGCGGATGATGCGCGAAAAGGGAATCGGGGAACTGCTGACCGCGGCAAGGCGGCTCTCCGGCGAAAGGGTGCATTTCGGCCTGATGGGATACTGCGACGAAGACTGGCAGGAAAAGCTTGACGAAGCGCAGCAGCAGGGCTTTATTGACCAGCTCGGTTTCCATACGGAAGTCAATGAATATTACAAAAAGGCATCCGCGGTTGTGATGCCGACCTACCATGAGGGCATGTCGAACGTGCTCATGGAGGCGTCCGCCTGCGGACGACCGGTCATCGCGTCGAACATCAGCGGCTGCCGGGAAATCTTTGAAGACGGCGTGACCGGAATCGGCTTCGCGCCGAAATCGGCGGATTCTCTGACAGATGCCCTGAAAAAATTTCTCGCGCTCGACAGGGGACAGCGCGCGGCGATGGGACAGGCAGCCCATGACAAGATGGCCCGCGAATTCGACAGGACGAAAGTCACCGCGGCGTACATGCAGGAGATTGAGAAGGCGGTACTCACGAAATGAAAAAACTTTTGCTGATGGTGCCGATGCTCCACCAGGGCGGCTTCGAGCGCGTCTGCGTTCAGACCGCGCGGCTTTTGCAGGGTACCTTTGATGTCACGATCCTGATCTTTTCCGACAAGGACATCAACTATGATGTCACGGGCCTTCATATCATCAATATCGATGTGCCGAGCGTCCCGGGAAAAGCCGGGAAGCTCCGGAACGTCCTGAAGCGTGTCCGCAGGGTGCGGGCTTTGAAAAAACAAAACCGCTACGACATTTCCTACAGTTTCGGCTCCAGCGCCAATCTCATCAATGTTTTTACAAGGACAACTGAAAAAGTCGTGACAGGTCTGCGCTGTCAGACAGATCTCGAAGAGCCGCGGCAGGTGCGGCTATTCTGTAAAAGGTCGGACCGGGTGCTTTCCTGCTCGAAGGAAATTGTCGATGAGCTGGAGCAGGATTTTGGCTATAAGAGGAGCACCTATATCTATAATCCGCTGGCTGTGGAGGAGATTAATGAACGCGCGGAAGAGAAAATCAGCGATTTTCCGTTTCCGTGCGGCGATGAAGATCTGAAGGTCATCTGCAGCCTTGGCCGGGACGACAGAATCAAAGGCTTCTGGCATCTGGTTAAAGCGTTTTCACTTGTACATGAAAGGCTCCCGCAGGCAAGGCTCATGATTCTGGGCGCCGGGCGTTTTAACGGCTGCAGAGAGCTTGCGGAAAAGCTCGGTGTAGGAGATGTGACCGCGTTTCCGGGCGTTCGAAAGAATCCTTTTCCATACGCTGCAAAATGTGATCTCTTCCTGTTGCCTTCAAACCGGGAAGGCTTTCCGAACGCTCTTTTGGAGGGCATGGCGCTCGGCCGCCCTGTGATCGCGGCGGACTGCGAGACAGGCCCGAGAGAAATCCTTCTTTCGGATGTGCAGTATCAGATGCTTTCGAAAGGAAAACTGACCGCAGAGGAAGAAGAGGGTGCAGGCGCGCGCGGCGCACGCGCCTGCGCGCCTTCGGAAAGCCGCAGAAGCGTGAAGGGCATTGTCCGCGGTGCGTACGGCTTCCTCGTTCCTGATATGGACGACCATGAGGATTATGACGCCGCCAACATAACGGAAGACGACAGAATCCTCGCGAAAGCGATGCTGCAGATGCTGGAAGACGAAGAACTGCAAAGACACTACGGCGAGGCCGCAAAAGAACGCGCACTGACGTATACGCCGGACCGGTACCGGCAGGCGCTTACGGACACGCTGACGGATATTCTGGAGAACCGAGTGTTATGAAGATAGCATTTCATCTGAACTGCCTGACCCACGGCGGAGCCGAGCGCGTTGTCACCAATCTGGCGGGACAGTTCGCAGAGCACGGCGATGAAGTCATCGTGGCAACCGAATGGACCGATCCGAACGAATATGAACTGCACCCTTTTGTCCGCAGAGTTCATGTAGGACTTCTGCCTGCCGAAGAAGGAAAGGGAAGAGCCGGTAAAGCTCTCGCACGGCGCTCTCACCTGCATGATTTCATGGTGCGGGAAAAGCCGGATGTTCTTGTCGCGTTCGCGAGAAAGGCCATTTACCGCTCGCTTTCCGCCTGCCGTGGGACCGGCGTTCCGGTTGTCATCAGCGTCCGTGTCGATCCGAAGGCAACTTATACAGGTGCTTTGAATTCAATCATGATCAGGCTCCTTTTCGGCCGCGCCGCGGGCGGCGTTTTCCAGACGCCCGACGCACGGGATTTCTTTTCGGAGGACATCAGAAGACGCTCGGTCGTCATACTGAATCCGGTTACGCAGAAGTATATCGACGCGCCGGACACGCCGCTCTCTGCAAGGACAAAGACGGTTGTCAGCGTGGGGCGGCTCGTCTTTTTCAAGAATCAGACCATGCTCGTACACGCGTTTTCCAAGGTGCATGAAAAGCATCCGGACTATGTCCTGAAAATCTACGGCCCCGATTCGGGGGACGGCGCGAAGACAAGCATTAAAGAAGCCATCCATGAACACCATCTGGAAGATGCGGTATTTCTAATGGGCGACTGCAGCACGCTTGAGAAGGAGATCCGGGACGCGGCTTGTTTTGCCTTCTCATCTGACTATGAAGGCATGCCGAACGCTCTGATGGAGGCCATGGCTCTCGGCCTCCCTGTAATTTCAACGGACTGCAGGCCGGGCGCACCCCGCATGCTGATTCAAAGCGGCGAGAACGGTCTTTTAGTGCCTGTCGGCGATACGGACCGGATGGCACAGGCAATTCTGTATATGATCGAAAATCCACAGAAGGCGCAGGCTATGGGAGAGCGCGCGAGAAGAATCCGGGAAAGGGCGAACGAAGAAGTCATTTACAGGCAGTGGCGTGATTTTCTTTTGGAGGTTTCCGCGCATGGAAGACGCAGCTAGAAAAGAGGCGCCGCACATCGTTCTGTATATCGGCTCTCTCCAGAAGGGAGGCGCCGAGCGGGTGATGGGAAATCTCGCAGAGTATTTCTACGCGCAGGGGATGCGCGTGACGCTTGTAACGACGTATTTCCATCCGCCGGAATATGTGCTGCCGCACGGGGCGTGGGACCCTGTGACAGGGGAGCCGCTGGAGAACGAAAGCGGTATCCGGAGAGTCTATTCGGATCCCCCGGCGGATTTACTTACGGGCGGAAGACTGCATAACTTCAAGGTCCGTTTTGACAATCTTCGCGGTATCTGGAGGCGCCTTTCACCGGATCTGATCCTTTCCTTTTCCGGCAAGAACAACCTGATGGCGGTCGCGACCGCGAAAGGTTTGAAGCATACAATTACAGATAACAAAGGGAAGCAGGTAAGGCGGCCGCTCCCGGTTGTCGTTTCGGTGCGCGGCATGCCGGCACGCGAATACAGCAGCAGAGGTATGAAACTGTGCGCGCAGGCGTTGTTCGCACATGCCGCAGGCGTTGTGCTTCAGACGGGGGGCGCGGCGAAATATTTCCGGCGCGCGGTCCGGAAAAAGTCGGTCATTCTGCCGAATTCGATTCATCCCGCGTTTCTGCGGCCGCCCTATGAAGGAAAACGGCGCAAGGAGGTAGTCTGCGTCGGGCGCCTGGACGGGAACAAGAATCAGGGAATGCTGATTCGCGCGTTCGCAAAGACGCGGGATGCGCACCCCGAATATACGCTGCATATTTACGGCGACGGCAGGAAAAGAGAGGACTTCGAGACGCTTTCGGAGGAACTGGGGATCCGGGATCACGTTGTTTTTCACGGGGCTGTGTCCGGCGTTGACAGACGCATTGACCAGTCTGAAATTTTCGTACTTCCGTCCAAAACAGAAGGTATGCCGAACGCTCTGATCGAGGCGATGAGCCTCGGCCTTGCCTGCATCTCGACAGACTGTCCGTCGTATGGCCCGCGGGATCTGATCCGGGACGGTGAGAACGGTTTTCTTGTTCCGGTGGACAGGGATGATATAATGGCAGAAAAGCTGGCAGTGCTGATGTCCGATCCGTCGCTTTGCGCAAGGCTTGGCGCGGCGGCCGCCCGTGTGCAGGAGCTGTACAATCCGGACAGAATCAACCGGCAGTGGCTGGACTACCTGAAGGGTCTTATGTGCCGATGAATTTCAACTCGCTGATCTTTATCTATCTGTTTCTGCCGGCAGCTGCGGCAGGATTTTTTCTTTCGGGAAAACATGGCAGGCGGGCAGCCGACGGATTTCTTCTGGCTGCCGGTCTTGTTTTCTATACCTTCGCGGGGATCCCGGCAGCCCTGCTGCTTCTGGCCTCTTCCGCGGCAACATTCGCGCTGACAGATTGTTCGCGCAGAGCGCGGGAAAAAGGACGCTCCGGAAAAGCTGCCTTTCTCCTTGCACTCTTTCTGAATATCGGACTGCTTCTGTTTTTCAAGTACACGAATTTCTTTCTGAATACCGCGGGCACGCTCCTGCAGAGACAGCTTCCGCAGCCTTCTATCCTGCTGCCTCTGGGCATCAGCTTCTACACGTTTTCCCAGCTGGCTTTCTGCGTGGAGCGCTTTCACGGAAAGCTTTCCGATGTGACATTTCCGCAGTACCTGCTCTATGTTTCCTACTTTCCGAAACTTTCGCAGGGACCGATCATGCAGCCTTCGGCCTTCTTTGCACAGCTTTCGGGAGAAAACAGAATGCGGCCGGATGCGCGCCGCTTTGTGACAGCTGCGCAGATGTTCACGCTGGGCCTGGCCAAAAAGCTTTTCCTTGCGGATACGTTCGCGAAGGCCGCGGCCTTCGGATATCAGAATTACAGGAACTGCACGACGTTTGATGTGATCATCGTCATGCTTTCGTATACACTGCAGATTTATTTTGACTTCTCGTCGTACTGCGATATGGCGGCGGCAGTCTCTTTGATGCTGAACATCGATCTGCCTCTGAACTTCAACTCGCCGTACAAGGCGTTTTCCGTGACGGAGTTCTGGAAGCGCTGGCATATTTCGCTGACGGACTTTTTACGAACCTATGTGTATTTCCCGCTTGGCGGTTCCAGAAAAGGGAAGCTCCGCACATACAGAAATATCATGATCGTCTTTCTGATCAGCGGTTTCTGGCACGGCGCGAACTGGACGTTTGTCGTCTGGGGACTTCTGCACGGCGCGGCGCAGTGCTTCGAGCGGATTTTCAAAAAGCCGCTCTCCTATGTGCCGAAAATCATCCGCTGGTTCTTTACTTTCTTCTTTGTAAACGTCGCATGGCTTCTGTTCGGCGCATCGTCGTTTGAACAGTGGCGGTATCTGACCGCGCAGCTTTTCAACGGAGGCTACATTCTGAATCAGGAGCTGGCGGGGCTTCTGCGGATTCCGGGGCTGCGCGCGGCTTTTCAGCTTCTGGGATTGCAGGTTTCGGACAGCACTGTTTTTACGGTGTCCGCGATCGTGCTTCTTGGCGCCGGACTGTATATCTGCCTCTTTACGAAAAATCTGCAGGAGCGCAGGTACAGGGCAGGGAAACCGCAGCTGGTTATGACGGCGCTCCTTCTTGTCCTTTGCGCGGCTTCAACGGGAACCGTATCCAACTTTATTTATTCAAACTTTTAAAGACGAGGAGAGGCGCGCAGCGCGATGAACGAAAAACGATGGATTAAAAACTTCATCATCCTTACGGCAGCTGTTACCGCGGGCGTCTGTTTCTACACCGCGGTGCTGGATCCGTTTTTCCACTATCACGCGCCGCTTCCGGGATTTTACTACAAGCTGGAAAATCAGCGGGCGCAGAACGACGGCATCACAAAGCACTTCGATTACGACAGCCTGATTACCGGCACCAGCTTTACCGAGAATTTTCATACGACGCAGTTTGACAGCCTCTTTGACGCTTCTTCGGTCAAGGTGCCGTATCCCGGCGCTTCCTACCGGGAAGTCAATGACAATTTAAAGACCGCGTTCCGGACGCACAGCGGCATCCGCTTTGTCCTTCGCAGTGTGGAAGACTCCTACCTGATTGAGGATAAAGATACGCTTCACAAGGAGATGGGCGAATATCCGACCTACCTGTATAACCGGAATCCGTTTGACGACCTGAAGTATCTTCTGAACAAGGATGTGATCGCGGGCTACTGCCTGCCGATGACAGTGCGGAGACTCCTGAACGGAAAAGGCGGTGTGGATTCCTTCGATTCCTACAGCGCGGCGCCGGAGACAGCGGACGGACAGGAGAAAGCGTTGCGCGAACTTTCGGACTATCGGAAGGAACTCCGGGGCACGCCGGGGAGTGTGCCGCAGAAGGAGCTGACAGCCGAAGAGGCGGAGATGGTAAAGGAGAATGTCTCGCAGAACCTCGTTTCGATCGCGAAGGCGCATCCGGATACACAGTTTTATTACTTTGTACCGCCGGTCTCCATTGCGCGCTGGGGGACCATGTACGCGCAGGGAATTCTGTACAAACAGATACAGGCGCAGGAGCTTGCGTTTTCGCTGCTGCTCTCCTGTGATAATGTACAGCTGTATTCCTTCGCGGAGGATACCGCGCTCTGCACGGACTTCTCTCATTATGCCGATTCGGTGCACTATAACGCGGAAACCGCGGGAGAGCTGATGCGCAGAATCCATGCAGGGGAAGGCAGAGTCACGAAGGAAAATCTGCGGGAGCTGCTGGATTTTGAGAAAAGCTTTTACGGAAGCTATGACTATACGGCACTGCTTGCGCCGTCTTTGAACACTACATCCAGATGACACGGGATACTGGAGGCTCATATGTGTGGAATATCAGGACTATGTTGTTTTGCAGGAGACGCAAAAGGCGCGGTCCATGCAGTCAATGAATGGATGAAAGACCGGGGCCCGGACGCGGAGGGCATCTGGACCGGCGCGGACGGTGCTGTTACGCTGGGACACAGGCGCCTTTCGATTATTGACCTTTCGCCTGCAGGCTCCCAGCCGTTCCGGTCAGCGGACGGCCGTTATACGATCGTTTTCAACGGAGAGATCTATGACTATCAGAAGCTCCGGCAAAAGCTTCTTTCGGAGAAGAAAGTTACAGGCTTTCGGGGAACGTCGGATACGGAAGCACTCGTGGAAGCCTGCGGAGCATTCGGCGTAAAGGAAACGCTGCAGATGTGCAAGGGGATGTGGGCAGCCGCAATTTATGACAGCAGGTGCAAAACATTGGCGCTCACGCGCGACCGCGTCGGAGAAAAACCGCTCTATTTCGGCTGGGTGCATACGGACAATGCGGCGGATGGCAGGGAATCGTTCGCGTTCGCCTCGGACATCGGCGCGCTTACGAAAATCCCGGGCTTTTCAAACAGAATCCGGCGGGATGTGCTGCCGCTCTATTTCCGCTACGGTTATATTCCGGCGCCGTACACAATCTATGAAGACCTGTACAAGCTTGTGCCGGGCAGCATGCTGACGCTGGAAGCGCCGTATGCAAAATTCGATGTGCCTTCAGATTTATACGGAGAATGCCACAGAACAGGCAGCGGATGCTATGAAGGCAAAGGCTTTCGCTATGAACTCTACTGGTCAATGAGGGATGCCGCTGTCGAAGGTTTCCGGAATCCGTTCCGAGGCACGAGAGAAGAGGCGGCGAATGAGCTGGAGCGCCTTTTAAGGGAAGCGGTCCGCGGGCAGATGGTCGCGGATGTGCCGATTGGCGCTTTCCTTTCTGCCGGCATCGACTCTTCGACGGTCGTGTCGGTTATGCAGTCGCTGGCGCCCGGGAAAGTCAGGACATTTACCATCGGCATGAATGAAGACGCCTATGACGAAGCGCCAGCTGCCGCGGAAATCGCAAGGCACCTCGGCACAGACCACACGCAGCTGTATATCAGCGAGCAGGAGGCGCAGGCGGTGATTCCGAAGCTCGCGGGCATGTTCGGGGAACCGTTCGCGGACTCTTCGCAGATCCCGACCTATCTCGTAAGCCAAATGACGAGGGAACATGTTACGGTGTCTTTATCGGGAGACGCGGGAGACGAACTGTTCTGCGGCTACCGCTCTTACGCGTCCCTCTCGCGGATCTGGGGAAAGATGCAGAGCGTGCCGTATGGCGTCCGCAGGATCGCGGGCGCGGCGCTGCTTCATAATCCGCTGCCGGAGCCTTCTTTGTACAGAACAAAGGGCATGCTTCTGCAGGCGGACGGGCCGCTTTCTCTGGGAAGACTTCAGCGGAACGCGGAGTTTGGCATCCGCGGCCGGATTCCGGATGAGATCGCGCTCGCCGGCAGCGCTGCAAAAGGCTCCGCGGTTCCTGCCGCAGCCGAAGAATACCTGCCGGAGCTTCTCTTATCCGATGCCTGCAAGGACGCGATGCTCAGAGATCTTCTGCAGTATCATCCGGATGATATTCTGGTCAAGGTGGACCGCACCGCGATGGCAGTTTCCCTTGAAACAAGAGTTCCGCTGCTCGACCGCGATATCGTGGAATTTGCGTGGACGCTGCCGGTTTCGTACCTCCGGAACGATCAGGAGGGCAAGCTTGTTTTGAAGGACGTCCTGTACCGGTATGTGCCGAAGAACCTTCTGGACCGCCCGAAGAAAGGATTTTCGGTGCCGGTAAAAAAGTGGCTTCTGTCCTCTGCGCTCCGGCCGTTTGCGGAAGACCTGCTGCAGCCGGATAAAATCCGAAGGCAGGGATATCTCGACGCGGACCTCGTCTCGCGTCTCTGGTCAGACCTTACCGAAAGAGGCATTTACAGGCCGCAGATCTGGTATATTCTGATGTTCCAGAACTGGCTTGAAAAAACTATACAAAACAATTAAAATTTTGCCGTGTCTTTTGAGACAGAACAGTTAAAGCCGCGGGGCTTTGGGAGAGAAAAATGGATCTTTACGAAAAACTGGTAAACGGAGAGGAAAAACTCGCGCTGGTAGGCCTTGGCTATGTCGGGATGCCGATCGCGGTTGCTTTCGCGAAGAAGATCAAGGTTATCGGCTTCGACTTCAATGAAGCGAAGATTGAGAAATACAAGAACGGCATCGACCCCACAAACGAGGTCGGCGACGAGGCGATCAGAGAAACAACGGTGGAATTTACCGCAGATCCGAAAAGACTCCGGGAAGCGAAATTCATCATCGTTGCGGTTCCTACACCGGTCAATGACGACCATACGCCGGACCTTACGCCGGTTGAAGGCGCTTCCCGTTTTGTCGGACAGAATCTGACAAAAGGGACAGTCGTTGTTTTCGAGTCCACGGTTTATCCGGGCGTGACCGAGGAAACCTGCATCCCGATTATCGAAAAAGAGTCCGGCCTGAAGTGCGGCACCGACTGGAAAATCGGTTACTCTCCGGAGAGAATCAACCCCGGCGACAAGGTGCACCGCCTCGAGACGATCACGAAGATTGTTTCCGGCATGGACGCAGAAACGCTGGATACGATCGCGAAGGTTTACGAGCTGGTCGTAAAGGCAGGCGTGCACAGGGCGGAGTCGATCAAGGTCGCGGAAGCCGCGAAGGTCATCGAGAATTCCCAGCGGGATATCAACATCGCGTTCATGAATGAGCTTTCGATTATCTTCCACAAGATGGGAATCGACACAAAGTCCGTGCTCGAAGCCGCGGGGACCAAGTGGAATTTCCTGAACTTCCGTCCGGGGCTTGTCGGCGGTCACTGCATCGGCATTGATCCGTACTATCTGACTTACCGTGCGGAACAGTTCGGCTATCACTCCCAGATCATTCTTTCGGGCAGACGGATCAACGACGATATGGGCAAATACTGCGCCGAATCGCTGGTCAAGCTTCTCATCCGGAACGATATCCCGGTCAAGAACGCGAAGGTCGCGATCCTCGGCTTTACCTTCAAGGAAAACTGCCCTGACACGCGCAACACCAAGGTCATGGACATTGTAAAGGAACTGCGCGAGTACGGCATCGAGCCTCTGATTGTAGATCCGGAGGGCGACGCGGCGGAGGCAAAGCGCCTCTACGGCATTGACTTCCATCCGATGAGCGATGTTCAGAACATGGACGCTGTCCTGATGGCTGTCAAACACAAAGAGTTTGCATCGCTGACGCCCGAAAAGATCGCTTCGTTCTTCAATCCGAAGTGGACAGGAAAGGTGTTTGCCGACCTGAAGGGCGTCTTCCGCAGGGAGGATTTCACGCAGGAAAAGGGCTGGGATTACTGGAGACTATGATGGCGGACATCATCCATATCACAGATCCTTCGGCGCCGGAGCTTGCCGCCTATGCCCATCTGAATGAAAATCAGCTGCGGCATTATTATGAGCCCACGCCCGGTATCTTCATCGGGGAAAGCCCGAACGTGATTCTGCGCGGGCTGGATGCGGGATACGAACCCGTGTCGCTGCTGACCGAGGAGAAGTATATAGAGACAGAGGCGGCTCCGATTATCGAACGCCTCGGCGCTGTGCCGGTGTATACGGCACCGCTGCCAATTTTGTCGCAGATCACGGGATACCATCTGACGAGAGGCATCCTGTGCGCTTTCCGCAGAAAACCGCTGCCTTCCGTAACGGATATCTGCCGGGGAGCCCGCAGAATCGCTGTTCTGGAAAACATAGAAAATCCGACCAATGTCGGCGCGGTTTTCCGGAGCGCTGCAGCCCTTGGCGTTGACGCGGTGCTTCTTACGAAAGACTGCAGCGATCCTCTGTACCGGCGCACGCTCCGCGTTTCGGTCGGAACCGTATTTCAGGTTCCGTGGACGTATTTCCCGGGAAGCTGGCCGGAAGAGGGCCTGTCCCTTCTGCGGGGACTGGGCTTTGAGACAGCCGCGATGGCGCTTCGGGATGACACGGTCCGCATTGACGATCCGAAGCTTCACGCTGCAGAAAAGCTTGCGATTGTCCTTGGAAACGAAGGGGACGGTCTTGCCGCGAAGACGATTGCGGACTGCGATTATACGGTCCGGATTCCGATGGCTCACGGCGTAGATTCCCTGAATGCCGCAGCGGCAGGCGCGGTCGCGTTTTATGAACTCTGCAGGAAATGAATTGCTGCCGCGCGGAGCCTGCCGTGCCGGAAAGAAGGTAACACATGTCGAATCTCATATTCAGCCTGAATGCCACAATGCCGGTTTTTCTCGTGATGATGCTTGGGTACATCTTCCGGAAAACCGGCTTTATTTCTGAGAGCTTCGCCTCGTCGATGAATTCCTTTGTCTTCAAAATCGCTCTGCCCGTGAACCTGTTCGTCCAGCTTTATGAAGTGGACTTCTGGAAGCTCTGGGATACGTCGTATGTTGTGTATTGTTTTGCTGTATCTTTGCTGTCGGCGCTCATCGCATTCGCCTTTTCGTTCCTTGTGCGGGACAAGGACAGCCGCGGAGAATTCGTGCAGGGTGCCTACAGAAGCAGTGTGTCGCTCCTTGGCATGACCTACATGGAAAACATCTACAATGACGGCGCCATGGGTACGCTGATGATGCTCGGAAGTGTTCCTTTATACAATGTGCTCGCGGTTCTGGTGCTGTCTCTGATGAAACCGGGCGGAGGAACGGTTGACAGGGCGCGCCTTCGCGGCGCGTTTACCGGCATTTTGAAGAATCCGATTATCTGGGGAATTCTGCTTGGCTTCGGCTGGTCTTTATCCGGCCTGCATATGCCGGAAATGCTTTCCAGGACGGCAGGCTATATCGGACGGATGGCCAGCCCGATGGGACTGATCGCACTTGGGGCGAGTCTTGACTTTGCAGATATCCGGCGGAAAATCGGGCCGATTCTGGGGGCAAGCACCCTCCGGCTGCTCGTCTTTACAGCGCTCTTTGCGCCGCTTGCGCTCGCGCTAGGCTACCGCGGCCAGAAGCTGGCTGCCGCGATTATCATGCTCGGCTCCGCGGGAACGGTGGCAGGCTATGTCATGGCGAAGAGCATGGGACACAAAGGGACGGTTTCCTCCGGCACTGTGATGCTGACAACGGTTCTCAGTCCCTTTACATTGACGCTCTGGATCTGGCTGTTCCGTACACTCGGCGATCTATAGGGCGGGTGGCCGCAGCTTTGTTTTTACGCAGGGAGTGACTTATGACACGGAATGTGATTATCACAGTAACAGGAACGCACGAAACGGACGGGGTCCGGCAGGATCCGGTTGTTACAACAGCTTCCGGCCGGCACTTTGTGCAGAACGGAAAGCATTATCTTTTATACGACGAGCTTCCGGATGGAGCGGACGGCGTTATTCAAAACATAGTCAAATTCAACGGGCAGATACTGGAAGTTACGAAGAAGGGCGCGCTGGAATCCAGAATGACCTTTGAAAAGGGCAAAATGAATGTCACGCATTACAAGACTCCGGCGGGCATTCTGGAGCTTGGCATGACCGCGAAGGAAATTGTATTGACAGAGAGCAGGGCGCGCGTGGAAATCCGCGTGGACTATGAGCTGCACGCGGGCGGACGCAAAGTGCAGGACAGTACCGTGATTATCTCGGCGGTGCAGCAGCCGATTGTGTAGGCGGGCGAACCGCGGGAGTTCCGGGGACGCCTGATCGCTTTCCCGGTGTGGCGGAAGTTCCGGCTGCCATGCGTAACCTGCCCGCTTGGCCGGTGTGGCGGAAAAGTGCTGAGTGCTTTTTGCAAGAAGCTCTTCTTGCAAAAAACCACAATTTGAAAATTTGCAAGAAGGATGATGTAAATGACCGACAAACTTTCTTGCAATAGAGCAGAAATGCGGGTTTGCGCAGAAGGCTTTCTTGCAAAACCGGAAAATCTTCAGATCTGCACGAAATTGCGGGAAATTGCAAGAGCAGGCGCGGCTTACCCGAGCTCTTGCGCGGCTTGCCCGGCTGCCCGCACGCCAATCCGTGCAAGAGCATGGCCTTTCATGGTATAATATATAAATTACGACATGCGCCTTTTCGCGCGCATTTTCTGCATCAGGAAAAGAGGAAGATCAATGAGCTATCAGAACATAAAGTTTCCGGAAGGCAGCGTGTTCACGGTGACCGGCGGAGCCGGCTTCATCGGATCGAACATCGCGGGAGCTCTGCTGGACATGGGGTATACTGTCCGCGTGATGGATAACCTTTCCACAGGGCATATCGAGAATATCGAGCCGTACATGAAAAATGAAAGATTCACATTCCTGCAGAAAGATATCCGTGATCTGGATTCCTGCATGGAAGCCGTGAAAGGCGCGGATTATGTCATTCACCTCGCAGCCTGGGGGTCGGTGCCCAGAAGCATTGAGATGCCGCTTCTGTACGAGGAAATCAATATCAAAGGCACTCTGAACATGATGGAAGCCGCAAGACAGAACGGGGTATCGCGTTTTGTCTACGCTTCGAGTTCCTCGGTATACGGCGATTCAACAACGCTCCCCAAGAAGGAAGGCTTCGAAGGCAATGTCCTTTCACCTTACGCACTGACCAAACGAACCGATGAGGAGTACGGAAAGCTTTACAAGAAACTGTACGGGTTGAACACCTACGGAATGCGCTTCTTCAATGTCTTCGGCAGGCATCAGGACCCGGACGGCGCGTATGCCGCGGTTATTCCGAAGTTTATCCGGCAGCTCCTGTCGGGAGAGCGCCCTACAATTAACGGGGACGGCAGACAGAGCCGGGACTTCACGTATATCGATAATGTCATCGAGGGATGCCTGCGCGCGTGCGCGGCTCCGGAAGAGGCGGCAGGAACTGCCTATAACATCGGCGCCGGCGGAAGAGAGTATCTGATCGATGTCTACCATGACATCTGCAATGCCCTCGGCGTAGAGGTGGAGCCGGTGTTCGGACCGCCGAGAGCCGGCGATATCCGGGATTCCAACGCGGATATTTCCAAGGCGGCGGAAAAGCTCGGCTATGATCCTTCGTATGATTTTGCTGCCGGCATCAGGCTCGCGATTGACTGGTACAGGGAATACTTCTCGCAAAACAGAACCGGCGGTGAAAAATCTTGAAAATTGCGGTCCGATTAGACGATATTACGCCCGACATGGATTGGGTGAAATTTAACAGATTCAAGGAACTGATGGACCGGTATTATGTCAAGCCTCTGATCGGCGTTGTGCCGCTGCCGGAGGACAAAGGCCTTTCCCGCGGGGAAGCGCGCTCTGATTTTTGGCCGTATGTCCTCTCCCTGCGCGACGAGCTCGGCTGGGAAATCGCCATGCACGGCCTGCACCATGTGTACACGACGAAACGCGGCGGCATGTTTCCGCTCAATCACCAGTCCGAATTCGCGGGTATTCCTTATGAAAAACAGCGCAAGATGATTGAAATCGGCAAAAAGGTGCTGGCGGATCATGCGATTGTCACGGATATCTTCATGGCGCCGTCGCATACCTATGACAGCAATACCCTGAAAGCGCTTCGGGAAAACGGCTTTACGCGCATGACCGACGGCTTTGGAAAGCTGCCGTATCTCTATGACGGCATCACATTTTATCCGGTAGCTTTCCGGCAGCAGTCCAGCCTGCATAAGAAAGACGGCGTTACGACGTTTGTCGTGCACTGCAATACGCTTGAAGAGAAAGACTTTGCCCGCTATGAGAAGATTTTTCAGGAGCAGCAGATGCTGCCGTACAGAGAACTTCTGTATTACCGGCCGGTGAAGAGAGGCATCGGAGGAAGAATGATCGAAAGGGCGATGGCCTCGGCAAAGCGGATGCTGGTATCGGCGGGCAGATAACGGCAGCGGCGCGGCCGCATGAAAAGTACCACGCCCGCGCAGTATGGGCGGAAGGTTTGCTGCAGCAGAGAAAAGCGCAGACGCGCTCTGCACGGCCGCCGCGGGGAACAGCGGGAGAAAATCGAAATGACGAATACAGAACCGATCCGTGTGCTCCACGTACTCGGCAAGCTGAATATGGGCGGCGCGGAAAGCCGTATTATGGATCTTTACCGTCATATCGACAGGGATAAGATTCAGTTTGACTTTCTGGTGCATTACGGTGTTTCAAAAGCCGCGTGCGGAGGAGATGACAGCACGGAAAATCTGCTGCGTCTTCGCCCGAAGGAATTCTTTGATGATGAGATAACGGCACTTGGCGGCAGAATCTATGTCCTGCCGCGCTTTGACGGCCGGAACCTTCTGCGCTACAGGAAGGCGGCCGGCGCCTTCTTTGCCGGACATCACGAATTCGCCGCCGTGGAAGGGCATATGACCAGCATGGCCTCTGTGTATCTGCCGCTCGCGAAAGCGGCAGGAGTTCCGCTTACGATCGCGCACGCCAGAAGCGCCGGCGTGGACCCGGGACTACGGGGGCTTGCGACAAGATGGCTGCGAAGGCCGCTCCCGAAACGGTGCGACTGCATGCTCGCCTGCTCGCGGCCTGCAGGCATCAGCGTTTTCGGTGAAAAGGCATGCCGCGAAGGCAGAGTGCAGTTTATGCCGAATGCGGTTGATCTTTCAGCTTTTGCTTTCAACGCGGAAGCGGAGCAAAACAGAGCCCTGCTGCGAAAGCAGTTCGGTTTTCCGGACGGTGCTTCGGTCATCGGCCATGTCGGCCGCTTTGATCCCGTGAAAAACCAGGCGTTCCTGCTGCCGGTTCTTTTAAAGCTGCGGGAGGATTATCCGGAACGGGACTTCCGTCTCCTTTTGATCGGCGGCGGTGTAAACATGGGAGACGTCGAGGCAAAGGCGCGGGAGAGAGGACTTTCAGACGCGGTCGTTTTTGCCGGGGAAAGGACTCCTGCGGAGACCGCAAAGCTCTACGCGGCGATGGATCTGTTCACGCTTCCGTCTCTTTATGAAGGACTGCCGGGTACGGTTATCGAAGCGCAGGCCGCGGGACTTCCCTGCGTGATTTCCGACAGCATTACGGATGAAGTATGTATTACGGAGGAAGTTCTGCAGAGCCGCATTACGGACGCGGGCGCATTTGCGAAAGATCTTGCCGCGATGCAGGTCATGACAGCGGCGCCGAGGCAGCAGCGTTCTCTGGAGGCGCGGGAAAAGCTTTCCGCCGCCGGCTATGAAGTGAGCGCGGCGGCAAAGAGACTGCAGGCGTGGTATCTTCGCGGAGGCAGAGGAACCATATGAGTATATCGGTTTACCTTCGAAGGTTCCTGACCGATCCGAAGATCCGCTTTGGATATCTGGCGAAGGCGGGATTTTATAACAGGCTTTCCGATGAGGAATTTATCCGGCGCCGCTACAGACTCTTTTTCGGCAGGGAGCCGGATCTTGACAATCCCCGCACCTATACGGAAAAGGTGCAGTGGCTCAAGCTCCATGAGAAAAATCCGTCCTATGCGGCACTGGTCGACAAATACGAGGTCAAGGCATTTGTGCGGCAGGCGCTTGGAGAAGAGCATGTCGTACCGGCGTATGGCGTGTATGATTGCTTTGACGATATTGACTTTGAAAGTCTACCACAGCAGTTTGTGCTCAAATGCACACATAATTCCGGCGGCGAAGTGCTGGTCAGAGACAAGAAGAAGCTGGATCTTGCAGCCGCGCGGCAGAAAATCAACACCTGCCTGAAGGTCAATTATTATTACACCGGCAGGGAATATCCTTATAAAAACGTGAAGCCGAGAATCCTTGCGGAAAAGCTTCTTCTGCCCGCGGACGGCAGCGAACCCAGAGATTATAAGGTGCATGTCTTTAACGGCAAGGCAGCCTTCATTCAGGTTGACAGTGACAGGCATTCGGGCGCGCATGTGAAGAATTTCTACACGCCGGACTGGTCGTATATCCCGGTCAGCAACGGCGTTCCTTCGGACCCGGCTCTGCCGGCGCCGGACCTTCCCTGCACGGATGAGCTGCTGGCGCTTTCGGAAAAACTGACAGAAGCGGTCGGGAACCCGCCGGTGCTGCGCACCGACTTTTATGTTGTGGACGGACAGATTTATTTCGGAGAAATTACGTTTTTTCACGGCTCGGGGTTTGATCCGTTCGACCCGCCGGAGTATGACCGAAAATTCGGAGATATGATCCGGCTGCGGTAGCGGCGCACTGCGCAGCGAGCTGTCAGAGGCGGCGGAAACCGGGACGCAGCAGCAGCGTGAAGACTGCGCCGGATGTAAGAACACAGGATTGATTTATGTGCGGAATCTGCGGATACATTTCGAAAAGGACAATTTCACAGGAACAGCTTTCGCGGATGAATGACACGATGATCCGGAGAGGGCCGAATGACACCGGCGCGGAAGTCTTTGCGGCTTCCGGCGGATATACGGCCGGTCTCGCGCAGAGAAGGCTTTCGATTCTCGATCTCTCTCCCGCAGGGCATCAGCCGATGCATTCTGCGGGCGGAGAAGTCACGATCGTCTATAACGGGGAAATCTACAATTATCAGGAAATCCGCAGGGAACTGCCGGATTATCCGTTCCGCTCCAGCTGCGATACCGAGGTAATCCTCGCGGCGTACCTTGCGTGGGGCATTGACTGCGTCCGCCGTTTCAACGGCATGTTCGCGTTCGCGCTTTATGATCATAGAAGCGGCGAGCTCTTCCTTGCAAGGGACCGCATGGGCGTAAAGCCTTTGTATTACTGGCTCGAGGACGCGGCCGGCGAAGATACGGCGCAGGACTCGTTTGGAACTGCCGGCAGGACCGGGATTGTTTTTGCTTCCGAACTGAAACCCATCATGGCCTGTCCCGGATTTGAACGGACGATCCGGAGCGATATTCTTGCGCGCTATCTCTCGCAGGAGTATATCGCGGGGCCGGAGACGGTTTTCAAGGATGTATATAAGCTGGAGCCGGGGACGATCCTTCGCTTTAAAGACGGAATTCTGACGAAAAGCGTCTACTGGAATGTCTTCGATGTCTACCGCCGCATGCAGGAGAGTCCGGTAACGGATTACATGGAAGCGCGGCAAGAGCTGAAAAAACTGCTGCAGCTTTCGGTCCGGCGAAGACTCATTGCCGATGTGCCGCTCGGGTGTTTTCTCTCCGGCGGCTATGATTCCTCGCTCGTCTGCGCGCTTGCGCAGGAGGAACTCGGCGAGGTGCCTTTAAAGACGTTTTCGATCGGCTTCGAAGATCCCGCGTACGATGAGTCTGCGTATGCGGAAGCCGTTGCACGGCACCTCGGGTGCGATCATACGACGCTTCGGATTTCCGAAAAGGATATGCTGGAGCTGGTGTCCGACCTGCCGCTTCACTTCGATGAGCCGATGGCAGATTCGTCCGAGATCCCGACGATGCTCGTCTCCGCGCTCGCGAAACAAAAGGTCAGTGTCGCACTTTCCGGCGATGCGGGCGATGAGTTTTTCTGCGGCTACAACATTTACGAGAAGGTGGAGCAGGCAAGGAAGCTCCGGCTTCTCGGCGCGGCAGCGCACGGCATCGGGCAGCTCCGCATCGGAGGAAAGCTTCTGGAAGAGCACTATCCGTTCCGTCTGCGGACAATTTCGCGCAACACGGACCCGAAGACATGGACGCAGTTCGGCGAGGGAAAAAGCGGCGCTCTGGCAAAACGCCTTGTTAAGGGATCGGGGCTTCCTGTCAATTATCCGGTTGAAGATCAGATCCCTTCGAAGAACTGGCAGGTGCGCCGGATGCTGCTGGATATGGCAACGTATCTTCCGGACGATATCCTCGTCAAAGTCGACCGCGCCGGCATGAAATACTCCCTGGAAAACCGGTGTCCGCTGCTCGATAAGGATGTGATGGAGTATTCGTTCCGGATCGATCATTCGTTTAAATATCACAAGGGAATCAGAAAGTATATCCTCAAGGATATTGTTTATGACTATATTCCGAAAGAGCTGATGGACCGTCCGAAGAAGGGCTTTTCGGTTCCATTGTCCGACTGGCTGCGGGGACCGCTCCGCGGGCAGCTTCTGGATTACGCGGACCGGGATTTCCTGTTCCGGCAGGGGCTCTTCGCACCGGAGGAGCTGGAGACTATGCTTGCCGGATTTCTGCGGACCGGCGACGCCGGCAGCGGAACAGGAGCGAATTATTCGGGAATTCTCTGGAGCTTTTTTGTTTTTCAGCAGTGGTATGACTGCTATATCGGGAGCAATACATGATTATCATCCGCATGTCCGGCGGCCTCGGGAATCAGATGTTTCAGTACGCGTTGTATCTGAAGCTGGTTTCGCTGGGGCGGGAGGTCTGTTTTGACGACACAACCGAATATACGACCGTGACGGACGACGGGCGGGTCAGAGAGCGGCGCCCGAAGATGCTTGGCGTGTTCGGAATAAACGTCCCGAAGGTGCGGCAGGAAGACCTGATCCGCATGACGGACAGCGACCTGCGCCTTTCTTCGCGTATCCGCAGGAAAATCACGGGACGAAAGTCAAAGCTTCTGCACGATCAGGATTTTCACTTTGATCCGGAGTTTCTGCGCGTCGAAGACGGGTATTTCGCGGGGTGTTTTCAGAGCCCTCTTTATTTCGCGGGCGTTGAAGAGAAGGTGCGCCGGGCATTTACGTTCCCGGAGAACATTCTGGACGGGCAGGAGCGCGCGCAGGCCGTGCGGCAGCAGATACTGGAGCCGTCCGGCGAAGGCACTTGCCGGGCACCATATGCGGCCTGTGACAGTGCCTCGATTCACCTTCGCTTCGGGGATTATCTTGACAATCAGAAGCTGTACGGCGGCATCTGCACGGACGCGTACTATGACGCCGCCGTGCGGTATCTGACGGAAAGGTGCAGTGGCATCCGTTTCTTCGTTTTCTCAAATGATGAAACGCGCGCGCGCGAATGGATCAGCAGGCGGGAGAATCCGGACGCTTTCAGGTATGCGAGCGTTGCGGATGAGGATCACGGATATATTGATCTGTATCTGATGTGCCTTTGCCGGCATCATATTATTGCGAATTCCAGCTTTTCGTGGTGGGGCGCATATGTCGCCCGGCAAGCGTCAGCGCCGGACGACTCCGCAATCACCATCGCCCCGGCCCTCTGGGTCAACACCGAAGACGGCACCGGCCTGTACAAAGCGGACATTTATACAGACGATATGGTGCGCATCCGCCCGGACGGCATGGTCGCGAAGGGTGAGGGCGCGGAGCAGCCGCTGGTTTCGGTCATTGTCGCCGCCTACAATGTGGAGCGTTATCTTCCCGCGGCACTGGAGAGCGTCCTTGCGCAGACCTACAAAAATCTGGAAATTCTGGTCGTTGATGACGGCTCCACGGATAAGACGCCCGGCATCTGCGACACGTACGCCCGGAAAGATTCGAGAATCCGTGTCATACACAAGGAAAATGGCGGCCTGTCGGACGCCAGAAACGCGGCTCTTCCGGTCGCTTCCGGCGAGTATATCGCGTATCTTGACGGCGATGACAGAATGCAGCCTTGCATGATCGAGGCAATGGTGCGCGCCTGCCTGCTGACAGATGCGCCGGTTGCCGCGGTCAAGTACCGGGCGGTCCGCGAGGACGGGGCGAAGACACCTTCGGATGCTGCATGCTGCGGGCAGCCGGCCGGGCCGGAGAAAGCGGCATCGGACCAGGCGTCACAGAATACGCGCAAACCGGAAAACGTAAGATCGGCCGCAGCGGCACCGGACCTTCGGGAAGCGAAGATCCTGACGCAGGACGAAGCGCTGGACAACTGGATCCGGAACGGGCTGCACGGAAACGAACGCAAATATATCATTTACAATTCTGTCTGGAGCAAGCTCTTCCGGAAGGATGTGGCGGAAGGCGTCCTTTTCCCGAAGGGGGAAAACAGCGAAGACATTCCCTACACCACACGTACTCTTCTGAAAGCGGATAAGGTCGTTCTGATTCCGCAGCCGTACTATCTCTACCTGCAGGGACGCAGCGGCAGCATCATGAATCAGAAGACAGGAGAACGGCGGCTCGGAGACGAACTTCGCCACTGGCAGGAACAGATCCGGCTGCTTACGGAAGCCGGCAAGAAGAAAGCTGCAGCCGGCGCAAAAGCCTGTCTGCATCTTCGCTATATGCAGTATGATCTGGAATTCCGGGGCAGCAGCAGAACTGCTCCTTATGCCGGACAGATCGAGCAATGGATGCACAGGCACAGAAAAGAAATTTTAGAGGACGCGCGCAGGGCGGACTGTGTCAGCAGAAAAGAAAGACTGCGGCTGCAGCTGTTTCTTTTCAGCCCTGCGCTGTATGAAAAAGTACTGAACTTTTATGGAAAAGCCGCCGCGAAGCGCCGCGGCAGAACGGAATTCCGGAATGGCAGAATATAAGGACGGGAAGCTGCAGCTTCCGCAGGTAACGCTGGCTGCGATGACGAGCGTGAATATATCCGCGACAATCAAGGCTCTGCAGTACAGCATGCGCGGGATCGATTTTGGCAAAGTGGTGCTGATAACGCACAGGAAGCCGTTGTTTTTGCCGGAAGGAATCACGTACCGGCATATCGAGCGTCTGGACAGTATTGACAAGTTCAACTATGACATGGTGTATGAGCTCTACAAATACGTGGACACCGACTTTGTGCTGACCGTGCACGCCGACGGCTTCGTCGTCAATCCAGACATGTGGCAGGACGCGTTTCTGGACTATGACTATATTGGTTCCCCGTGGCCGGACCCGCACGATGATTTCACGTACAGAGATATCCACGGAGAGCTTATTCGCGTCGGCAACAGCGTCGGCATCCGCTCGAAAAGGCTTCTGGAATTCCCGGCCCGGGCAGGTATCCCGTTTGAGAAAGATCACGGGTGGTTTAACGAGGACGGCTTTATCTGCGTGAAAAACAGACACCTTTTCACAGCCGCCGGCATGACCTACGCACCGCTTTCTCTGGCCGTGTACTTCGGGCACGAGCACATGATTCCCGAAGAGGAAGGCATCCGGCCGTTCCTGTTTCACAAGTGGGAAGGCACCAACGCGCAGTACCCGAGATTCCGGATGGACGCGGACGGACTGTCCGGCAGAATCCGCGGTAAACTCCGCAGGATGAAGAAAGGCGGAAGATAGATGGTTTATGATTGCTTTCAGTTTTTCAATGAGCTGGACATTTTAAAGCTCCGGCTGCACGTGCTGAGCGATGTTGTGGACCGCTTTGTCATCAGCGAATCGACTGTGACGTTTTCGGGAGACCCGAAGCCTTTGTTTTATGAGGAAAACAAGGAGCAGTTCCGGGAGTTTGAAGACCGCATCATCCACGTTGTGGTTGACGACACGCCGATGGAGTGCGATGCCTATGCGCGGGACCACCACCAGAAGTGCGCTGTCGCGCGGGGACTCAAAGACGCGAAGGACGACGACATTGTCATCTTTTCGGATGTTGATGAAATCCCGAATCCGCAGATGCTGGAAAACCTGCTCCCCGATGTAGAGCCCGGAAAGATTTATATGCCGGCGCAGCGGCTGTTTTACTGTTATCTGAATCTCGAGGACATTTCGGGAAACAACCTCTCTGTTACAGGAGAGTTTCCCGGCGTCTCCCGTAAAATGTGGCTGGGCACAAAGATCTGCAGAAAGAGCCTTCTTCGTCAGTACACGACCGAGGAGCTGCGGGACAAGGCAAGACAGGAGATCGGCGTGCGTGTACCGGACGGCGGCTGGCATTTTTCGTATATGGGCGGCGGCAAGAACGAGTCGGTCGAAGAGCGTGTCCGCTATAAGATAAGGAGCGCCGCGCACCAGAATTATAATAACAGAAGGACCCTGTTTGAAGTCGGTGCGAGACTGCGCCGCAAAGAGGATATCCTCGGACGCAGTGCAAAGATGGTCGTTACGAAGATCGACGAGACGTATCCTTCGTATCTTCGGGAGCACCTTTCGGAATATGATTACCTGCTGTATAAAGAGCCGCACTGGTACAGAAAAGCGATGGACGCTGCCGCGGAGGCGGCGCTTTCCGTCAGGGACCGGCTCCGCGCCGGAAAATGACAGGGAAGTCTTTATTATCGAAAGAAGAAGGAGAGCCGGATGATCGGAACGGAATTTCTGCAGGGTCAGGGACTGGGAAACCGCCTGTTCGCCTATATTACGGCGCGCAGCATCGCGGCAGACAAAGGCTGTGTTTTCGGAACGGCCGGACAGGAGCTCTTACAGGCGGATTTTCTGGAGCTCGACAAAGGCCTGAAGATTACGGACACCGCCGCGTTTACGCGCTATGATGAGAAAGAGGAGCGGCTGTACCTGCCGACTTCCGCGCACGATATGGTACACGGCATCTTTGTCGCCGGCGCCGATGAAAATCTGCACGCGATCAAGGACGGTACACTGATTTACGGGAATCTGCAGGACGAGTCTTATTTCGCGGCGCATAAAGAGGAGATCCGCTCCTGGCTCCGGGTAAAACAGGACTGTGAATCCTATACGTACACGAGGGACAACCTGTGTATTCTGAATATGCGGGGCGGCGAGTACACGGACAAACCCGAGCTGTTCCTCCGGAGGAAATACTGGACGGACGCGATGGAGCGCATGAGAGAACGCGTGCCGGACATGCAGTTCGTGATCGTTACGGACGATGTCCCCGCGGCAAAGCGCCTGTTCCCGAAGCTGGAAGCGCTTCATAAAAGCGCCGCGTTCGACTATGTCACCGTGAAAAACGCACGCTACCTGATTGTATCGAATTCCTCGTTCGCGTTCTTTCCGGCGTATACTTCCGAAACGGTCCGTTTTGTCATCGCGCCCAAGTACTGGGCCCGCCATAACGTATCCGGCGGCTTCTGGGCCTCTCCCCAGAACATCTATGACGAATTCACCTATCTTGACAGAAAGGGACAGCTTTTCACCGCGGAGCAGTGCAGGGAAGAACTTGCAAAATATTCCCTGCCTTCGACCAAACCGTGGAAAGAGGGAGACCCCGATGTACGGGCGGTGGAAGCGCGCAACAGGCGGCGGTATCTGATCGACCGCGCCCAGCTGAAAATCCGAAGAAAGCTTGGAATCCTGTAATTATGTATCAGTACCTGAAACGACCCAAAGTATCCATCTGCATACCGGCCTATGAAAATCCCGAGGGGATTACAAGACTCCTCGACTCGATTTTGACGCAGCTGTTCACGGACTACGAGATCATCATCACCGATGACTCGAAGACGGACCGCGTCGAAGCGGCCGTCCGGGCGGCGGAGGACGGCTTTGTCGCATACGGCTTCTCGGGCATCGATACCGGCTCCAGAATCCGCTATTACAGGAACAAGGAAAGAAAAGGAGCGGTCGCAAACTGGAATGAGGCGGTTTCCCGCGCGCAGGGCGAGTACGTCAAGATCATGCATCATGACGACTGGTTCACCGATGAGCGCTGCCTTGCCATGTTTGTGGAAATGCTTGATCAGCATCCGGAAGCGGATATGGCTTTTTCCGGCAGCTATCAGGTCGAGCCCGGCATGAGCGCCGAAGAGCTTGCCGAGGTGCGGAAGGGGCGCCGCTTCGGACTTTTCGTAAAACCGAGGACAGAGTCGGAAAAACGGCATGCCGTGAAATCAAAGTTCGCGCGCGGCATCGCTGAAAAGGACGAGGCCCTTCTTCGGGAAGACTTCAGGAACCTATATCTCGGCAATACGATCGGAGCGCCTTCGGCGGTGATTGTCCGCAAAAGCGCTCTGGACAAATGGGGAATCACTTATGATACAAACCTGACCTGGCTGGTCGATGAAGAGTATTATCTTCAGATTCTGCAAAACAATCCGCACTACGCCTTCACGGTCAAACCGCTGATTTCGATCGGCCTTTCCTACAGTCAGCTGACCGAGAAAGTGGAGTCGGACGAGCTGCTCCAGCGGAAGGAATACACATACGTCTACCGCAAATACGACCTCCAGAAGGCGGATGCCTGTTTTGCGCGTTTTCTTTCGGATGTCCTTGCGAAAAATCACACGCAGGAAAAGGAAGCCTGCGGGATCCCGGGCATTACTCCTGCAATGTACAGAGAAAGCGTCCGGAAGACGCGGAAGGCATTGCGGGAGAGACGCCTTGCAACACTCGACTACCTGACAGACAAGGCGCAGGGGAAACTGGAAAAAAGATTCGGAAAAGCGGCCAATGTTCTGTTTTACATAGGACTCCTTCTGGAGATCGCTCTTGTTATTATCGACAAGAGCGACCTCTCGAATCCGTATACAGGAAGACTGTTCCAGCTGACCTTTATCCTTTTCCTGTTCTGTATGCTGTGTGCGAAATGGAACCGGAGGGAACGGGCTGCCATTTTCGCGGCGCTCGTTCTGGGGGCGATTGTCTACAAAGCCAGCGGACGTAATGACCTTATCCGGTACACGGTATTCATGGCGGCCGGTCTGGCCGCAGGGCCGAAGAGGGTCTGCAGGACGACGTTTTTCGCTTCGATTGCAGGCTGCCTTTCATTGGTGCTCCTGTCTGTGACCGGCATCTTCGGAACCTTGAAGCTCACGCAGGATTTCGGGCACGGCATCGAGACGAGATGGTGCCTCGGCCTCGGACATCCGAACGCGCTGCATTGCATGGCGATGATGCTGGTACTCTTTGCGCTGTATCTGTATTATGATCAGATAAAGCCGTGGATGCTGGCAGCGCTTGCTGCGGGTAATCTCGGCTTGTATTTCCTGACAAAATCGAATACGGCGTTTGCTGTCACGATGGCGGCGGTTCTTCTGACAGCGCTGATGAGAAAAGGCAGCAGGCTGCAGAAATCTTCTGTGGTCTATGTCCTTGGAGAAGCGGCAGTTACGGCAGGACTTGTTTTTTCATTACTGGCGGCAGTCATGAATCCGGCAGACTATCCTTCCCTGAAGATTCTGGATCATCTTCTCACGGGGCGGATGGCTTCTTTGTGGGATACAACATTCTATGAAGGAACGCTCGGAACCTGGCATCTGTTTTCGGGCAGGGACTGCGGCGCGTATTTTGATCTCGGCTTTGTCCGCATCATCTACTGGTATGGAACCGTGGCGGGCGCTGCCGTCATCGCGCTGCTCTTTGTTCTTCTGCACAGGGCAAGGCTGGATAGGAACGCGGCGCTTTTTATTCTGCTGACTGCCTGCTGTATATACACCGTACCGGAGGCGCATCTGGTTTCCCGGTACATCGCAAGAAATTACTGCCTGATGCCGGCTGCCATGACGCTGGCATCAATGCTCGGTCGAAAGGAAATCTTATGAATCATAGAAACCGAATCATCCAGACATACGGCCTGTGGTTTATCGATATGCTCTGTATCGCGCTGTCTTATTTCATCGCGACGCAGCTGCGTTTCGCGAGCGCGCGGGACTACGGGAGCAAAACACTCCACTATATGGTCCTTGTCATCTTCCTTTTGTTCTGCACGGTTTACAGCTATTTCGTGGACTGGAACAGATCGCTCTTAAAGCGCGGCGTCTTTCAGGAATTTATGTCGGTCCTGAAATTCAACGTGGTCATGATCATCATTTCGATGACGTTTGTGTTTTTTGCACAGTGGGCGTACATCCTCTCGAGAAGCGTGATCCTGAATTTTGCGTGGATCAATCTCGTCCTGATGCTTGCCGCGCACCAGATCTACAAAATCTTTCTGCACAGGCTGTTCAGCTCCGCTTCCCTTGTGACCAAGGTCCTTCTGGTCGCCGGCGCGGGCAGCATGGACGCTGCCTCGCAGCGCCTGAACAGTACCATGGGTGAGGGCTATCAGATTGTCGGGACTGTAACGGTCGCCGATCTTAAAGAAAACACACTGCGCAAGATCACCGAAAAGATGACGCAGGTGCCGTTTGATGAAGTCCTGATCTGCACGCCCCGGGCGCCTTTCGAGGAGACCGCGCCTTTAATCGAAGGCTTCGAGGAGATGGGCGTTGTCTGCCACCTCGTGCTGGATCTTCCCGAGTACGGAGATGCCATCACGAGCGTCGGGAAGTTCGGAAACTATACGGTACTGACCTACTCCAGATTCCGTTCAAGCTACAAGAAGCTTCTGATCAAACGCGCTTTTGACATACTGGGAAGTCTGATCGGCCTTGCCCTGACCGGCATTATCACGGTGTTCCTCGCGCCTGCGATCAAGCTGGATTCGCCCGGCTCTGTCTTTTTCTCGCAGGTCCGCGTCGGTAAAAACGGCAGGCGTTTTAAAATCTACAAGTTCCGTTCGATGTATCAGGACGCCGAGGAAAGGCTCAAAGACTTGCAGTCGCAGAATGAAGTCGAAGGTCTGATGTTCAAGATGGAAAACGATCCGAGGATCACGAAGGTCGGACGTTTTATCCGCAAAACAAGTCTCGACGAGTTTCCGCAGTTTTTAAATATCCTGAAAGGCGATATGAGTCTTGTCGGAACGAGACCGCCGACCGAGCGGGAGTTCGAACAGTACGACGAGCACTACAGAAGACGGCTTTCGATGACGCCGGGACTGACAGGCCTCTGGCAGGTCAGCGGCCGGAGCGATATCGACAACTTCGACGATGTCGTAAAGCTCGATCTTCAATATATTGACAACTGGTCTTTGTCGCTGGATTTCAAGATTCTGCTGCAGACAGTAGGCGTAGTCCTGTTCCATAAGGGAGCAAAGTAAGATGGTTCTGGTCATAGACACTTTCAAGCTGGTCAAAGGCGCCGGCAAGAGTATCGGTATTTACAACCTGACAAAAAGTCTGGTTTCGTATCTTGGCGCCGAAAATGTGCGCCGCGGAATGCCGCACAAAATTGTTGTGCTCGGCAATCCGAAAAATCAGAAAGATATGGAGCGGGACGGCACGGAATTTGTGATCGTTCCCGGAAATCCGCTGGACCGGAAAACGTTTGTCATCTGGGAGCTGTTTCGTGTCAGCAAGTACGCGCGGCGTTATCACGCGGACCGGATTCTGTTCCCGAGGGGATACCGGCCGCTTGTCTACCGCGGCAAAGATACGATTATTGTGCATGATCTGATCCCGTTCTGGTACAACGAGAACTGCCCGGGATATCTGGGGCGCGTTGAAAACGCCTACATCATGAACCGGCTGAAGGCTTCGATCCGACATGCGGACCGCGTCATCACGATCTCGGACTATTCGAGGCAGGAAATTGACAAGCTGGTCCCCGGCAGTTATGGCAAGGTCAAAGAGATCTACAACGGACTCAATGATATCGAGCCCTGGGATCCGGGTGTCCCTGTCGGCAGCGCGGAGGGAGACGCGAAGGGAAATCCCGAGACAAGCGCGCCTGTTGCGAAAGAAGATTATATCGTAGCGGTTACGACGAAGATGCCGCATAAGAACGCGAAAGGCATCGCTGCCGCTTACGAAAGATACTGCAGTGTCTGTAAGGAGCGGAAAGCAGAGCCTCTGCCGCTTCGGATCATCGGTATCCCCCGGATCGATGCGTTTATCCGGGACGGCGTTATCAGCAGCGAAAACGCGCGCCGCGTGACTTGTTTTTCCTATATTGAAAAGTATTCCGACATGTGCAGAATGATCGCAAAGGCGCGGATGTTCCTGTTCCTGTCGCTTGCGGAAGGCTTCGGCTTTCCGCCTCTGGAAGCCATGCAGATGGGAACACCGGTCGTTTCTTCGGACCGCACGGCGCTGCGGGAAGTTGTCGCGGACGCCGGTCTTCTTGTAGACCCGGACAAGCCGCAGGAGGTCGCGGAAGCATTGCTTCGCCTGCAGGGCGATCAGGCGCTTTGCAAAGACCTGATTGCGAAAGGCTACCGCAACATCCGCCGCTTCTCCTGGAAAACCAGAACACAGGAATACTGGGACGAGCTTTTTCAGTGAGGCACTATGGGAAAATCGAGACTCATATTCTTCGATACAACCAATTACACGGATTTCCCGATCGGCGGGCAGCTGACGAGTGTGCGGAGCCTTCTGCGGTTTCTGTGCGAGACCTGTCCCGAACGGTGCGGAGAGATTGTCCTTTGCGGCGTCAGCAAGAAACAGGAGGAGGCCGGCAGGCTGCAGGAGCTTTCTCTTTTCGGGCAAAACATCACGTTTCTCCCCGTGACCGCCGCGGAAACGGATCTGGCGCATACGGCGAAATCGCTGCGGGCGGCTTTCGCGAAAGGCATTCTGCGCTATGGCAGGCAGCTCCATATCACGAAAGAGGACTGCTGTTATCTGCAGACGCCGGAGGCATACGGACCGGTCAGACTGCTCTGTGCGGGCGCTTCCATTGTCATTTTCTCGCATGGAAGCTATGCCAACATGGAACGGGGCTTCCGCTTTTTTCAGGATGATTCCGTAAAGAGCCGCCTGATCCGCAGCGCGTTCCCCGCCTATCTGAAGTTGGTGCTGAAGGGGGCAAAACTCATCTTCATCCTCGATGAAGCGAGCAGAAAGGATTACCTGCCCTACAATCAACGCCTTGTAAAGGTTACGAATTCGGTGGTTCTGCCGGAAACGTATGAAAATTTTGACGCGGCGGCGCGGGCATCGCGGTACGCGGGCCGCCTTCTGTTTGCAGGACGCCTTTCCAAAGACAAAGGCGTTGAGAATATCATGCGCGCTGCCGTGTCTCTTCATGCCGCCGGCGAGCAGGTTTCCCTGCAGGTTGTAGGGGACGGAGAACAGGGGGGAGCGCTGCGGCAGCTTGCAAAAGAGCTGGATCCGCAGGGAAAGGTGATTTCCATGTGCGGTGCGGTGCCGCCTTCTGCGGTTTCCGCCTTCATGGAAAACGCGGATATTCTTGTTATGAACTCCGCGTTCGAAGGCGTTCCGATGACAATTCTCGAGGCGCTTTCATGCGGCCTGCCGGTCATTTCCACCGATGTCGGCGGTATCGGCGAAGCGGTGTGCTTCCGGGCGCCGCAGGTCACAGAGACGGACGAGCCGCAGAGTGCCGGGGCGGACGGGCAGCCGGAGCGGCACGCAGCGGAGGAGAATGCGCATTATGACGCAGAGCGCACGGACGGAAGCGCGCAGAGCATTGCGGCTGCCGTTTTGCGAATCCGGAAAAATTATGCCGCGTATGCGTCCAATGCGCATGAAAACGCGCGGAAATATGATTACAGAGAAGTCAACAGGTTGATCTATCAAAACCTTACAAGATTCTGGAAGGAATAGAATGCCGAAGGTCAGTGTCATCGTTCCGGTCTACGGAGCGGAAAACTACATAGAACAGTGTGTCCGTTCCATTATGGAGCAGACGTTCCGGGACCTTGAAATTGTACTGGTGGACGACGGATCGAAAGACCGCAGCGGAATCATCTGTGACGAGCTGGCAGGAGAAGACCCGAGAATCCGTGTAATTCACAAGGAAAATGGCGGGCTCACGAGCGCCTGGATCCGGGGCGTACAGGAGAGCAGCGGAGAATACCTTTGTTTTGTTGACTCCGATGACTGGATCAGTCATGATATGATCGAAAGGCTTGCCCGTCTCGCGAAAGGCGGTCAGGTGCGTGAAATCATCTCCTCCGATTATCTGATCGAGCGGATGAACGGCGCCGCGCCTTCGATTTCAACGAGCGCCGCCGCGCCCGGAGAATATACGGGAGAGCGCCTGCAGAAAGATATCAAAGACCGGCTGCTTGGAAACGAGCGGCGCACGGTCATTCTCTCGCGTTGTATGAAGCTGATCGCAAGGAGTCTGATTGAAGAAAATATCGCCTTCTGTGATCCGCGCATCCGGATGGGGGAAGACGTTGTGATTATGGTCCCCGCGCTTCTCGACGCGCAGCGCGTTGTGATCGAGCGCTATGCCGGCTATCATTACCGCTTTGTCGATGACTCGATGGCGCACGGCTATGACCCGGGGCTGTATGACAATATCCTGCTTCTGCGGCAAAAGCTTCTTGAAATCATCAAGGCGAAAGACTGTCCGCAGCTGCTTCCTTCCGTGGAGCGGGAGTTCTACTGGCTGATGCTTCTGGAACTCAAAATCGAGCTGCGAAGGCAGGACATTCCTTCGGGAGAGATCTCGCAGCTTGTCAGGAAAAGGATCGAAGACGCCGGCCTTTTAAAGCTCCAGAACGGCTTTCCGGCGCCGCCTTCCGACCTCGCCAGCCGCGTCCTTGCATTCATGATCAAACGGCCGGATAATATACGCGTCGGCCTTGCGCGGAAGATTCTCAGGGGCGGACAGAAAATGCGGAGCGCTGCCGGTAAACGGCAGAGCAGGACGCGCACGGAGAAGAAGCTCCATGAATAATTCTTTAGTTACGGTCATCATACCGTTTCACAACGCGCGGCAGACGATCCGGGCGGCGCTGGACAGTGTCCTTTCGCAAACCTATGAAAATCTGGAAATTATCCTGATTGACGACGGTTCTTCTGACGGCAGCGGAGAACTTGCAGACAAGCTTTCATCTGCCTCTTTGCGGGAAGGGCGGATCGTAAAAGTCCTTCATCAGGAAGACCTTGGCGTATCGGTTTCAAGAAACCAGGGGATTCTGGCTGCGGAGGGCGGATACATCACTTTTCTTGACGCGGACGATACGATGGACTCCGGCATGATCGCGTATCTTATGCGGCTTCTACGGGAAACCGGCGCGGACATTGCAGGGTGCGGTTTCCAAAGCGTTTCCGTAAAGGAGCCGCCGGAGGAAATTCCGGAACCGGATGCGGGGGAAAAGATACCGCACAGGCTCCTGCAGGGAAGTGAAATCGCGCGGGAGATCATCGTGCGTCACGACACCAGAGTCTGGAGCAAGCTGTTTACAAGAAAGACCGCTTTGTCAGCGCGGTTTCAGGAGGGACTTACGATCGGTGAGGATATGCTCTATGTCCTTTCCTGCGCCGGACCGGAGACGAAATACGCGGCCGCAGCCGCACCGCTTTACCATTACACCGTAAACCCGGAAGGCGCGATGAACCGGCCTTTTACGCGTTCCTACATGGATCAGCTGCTCTGCTGGACGCTGGCTTTGTCCAGGATTGAAGCTGTCTTTCCGGAGCTTTTACAGGACAGGGAATTCTGCGCTTCGCTCGGCTCCGTGCAGGCGGTTTCCGCGGTATTGGCCGCCTCGAAAATCAGTCTGCTTCCGGAAAAAGAGCGGCGCGCTTTTGCAGATTGTCTGCGAACATGCAGAGAGTATATAAAGGATGCGCTTGCAAAGCCCGGTGTCCGCGGGAAGCTTCCCGCCGGATACGGAACCAAAACATCTCTGCTCCTTCATGCGCCTGCCCTGTTCGGCGTTATGACGCGCGCGGCGCAGGCTGGTAAGAATACGCACGGCGCAGGCAGATAAAAACGCATCTGGCACAGGCAGATATTCAGTACGTGCAGAAAGACAAATATGCAGGAAAGGACTGAAATGACGAACGATCTCGCGTTTTATATGCACGCCGGCAGCGGAAACCACGGCTGCGAAGCCATCGTGGACTCGCTCGCCCGCATGCTCCGCAACAAGAAAATTCTGCTCGTGACGAACAGCGCCGCAGAGGATGAAAAGTACCTTCCGGAAGAAGTAAGGGAGCACCTTACGATAACGGAAGAGCAGCATATTTCGGAACACTTTTTCACGCACGCGCTTTATTACGTAAGGCGCCGCCTTACGGGTGATCGGGAATCGTTTCTCCGGTACCGCCTCTCGCCGATGACCGGCACAGAGAAGCCATCTCTTGCGGTTTCGATCGGAGGAGACAATTACTGTTATCCTTCGATGGTGGAAGACCTGATGCTCTCAAACAGCATGCTGAACCGGCAGGGAACGAAGACCGTGCTGCTTGGCTGTTCGATTGAGCCGGAGCTTCTGAAAAACCCCGGGATTCTGGAGGATATGAACCGGTACGCGAAGATTATCGCCAGAGAGAGCATTACCTATGCCGCACTGGAGAAAGCGGGTATTCCGGCGGAGAAGCTTGCCTGCTGCCCGGATCCGGCTTTTGCGCTGCCCTCGGATGAGTCGGCGCTGCCGGAGGACTTTGCCTGCGGCAACACGGTCGGCATCAACCTCAGTCCGATGGCGAAGGACTATGCGGAGGATAAAACAGCGCCGGTCCGCTGCATGAAAGAACTGATCGAATACATTCTGTGCGAAACGAATATGGATGTGGCTCTTATTCCGCATGTCGTCTGGGAGCGCAGCGATGACAGGAAAGTTCTGCGCGAGTTGTATGAGAGCTTTGCGGATGAGCCGCGGGTACGGATGATAGACGATCACAGGGCCGAACAGCAGAAAGGCATCATCGCGAACTGCCGATTCTTTGTCGGCGCGAGAACGCACGCGACGATCGCCGCCTATTCGACGCTGGTGCCGACGCTCGTGATCGGTTATTCTGTCAAGGCGAGAGGAATCGCGCAGGATCTGTTCGGGCAGTCGGAGCACTATGTCCTTCCGGTCCAGACGCTGCAGAATCCGCGGCAGCTGACAGAAGCCTTCCGCTGGATGATGGATCACGAAGAGCAGATTCACTACGCTCTCGCGGGCGCCATTCCGCTGTATCTGAAGAAGGTGCAGGGAAACGCGGAAACCTTGCGCGGACTTTTGCAGCAGGTATGACAGCGCGGAGACTGTACGCGGCTCCGGAAGCAGGCATGACAGTGCGGAGGTAAGATGGGCAGAGTCAGACTGGCGGAAAAGAATATCATCTTCGGCTACATCGGTCAGCTCGCGACAGCGCTGATCTCTTTTGTGCTGCGCACAATCTTCATCCGGAATCTTGCCGAACAGCTTCTGGGCGTTAACAGCCTGTACACGAACATTCTTTCCATTCTCTCTATGGCGGAGCTCGGGATCGGAACCGCCCTGAATTTCGCGCTTTACAGGCCGGTCGCGGAACATGACCGCGAGAAGGTCAAGTCGTATATGCAGATGTACCGCAAGGCGTACTATATCATCGCCCTTGTCGTCGCGGGCATCGGCCTTGCGATCGCGCCGTTCCTGAGGTTCCTCATCAAGGACCCCGGACCGGTCACTGTACAGCAGATGACGCTGTATTACTTCATCTTCCTGTTCAATACGGTCAGCACGTATTTTGTCTCGTATAAGTATTCGCTGGTCAACGCGCAGCAGAAAAACTACATACAGACCAACATAAATACGGTCACCAAGATCATTACAGCCCTGCTGCAGATTCTGGTGGTCGTTCTTACGAAGAATTTCCTGCTGTACCTGATCACGGACGCACTGGTTCAGCTTCTTCAGAAAATCTTCGTGAACTGGTACCTGAACCGCCTGTATCCTTTTCTTCTGGAGAAAGACATCGCGCCGCTCTCAAAAGAAGAGAGCGATGAAGTCTGGCGCAAGACCAGGGCACTCGTCCTTCACAAAGTCGGCGATGTCGCAAGACTCCAGACAGATTCGATCATCATCTCCTCGTTTATCGCGGTTGCCGTTTCGGGCATGGTCGACAACTACACGCTCGTCATCAATACGGTTTCGAATTTCGTGAACATCATTTTCAATTCGGTGATTTCAGGCTTCGGAAACCTGATCGCTACCGAGTCAAAACAGCGCCAGTTCGAACTCTTCAAGGTCTACCGCTTTTTCGCGAGCTGGGTCTACGGCTTCGCGGCAACCGGGTTCTTTATTCTGCTGACGCCGCTTATCCGGATCTGGTTAGGGGACGCCTGGGTGCTGCCGTCATCGGCTGTATATCTGATCCTGACCGACCTGTATTTCAAGGGAGACAGAATTGTTCTGTCCAACTTCAAAACCGCGGCCGGTGTTTTCGAACAGGACAAATACCTCGCGCTTATTCAGGGTGCGGTGAATCTTGTTCTGTCGGTCTGGCTCGTGCAGAGTATCGGGCTCGCCGGCATCTATGTCGGCACCGTTGTTTCCGGCCTGATCGCGAATGTCACCAAGCCGGTGATTATCTATCGTGTCTGTTTTGACCGCTCGCCGGCATCGTATTTTGCGGATACGGCGAAATACGTAGTGACCGTCGCGGTCATAATACTGGCAAGCCGCTTTATTACAGCGCCGCTTCTTGCAAGCCCCGGCATTGTGCCTTTCCTTGTCTGCGTGGTTCTGATCACGGCGCTGTTCAATGCGGTCTTCCTGCTGCTCTTCGGCAGGACACAGGAAATGCGCTATTTGAAAGGCCTTCTGAAGAACCGGCTTTCAAAGGGGGAAAAGTGATATGTATATTGACAAAGGTCTGCTGGATCTTTTATCGGACGAAGCGGCGCGCCAGCTCCGGGAACTGCCACGGCAGGACGCGGCGGGAACCTTCAGACGCCTTGTGAAAAAGGCGCTTGGCCGGCAGACGCCGAAGAAGGACGATCTGTTCTGGCCGGCGGGACTTCTGCTTCTCGGACTCTGGGAAGCCGGACGCCGGGAAACCGTGGAAGCGTATGTCCGCGCGTGGATGGCAAAGAATGCGCCGGTATCCTATGTCGATGATGCGCTGGCAGGATATGTGATCCTGTGCCTCTATGAACAGACAAAGGATCTGCAGTTTAAGGAAGCGGCAGACCGGATACGGGAGTTTCTGGAGGATACGCCGAAAGATCAGAGCGGCGCGATTATCTATGGCCCCGGAAGAGGCAATGAGTACATCTTCGCGGACGGCGCAGGCATGACAGCTCTGTTTCTTTCAAAGTATGGAAAGGTGTTCGGAAACGCCGAAGCTGCGGCGCTTTCGAGGCGTCAGATCGGCAGCTTTTTAAATTACGGCATGGATTATCTGTCTTCACTGCCCTACCACGGATATGACCGTCAGAGCGGCGTCAAATACGGCATTATCGGCTGGGGACGCGCGACCGGCTGGCTTCTTATGGGGATGAGCGGCATTATCTGCGACACAGGGGACAAAGAAGTGCTCGCGGCTTTCCGGGAAATCATTGACGCGGTGTTCACGCACCAGCGGCGGGATGGGTTGTTTTCCTGGCAGCTGGAAGCAATGGACGGTCCGGCGGACACTTCCGCAACCGCGATGATCCTCTGGTCGGCTGCCCGCGTCATGAAGGAAGGCCGGCTTAAAGATCTGGACAGGAATCTTTTGGCCGACGGCGCGGACGGACTGCGCCGGCAGATCAATGGCGGCAGAGTTTACGGCGCGTCCGCGGAATGCATTGATTTCGCGCAGTACGTGCAGCAGTACGGGTGCTATCCCTGGGGGCAGGGAGCGGCGCTGGCGTTTTTCGGGGTGTTCTGATGCTGATTATTAAACTGATGGGCGGACTCGGCAACCAGATGCAGCAGTATGCGCTCTGCAGGAAGCTCCAGACGCTTGGGCGCGAAGCAAAGCTCGATACCTCCTGGTTCGAGGACGAAAAGCTCCAGAAGAGCGTCCTTGCGCCGAGAAGTCTGGAACTGCGATATTTCCGGAATCTTTCGCTGCAGACAGCTTCCGCGGAAGAGATACGCAAAGTCCGGGGCGCTTCAACGCTGCCTGCAAAGGCATTCCGCAGGCTGACCGGAAAAACGACGGTTTTTACGGAAAGTAAAATGTATCATCCGGAGATCTTTTCGATGGACGGGCGGTACCTCGAGGGATATTTTGCCTGCAATAAATATTACGCGGACATACTGCCGCTTTTGCGGGAGGAGTTTGTTTTTCCAAAGAGTAAAGATCCCGCGCGCGCGCTGCGAAACAAAGAGGTCATCCGGCAGATGGAAGATGCATCGGAGATTTCCGTCAGCATCCACCTGCGCAGGGGAGATTATCTTGCGAAAGAAAACGCGGCGCTCCTTGGCGGCATCTGTACGCCTGCCTATTACGACGGCGCGGTCCGTTTTCTCGAACAGAAGGCGGAGGGCACAGGAAAGAAGCTTCATTTTTATGTCTTTTCGGACGACCCGGAATTCGCGCGGCAGTGCAGGTTCGGGACGCAGGAAGAAGAGATGACCGTCTGCGACTGGAACAAGGACGACGAGAGCCTTCTGGATATGGACCTTATGAGTCACTGTCAGTGGAACATCGCCGCGAATTCAACCTTCAGCTTCTGGGGAGGGCGGCTGAACCCGCGCGCGGACGCGGTCAGAATCCGGCCGCTCCGGCACCGCAACAATCAGATTCCGGAAGCAGCTGTCATGAAAGAGCTCTGGGAAGGCTGGACGCTGATTGATCTGGACGGTAAAGTTGTATAGTGTTTCCGTCAGCGTTTTTTGCTACAATAGAGGGAACGGAGCGGATCATGAAGTCCGCCCATAGCAGCAGGAGTAAATACATGAAGAAAATCATTCTGACAGGCGACCGCCCGACCGGCCGTCTGCACATAGGACATTATGTCGGATCACTGCGGCGCCGCGTGGAGCTGCAGAACAGCGGGGAGTTTGATGAGATCAACATTCTGGTCGCGGACGCGCAGGCGCTCACGGACAACTTCGACAATCCTGAAAAGGTGCGCGCGAACATTGTCAATGTAGCGCTCGATTATCTCGCGGCGGGAATCGATCCTTCAAAGAGCAGCATCATGATTCAGTCCGCGATTCCGCAGCTGACCGAGCTGACCTTCTACTACATGAATCTGGTTACGGTCGCGAGACTCCAGAGAAATCCGACGGTCAAGTCGGAGCTGTCGATGCGCGCCTTCGGAGAGGGGATTCCAGTCGGCTTTTTCTGCTACCCGATCAGTCAGGCGGCAGACATTACGGCATTCAAGGCAACGACTGTTCCCGCGGGTGAGGATCAGGAACCGATGCTCGAGCAGACGCGTGAAATTGTCCGCTCGTTTAACCACACCTATCACTGCGACGTCCTTGTGGAACCCGAAATTCTGCTTCCGCAGAATAAAGCGAGCATGCGGCTGCCGGGCACGGACGGCAAGGAGAAGATGTCCAAATCTCTCGGCAACTGTATTTATCTTTCGGACGAGCCTTCGGTCATCAGCAAAAAGGTAAAGGGCATGTATACCGACCCGGGGCATCTGAATATCAACGATCCCGGCAAGTGCGAGGGCAATCCTGTTTTCACGTATCTGGACGCCTTCTGCAGGCCGGAGCACTTCGAACAGTTCCTGCCCGAATACCGGAATCTGGACGAGCTCAAGGATCATTACAGACGCGGCGGACTCGGCGACGTCAAGGTCAAAAAGTTCCTGGACGCCGTGCTCGAGGATACGCTGACACCGATCCGGGAAAAGCGGCATGATCTGGAGAAGAACATTGACTATATCTACGAGGTTTTAAAGGCCGGAACCGAAAAGGGAAAGGAAAGAGCGCAGCAGACGCTCGATGAAGTCAAAGACGCGATGAAGATCAACTACTTTGATGACAAAGAGCTGATTCTGCAGCAGCAGAAGGAATTCGACAAACAAAGACAGGAACGTGAGGCACTCGAAAGGAGACGGGAGGCATCCCGCCGCGGCAATCAGAAAAAGACACAGGAACATGCGTAACGGATTCACGAGGCGGTTATGAACTACGAAGAGGCAAAACAAAAGCTGGGCGCATACGGGCAGGAACATGCCCTGCAGTACTGGGATGAGCTTTCGGACATGGAGCGGCAGAATCTCCTCTGCCAGATTGACGCGCTGGACTTTTCTCCGATTCACTTTGTTAAAGACAGAGGGGAGCTTCCGGCGAAGGGAGACATCAGCCCGCTGAAGGCAATGGAACTTCCCGAAATTGAAGACAGAAGAGAGGAGCTTGGGAAAACCGGTCTGCAGGCGATCCGCGAAGGCAAGGTCGGCGCGGTGCTTCTGGCAGGCGGCATGGGTACGAGGCTAGGCAGCGACAATCCCAAGTGCATGTATGATATCGGCATTACGAGACACGTCTATATCATGCAGCGGCTGATCGAGAATCTGATGGACGTTGTCCGCGAGGCGGACGGCACGTTTGTCCCGCTCTTTATTATGACCAGCGAGAAGAACCATGAAGCAACGACCGGTTTTATGAAGGAGCATCATTACTTCGGATATGATCCTTCGAAGATCTGGTTCTTCCGTCAGGATATGGCGCCGGCGACCGATTATAACGGCAAGGTCTATATGGAAGCGAAGGACCGCATCGCTTCCTCCCCGAACGGGAACGGCGGCTGGTTTGCCTCGATGGCGAAAGCGGGGCTTTTGAGTACGCTGCATGATCTCGGTATCGAGTGGCTGAATTGTTTTTCCGTAGATAATGTGCTGCAGAGAATCGCGGATCCTGTCTTTATCGGCGCAACGATAAACAGCGGCTGCGCTTCGGGCTCCAAGGTAGTCCGCAAGGCCGCGCCGGACGAGAAAGTCGGCGTGATGTGCCTTGAAGACGGCTGCCCTTCGATCATCGAATACTACGATATGACACCGGAACTGTTAAAAGCAAAGGACGATGCCGGAAATCCCGCGTATAACTTCGGCGTGATTCTGAATTATCTTCTCCGTGAAAAGGATCTGGAAAAGATCATGAACGAGAAGCTGACGCTGCATATCGTCGAGAAGAAGATTCCGTATATGGCGCAGGACGGCACATTTGTCAAGCCGCAGGCGCCCAACGGCTATAAGTTCGAGCTCCTGATTCTCGATATGATCAGACACATGGGCTCCTGCCTGCCGTTTGAGGTCAGGAGAAACCACGAGTTTGCGCCGATCAAGAACAAAGAAGGCGTTGATTCCGTAGAAACTGCGAGAGAGCTCTGCCGGCAGAACGGCATTGAACTCTGACCGCGGCAAGCATAGATGGGAGGACAAAGACATGAAAATTCTTGTTACCGGCGGTGCCGGCTTTATCGGAAGCCATACCGTGATCGAGCTGCAGAACGCGGGGCATGAACCGGTCATACTGGACAACCTGTACAACGCAAGCCCGAAGGTCATCGGCAGAATCGAGGCCATTACCGGAAAGAAAGTTCCGTTCTATGAAGCGGACATCCGGGACAGGGAAGCACTGAACCGTGTATTTGACGCGGAGAAGCCGGACGCAGTCATCCATTTCGCGGGCCTCAAGGCAGTCGGCGAATCCGTGCACAAGCCGTGGGAATACTATGACAACAATATCACCGGTACGCTGACACTCCTGGATGTCATGAGAAAACATAACTGCAGGAACATCATTTTCTCATCCTCCGCGACCGTCTACGGCGATCCCGCGTTTGTGCCGATCACCGAAGAGTGCCCGAAGGGAACCTGCACGAATCCTTACGGCTGGACAAAATGGATGCTCGAGCAGATTCTGACCGATATGCATACCGCGGACCCGGAGTGGAACGTCATTCTGCTTCGCTATTTCAACCCGATCGGCGCGCATCCGTCAGGAACCATGGGTGAGAATCCGAACGGTATCCCGAACAACCTGATGCCGTATATTACGCAGGTCGCGGTCGGAAAGCTCGAGAAGCTTCATGTCTTCGGCAATGACTATGACACACCGGACGGCACCGGCGTGCGCGATTATATTCATGTAGTCGACCTGGCGAAAGGACATGTCTGCGCGCTGAAGAAGCTCGCACCCGGCAGCGGCGTCAGCATTTACAACCTCGGCACCGGACACGGATACAGTGTCCTTGACATTGTTCACAATTTCGAGGAAGCGACCGGAAAGAAGATTCCGTATGTCATCGACCCGCGCAGAGCCGGCGACATCGCGACCTGCTACTGCTCCGCGGAGAAGGCACAGAAGGAACTCGGCTGGACCGCGCAGTACGGAATCCGCGAAATGTGCGAGGATTCCTGGCGCTGGCAGAGTATGAATCCGAACGGATATGATGACTGATCTTGCAGGAAGAATAAGATACGCAGCCGCTGCGGCAATCCTTTCCGGGGTTGTCTGCAGCGGCTGCGGTGTTTTACCACAGGGAACATTGTCTTCGCTGCCCTTTACGGCGGAGGAAAGCGGCGCGGAGACTGCCGGAGCGGCGGGAGACGTCCCGGCAACGGGGGACAGCACCGGAAACGCCGGAGCAGCCGGCGACAGCGCGGGATAAACAGCAATAGTTAAAATAACTTTGCATTCATTATAACATATGCGATAATAAAAACCATATTTTATAGCGCTATTTAATTAATCAGCAGTCACTACTTATGAAGCGGAGGCACTCTCCGACGGCTCTTCGACATACGGTTACCACCTTTTGACTGCAGAGGGACAGAAGATCTATGACGAGGTATTGTCCGCGGTCAGGGAGCGCCGGACTGTAACGGTTTCCACACTCGATAAAGATAAGCTGAATCAGGTTTATGATTGTGTGACGGCGGACTATCCGGAGCTGTTTTACATCAGTGGATATACCTATACGAAGCATTCCGTAATGGACAAACTGCTGAGCATCAGCTTCGAGGGAAATTATGAAATGACGGCGCGGCAGCAGGAAGACGCGCAGAAGATTGTGGATGATTATACCGCGCGGTGTTTTGACGATCTTCCCGCGGACGCGGACCAGTATGAAACGGCAAAGTATCTGTTCGACTATATTGTGACTCATACCGATTATGATACGGCGGCAGAGGACAATCAGACGATTCTGTCCGCGATGCAAAACGGCAGGAGCGTGTGCAGCGGCTACGCGAAAAGCTTTCAGTTTCTACTGAATAAAGCCGGCATTCCGTGCACACTGGTGACCGGAACGGCCTGTGGATCTCCGCACGCCTGGAATCTCGTGCTGCTGGACGGAGATTATTATTTCTTCGATGTCACGTTCGGCGATGCTTCCTATCTTGGCAGCGATGTAAACCGCGCGGTGACAGGATACGAATATTTCGGCGTCACAAGTGAGGAGACAGGAAGAACGCATACCGCTGACGGCCGGATTCCGCTGCCGGTCTGCAGAGCGGAGGCGGACAATTACTATGTGCACGAAAACGCGCGGCTGCAATCCTGTGACACGCAGAGGATTGCGGAGCTTGCGCGGAAAGCCGCCGCAGAAGGCGCCGGCATCCTGCGGCTGCAGGCAGCCACCGCACCATTATATGACGAGCTTTTAGATCAGCTGATCGGGCAGCAGAAGATTTATAACTTCCTGCCGGGCGTCCGGAGCCTGAACTATATCCGGGACAAGGATATGCGGACGCTGACGTTCTGTTTTTAAAAGGAGAAGCGTGCGAGTCTTGCCGCGTCCTTCCGGGACATGCGGAGACGGACCTGAATTCCTTCCGGCAGGTATTCTTCCGCGGCATCCGGGTAAGCTTCCTTTAAATCATGGAGAACCGAGCCCTCCGGATACGGAATCAATAGCGTTTTTTCCACATAACGCTGCTGCAGGATCTGAACTATGCGCTCCAGAAGAAGATCTATGCCGACACCCTTCCCGGCGGACATCCAGATATGGTCTGCGTGGGAAACGGGAATCCGGACATCTTCCCGCAGGTCTGCTTTGTTATAGACATACAGGATCGGAATGCCGTCGGCGCCGATATCCTCCAGCGTTTTTCCGGTGACCCGGATCTGCTGCTCGTAATCTTCGTCAGAACAGTCAACGACTTCCAGCAGAAGATCACTGCAGCGTACTTCCTCGAGTGTCGAGCGGAACGCTTTTACAAGCGGGTGCGGCAGATCACTGATGAAGCCGACGGTATCGGACAGCAGAAAGGGTTGGTGCCCGGGAATGCGGATTCTGCGGACCGAAGTGTCGAGCGTTGCGAACAGCATATCCTGCGCAGGCACTTTTTTATCTGCAGTGCCCTGCTCTGTTTTGTCCAAAAGTGCGTTCATCAGTGTGGATTTGCCGGCATTTGTATAACCGACCAGTGAAACCAGAGGAAGCCCGGACGCGGTTCTCGAACTTCTTTGTGTCTGTCGTTCCCGGCTGACCTCCTTTAATCTCGCGTTTACGACTTCGAGCTGATGCTCGATATGGCGGCGGTCCAGCTCGAGCTTTTCCTCGCCGGCGCCTTTATTCGAGAGTCTTCCGGAGCCTCCGCCCTGCCGGCTGAGGTTCCTGCGCATGCCGACAAGCCGCGGAAGCATATATTGCAGCTGCGCGGACTCGACCTGCAGGCGGGCTTCTCTGGTGCGGGCACGCGAAGCGAAGATCTGCAGGATGATACCGGTTTTGTCCAGTACCTCCGTATCAAAAGCTTTCTCAAGGTTACGCACCTGCATCGGCGTCAGCGCTTCATTAAAGATGACAAGATCCGCGCCGCACTCTTCGATGGTCAGCAGAACTTCGTGTACCTTGCCGCTGCCGATCAGTGTCGCGCGGGTTACATCGGGCGTATTCTGCACGATGGAAGCGGCGGGCTCTATACCGCAGGCTTTTGCCAGCTCGGAAAGCTCATGCATCGAGCGCTCATAACGCTGCGCACTGCTGCCTGTATTGATTCCGACGAGAACGGCGCGGGGAAGTTTCTCCGGCTTTTGCAGTTCGATCATAGATACCTCCGGTTTCTTAAATCCATTACCAACGAAAGGATAAAACAATGTACATCAGAAAATCAACACCGGATGATCTTCCGCAGATCCTCCCGATTTACGCGCATGCGCATCGCTTATGACTGAAGTGAACCCGCCGCAAGTTCACATAACCCACAACATTAGGACACAAATCGAACACAATCACCATCTATACTCATAATTGTCCGAAAGGATACATCACGAATACAGTATCGTTTGAACATAGAGAAGAAAGGATGGTACGCAGATATGGCAGACGAGTTCAATAAGGAGAACGGCGGATATACAGACGGATCCGCGTTCCAGCAGAATCAGGGCAGCGCAAATGAAAGCGCGGGAACCGGCAACGGATCTTACAATTATAATCAGGGAGAATACCACAACACGTATTCCAATGCGTACGGCTCCAATCAGTCGCACAGAAACGCTTCGAATGGCTACGGCCAGAACAATTACGGCGGGACAGGAGACAATCGTCCGAAGAAAGGGAAAGGAAAGGCCGGAAAGGCCGCTTTCGCGATTCTTCTTGCAGTGATCGTAGGCGCGAGCGCCGGTGTCGGAGCCTGGGGCATCAATAAAGTCGCAGGAAATCAGAGCGGCCGGAACGAAGCCTCCGCGAACCTGCAGATCGACCCGGAAGACGGCAAACAGGAGCAGTCAGAGGATACGCAGAAGTCCGGAACGGGCGACAGCAGCGCGCAGAGCAGCGAAAAGAGCGAATCCGGCAGCAGCGCACAGCTTTCGATGAACGATTCTCAGGCGGTTGTAACAGATGTATCGAAGGTTGTGGACAAGGTTATGCCTTCCATGGTCTCCGTCTATAACAACTTCACACAGACAAGGCAGGATTTCTTCGGCCAGACGTATTCCCAGCAGTCGCAGGCGACCGGCTCCGGCATCATTATCGGCAAAACAGACACAGAGCTGCTTATCGTCACGAACAACCACGTAGTAGCGGATGCGGATTCGCTGCAGGTGCAGTTCCAGGATGAAAACACTGCGGATGCCAGCATCAAGGGAACCGATGAGACTAACGATCTGGCAGTCATCGCGGTCAAGCTCTCGGACATCAAAGATGACACGATGAGCAAGATCAGCATCGCGACACTTGGCAACTCCGACAATCTGGTTCTGGGCGAGCCGGTCGTGGCGATCGGCAATGCGCTCGGCTACGGCCAGTCGGTTACCACCGGCGTTGTCAGCGCTCTGAACAGAGAGATTACACAGGAAAACAACGAGACCGGCACTTTCATCCAGACCGACGCGGCGATCAACCCCGGCAACTCCGGCGGCGCTCTCGTGGATCTCAACGGCAATGTCATCGGTATCAACTCCAGTAAGATCGGCGGCAGCACAGTCGAAGGCATGGGCTACGCAATCCCGATTTCCAAGGCAGAGCCGATTATCGAAAGCCTGATGAACCAGACAACGAAGGAAAAGGTTTCTGAAGACAAGCAGGGGTATCTCGGTATCTCCGGCGTCAGCGTGACATCGCAGGTTTCGAGCGCCTACAATATGCCGCAGGGTGTTTATGTCGCCAAGGTTATCTCCGGTACAGGCGCGGCGGATTCCGATTTGAAGAAAGGCGATATCATTACCGCGATCGAGGGATCAACCGTACAGTCGCTGGAACAGCTCCAGAAGCAGCTGACATACTATGAAGCCGGCAGCACAGTGACAATCACCGTAAAACGCGCGTCCGCGAACGGCGAATACAAGGAACAGGAAATCAAGATCAAGCTGACCGACAAGAAGACAATGGAAGCTGCAAGCGAGAGCGAGGACAGCCAGAATAAGAGCAGCAGTCCCGCGGCACCCGGAAACGGCAATGGCAGTCAGGGGAATTCAGGCAGCGGAAACGGGCAGAACGGAAATGAAAATAACGGCTCTGCGGGCGATGATTCCGGTGAGGAAGACGATGGTGAAAACGGCTTCTATCAGTTCCCCTGGAGCTTCTTCGGTAATTAAGCCTGCAAATTGCGGGAGTTTTGAAGAGAATTCCATAACAGCATAATAACACCGCCCGGCGGACTGCATCTGCAGCCCGCCGGGCGGTGTTTAACATGAAATCAAAGAGTTAGTCCAGATCTTTCCCTGTCAGCAGCTTGTAGGCCTCTTTGTACTTGGCAATCGTCTTGTCGATGATTTCCTGCGGAAGATTGTAATCACTGTCCGGATTGGCTTTTAGCCAGTCGCGCACGAACTGCTTGTCGAACGAAGGCTGTCCGTGACCGGGTTCATATCCCTCGACCGGCCAGAAACGGCTGGAATCCGGCGTCAGCATCTCGTCGCCGAGAACGACATTCCCATTCTCGTCCAGACCGAATTCGAATTTTGTATCCGCAATGATGATGCCTCTGGAGAGCGCATAGTCCGCACATTTGCGGTAGAGCGCGATCGTGGCGTCCTTAATTCTGGAAGCATATTCCCTGCCATGTCCAGGAAAAGCCTTTTCCAGTACGTCTATGGACTTTTCGTAGGAAATGTTCTCGTCGTGATCACCGATCTCCGCCTTCGTGGAAGGTGTATAGACGGGCTCCGGCAGCTTGTCGCATTCGCGAAGGCCGGCGGGCAGCGCAATGCCGCAGACTGTGCCGTTCTCCTGATAACTCTTCCAGCCGGATCCCGTGATATAGCCGCGCACGATGCATTCGATCGGAATCATCCGGAGCTTGCGGCAGAGCATTACGTGACCTTCAAATTCAGGCGCCCGGAAAAACTCCGGCATATCGTTTGTGTCCGTGCTGATCATATGATTGGGGATGATATCCTTCGTCAGATCAAACCAGAATCTGGACATCTGTGTCAGAACCTTGCCCTTGCCTTCCACTTTGTTTTTCAAAATGACGTCAAAAGCGGAAATCCGATCCGTCGCATACATGATGAGTCCGCTGCCGATATCGTAAATTTCGCGGACCTTGCCTTCTTTTACCGGTTTGAATTCTTCCATACTGCCTCCTCGCGTTCTGGAAATTTGCTGTCTGCAAAATACATCCACAGTATAGAACGCAACCCGCGGCGCCTGCAATGGAAAATCGAGGCTGCCCGGAACTTTTCGAAAGCCGGATCTGCTATAATGACATTTATGAATAATACAACCTTTGGTATTCTGGCGCATGTTGACGCCGGCAAAACAACACTCTCCGAAAGCCTCCTGTTCACCGCGGGAGCAATCCGGACAAGAGGACGCGTGGACCACGGCGACGCGTTTCTCGACACGGATGAAATGGAAAAGAAGCGCGGCATTACGATCTATTCGAAAACCGCCCGCTTCGAGTACGCGGGGCGAACCTATACAATTCTGGATACCCCGGGGCATGCGGATTTTTCTCCGGAAATGGAACGGACGCTGCGGGTGCTGGACTATGCGGTCCTTGTGATCAGCGCGGCAGACGGTGTGACCCAGCAGGTGCGTCTCCTGTGGACACTGCTGGAACATTATCATGTGCCGGTATTTATTTTTGTGAACAAATGCGATCAGCTGGAGCAGACAGGCGACCGGCAGGCCGCACAGGAAAAGCTCCTTTTAGAACTGAAGGCCTCGCTCTCCCCGAATATCGTTCCGTTCGGCAGCGGGCAGCTCTCGGAACGCAATCAGGAAGAAGTGGCTGTCTGCGATGAAAATCTGATGGAGCAATATCTGGAGAACGGCAGGAAGGTTACAGATGACGATGTGACTTACCTGGTCAAAGCAAGACGGCTGATACCGTTATACTTTGGCGCCGCGCTGCGGGATGAAGGAACGCCGGATCTGCTTGATGGAATGTGCCGATATATGCTGCCCTATGGGACTAAAGCGCCCGGGGAAGAAGTGAAAACAGATGCGGCGACGGAGCTGCCGCCGGCAGAGCAGCCGTTCGGCGCGCTGGTCTATAAGATCGCGCACGAGGAGCCGAATGTCCGGCTGACGTTCATGAAGATCACATCAGGGACATTGCGCGTACGGGACAGTGTTCGTGAGCGCGTTCCAAAGCCGGCGGAGAGCGCGGAAGACGCCGCGAGTGCCGGCGATGAGGAGACGGCGCCTTCCTTTGCCGAAGAGAAAGTCAGCGGCATCCGGATTTATTCGGGCGGAAGATTCTCGGCCGTGACAAGTGCCGGCGCGGGGGACATCGCCGCGGTATCCGGCCTTTCCTACACGAGAGCGGGGAACGGTCTCGGAATCCGGCAGGATGAAATGACGGAGCTCCTTTCGCCGATTGAAACCTATAGCGTGAGCGCGACGGATGCCTATGGCCGCCCGGCCGATGATTTTACACTGCTGTCTGCCCTGCGGACCGTGGAGGAAGAGGAACCGATGCTGCACGTTTCCCGGGACGAACATACCCGTGAAATCATGATCGGTATCATGGGAACTGTGCAGATGGAAATCCTGAAGAACATTTTAAAGGAGCGTTTCGACCTGCGCGCGTCCTTCGGTCCGGGCAGAATTGTCTACAGGGAAACAATCCGGCAGCCGGTGGAGGGCGTAGGACATTTTGAACCCCTCCGCCATTACGCGGAAGTGCATGTCCTGCTGGAGCCTTCCGAACCGGGGAGCGGTATTACAGTGCAGAACAAAACTCCGCACGGCACCCTCGATAAGAACTGGCAGAATCAGATCCTTTCGTTTCTGCGGGAGAAAACATTCCGCGGCGTTCTGACAGGATCCGAGCTGACCGATGTAACGATCACGCTGCTTGGCGGACGCGCAAATATCAAACATACTTCAGCGGGAGACTTCCGTCAGGCAGCGTACCGTGCGGTGCGGCAGGGACTGATGATGGCGCAGAATATTCTGCTGGAACCGGTCCTGTCCTTTCAGGCGGAGCTGCCTTCGGCGAGCCTTGGACGCTTCCTGCAGGATATGAGTGACCTGCATGGTCAAACGCAGCCGGCTGAATTTTCGGGCGACGGTGCCCTCGTGACCGGAAAAATTCCGGCTTCATCTTTCGGGGGCTATGCGCAGACGCTGCAGTCCTATACCGGCGGCGCGGGCAGGATCACCGCAAGACTTCTGGACTATGAGCCCTGCCATAACGCGCGGGAGGTGCTGGATCAGAATCCGTACGATCCGGAACTTGACCGCTGGAATCCGTCGGGGTCGGTATTCTGTTCTCATGGAGCCGGCACGCCGGTAGCTTGGAATCTGGTACGCAAATATATGCACTTTGACAGCGGCTGGAGACCGGCGGATGATCCGGACGCGCAGTATCTGACAGACGATTATTATACATTCACACCTTCCGTGACGGAGCAGGGCGAAGATGTTCTGGCGGCAGATTCGGATGCCATGGAGCCGACAAGCAGCAGACATGCAAGGACTGTGAAGGCTGCAGACGATTTTGCCGCCCGTGAACGGAGCTTTGCGGCAGAAGAGAACGAGCTGGAGCGGATCTTTGAGGCAACTTACGGAACCGCCTACCGACCGCAGAGACTGCGCAATCCCGAAAACGCGGGATATTACGAAGGGAATACGGATGTGTGGAAGGATGGCGCGGGAGTGCAGAAAGACAGCACGGCATCTCCCGGTGGTGACCCCAAATACGCTGCGAAGAAGAAAGAAACCGCGCCACGGCAGCAGAGCTATCTTCTGGTAGATGGTTACAATATTATCTACGCGTGGAATGAACTGCGGGATCTGGCAGGGACGGATCTCAAGGCAGGGAGAGACCGTCTGCTGGACATCCTCTCCAATTACGCCGGATTCACGGACGAAAACGTCATTGTTGTTTTTGATGCCTACAAGGTGCCGGGCGGTACCGGCAGCGTAACACGTTTCCATAATATTGACGTGGTTTACACAAAGGAAGCCGAGACAGCAGACCTTTATATCGAGAAAACAGCGCACAAGCTTGCCCGCGGAAACCAGGTTACAGTCGCGACAAGCGACGCAGTGGAGCAGGTGATCATTTATGGCGCTGGCGCTGTGCGGCTCTCGGCCAGAGGACTGTTAGAACGGATCCTTTCCGCCGGAGAAAGCGAAAGAGAGAAGTATTTATGTTGACATGTTGACCGCCCTGGTCTAATATTAATTATTAGATAATTTCACATAATTGCCTGCTATATTGTGATTATGATGATCGGATAGAGCAGGCCTGCGCATGCAGATGATTGCGGGGGCGGGGAATGTCATCCATTATTAAAGAGAACCAGTATTTTGACAACGGCTGTGATTTCTGCAAGGTCTATACCTGCGATATGCTGGACAGGGTGGAAAGGGCTTTGCTGGAAGCGCGGATTTCATTTTCAATCCGCGAAGAGGATACTTCACTGTTCGAGCGGATTTTCGGAAACCGGAAGAACAAATACCGCAGTATTGTCCGCATCAATTCGCTGGATTATGAACGGGCGGTGCGGGCTGTCTCGGATATCCGCGGCGTGAGCATCATCTGTGAAGAGCCCGGACGGGACTGGTGCCCGATGGACAAGGTCCGCCGCAGACAGCAGGAAGCAAAGGAAAGACATGAAGAAGAGTACTACTACGACGCCGAAGCGGTCCCGCTCTCCTGAGACGGAACGAAAGAGCGCGCCGTTTAAAAAGAAGGGAACATCGCGCTGTAAGTTTTCCGGACGCTGCGGCGGCTGCACGATGATTGATACGCCGATGGAAGAGCAGCTCCGCGCCAAGCAGCTTCTGGTGGAAGAATGTATCGGTGAGTTCGGGCCGGTGGAGCCGGTGATCCGGATGAAGAACCCGGGACGCTACCGGAATAAGGTAACGAGCATCTTCGGACCTGACCGGAAAGGGCGTCCTGTCTGCGGCGTCTATCGCCAGCATTCACATGAAATCGTCCCGGTCACCGACTGCCTGATCGAGAATAAAAGAGCCGGCGTCATTGTTCAGACCATCTATTCGATGCTGCCTTCCTTTAAGATCAGAGTCTACGACGAAAAGACCGGTTTTGGCCTGCTGCGCGCCGTACAGATCCGGACTGCAAGGACGACCGGACAGATCATGGTCACGATCGTAACGAACGGACCTGCCTTTCCTTCCAAGAATCATTTTGTGCAGGCACTTCTTCAAAAACACCCGGAGATAACAACGATTGTGCAAAACATCAATTCCCGGGCAACAACAATGGTTCTGGGGACTACGGAAAAGATTATCTACGGCCCGGGTTATATCGAAGACGAGCTCTGCGGGAAAAGATTCCGGATCTCATCAAGAGCGTTCTATCAGGTCAATTCTCTGCAGACAGATAAGCTTTACCGCATCGCGATTGACTGCGCCGGTCTTTCAGGAAAGGAACGCGTGATCGATACGTATTGCGGCATCGGTACAATCGGAATCTGCGCGGCAGACAAGGCGGAGGAAGTCATCGGCGTCGAGCTGAATCCTGACGCTGTGAAGAATGCTGTCATGAATGCAGGACTGAACGGACTGCAGAACGTGCGGTTTTACAACGATGATTCCGGCAGCTTTATGGAGGATCTTGCGCGGAAAAACGAGACGGCGGACGTTGTTTTTATGGATCCGCCAAGGTCCGGCGCTTCGGATGAATTTCTGCAGAGCCTTCTTGTTCTGTCCCCGAAAAAAATTGTCTATGTCTCCTGCAATCCGGTTACGCTCGGTGAGAATCTTGCGGTGCTGGTCGATGCGGGGTATTGCATGAAGAAGGCGGTGCCGGTGGATATGTTTCCGTTTGTAGAGGGGATCGAGACGGTAGTACTCTTGACCCACCGAAATGTAAAGGCGGATTCCTATGTGGACGTCAGCCTCGACATGGATGAGTACAGGAAGATGACGAACAAAGGCTGAATAACAACAACGGAAAAGCGAGCCTTGAGGGAGAATGTCCCTTAAGGCTCGCTTCACAATCATTGCCGGCAGTAATGGCTCAGTCCTCAGCTGGTGAGTTCCCAAACTCCTCTCGATGGATTCGTGATACGCCCTTTATTCTTTAATTCCGTGCGGGCCCAGCGCATGCGGTAATTGAATTCAGTATCTGTACCGTTCATCTCCTCGATTTGCAGAAGATCGTCGGAGAGGTTCAATTCTTTTGCCACTTTTTCGTTCATCACCGTAACGGATATCGGATCGGGAGATTTTTCCATCACCTGCAATATGACTTTTGCGAGTTCTGATTTACTTGGTAAGATGTCCACGAAATAGAGGCCTCCTCTTTCTACTTTTTCAGATGCGCTCTGTGGTATGCCATATATACGTCCATAGCGGGCGTCATTGTGATTTTCGGAATTGATGGAATTCCAAGCTGCGTTTGCTCTGACGCAGACAAGGTCGGAGATACTATGACATCCCCTGATGAGTCAAAAGAAATCAGGTGCTTGTCGAACAGCGCATCGTGATGAGCGCAGAGCAGCAGGCCATTGTTTTCATCTAATTTTTCCGTATTGCTTGCAACAGACCATTCCTTAATATGACTTGCGACAAGCATGCTCTTTGTTGAAATAGAGCATAGAGCACATTTGCATGAATACTTGTTCAGCAATAATTCCTTAAAATATCCTTGGCCGACTCTTTGCTTAGTTACAGCATCTTTTTCTGTATCTGTAATTTTTGACATGCTGGCGAGAATGTCATCTACAGACCGAATTGTCCGGGCTTTCTTGTGGCTAGTCGTCGCCCTCTTTACAGTTGTAGCCAATGATGAGGAAGGGGTTCCAGATGGAAGCTTATTGCTCGCTGTGACGAGATCAATGTATGTGCCAAGGTATTCAGGGAGAAATGTGAATATCTTGTCTTTATTCCTGTTAAAACAGCTATGGATTCCTTCGGTAATGGCAGCCTGTAAGTCCTCGACATCGACATATACAGATCTTTGGTGC